>CAMVGU010000009.1 GCA_947167105.1 uncultured Selenomonas sp. | reverse complement strand
CCCAGCGGTGTCCCGTTTGGGCGGGCCTATAGCTTACTGCCACTACATTCCTGCCATCCGGCATGGTCATGCGCCACTCTTCCGTTGGCACCGCCGGTTCTTCAGGCATTTCTCTGCTCTTGTCAAGAATATTGACGCAGGCAGCAGGAGGCGCCAACGGATCTGTCTCGTTGCCGCGCTTCAGAGCATAATCGACAAAATAATCTCCTATCGCATAGCCTGCCGCCAAAACAGCCGCTATGAATACGATAACAACAGTTCCCCAACGCCTTTTCCGATTGTAGTCCATCATAACCACCATTTTCCCTATTGTGAATTACCTCGTCATCAATCCATTGTTCCAACTTTGTCCATAGACAAAACCTCCAACTTCTGAAATCCATACTTCATTTGCTTTATCCCTCGCTCACGTAGCTACGCTCTTCTGCAGGAATATCTTCCCAGCGCAGGGCGTTAGCTTCGATTCCGTGAGAAATCCCCCAAGCTACCGCAATTCCCGCTGCCTCCCCCATGCTCATGCAGGTGGGCTGAATACGGAAAGAAGCCTGAGCGGCGAAACTTCCGCTGGCGCAACGTCCCGCCACAAGCAGGTTGGAAATCTCGTTCGTCACCAAGGTGCGATATGGTATTTCGTAATACTGTCCTTTCTTCAGCTTTTCAAAGTAATCCAGCTTCACATCATGGATGTCAATGGGATATGCCGTGCGGCAAACCCCATCGGGAAAATGATGTGCCTTGAGATAATCGTCAGCCTCCATATAGTATTTCCCGCGAATCCGCCAAGATTCCCGCACCCCTACCATGTTGGCTTCGCGGCTGATATAGGCTTTCTCGAAGCCGGGAATGTTCTTGATGAAAAATCCCGCCAGACGGCGCATCATGCGGCGTCCAAAAGTCACCGCTCTGCTTATGGAAACAGCATCTGTGGAACTGAAGTATAGCGGCGGCATCTCCGGACAGTTCATGGACATGACACCGGTTTTGCCGGGAATCGTAAATGCTTGGATATACAGGATGTCATCCTCGGTCAATTCGCCCCGGGCTACCCCGCCTTGGAAGAATTTCTCGGTGGTTTTCATTTTATCAAATTCAACAAAAGGGAATCTCCCCTCTTTCAGAGCCTTCGCCAAGACTTTTTCACCGCGTGCAGTTTTCCAGCCGTCCTTTAAATCATCTCTGAAGAAATGATGGACCTTTGGGGCATCAATTCCACCCATTTCAAAGCGCAGGGTCATGGGCTGATTTCGTCCGGTTTTTTCCGATCCTCTTTCCGCCGTAACTCCCACCAGCCTCGAAAGCAACGCATCCCCCGTGGCATCAACGAAAACCTTTGCCTGTATTCTTCCCGGGCCTTCAATGGTCTGAACAACACAATTGTCTATTCTGCCCCCGTCGGTCACCGCTCCCACCAAGGTGGCATTGTAAAGAATGTCCACGCCTGCCTCTTCACACATCTCATCGTACACGAAAGCAAGATATTCCGGTATATACCGTCCCCTGCCGCCTCCGTAAAAAGTAGCTGAATCCTCTACGTCTTGAAAGGGCGATACCCCCTGTTTTTCCATGCGTCGGTTTAAATCCTTGATGTAGGGGGTATCACTGCCATCTATGAAAGTAGGCATGCAAGGATACACACATCCTTGAGTCGCCAGTCCTCCAAGGGAAATGCCCCGCTCCACAAGGACAACCCTCGCTCCTTTTCGCGCAGCGGTAACAGCAGCCGCAGTCCCCGCCGAGCCGCCGCCAACCACGCAGACATCGACATTAAAGAGAATGGGAAGATTCGCCTTGCTATAATCTAGCGCACTTATCGCTGGAGGAGCAGCCTCTGCCTTTGCGGCATCGTCTTTGATACCAAGCAAGGACGATGCCGCCGTAAGTCCCGCCAGTTTCATGAAGTCACGCCTGGATATTGGGATTGCGAATGCTTTTTCCATAGTCTGCCTCCAATTCTATATGCCTTCTTCCAATCGCATTTTTGTCGACATGAAATCAATCCTTGAAATATTCCCAACGATCGACAAAAAGCTCCGCCGGCATTTTCTTATAACAATTCACGTAATCTGAAAATCTGTCAAGATGCTCCTTGCCCAGTTCCAATCCCATATAAATCCTCGGTATGCTGTACTTGGCATCCTCATGGAGCAGTCCCCTGTCCTGCACTACAAAAGACACATCCTCTGTGGTCACATCGAAATAATTGAGCGCCGTTTCCCTGACATCGTGATACATGAGCACCGGCGGAAAATCCGCCCGCGAGTACGCCGCCTGCACCACATTGGTGCAGCATATCAAAAGCGTCATCAGCAAAAGCAACAGTACATTTTTAGAAAATCTCATCATCTCATGCTCCTTTTTCCCGGATAGACATCTATATTCCTAAATGACGCAAAATTGGCTTTTGCGCCCAGTGACGGGACACATAAACGGGAATCAATATTCCCAAAACAGCGATGGGGATTCCCGCCTGCCAAAGGTTGAAAACTGTCCCGTAATCTCCATCGATGAATGTGCATAGCAAAGCATCCGTGATGATAATCTGTACGAAGGGATGCAGAACATAAATAGCCATGGAACGCCTGCCCATCTCAGCCGGGAAGGATGTGGCATCATGCACCAAAAGCTGCATGATTCGCATAAGCAGAATACTCCCCCCAATCGCTGCGGCATAGGCAAGCAAAGGATAACTGCCATACATGCGCGCGGCCATGTTGAAATAGTCATTGACGTGACTCTGCGCCGCCAGCAGGAAAAGCGGCAAAAACAGGCTCCAAATGCCCGAAAGGTTCTCCAGTCCCTTGGCTCGGAGCCACCTGCCGGTCAGGATAAATCCCTGAGCGAACAGCGCAATATCCAACCCCCAGGGAAGATGCTCCATACAGCCGAGCTGATAGCCTAAAGCGCTGAGGAACAAGGCCGTCAATACGCTCCTTATGCCCAATGTTTGATCTGCCGGGAAAAGCCAGAGGAAAATATTTTCTGCCAGGAAAAAGCAAGGAAGGAACCACAATGCGACAAGAGGAAGATCAACAGAATTGCCTCCCAAGATGCCGCCCAAAGCCTCGATGGGCGGCAGTTCTGTTCCCACACGCGGCAGAAACATCCCACGTACAGACCAAATAGGCCAGAACAGCAGTTCCAGCAAAAAATAGGGAATGAGCAGACGCTCTACGCGTGAGCGGAAAAATTCATATTTGCGATTCTGCCATTTTTGCAGATTCAAAGTGAAACCTGCTGCCACAAAGAAGATAGGCATCCTTATGGGGGATAAGACATTCGACCATTCCCCTCCAATAGAATGTGCTGCAACTACGAATGCGATAGCAATGCCTTTTGCTGCATCCAGCCATGCAATACGTCCTTTTTCACTCATTGCTTGTCCTCCACTAAGGAACTGTCGAAAAATAACTTAGCCATTAATCCCTTTTTCACCTTAAAGCTCGTTCTCGGATAAGTACTGCATGAGTTCGTCTTTCAGTTTCTCGCCGTCGAAATTCCTGAAAATTTTTATCATGCATCCGCTTATCATCGGATTTAACTCAAACATGGTTTCCGCAGTACGGGCATCTGTCTTGATGCCATAGCACCTTTTCCCGATGCCGTAAGCGATGCCAAGCTCGACGCAAGCCCCCTCGTCGGGAACCCGGCCGTCCAGATTCATGAAAACAATATCTGCGTTCCTTACCTCTCGGACATCCAACTCAAAAATCATCCTGACAACTTCTTCTTCCGTCTTGCCTTCCAACTTCACGGCCTCGATGCCGTCGCGCTGCGGCAAAAAGACCTGATAGCCGTGTTCTTCCAGTATTTTCGTCATCGCCAGATTGAAATCCTTTTCCGCTTGGTTGAACAGCGGGCCTGCAAAATAAACCCTCTTCCCATGCCCGATGCTTTCCATCACTTTTGCTTTGTATGCACCTTCGGCGAAGGCATTGTTTTCATCGCCGCCGCTTGCGCAAACGGCAGATGAGAACATCATACCCGCGCACAGCATCGTCGCGCCTACCATTTTCGATATTTTCTTCATAAGCAAACCGCCTCCCTTTCTGTATATTGAGGATACTATGCAAAGACTGAACTTGTCAAATAATTCTGTTGGCTTTATGAAACGAACGTGCGGTATCCCGTCCATAATGTTGAGTTTCCCGTCCTCCCATGCTATGATAAGGAAAGTGTACGTTTGCCGCCGACATTTTCAGGGGCTTGCGAGAGTAGTAAAACACCCCCATTCCTACTACGTTTTTACTACTTTTGAGGGACTTAATATGCCCTGATTTGCCCTATTATGCCACTTCTACACTTTCCGATAATTCAGACACACTCTCGGCAAGGTCGTCATAAAGCGGCATTTCACGGCGTATCACGGCATATCAGGAAGGAGATTTGTGATGAAGAAGATACTTTTTGTCTGCCACGGCAGCAGGGACTTATAGAGGGTTACTTGAAAGCATAACGGGGCAAACTCGGGCATAATGGGGCATCGGAGGAAACGGGTTACTACCGTATTACTACGAATGAGGGAATGAAAGAACTGGCATCGCAGGAGGTATTGTCCTTCTACGGTACCCGCTTTTTATGATTTTCAATGGCAAGATAACTCATGGGTTGGGAAGCTGGATGCGAAATATCTCGTTGTTATATCGCCACCATGTGCTCGAGGCTATGCTCCAGTGTATCGTCACCAATGGCATACCATCTTTATCCAAGAACAGGAAGTCGCTGTAGCCGCCCACGATTCGTTCTATGACAGGTTTCGGAGAGGCCCTATTTGCTTCGGTATTAGATCGTACGAAATAGAATCGTCATCCAAACTCATCTTGTATATAGGAATACCTTTTTCCTTGGCGATATCAGACAGAATCTTCTCATAAATAGAGGTAATCCGTCTGCCCAAATACAATGCGGAAGGTTTCATCGTAAAATAGCCATGTGCGGCATCTTGAAAGTCTTGATCATCATTGCTGGAACAGAATAAGCGCCATTCTGCTTCTTGCTTCCACTCGTTGGATTTATGTAATGCTATCTTGGTTGGAATCAAATTATCTGGACATGGAAGTGAGCTAAGAATTGATTTGGCTGCATATGAATAACACTTTGCATAACCAGACCTTAAGAGCATTGTATTCATTAACCTATATTGCAGCAAATATTTGATGTACTCAGTCGGAACCTGGAATCTGCGATTCCCATAGATTATTGGGAAACATGTACAAAGTCTTTGTTGTTCATTTTCCAACGGGACAGATGAATATAGATTACGACAATAATATTCCAAGGCAAATCCTGACTCGTCATTTGCGTACAATCCCCACATAACTGAAGAATTGATTTTTTCACTTAAGCAGCAGAATTTCAATGTCTTCTGTGTCAGATCAGCAATAGAGCCAATTACCATCTCAATGTTACTGCTAACAAAATTCGTATAAGCGGTGATGATTTGCTCGAACTGCTCTGGCATCAACGCAACTACGGTTTTGAAAGTATCAGCCATGTCTGGAAAAGCTACGATTTCACTCGGGAGGCAGTTGTCAGATTGGCAAAACTCCTTAAGGTAATTGATCGTTTTCTCGGATACCAGCTTATCTCTCCACAAACGTATGGCATTCTTGTCAAAATACATTCGAGCATCAAATCCGTCATTCATGCTTATGGAAGTTGATACCCAAACCCGATCTCTATAAAACGCATCTATGCTTCTTTCAGTACACTTTCTGTAACGAAACAATTTTTCTGGCATATTTTTCTGTGCATAGCCATAAAGTTTTTCATTCAGCGAAACCTGCTTCTGAAAAGGAATGTCTGAACGAATAACTGTATCGTTGAGAATTTTTTCAAATTCTGTAGTATCCATTACATCTCTCGCCTTCCATTTGAAATCTATGCCTCAACGAAATAGAATGTCACACTTGCACAGCGTTTCCACATCTGCATGAATCCATATTTTGGAATTTCATTAGGAGTGATCATCCATATGAAAGCATCATGCATTAATTGACGCATACAAATTAACAATATTTTCTATAAAATTTTCCCATTTTTACCAGTGAGAATTTTCTGCCATGGTTAACTTTCCCAAGAAAACCAGCAGGAACATTCGAAGAAACCGAATGGGCATCACAGGAAAGATATACAACCTTCTGTAATGCCCGTTGTGATTTATGTGGTCAAATTTGCGCGACATATCTTCCTTGCTCTGTAGCAGGAATTTTTAGAGCATTCATCGCTTGCTCCGCTGTCAGATGCAATGTTTCCATCAAATTACGGATAGAATTTACAATTGTCAAGTTTTTCTCTTCCTGTCTCACCCTCTCGGCGATGCCTGCTACCAAGCTGCCCATCTCCGTCAACTCCTTGTTCTTCACAGCTTCATGCCCATGTCCGTGGAGAATCATCTCCTTGATTTTATACTGACGGATGGATCATCAATGTCCTTGAGTTGTCTGCATTAAACCAATGCAGCATATTTTTCTCGGTCCTTCATGGGAATTTCCAGCATGTCCATTATCTGTTGCAGAGTCATATTGGAATTCTTTATCATCTTTCGCATATTCTCTACAATCGTAAATTCTTTCTCTTCCATCCTCGCCCTCTCAGCGATGCCTTCTGCCAAGCTGCCCATTTCCGTCAACTCCTTCTCCATATCTGGCGTAAGTATCAAATCGTATTCGTCTTTCAGTTTCTTCGCCTTTTCCGCCGCTTTCATCTTGTCCAAGAAAATCAAATGGAGCAATCGGAGCAGCCGATGCCGTGTTTTCTGTTTCCCAAGATAGACCATGATGACCACCATCAGGTCGTAGTTCCTCGCATCCTCATGCCCATGGCCGTGAAGAATCTTCTCTTTTATCTCGTATCGGCGGATGGAGTTCGAACCGCCTCGCGGCGCATCCATCACCAGCCAGATAGTATAGACCTTCTTGATGCCGTCAAAGTCTTCGCCCTTGAACTCCACTTCCTTCTGGGAGGAAATCATCCGGCAGGCATAGTAGACACCACGGCGTACAAGGGAGTAGCCTGTATGCACGGTGCGCTGCGGCTCCATGTTGATGATGAGTGCAATCGTCTCTCCCGTGGCTGGCACAATGGCGCGGAACAGGATGTCGAACGTGATGCCACCCTCGGTTGAACTGCTGTCCTCGTTGCGGCTGCCCTTGATTTTCGAAGGACTGCCTTTCTTCTTGGCAGTCTCCCGCGCCGCATTCGTAAGGTCGGGAGCCACGGGAACCTTGTTGATGGCAACCTTCGGCTCGCCCTCGATGCACTTTTCCTCGATGTCCTTGAGAGAGCACTCCCGGAACTCTGCCACCAGATCCTTCAGAATCCTTGCCAGAAGTGCCTTCTCGGACAGGAACTTCTTGGCGTTCCTGTCATAGGATGCATTGTCGCCATCCATGAACACGCCCTTGACCGTGCTGCTTTCTACACTCATCCGTACATCTCCCTGCCCATCTGTCCATCTACCTTTATTTTAAGCCATGCAGAGGCTTTTTTCAAGAAGAATCTGATTTCAAGGATGCACACTGGCATATCCCCGCTGAGGCACCCGTGCATTCTTGCATCCTTGCCGTCCAGCCCAGCAAATACAAGGGTTGAGCACTGGTCGGACTGTTTGCTCTCTTGCATCCTTACAACAAAAAATAGGCAGGCTCCCCGAAGGAAACCTGCCGTCATTGCTGCATTCATACCACCCGGAACATCCGCTGTGTCAGTCTTGCCTCCCTCTGGGGACGGTCGCCCCGCTCGATTTCCTGCCTTGCCCGCTCTTCCTCCATCTTCCTGATTTCGCCCACCGCATCCTCCAAGCCGAGGTGCGTGTAGGTGTTGAGCGTCACGCCTATCTCGCTGTGTCCCATGAGATACTGGAGGGTCTTGGGGTTCATTCCCGACCGCGCCATGTTGTGCAGTAGGTGTGGCGGCAAACGTGGGGCGTGATGTTGGGGAGCTGAATGCGGAATATCTCGTTGTACCTTGCCACCATGTGATTGAACCGATGCTCCCAGTGCATGGCCACCAAGGGAAGCCCTTCCTTGTCCAGAAACAGGAACCCGCTGTAGCCGTCCACAATGCGCTCGACCGTAGGCTGTTCCCTGTCCTCCAGGATTGCCCGGAAGCACTCCGCCACGTCCTCCGTGATGGGGAGCCGCCTTGTTGTCCCCGCATTGGTCTTGGTGGGCTGGATGACGAGCCGCATGTCCGATCCTCGCTGAAGCTGATGGTCGATGTTCACCACCCGCCGCTCCAGGTCGATGTCCCGGATGGTCAGCCCGCAGAACTCCGAGATTCTCATGCCCGTATGAAAAAGGATGTACACCACCTCGTAGTACTTGCAGTAAACGTTATCATCGTGGATGAATTTGAGGAACTTCCGCATCTGCTCCCTTGTGATTGCCTCCCTCGTCACGCTGTCGTTCACCACCACAGTCGCCAACTGGAAGTCGAAGGGGTTCTTTCGAAGGACATCATCGTCCACCGCCATCTGGAATGCCGGACGGAGCACGCCCCGCACGGTCTTGACGGTGCTGTATCTCCTGCCGCTTTCCTGCAATTTGATGAGGTATATTTTGGCATCCGATGTCCTGATGTCGCTTATCTTCCTTCCGCTGAACTCCGTCTGCTCCAGGATTTTCTGCACGAAATTGTATCCCTGCTTGGTAGTAGAGCGCACCCCCGTCTTGGTGGAAACATACCGCGCCACCAGTTCCCCTACGGTCATGTTCTTCCCCGCCGGGTCAAGCTGGCTGTCGAGGTCGTAGCCAATCTGCTTTTCCATTTCCCGGAGGGAAAGGCATGGCTTCTTGCCTGCGGGCAACTTGTCGGTGGGTTCCAGCCGCCAGCTGTAGACGAACCTGGGCTTTCCGTCCACATGGTACTTGAACTGGTACTTCCCGTCTGCCCGTATGGATTCCCCACGCCGGAGGACTCGGTGCTTGCTGTCACGCCTTTTTCCTGGGCTTGCCATTTGCCATCGCCTCCCTCTCTTCCGGGTGCCGGAGGAAATACCGTTCCAGTTCTGCCCGCAGGATGATTTTCCTCGTCCTGAAATACGCCACAAACCCATGCGGCTCTTCCAGCCAGCGGTAAAACTTCCTCTTGCTGAGTCCGAAGTGAATGCCGTGCAACTCTACACAGATGTCAAAAAGCATTTCTCATCAGAGATTGGCAAGGAACATCGGCAATTCAACGTGGATGGTGCTTTGCCGCATGGACTGACACTCGATGTGCTGTATGTCTTTCGTCAAAAGAGGTTGCCGCTCTTTTGGGCAGTACGCCAAACCTCGGTGATGTGCGGCGCGTGAATGTGAAGTAAATTGCCAAAAAGCAAAGTGCGGAATTTTTGGGGTTCCTTACCAAATCCGAACTACTTATAGGCTTAAGTTGCATACAGCTCACTCATCAATAAACGGTGACGGTACATCAGAACTGAGCAGATACACACCTTTCCGTGCTCTGGTCATAGCCACATATAGCAGACACTTTTCCGCCTTCAGTGCTTCCTGCTCATTCTCCGCGTCTTTTAGGCGCTTCGTCAACGGCACCAAGCCCTTATTTAGATCTAGCAAGAACATATATTCGAACTCCAGACCCTTTACGCGGTGCATAGTCGCCAGCCTGATGCCTGACTGTTTTCTGTCATCACCATCGTCACCATTAGCATCCAATTCATAACATGACACAGCTGTCTTCTGCAAACTCTTCTTGAGCTTTCGCAGTTGATCCTTGCCTCGCGCCACAACGCAAATATCTTTGCAATCTACGCTTCCTCTTGTCAGTCTGCCTACTTCTTTGATGATGAAATCATGCTCCTCCTCAATGTCGTTGCATTTGCGCAACACCGGTTGCTTGCCATGTGTCAGAGATGCCGTACGTTCATCCAGCAGTTCGCTGCTCAACTCAGCATTGTTATCCATCTCGTCAAAGCTGAATCCATGCAACAGTCCCAGCGCCCGCGTATGGATTTCCTCCGTCGTACGGTAATTTACCCGCAGGATTGTGCTATTCCCCTTAATATAGATACCGCAATGAGAAAGAATAGGATGATTATCATAGATGCGCTGATGCGCATCACCAACAATGAAGATGTCATTAGGGTGCTCTTTTCCAGCCAAGGTCCGTAGCAGCCTGTAGCCGCACATGCTGAAGTCCTGTCCTTCGTCCACGATAATATGCTTATACAGTGGTTGTTCTTCTTCGCTAACATATCTGCGACATTCATAGCGGATAGCATCATAATCGAACATTTTCTCTTTGCGCGTCATCTGCCTATATTCATCCATAACTGACCAGGCTTCGAGACGCTGTTTCCTGTCTAGACGATATTTGCGCCCATCTCTCTTAGCCCGCAGGGCATATTCCTTTCTTGCCTCATCAGGAGATGTAGACTTCAGGGCCATCACGACCTGGCGCCATTCCTCGCGATAGAATTCTGGCTCAGGAAAAGGTACGTTCTCGCCACGCCTGAGAACCTTATCTATCGCTTTGCGCCACACCTTATCGAGATGTTCCTGCCCAGAAACATGCATCATGATTTTGCGCTTACCAAGATAACTAGCGGCCCAACCATCTAGATTTTTGACCTCGATGTGCGACATCTCCTCCTCTGAGCAAATTTTTCTCAGATTATTCTCGATATCAATGGCCAGATTTTTGGTATAAGTTGTAAAAAGTAATTTCTCACCCTTCTGCATCTGTGCAGCTAAGAATTTAGCCCTATGCATAGCCACAACAGTCTTGCCCGTGCCAGCTACGCCTACTACACGGGCCGAGCCATTATAATTACGTTCCACAGCTTTACGCTGAGTCGGGTGCAGGAAGACTCGCCATTTTTCCAATGAGGCTTCCATAGCTTCATGCAATTCAACATCATTGGTAACGACCTTATAATACTGCTGATTAGCGGCCGACTGAGCAGCCTGCAAGATAGTAGTATCCTTATCAGCAGCACAGTCCGTAATTCCCAGCATATCCTTGACTTCATCCACAGTGCAGCCTTCCAACAGGAAGTCTAGGATGTCATACAAGCCCTCGGAAATTTCATTCTTCATACCATAGAAATCTTCCAGTTGCGTAAATTTCCTGACCTCAGAAATTACATAGTCCGGAACGCCCAGAGCATGCATATCCTCATCTTTGACGTTACAGAATATATCATTGCCCGAAGGCTGTTGCAATGTTGCCTCATTCTCTTTTTTGACCACATGGTAGACGATAGCACTGGTTTTCTGGTCTACAACACAACGGAAAGTAGACCAGGCATAGGATTCATCATGATTGCCAGCATAGACCGGCATATAGGTATTGTTATCCTTCGGGTCTCGGTATAAAATGACTCGATACTTGCCCTGAATCCTAATAGAGAACAGATTCTGCCCGTGCAGTGCCTCAAAGTTCAAGCCATGGTCGCCTGGTTGCTTCGTGAACTGCTCCATAGTCTCCCAAAACTTCTTTTGCATTTTCTGGGATGGCAAATCTTCCAACACTTTATCTACCCTGAGCGGATATACAATATTGGGGTGACCGTAAAACATCCCTCAGCACTCCTTCCATGTGCATGCTCTCATAACTCAAACATGCCTGCATCAACTGGCTGTCCTATATCAAGAATCTGCCAGCCTTCCTTACGTAGCTCCGATGCCTGATCCATCTGCTCTGAGGTCAAATACACTATTTTCTGTTTCTGCCAAATCATCTCTACATTGCAACGACCATTAAGCAACTCAGCACCAATTATATCCGGTACGGGAACTCCCGCATTTTCCAAAAGCTTCGCGGCCTCTATAGCTTCATCTTCCAGCAGTTCCTCACGTTTAGCCTCCCAGCCTTTTGTAGCAGACTTTCCCGCGACATTCACACACTCAGTAACTTGTGCCTTTGCCATATTACTACGAGCATGTCGAGCTCTTGTGGCAGCTACATTACTGTAAAAGCCAATCTCCGGCTCATCAAACGTACCTACGACAACGCCACGATCAAGAAACGAATTAAATTCCTCGCAACTTGTTTCTGGTAACAAGGCACAAGCATAGCATGATGCTAGATTCTGTCCATCCTGCCCCTGACCATGGCTTCCGCTACACATCGGATCATTGGAACACGAGCGTGCTTTTGCTAATGCACGTTGGAAAATCTGAGGTAAGGTATCAGCACGTCCTTGCCTTATCAGTCCACCTAAAGTACCTTCTGCATCACCACCAGCTACGTATATGAAAATCCCCGCCATATCGAAGTCAGTATTATTCACTTTACGATCAGCGCAATAAATACGTTCATTTAGTCCAGCTATGTTGTAACCACACTCGAAACTAAGCTCTTTGATAAGCAGATGTGCCAGTGTATGCAAAAGCAAGAACTTAGGCGTAATCGGAGCATGGCTTTCGCCAGCAAAAAATCCTTTCTGTCTATTTTGCTCCACTAGCCAAGCACGTTCAGCCGCTCTCGGTGTCATTTCCAGCCATTCCTTGATAGCCTCCTCATCAAAACGCAGAAAGATGCCTTCACCAAATCCTTCATAGGCCGGATACGTTTTATCCTGTGGTAAACGGGCATGGATAAAGCCTTCATCATCACGACGAGCCGCAGGCCGTAAACGGGAATATCCTAAAAAAGCCCGTACAATTCGTACCTGATCCAATAATTCGACCTGTTGTAAATGTAAACTTCCCAGCCTCTCATAATCTGACAAAGAACCTGAATCTACGCGAGTAAATTCATCCCCTGGCTTGCCATATTGTTCATTACATAGAGCCTGATATTCCTCCCAACGGTACGCAAGATCATCAATATCAACTTCCGGACTACCAGTTTGTGACGGAATAACCATAGAACTACGCACCATAGGGAAATGCACAGAAGTCGCACCGCGCAGTAACGCTCTCGGCATCTGATTACAGTCTGAATGACTGCCAAAATCCGGCAAACGTCCGCTGCAGTAGAATATCTCACGGCCCAAATCTTCGTTCACCTTCTGAAAAGCATCGGCAGTAAAAACGTCTTTCAGTGTGGCGACCGCATGACACTTAGTGCAAGTAATACGTATATCTTCACCTGTCTCTGTACCACCACCAGATTCAAAGAGCAATACCGGCGACTCGCAACACGGCTCCTTAGCACCCCCAATGTTACGGTAGTGCACCCATTTGACCCAAGGAAAATCATCCAAATGTCCGTGTTCACAAGCTACCACTATGCGAGCCGGAATAAGCTCGCTGTTATGACAGTCATGGTTACTACAACGTGGCAGAAACGCTTTACGTTCCTGATTATCTTGCTGCCAGCTTCGTTTGATGGCTGCCCTGCTACGCATTTGTCTGTATGGATTATCTCCACCTTTAGCATTACGTTCGGCCTCAGCCTGCCAAGATGTAAGTGGTTGAAAACGGCGGCAAACAGGGCAAAAATACCATTCTGGAAATTGCACATAATTGATTTGCGTTGGTGCCTCAAAACCATCTACATGTAATGCACGGGCAAAACGAGGGTCACTGATAGGGCGTATATTCTCGTCTGTTCCGATACTGCTATGCCATGTATATGGTGCTGCAGTCAATAAAGTTCTATCCGAAAAATCTACCATAGCACCAGGAGCATACTGTAAAATAGCCTGTGCCAGCCTGACCTTATGGGAGGATGGCAAATGCAGCGTATCAAATTTAAACTTATTCATGATTTTGTCCCCTCGCCTTCAACCCTTTCTTGGAAAGTAATCAGCGAACCTTTCAATTCATCATCTACACTACGTAGGGAAGACATGGTTTCTATCGCTGGTCCTGCTTGTTCACTCTTTTCTTGATTCATTTCTGCCAGTGTAAGAACCCTTTGACGCGTAGCCAGTAAAATCCGTTCGCCATCTGATGGCCAACGGAAAAGGAAACTGTGCCCGAAACAAAGCTTTACCGCGTCCTTACTAGCATAAGTTGCTTCTTCGTCCCACGCTTGGAAAAAGCCATCAATCAATTGTTCCAAATCTTGTAGATCAGTATCCATCTCCTCAGCAGACATAAGGCCTGGAGCTAGCTCATAGGCGCGACGCTGACGACGCACCAAGAAATTCTTACTCCATTCGGCCTGTTCCCTTATGGCCTCATTCTGAAGATCAAACTTTATTGCAGAATCATCCTTAGCAAAAATTTCATATGTATGTTTCCCCAACCTCATCATAGACACTAACACAGCATGAAGCCCTCTAGATAACGCCGGCCGAGAGAACGGTGTTACTACACTAGGTTCTACCTGGCTATAGAATGTCTGGTGGAAATACTGAAAATGCTCATAATATGAACGATCACGGCTATTTGTCGGACGATATAATACTAACGCAACGCCGGGACGCTGTCTACCGATACGGCTAGTAGATTGGATATATTCACTTGTCAACTTAGGCTGACCTACCACCAACATTAAGTTCAATCTAGCTACATCAAGCCCCACAGAAATCATATTAGTAGCCAAAAGTACATTGACAGCATAGCGTTTTTGTTCCCTATTAACCTGGGAATAAGTTAAGTGTTCCAGAGCATCCAACGTCTGATTCAGTTCAATAGCTGTCACGCGACTTGTTAATTCCTTTGCACCATATACACTACGACATGGTATATCCAAACGGAAAGAAATACGGTGCATAGCATCACGCACTTCATCCATCACCAGCGTATCTGCTCTACCGAGTTCACGCAAACTGTTAAAATATGCTGTTAATGTCCAAAGCTTATCCATCTCCTCATCGCTTAAGCCCGGCATAGCCTTGACCATTTCTAAAAGAACGGCCAATACACGTATTTCGGATACAGTCTTGGTCTTTCCAGAAGGCATTAAGCCGACATATTTACGCCCTGGATTTTTCTTACTTACCACCTTTTCCCTAGCAAAGAAAGAGTCACCAGACTCAAGGCCCGGTGGGGGAAACTGAAAAGCCTGACGCTCATAGAGTGCTGCGCATTGCTCTGTAGCACGCCGAATAGTGGCCGTAGAAGCAATTATCTTTGGTTTGACACCTTTATGCTGGCAAGCTGCATCCAAAGCCACTTCGTAAAGTCCGACCATTGTTCCCAATGCACCTGAAATAAGGTGGAGCTCGTCTTGGATAATGAGTTCCGGAGCACGACGTTCTTTCTTATCAGCACCGAAGATCTTACCCACCTTATCACCCTGCCATGGCATCTGAGCAAATTTATCAACCGTAGCAAACAACAGTGTTGGCGGATTTCTGTATATTTCTTCGTCTATGACCTGAATAGGCAAGAAATACTCATCATTAAATGGACATTTTCTTTGCGGACAAAAGAAATGGAAATGGTTTTCCTGGTCTAAACCATAGCCCCAGATCCCTTCCAATTTTTTTGATCCATGACTACTCACGACACCGCGCTCTAACTTGGTGCCACACCATGGACATTTCAAGACCTGGAAGCGATTATACCGTTCCTTACGTTCCTCGATATTACCAACATTCACGCTATAATCTTTAATTTTTTTCAAAAGCATATCCGCACTGGGATCTTCCCACGAACCCTTGATGCATTTCTTAGGCGTAGCTTGTCCAACCCATAAACCTATTGTAATAGACTCATTACCAAGTTTTGCTATGCCTTCACGACGCATTATCTCCAAAGCACAAATAAGCGTAGAGGCTCGATTGAACTGCTGTGCTGTCAAGAGTCGCAACGTATAACGCATAATTATAGTCGTACCGCCACTCTGCGCCTCCGTATGTGCTAGGCGTCTATAGCAGATAGTAAACGCTGTAAGACCTAAATAAGCTTCTGTCTTACCACCACCAGTGGGGAACCAGATAAGGTCTGCAAACTCTCTTCCAAGTGCATGATCATCAACAGCATCAGGTATAACCATAAGAATAAACGCAATCTGGAAGGGGCGCCAATAAGCACGCCATCCCTCCTTCTCATCAGGCTCTGCTGCATAATCGACATTTTGAAGCCACGCTGCTGTCTTTTTATCACTTGGCCAACGTTCTTCTAGTGTTTGGCAAGTACGATCTCCTTGCATACGTAACTGGACACGCAGCATAAACATGGCACGATTGGCAAGCTCAAAAGCCTCAAAGGCTAGATCATTTTCCCGCAAAACTTCTATTCCTGACGCCATACGTTGAGCCGCCTTGCGGCATAGCCCTATATTTCTAGCAGCAGCTTGCTTAAAACGTATATCTGTAAACTGCTCTGCCTTGTTCTCCAGACTACTTATCCATCTTTCATAGGCAGATACGAGCTTCTGCAGACTTTCAAGTTTTTTCTCGCGTGAGATGGACGATAAACTTGAAAGGTCCTTCATAGAGCGTTCCTCACTGCCCCAATCCATCTGTGGCGTCTCCGCTATAGGGAAAAAATCAGTGCGGACATAGCCATATCCTTCATCATCCATTTTCCAAGCAGCTGCAGTACCAAGCCCCGTAGCATAGTTTTGCTTGCCATGATAGAGCAGACGTAAACTATCTTCTTCCGTATCGCTCAAATCTGGCTCAGAAAAACGTGTATCAGTAAAATGAAAGCCCTCCTCTTCGCTGGCTTCCATTTTTATTTCAGCCTGGTAAAGGCAGTTTTCGGCCTGCCCCTTTTCATCATGACAAAGATTCACCAACATAAGAGTCAAGGAAAAACGACCTGCTGTAATCTCCCGTTTTCGAGCTATCAGTCTGGCTTTACCGCCCTCACCATGTAAATCTTCTTCAAAATGTCCCTGCCCATCGAAATTAAGGCGCAGCCTAAAATCATTCGGTATACGTACACGACCTTCACGTGAAAAAATAGCTAAACGACTGACTTTCCACATAAATTCCCGCAGTTCCGGTTTTGGATTCTTATGTTGATTACGGAAATCTCTATTTAGACCTTTAGAAAACTCCTGGACTAAGTACAAGCGCTCCTTAATCTTGTCATAATGCAAAAATGGCTCATACTCTCCCGGTATATCAAATCCTGTCGGCTTCTGATAAGGAACCCAGAACTCTCCTAGTTCTTCCTTGGCACGACGATATGTACCGAAAGAAATATTTACTTGTGCCCCATCCGGGCTGCCTTCTGTCAGACAAAGCAACCCCATAGAAGCGGGTAAAAATTGTGCAGTCATACTAAACGCTTCATCTAGCCCATCATCTGTTTCATCATCTGTTTCATCATCACTACCGCTATTCTTTGAAACAGTTGTAACTTCAAGCAGAGCATCCTCACTAACATCAGTAAGATCCCGTTCAGCGTCTACATCATCTATCATGTAATTTTCGATATCTTCTCTACTGCCGTAATTCAATGGAGCATCCGTATTTTTCCTAGCATCTTGCGGATATAGAATTCCTAACAAATAAAGCCTGTTTGGATTAGCCGCCAGTCGCTCATGTGCAACATCTGTCTCTGCATCCAACAAAGATGGTTCCGCACCTGGTCCCAGCAACTCGCGCCGTACCAAATCTAAATATTGTTCTCTTGGTTGCTCTGACATGCAGTTTTTCCCCCCATATACGACCTAAAACTCGTAGCGTAGCTTAACGCGTTTCGCAAAATCGCTACGCTGCAGCCAGGACAGTTCTTCCGGCGTTATATTAAGGAGCGTAGCCTGACCCACAGTAATCCGTTGCAAGAGCTGACGTTGCCACGCTTCCAAAGGTGAGTTCTTCAAACACAGTTCCGCTTCTTTTTGAGCTTCTAGATTATCTTGTAATTCATTTAACGTAGCGTTTTCACGTCTAGCAAATATGAGCCGCGATCGGAGCTTTGAAGGCACCGCCCCTGGGCAAAGATTGTTTGTTACCTCCAATGCTTGCTGTGTTTCTATAACCTTAGAATCTCGGCTGAAACACTCTGCATGATGCTTAATTTCTTCAGAGAATTTTTTATTGAATCGCTTTAAGTCAGTTCCCAAAGTGTTTTTTGCTCCGACTTGTTGTCTCTGATAGGCCACCTTCCCAACCTTTAACAATTCGCGTACGTCCTGTAATAATTGCGCATCAAGACGTTCCAATTGCAAAGGTAGTAATTTCTGGCGCAAGCGCAAAATGCGTATTTGCTGCAAAATGCATTCAAAGCCAGCCGCTACAACCTGTTCACGCCTCTTCCGATCCTCTAGTTTGTCCTTGTCTGCATCTGCTTCTGCCCAACGCCCAGCCAGTTCAGTTGTCTTCTGCAAAGCCTCCGTAATCATAGCGTCAATGCCTCCTCCAGCGCGTCAATATCTGTCAAAGCGACCTCTACCTCCTGCAACACTTTCTCCTTATCCTTAAGCAAAGGGCTCACATACCCTACCGGTGCTGGAGGCTCACTGGGCATAGCTGCAGATGCTCTTTTTAGACCATCCTTAACAAGTTCGATCAATTCTATTAGTGGCTGCACATCTGCCAATGGTGCTCTTGCCAACTGTGGCAAGCTCTCGTGCATTGGTGCCTCCGTAATAGCTTTTGCTAATTGACGCAGGTCTGAAGTTATTCCCTCAGCATTTTCCTTTACCTTTTTTCGCTTTTCTTTGGTGATCTTAGAGAAGCAGTTCTGTTTATTCGCCTGAACCAAAGCTTGATTGCATTCATCCAATCGAATAGAAAAGTCTTCCAATGCCCCTGCCTCGAAATGACCTAAATCAGCCTCGTTCAAATCAAATGCCTCAAAAATAGGACTGAGTTTTTCCCGCAGGAAATTTTGCTCTTCCTTAATGACTTTTGGTAGCGTTTCAGCCAGATGAGCAGCAGGCACCATCGGTTTTCTACGGGCCCCAATGACTTCTTCCTTGGCCAGCTGTCCAGCTTCCTCCAACAAATAGCCATGCGGTGCCAAGTAATCCAAACATTTCTGTAATGCGTCTAAGTTCAAGAAAGTCTTAGTGGATGGCTTACGGCTCTGCACAATATTGAAGTAATCATGTGCAATTTTCAAAGCATCTTCTGTCTCGGGGCGCTTCAAATACGAGAGCAATCCCTGCCATGCACGACAATGCCCGCTGCCAGATTGCGGTAACACCATATTATCCGCCCAAAGATGCTCTGCCAAAGTCTCAGGATTAGCATCACCACCAGCCAACATACGGCAACAAACGGCTACGCTAATCGCACAAGCCGCATAAGCATTCACGCCTCCTATTTGTGGTGAACTATTTTTTACTGCCTGCACTACCCCATCCTTGACATTATAAAGCCACATGCTAGCTGCATAAAAGGATTCCTCGGCTCCTTCAAACAACCAAGAACGTCGTCCTAGATAACGCCATTGCAACAAACAGTTTATTATTTGGTAAGTAGGCAGTTTAGCAGGCAATTCATAGAAGCCCTTACCACGACTACAACGTTCAATAGAAAGTAACTGATTCTGAGCACCAGACTTTTCACCAATAATCTTGTTGAGATTATCGAATGAACCCCCTTCCTCCTGCCAATTAATCGTACTACACAGGAAATCACTCAAATCGTTACGAATAAGGTTTCGATCATCGTTCAACTGGCCACCACTAAGCCATTGTTCCAAGTTCAAACGCTGCTTCTCATAATTTTCATTTGCAATCTCATCAGGCGTTTTCGTATTAGCTAAAAGGGTCTTCTTGTCCACCTCTTGTTGTAACTCTGGCAATGTTTCAGGTGGATCTGTGTCTATTGCAGCATTAATAGTCGTAACATCTTCCAGGCCGCGTAGTACTGGAAATCCCAATTCTTGATAAATAGGCATGGGAATGCCGGCCAAGATGGCAACTCCCTGGCTTTCTGTCTGACTTGCTGTGCCGTCGCCCCAAATACATATAAATCGATTCAGCCGATCCTGTTCTCCCTCTTCGCATTGTTGAATGATATGTATGCGTTCCTTAGCACTGCGCCACTGCAAATTTGGTGCTGTGCCAGTATATACAGGTGGAAAAGCCTTTGATTCACCCTTCAATATACACTGTACTGTTGTACGCAAGATATCCGTAAGAAAATAGCGTGGAGTCCTCTGCCCTTCTGGCATCCCAGCAACTAAATGCTTTAAGGCTTGCACTGTAAAAGGATAAAGTGAAAGTGCCCCCCCATTTGGCAAAGTATATGTCGGCCAACAATTCATTTCTGTACGCTTATGGAGTGGTAATTGTCCATCTTCTGCTCCGCTCTCTGCCCAAGCATCAAGAACATTCGCCGGTAAGCTCATAGCATTCAAATAACGAGCTGCTAACTCAACCAATGTATTATCCTGCCCGACTGTAAGTGCTGTATCCTCAATGTAAATCTCCTCAGTCACACGGTTCCTGAAGTTATCACGAAATTCTCCATAAAACTCCGTTGTTGTGCCTACCAAGGAAGAAAGACGACAAAGCTCTTGCCCTGACAAATCCGCTGTACCTGTATGTTCATTTATCAAAACATTCAATAGTGATTCATTAACGCCCGTGAAAGCAGTAATATCCTCAATCAATAGCGTTAGATTTTTCCCGTGCCGGAATAGTTCATGCCGTATCTCTGCAAAGATACTTTCAAAGTCACCAGGATGAACGCCCGCTGCTTCCTGAATAACCGATTCAATAAACTGATTCAGATAGTCAGCGGTTTTAACCGTCAAATCCTGCTCATCATGTAGATCGTAAGCATAATCAATAGCTTTCTGATCTGAGCCTGCGCTTTCCAGTCGTTCTAAAAATTCATCTGTAATTTGAAAATCCCCTGCCTTGAATCGGGCTGGTTCCTCATTAAATCCTTTAAGATTTCCATCCGTCGCTACACGTCTGTAAATGCGTTCTATTGGCGTATTCACGTCCATCGGTTGCAAAAGATATTGCTCAAAGAACACTTGATCTGAAAGCAAACTAAGCAAATGTTTCTTCTGAATACGTTTGAGCTTATCTGTCAGGCCACTAACAATATCAGTCTGTACTTTTGCCAACAGGGCATGATATAATCTATGTTTTAATTCCTGCGGATTTATGTCCGTACCTGCTGCTGCCAAACGTTCATACGCATCACGATGTGGCAAGTCACGTGTTTCATGCCTATCCAGCAACTGGCGGATAGCTCCCTTAAGGCTATTATCGCTTCGACGAATGAATATTACAGCTTCATTTTCTTGTGGCTGTGCTTGAAACTTAGTATATAACCAACGAATCAGATGTGACTTACCTGCTCCATTGGCTCCTTGCACAACGATGAACTGATGACGCTCACCAGGCTCACGGACATATTGCTGCCAAATCTCATCCTCCGAGATAGTCTCAAAATCTTGACTAAGTCCGCCACCGTGTTTAAGTTTGATATGGCGGAATGGGACATGTGTAGCCAAGAAGTCAGCTCTGGAACTAGAAGTAGTATCTACTTTAATAACCTCGGTTAGACGCCCTGATGTTATTTCCTTATTCATGCGGCACCTCCTGGCAAGCTAATGTGGCTAATAGTCGATGGCATAGTATGACCAGTCATCTCAGGTAATTCCCAATACTCCTTGGCATCTGGCACATGACGCCCAACAATCTTCCCTCTGTCATGCAAGCTGCGCAAGCCATTGGCCATTCCCAAACAAAATTTACGTCCCTCACCTTCTATAGGCAAAGCTACCGTAAGAAAAGGTTGCAGTATATCCAGAAATTCTGTCACTGTATAATCTCCTGCATCCAGCTTAGCGTTTTGGATAGCGTCAGACAGGAAAGCATACATATCTGGCAAAAAGCTAAATCCATTTTCTGCTTCATGCACCAAGCCCAAGCCTAAAAATGAAGCCCAGAAACGCCATCCTCGCATATTGTCAGGAATGTGTTCCATATTGACATGATTAGCCAAGTAATTACGAAACCTTTGCGAAGTAGTAAAATTTTCCCCTACCATTTCTCTGGTTTCATGGCTATCATAAATTCTTAACATAATCGCAGAAATTCGGCCAAATAGGTCTTCACTTTCACGCAAAGCTCTGGCATTACACCAACGTCGAAATTTCTTCATAGAAGTTAATGCCATCCCGGAACGAGCAGCATCTGTCAACACTATTTCGTTACGATTATCCTCTAAAAGCTCTAGCTCAACAGCTACTCTAATGATCGGGGCAAGCATATCTCCATCCGTTGGTAGAGGACAAAACTTTTTCTTAGCTTCATCTCGGGTACAATTTCCCTTCTCAGCCAGATGACAGAGCTCATAAACACGAACAGGCGTAGCATAAGCACTAATGGCATTCTTGAACATAGTATGCTCCTTTCATATAGGCAAGGCCTTCTCGTCATAAACGGGCCCTGTAATCTGTTCTGTCAAGCGGCGCCCGGTCCCAGGAACTTGACAATCAGCATAAAGTAAATGTAATGCCCGCCACCCCGGTACGCGTTGCAAAAGACTACGCGTCATATGCAATGCCTGTGGTAGATTCTCCGCCGTGTTATTATACAACAGCAAGAAACAACCGGACAAATAACCACTACAGTCCAGCCCCCCTTCTACTAGGAGACGCAGTTCTTTCCTATCTAAGATAAATAGATGCTTATTATCTTCCATTAAAGGCCAAAGCGCATCTGACAATAGATCCCCTAATGATGTACGGAAATCGTCCATCACCACTAACGCTCTGCAATTTTCAGCTAAGCGAGCAGCTGTCTCCCAATAATGCTTTGGCGCAGTAATAAGTGCTTCACGTTGCCCTTGCAGCAAGTTAGCAACAGCATCTTTGGGTAAGTATTCTCTCTGTGCCAATACGTTCTGACGCAATGGCAGCCCCTGATTAGGATAATATTTTCGTACCTGCCGATGCTTATCACATCCTGTACAACAAGCATCAGTCATATCATAAGTAGCAGTAAACAAATCAGACCAACAGCGTTTACCTATCCTTGCTAATGTTGTTGCCATTTTCTGGTACTTATTCTTATGATATAGAACTTCTTGCTCACGTATATTTTCCAATTCCGCCGTGGTCACCTGTAAATTAAGCAGGCATGAATCCAATATTCGTACCCAAATACGATAAGCAGTTCTCCTGACCAAAGAAAAGCGATGAACATCCAGCGGTTCCACATGCTCTATTCTGAGCAAACGCTGGCGTTCCAAAAGTAATAATGTGCGAATATTCCACTGCACATGTAAATCATTTGTTGTTTTATTCTGAGCATAAGCTGGCACAAGTAATGTATTGAGCCCATAAATGACATCGCCCTCAGATTCGCCTTTTTTCGCCTTGCCAAACATTGTCAGCCACCGACCACATAAACGTTTTACCGTTATGGCCTTCCCTTCAGCGAACCCGGCTGCGCCACCTTCACCGGTAAGATCATTATCCTCATCATCACCAAGATTTACACACATTACTGCCAAGCAATAATTTCCATCCCGACCACCACGACCAACTTCCTGATAGTAGGCGTTAGGACTTTCCGGCACATAGGCATGGAGAACAGTACGTACATCCTTCTTATCTACCCCCATGCCAAAAGCTGATGTAGCCACCAAAAAATCCAATCGATTTTCCTGCCAATCACTAATAATCGATGATCGTTCCTGCCCTGTTGTATCACCCGTGAACGTACGCACATCTTGATAGCCATTTTCACGAAGGTTCGCAGCCAAACATTCTGCCTCACACGGACGCCGTACATAGACGATTAACGGACGTGGCAGTAAATCACACAACCTTTGCACTGACCTATTCTTATCTTCTCCATCCTCACAACGGATTACGTTAAAAAGTGGTTCAGCACGCAAGGAATCACAACGCACCTCCAGCCAGTGTTCACCATCTGGTGCAAACATATCACGTAATAAATCAGTCTCTTCATGATCAAAGGTAGCTGATAACAGATATGTTCTTAGATTAGAAGATATTTCACGCAGTGCTTTCTGATTAGTCTTTAAGAGTTGGTAATCTGGGCGAAAAGATGCGCCCCACTCCAAGAGCATGTGCGCCTCATCCACTACAATATTCTGTAAATATCCATCTTCAGCTGCGTTTCTTATATCCTGATAAAAACTTCCTAACATTGATTCAGGCGAAAGGAAAATCAAACGAGCACGCTGTTCCATTAAGCTCCCATAAAGTCTAGAGAACTCCTCGTCAGGCATATCAGAATAATAACAAAGAATCTCATCCGCTCCAGCCACCTGCAACGCGCTATAAGCAGAACGTACCTGATCCAAAGCCAGTGAGACTGTTGGTACTACAGCAATAGTCAGACCAGGTTTCTGATATGCAATAACCTGCGTAATAAGACTTTTACCGGAACCTGTTGGTAAGCAAAATAAGCCTGTATACCCCTCCTGCATAGTAAGGGCAGCTTCCATAGCTAGTTGCTGTGATAAGCCATTGTAAGCTTTATAGCCCGTCAAATAACGAATATCAGGTGATGTAAGCATGCAAAATTTCTGTTTATCTTCAGCTGAAGCTTTTTGGTGCTGAAAGACGCAATCGACAAAAGCAGCATTGAGCCGTTCATCCTTATATTGGTTGGAAATTCCCCAGCCATCTTGACCATAACTGACTAAACCAAAACGGTGACAAACATCCTCACTAACCCAATTTGCCGGCAAGACAGCTGGTTGCTGTTCATAACCAAGAAAACTTCTAAAAGAAGTATAAAAATCTGCTGTAGGCGGACAATTATCAATTGGAAAATGAGCCATCAAGCGTTCACAAACGGCTTCACCATAACAATCATTTTTGTTTCTATAAAATTTCTGTCTTGAACGCAAATATTCTAGAAAGCTCATTTTTCAGTCTCCATCCAAACATAGGCTAATGAATCCAGTCGCGCATTCGACTCTTTCAGCGCTTTTATCAGTGCTTGAGTACATTCCTCCACCGTGTGATTACCATACCCTTGCCCTTCTTCCCTGACCTTCTTTACTGCCTCAGCGATGCGTGATTTGTTCCACAAATCACGGTTAGCTTTCTTATGTGCCTCCGATGCAACCTGCTGCACCCATGCTGCTGCAGGAAAATGCTGATGTAGCCATTGTGCATTACTGAAATGCCTAGCGGCAGCCTCAGGAATTGCCTTGAACTTATCCCTCCGGCCAAGGTGCACTAGCAAGTTATTATCATCAAACATAACTTCAGGCTGTAAGCAATGTCTGAAAGTTGCTTGGGCGTGTTTCATTGACGGCCTATTTAGGTTGACAATTTTTTGTGCCGATTTTAGGCAAGATTCCATCTAATGCGTACATTTATGACGATGTTATTGGCAACAGAGAATGTATCACTTAGATGAAGTCCGTATACGGTAGACAAAACCTGTCAACCTAAAACAACGCTATTTGAAACACGCCGTTGCTTGCACATTTGGACTAGCTTCTGGAAAGCCGGGCAATGGCCAAAAAAACGTCTTTATCTCACAACACAAGAAAGGTACATAAGGACGACAAAGTGTATCCGGCAGTCCCTGTTCATAAAGCACCTCATAACGCGGTCTCAATACATAGGAAAAGACCAATCCCTGCCAGTCTTCCTCACCTTTTAAACGAAATGCAGAACAGCGCCCACGATAAGAAGCCAAGGCATTACCCGTGATACAATCAAATACGGGGTCTCCAGGAGCAAAGAAATGCACGGAATCCATTTGCAGGGCCAGGTTACGGTCAAAAGTGCCTACCAGAGCAGGCCGTTCACTACGCATGCGCATCGTACTCACAGGCTTGCTCATAACAGCAGCTTGTATCTTAAACAATGCCTGAGCCCGCTCATCCTGGTAGTATTCCCCCCATTCCGGTGGTAAAAGCATAGTCTGCCATGCTGACTTTGACGAAAAGTTTTCTGGTCTAAATCGAAGCAATTCACCTTTCTGATGCTCTATACGGAAGCCTGCCATAGCAGCCCAACTGCCCATCGCATCTGCAAACAGTTTCCCACCTTGGCGGCTATATTCATTTACCAAGCGTCTAACCTGTCTATCCAGTCTATTAAAAAGGAATTTGTTCAAATCATAGTTCCGTTCTTCTTGCAGAGCCTTAGTTAGATTCCTGGCTTTTTCTTTGACTTGAGGTAAAATATCCCGCAATCCTCTCTCTGGATCGCTTTCCCAAGCACTTGTCAACATCTCGCGCAATTCACCCATAATGATTTCCATACCGCTCAGCGGCTTCTCGAAAACCTGAAGCCCCTCCTGAAAAATATGGAACAAATCTTCTTCTATCGTCTTAGTTGCATACGGCACAATAGAAATAATCGGCTCTTCGCTTTGTCTACCAAGACGATCCAGACGACCAATACGTTGCTCTACGACTGCGGCATCGTACGGCAAATCCAAATGCACAGCATAATCAGCCATCTGAAAATTATGTCCTTCGCCGCCTGAAGAATCTGCTAACAAAAACTGGCATAACTCGTCACTCTGAAAACGGAAGACATTACGCTCACGCTCTTCTGTCGGACTGTCAACACTATATAATGCCACACTCTCCTCACCAAAATATACTTCCAGACAATGCCGGTAAGCTTCCCATGTAGCTTCGAACTCTGTGAAGAGCACAACTTTATGTCTGCCAACAGACTCATCCAGGCACTTCAGTACAGCACAAATTCTTGATGCTGGGCCATTCTCCTCATCATCCATTGCTTTGATAATATCATCACAGACAAGCTGTTCATATTGTAACCACTGCCTTGCTCGTGTCCGTAATTCCTTTGACGATTCGCACTCAATAGGAAAAACTTTTCTAGTAATAAATGCATCCAGGGCGAACGCCGAACTGAAGCAAGCTGACACTAACGGTATCCCAAACTCGACTAACTTGGCAGGATTGTTGTTCGAAACTAATTTTTCCAAGCACTCAGCTACAGCCTGAAATATTTCTCGCTCATAAGGATTTTTTGTATCACAATCATACGGTAGAGAAATTAATTTACGTTTTGCCTCTTTCCCACCCTTCATAGCGCGACGATTACGAATAATACGGGCATCCAGTTGATAATGATCAGATATATAGCCTAGCATTTGTGCCAAATTGCTTAAGCCCAGAGGGTCATCAATATTCTCCGGCGACCCCTTTTCTGGCAATTTCTCTAATAATTCCTGCCACGTACTTATTTGACCTGCTATATACTCATCTTCTGGCAATTCACCCTGCAACTTGTGCAAACGGTTCAGCAATACATCCGCCTCATCTGCCACATCTTCATCAACACAGGGAGCATTTGCTTCCTGCACTGCACTTTGCACACTTTTTAATGAACGACCGACATTAAAAGCAGCCCTTTCTATACGAGCCTGCCTAGTTACTCTATTATCAAACTCATTTTCCGAAATCGTAGCATATTTTTCGGGTTCCAAAAGACACAAGAGCCTTAAATACTCCTTAGCACGTGCTTGGAGCGGTGTAGCACTTAATAAAAGAACATTATCGACCCTATGACTAAGTGTCTGTAGAGTTTTGTACATATGGCTGTCCTGCAAAGCATGATGGATCTCATCGGCGACCAAAAAGTCCCATTTTTCCTGAAGACATTCGCTAGCCTTTTCACTAGGCACCAGTACCAAATGATATTTTTTGCTGCTTTCACTCAGATTAAACTTGAAAAGCATCTCCAGCCGCCACTGTGCACATAGGTGTTCTGGCACCAACAGTAAAATACGGCAGTGCGGGTGCGTATCCACAAACAAGCGCAATACTCCCAACGCCTCAATGGTCTTGCCCATACCAACTTCATCAGCGAGCAATATTCGGCAAGGATCGTGCAGCATACAGCGTCTAATAGTCAACATCTGATGAGGTAGAATATCGATCTTACAGCCTGCCAACCTGCCAAACCCGTTCAACGAGCCGTCCAATAAACTAATTGCACGTCTCACAATGGTTCTTCCCACATACCAACGCGGGTTCTGCCATTCACCTTGCAGCATCTGAATCAGCGGAGATATTTCCGAAGCAACAAACGGCAACTGTATTTTTGTCTCTGAAGCTGATATCACAGCATGATCCTCTTCCCGATCAAGGAAATATGTCACAACTCTTTTTTCTTTATCATACTGATAGCTCAGAACTCGAACCAGCTGCTTATTGTATTTAGCCTTTGCTCCCCGACAGGCACCGCATTGGATAACACGATCCGCCATTACCCTTAACTTCACAGGTATATCAGGGAAATACCTGGCATAATTAAAAGGATCATGCAAAATAACAGTAAGAAGTCCACTGGCAACATCCATAGACGCAATCTGACCAAGAAGGAAGAATCGTGGATCTTCCCCATGCTCTCTATCAAATGGAACTCTAACGTACATCCCTACACTTAATCTCTCCATACTAAGTGTCCTCCGCCCAACGACTCGTTCATACGAATCTACTTCCGAATTCAAAATCATATTCCCGATGTATCAACATATCAGCATATCTGGCTTCAACAGTTATAATGTAGCTTTGCTGTTCTCCGACTGGAAATACTTCAAGGTCTACCACTTGAACGTTTGCATTTCCTGTCATAATCGCTGTTACCTTCATGCACAGGACTAACAACATCTATACATCCGATATTCCTATCTATCAGCTCCACAACTCTGCTATCAGCATGCAAAATGTAGTCGTCATTGGTGAAATACACCCCCACAGTAAGCCACATTTCCCTCCCCCGCCTTTGCTCGCGCTCTTTTTTTCAACTCCTGTAACCAAGAAAATATAAAGCAACGCACCAACAACCACAATCAGTAATACTATTGCCAAGATTAATACTGCCATACTTTCGCCTTCATATATCAAGCACTACCGAGGCATCCTTATTAAAGCAGCTTTTCCTATTTTTTCAATCATCTTCTCGTAGTGGCACGCTCAGCTGATTGACTTTCTGATTTTCGTCCGCTAACAAGGAGAATGTACTTGGTTTTACCGATATACGGAATCTGTTCTTCGATTTTTCTAGTTCCATCAAAATTGTATTATATATGCGCGCTACATCCTCACCTGTATATTCATAGGAACTGGTGTTTGACAAATTGCCCAGCAGGTTAATCATATTGATTATTTTATTGGTTCTGGCATTGGCTAAACGAATGAATCTGTCTCTTTTACTTTCTTTCTCCCCCATCATCAGCACCTCCCATCTACACAGTTGTTTGATAATTAAATTATACTGTTGTTTGCCAGTATAGTCAATGAGATTTTTATATATTCTCTATATTTGACATTTATATATAATATTTATCATATATTACGCAAAAAGGTCTGACATTCAGAATTTTCTAGAGTTTTTAGACCTCTCGCTGTTTACTGTGGGTAGGGCTTGAAGCCAACTCTAGAATTTTATAGAATATCCATGAATAAAATTCCTTTGAAAGGATGCAGCATACAACGATTACTTTTTGCTGGTACGCCCGGATGCACCCATTTTGGCACCCACTACTTTCTTTTACTGATATTTTGTCATTTTGCATCACAATGCATTATGCCCGAAAAAGCAAAATCCCCGAAGCCCCTTGTAACAAGGGGCTTCGGGGACTGCACCCAAAGGTGCGATTGTATCAAGTACCGAGTTTTGATATTGTCCTGCTAACCACTCTGCCATGATTTTGTTAGGAGCTTGACTATCAATGTTGACAAGCCCAAGTCCGGCTTTTTCTACGGCAATAAGGTCATAGCGTGTCTTACGAGCAGGATTTTCTGCCTCCGACAAAATCACTCGCGAGTTAGGGAGCAAAAGTTCCTTGCAACGCCCCGTGTTCTTCACATGGACGGTCTCGATTTTTCCGTCAAGCTCCACTTGGGCGATGAAACGATTGGGACGGGATACGAATCGTGCCTCCACGGTTCTGTTATATCTCATCTCGCTATCCTCCAAATACCATGAGGGTTCTCCATTGTCAGCCCTCCCCTTCCCGTGATAAAATTACGACATGATTGAAATCATCTATAGTCGAAGGGAGAATCCTTATGCTCCATATCGGATGCCATCTATCATCGACAAAGGGCTTTCTTGCCATGGGCAAAGAGGCTGTGGCAATGAAAGCCGACACCTTTGCCTTCTTTACCCGCAATCCCCGTGGCGGCAAGGCCAAAGACATCAATCCCGCCGATGCGGATGCTTTCCTTGCCTTCCATCGGGAACATAATTTTGTCCGGCTGGTGGCGCACGCTCCCTATACCATGAACCTCTGCGCCGCCAAGGAGAATATACGCACCTTCGCCTTGGAAATGCTCACCGATGACCTTCGCCGCATGGAGGTCATTCCCGGCAACTATTACAACTTCCACCCCGGTAGCCATGTGGGACAGGGCATCGAGAAAGGCATTGAACTCATCGCCGGGCAGCTGAACCAAGCCATGTTCCAGGAGCAGACCACGACTGTTCTTTTGGAAACCATGGCTGGGAAAGGCTCGGAGGTAGGGCGCAGCTTCGAGGAACTGCGCGCCATCATGGATAGAGTAACGCTTAACGACAAGTTGGGCATTTGTCTCGATACCTGCCACGTCTGGGACGGCGGCTACGACATCGTCACCGATCTGGACGGCGTACTTGAAGAGTTTGACCGCATCATCGGCATCAACCGATTGAAAGCCATCCACATCAACGACAGCCTGAATCCCCTCGGCTCCCACAAAGACCGCCATGCCCGTATCGGCGAGGGATGCATCGGGCTTGCGGCTCTGTCGGCTGTGACCAGGCATCCAAAACTGCGGGAACTGCCCTTCATATTGGAAACACCAAATGACAACGAGGGGTACGCCGAGGAGATCGCTTTGTTACGAAAACAGTTCCGGGAAAGCCCAGAGTAAACAGGGCGAGATGTATCAATTGTCCTTCTGCTGATTTTCATGCCTCATCAGCTCTTCCACGACGGCTTCATTCCTAAGACGCATCAGAATATCGTCATCGTGTTCCCGCGAGAGGAAATTCATGCTACCGTACCATACCAAATTTTCGTCCATGACAGCAAAATGGCAATTCAGCCCTGCCTTTTCACGGACATCGATTGCGGCATCCTGCATCGCCCGTTTCATGGACTGGATGCCGCTACGCTGATGCTGGGCGTATTCCTCATCCGGAAGTGTCCATACAACAAATTCCGTCTGGGAACGCTTGTCAGCCTTGACTCTCTGTACGAACTCCGCTACCCGTTGCCGGCTTATCCTTGGACTGGAAATAACGATACGGTCTGTTGCCTCACGGAAATCCTGCCAAAACCTCTCTTGGTAGTCACGGACGGTATATATAACATTGGCACCTCCATCCCCTGTGGGAGAGAAGATGGTATAGCCCATGGAAGCGTAGGCAGAGAGCCGCTTTTGATACATCCGCTCCAGCATTTTCACGTGGACATCCACATAGTCATAGATAATGACACTCTCCTTGCCCTCGAAGTCCCGGTGCAGTCTCCCGGCATACTGGGCAATGTTGCCCTTCCAGGAGACTGGCACGGTTAGGAAGAGTGTATCCAGACGGGGGAAATTGAACCCCTCCCCAATGTATTTTCCCGTAGCGATGATAACAAGCCGCTCATCCTCTGTAGAATCGGCAAGTGCCGCCCGTCGTGCCTCCCGCTCTTTCGCCGAGCCTCCGCCCATGAGCAGGATGGGATGCACTTCCTTTTCCTTGAGCAATCCAAAGAGCAGCTCCGCATGTTCCTTGAACTTGGTAAGCACCAAAGGCGTGCGACCTTTGTCCACGGCAGCGAGGATGTCCTCTGCCAGCAGTTTGTTTCGTGCCTTGTCACTGATGAGCAGCTTATACAGGTCGTTGATGTTTGGCGTTTCCTGTGTGACTGGTGAGAAGCCGGTAAACCTTGGGGCTATCTCATGGCGAAATTCCTGCATGGCGGCACGGTCTTTTTCCGTCAAGCGATAGCGGACAGGCCCCAACTGCATGAAAACAATCTTCTCATGTCCGTCTTCCCGCAGGGGCGTGGCAGTCAGACCATAGACATACCTTGCCTTCACTTTCCAAAGGACGTTCTCAAAAGTATAGGCACCTGCATGATGGCATTCATCCATGATGACCATGCCGTAATCGGCTACTCGCTCATCGATTGCTTCGTCACGGCCAAGAGAGGAAATCATCGCCACATCGACAAAGCCATGGAGGGAATCATGCCCGGCATAGAGCGTCCCCACGATGCTGCGAGGCCTCCGCTTGCGTTTCCCTACTTCAACGGGGAGTTCCTCGCGGATTTCCAAAAACCTCGTTAAATCCTCCTGCCATTGCTTCATGATTTCCCGATTATGCACCAGGATGAGGGTGTTGACCTTGCGGCTAGCAATCAGGTAGGTTCCCAACACAGTCTTGCCAAATCCCGTGGCCGCACCTAAGATACCAGTTTCATGCTCCAGCATGGCTGCTGCCGCTTTTTCCTGCTCCGGCTGCAGAGTGCCTTGAAAGAGAACATCTATGCGTCTCCCATCTGTACGACGGTCATCGAGAACATATGAAATATCTGCCGACCGCAGCCTTTCCTCCAGTTCCGGCAGACACCCGCGAGGCAATGTCACATAATCATCCAAGTCACGAAAACACTGGATTCTACGAGGAATCTGCTTAGTGGAATAGCGCATGGCCTGCATCTTATAGAACTGAGGGTTGCTGAAAGTTGCCATTTTGCGGATACGGTTCAATGTGCGAGGCTTCACCTTCCCCTTGGGAATATAAACGCAGTCGGCTAATGTGAGGAACAACGGCTCGGACACATCGGCCTTCTCCAGTGCGGGCGACTTCTTCTTTTCCCATGGTTTTCCCGACTCGTCCTCAGAGGATTCCTCTGTCCCATCCAATATCTCCTGTTTGCCCCACTCTGCTATTTTCTTCTCCACAAATTCCGGGGTCAAGCAGTTTATGCCGGACAGGTATCCCCATTGGTCGTGGAGCATGTTCCAGTCATCATCCACAAATACCGAGTTCCCCTGCTTGCGAGGAAGCCCCTGCAAAGGCAGGGCAATGAGGTTTCCCATTCCTCCGGCGGGCATCTCGTCCTGATTTGGCATCATGCGGTCAAATGTGTTGAAATCCTTCTGATGTACGAACTCCATACCTTGGGCGAGAAGCGCCGCACCAAATCTGCGGGCAATCCTTGCCGGTATGGGCTGGTCAAAAAATATCCATACATGTGCTCCACTTCCAGAACGGGAACGTTCCAATGCCGTATCAATCCCCTGATTGCGGCATATTTCCCGCAGGAGCGTCGCTTCCTCCTGCCAAGGCAGGTTTGACCCGTCGTGGTCGTCGAAGTCGAATACGAGAAACTTGCAGGAGGAATCCTCCAGAAGCGCGTATGTTCCTGCAACAAAAGGCTTGCCCCGTTCGTCCTGCCCTACCAAATGCCGATAGGCCACCTCCTCTGTAAAGGGTATCCATGCGTGTTCCGGGCATTCGTGGCATTTTATGCCCTTCTGCGTTCTCTTGGGACAAATAGGCTTCCACCGGTTAGTGCAGGCGGGGGCATACCCCTTGCGTCCGTCCCTGCCCTCCCATCTTTCGGCATAGAAATCCTTCCTGGCGCAGAACAGCCTCATGAACAGCGCAACGCGACGTTCCTTCTCCATGGCAATGTCCACAGGCGGGAGCGACGCGCATTCCGATTGCCATGATATGCCATGGGCCGTGAGTAAACCTTTCAGTCGAAGATTTTCGGCAGAAAGCCGTTGAATTTCCTGTTGCAATTCTTCGTATGACCTCACGCCCTAGCCCCGCTTTCACAGCCGTCATTGAGTCAATGCTTAACTCCAGGATGACGGATAACGCATTTGTGATTCCGAACGAAACTTTTCCCCATGTACAATTCGCCGCATGGTAGGCTGTTTCCTCTTTTGCTTTCGGTATCCCGTCCATAATGTTGAGTTTCCCGTCCTCCCATGCTATGATAAGGAAAGTGTACGTTTGCCGCCGACATTTTCAGGGGCTTGCGAGAGTAGTAAAACACCCCCATTCCTACTACGTTTTTACTACTTTTGAGGGACTTAATATGCCCTGATTTGCCCTATTATGCCACTTCTACACTTTCCGACAATTCAGATATGCCTCTGGCGAGGTCGACATAACGCGGCATTTCACGGCGTATCGGAGCATATCTGGAAGGAGAATCGCTATGACTAAGATACTTTTCGTTTGCCACGGCAATATTTGCCGTTCACCTATGGCCGAATTTGTTATGAAGGACATGGTACATCGTGCCGGTTTAGAAAATGCAATTACAGTAGACTCGAAGGCTTGCCGCAGGGATGAACTAGGCTCCGACACTTACTACGGAACCAAAAACAAACTGCGGGAAGTGGGTATACCCTTCACTCCAAGAAAGGCCAGGCAAATCACCTATGCCGATTATGAAAGTTATGACCTCATCATCGGCATGGACAGGGAAAATATGCGCGATTTGGAACGCTTGACCAAGGGCGATCCCCACGGCAAGGTACATCTGCTGATGGAGATTGCAGGCGAAAACAGAGAGGTTGCCGATCCGTGGTATACAGACGATTTTGACGCTACCTACCGTGATATTGAAAAAGGCTGCACAGCACTGCTGAATAAGCTGAGAAAAGATTAACTCACCCTACATAATGTTTCAAAATCCTTCTTACCGAGGACAGATAGGAGCCGCCAAAAAGATTGAGATGATTGAGCAAATGGTACAGATTGTAAATATCCCGTCTGTCGCTGTATCCAGATTCCTTGGGAATTATCTCGTGATATACATCGTAAAACCTTGGTGCAAACCCTCCGAAAAGTTCGGTCATGGCGAGGTCTGCTTCGTGGTGACCTATGTAAGTCGCAGGATCAATCAGCATCGGTTTGCCGTACATGTCCGGCATTACATTTCCGCCCCATAAATCACCATGGAGCAACGAGGGAAAGTCCGGCTCGAGCAGGAAGTCGGACAGCCTGTCCAAAAGTTTCTGGCAGAGCCGCCTATCCTCCTTGTCAAAATAAGGCTCCGCCAGTTTCATCTGCACAAGAAGTCGCTTGTCTCGAAAAAAATCTACCCAGCATGATTCAGGCGTATTGACCTGGCAAGTGGCTCCGATAAAATTATTCTCGAAAAAACCAAAGGCTCCGCCTTTGGTCAAATGTTCCGTATTTGCGCGATGCATATTAGCCAGCATTTGCCCGAGTAAAGTCCCATAATCTGCCGATGGATGATTGCTTTTTTCGTAGCTAAGCAGCAGGAATTTTGCGCCATCTGCCAGTGTGCCGCAGGCAAGTACCCTTGGCACACTGGCTCCCGCTTCTCCCATTGCCCTGAGACCATGTGCCTCTGCCGTGAAAAAAGCATCTGTTGCCTTGGTATTGACCTTTAGAAAGGCATCATCCCCACTTGACAACAGCAGATGATAAGAATCGTTAATATCGCCGCCGGAGACAGATTCCCTGCTTTGGATTGCGGCATCCTGTCCCCAAATATCCTTAATGGCCTCATCTAAACTACGATACATAGAAAACCAGCCTCATCCCTTCGTCAATGCCATGCGCAGCGCCTCGCACATGCAGCCCACATCCGCCTTGATACCCGTCCAGAGGCGAAATGCCTCAGCGCCCTGCCCGGCTAACATGCGCTCGCCGTTCTGGGTGAGGCAGCCATGCGCCCGTGCCTCTGCCAAAAAACGCGTCTCTGCAGGCGTATATATGATATCGTAGACAAAAATTCCCTGCCTGACTCGTCCCCAGTCCACTGGAGGAGCCTCCTCCACCTTGGGAGCCATGCCCAGAGGTGTCGTATTTACCAGCAGGGATACCCCAGGGATTACTGCCTTAAAGTCCTCACTGTTCCACTCATAGACCAGTATCTTGCCATAGGCCGCCAGGCTGTCAGCTAAAGCCTGCGCCTTGGCAGGATTGCGCACGCCTACATGGATTTTCCTCATGCCCGACTTCAGCAGGCCGTAAAGCACCGCCCGCGCGGCTCCTCCCGCCCCGAGCACGGCAGCCTCCCGCCCCGCAAGTTCCAAGCCTCGCTCTTTCAGCGGCAGCAGGAAGCCAGTTACATCCGTATTGTAGCCTTTTAAATGTCCGTCTTCATTCACCACAGTATTCACCGCGCCGATGGCCTGGGCATCCCCATCAATTTCATCCAGCAAGGCCATGATGGCCTGCTTATGGGGAATGGTCACGTTCCAGCCGCAAAACTCTACGGCCCGCAATCCTGCGACAGCTTCTGCCAGCCGCTCCGGCCGGACAGGCATGGCGATGTAACTGTAATCTGCACCTGCTGCGGCAATGGCCGCCTGTTGCATCCCTGGCGAAAGGGAATGGGCTATGGGCCAGCCCATCACCCCCAGATTTTTTGTCTTGCCGGTTATCATACCCATCACCTCAGCCATGCTGCTTGCGTGTCTCCGACAGGAGATCCATCTTCATCTCATAATAGTCAGGCGTCATATCCAAATAATGGCGGTGAGGATTCTCGAAACGCTGCTCCTCTTCCCAGATTTCATGCTCCAACTGATGCTTCACATAATCCCGCAACTCCGACAGCGTAGGCAGTTCTTCCGTCCTTTTGCCGTCCTGCACATAAAGCCTGCGGATATTTTTTGCCGTAAAGCCTTCAAATTGCCGATTCTTCCATGGCTTGCGGGGGTCCACATAACGGAAGGGCTTGGAAAAATCAACTTCCTCGCCGCAAATAGCCAGCATATCCGCCACTGCGTGGCCGGAGCTGTCATAGATGCGATACAGATCCTTTAAGCCGGGATTCGTGATTTTCTCCACATTTTCCGATACCTTGATGCGCGGGGAAAATCTATCGTGCTCACCAACAGCCGCCAGCTTGTAGACCGCGCCAAAAACCGGCTCGGACTTGGCGGTAATCAGGCGCTCACCTACGCCGAAGCTGTCAATGCAAGCCCCCTGGTTCAGGAGGGAAGCAATCGTGAATTCGTCGAGGGAATTCGACACGACAATCTTACAGTCCTGAAGCCCCTCCGCATCCAGCATCTTACGCACCCGCTTAGAAAGGTAGGCCAGGTCGCCGGAATCAATACGAATGCCTTTCAAGCGCTTGCCCATGGGCTCCAGCACTTCCCTGGCGACACGAATAGCATTCGGGATGCCGGAGTGGATAACATCATAAGTATCAACAAGCAAGACCGTTGCATCGGGATAGTTTTCCGCGTAATGCTTGAAGGCTTCATATTCGTCGCCGTAGAACATCACCCAGCTATGAGCCATGGTACCACTGACGGGGATACCAAAAGCCTGGCCCGCAGATACCGTGGCCGTACCCGCCACGCCGCCGAGATATGCCGCCCGCGCGCCATAAGTCGCCGCATCCATATTATGGGCGCGACGGGCACCGAAATCAGACACCGCCCGGCCGGCTGCCGCCCTCACGATGCGGCGTGCCTTCGTAGCAATAAGTGATTGATGATTGATCTGGGCCAGAATGGCCGTCTCCACCAGTTGCGCGTCAATCAAAGAGCCCACCACGGTCAGGATTGGCTCATTGGGGTACATGATAGTACCTTCCGGCATGGCGTAGATATCCCCATGGAAGCGGAAGTCCTTCAAATAAGCCAGAAACTCCTCCGAAAAGAGATTCTGCTCCCGGAAATACTCCACATCTGCGTCTGAAAAACGCATATTCTCCACATATTCTATAACCTGCTCCAGCCCAGCGAAGATAGCGAAGCCGCCCTCATCCGGGTTCTGTCGGTAGAATACATCGAAAACAACCTTTGTCTCCGTGTCATGGTCGGCAAAATAGCCATTCGCCATCGTCATCTCATAAAAATCCATCATCATCGTGATATTGCGCTTATCAAACTGGGTCATAGCGGATTCCCTCTCTCCTGACTGGACTGGAAAAGCAAAATTAACTGCCAATATTATAACGCTGTTGTTCAGATTGAACAATGGCGTTATAATACAATAAAAAATAATACAGACAAATAGGAGACTTGTATATGAAAAAAATCGCCATCTATGGCAAGGGCGGCATTGGTAAGTCCACCCTCACCAGCCACCTTGCCGCTGCCTTCGCCCTCAAGGGTCTGCGCGTTATCCAGATCGGCTGCGATCCCAAGGCAGACTCTACGCTGAATCTCCTGGGCGGCAGACCCCTGCTGCCCGTAATGAGCTATCTGCGCGAGCACGATCAGGAGCCAACCAGCCTGGAGGAAATCTCCCGCCAGGGCTTCGGCGGCGTGCTCTGCATAGAAACAGGCGGCCCTACGCCGGGGCTGGGCTGTGCAGGGCGGGGCATCATCGCCACCTTTACCCTGCTGGAGGAGCTGCAGCTTTTTAAAGTCTTCCAGCCCGATATCGTGCTCTATGATGTGCTTGGTGATGTGGTCTGCGGCGGCTTCGCCGCCCCCATCCGCGAGGGTTACGCCGAGGAGGTACTGATTGTGACTTCCGGCGAGAAAATGTCCCTCTACGCCGCTGAGAATATTGCAACTGCCGTGGACAACTTCGCTGACCGCGGCTATGCTAAATTGCGCGGAATTGTGCTGAACCGGCGCAACGTGCCCGATGAAGAGCAAAAAGTCCGGGCTTTCGCCAGGAAGCGCGAACTGGAAATCGTCGCAGACCTGCCCCGCAGCACAGACATCAACCGCTGCGAGGAGGAGGGGCGCACCACAATCGAAGCCGACCCGGCGCTGCCTATCAGCCAGAAATTTCTTAGCCTGGCAGAAAACCTATTGGAATAAATCAAAGTAGCGACAGTATCTTGATTTATAAGTTATAAACCAAAACCGGTGCGCTTGAACATTTTTGCCAGATCATCACTGCTGAATTTCAGGATGGTGGGACGGCCATGGGGACAGGTATAGGGGAAGGATGTGTTTATGAGCTCATCCAGCAGCATGCCCATCTGCTTCAGGTTCAGCACCTCACCTGCCTTGATAGCCGCACGGCAGGCGGTAGTAGCCAGCACATGCTCGCGGATATCCCTGGCGGAAGCCGCGTGCATGTCCCGCAGACCCGCCAGAATTTCGCGAATCAGATCTTCCGCCTCGGAAACCGGTATATCAGCCGGCACTTCCATCAAACGAAATTCACGCTTGCCTATCGGCTCCAGTTGAAAGCCCAGCTCCATGAACAATTCCTGATGCCTCATAACGAGTTCCCATTCCTTTTCGTCGAAGGGGAGAATCAGATGTACCAGCAACTGCTGGGCAGGAATCCTGTCCGCGGCTGCCGAGAGGCGATCGAACAAGATGCGCTCATGGGCAGCATGCTGATCGATGATATAAAGCTCCTCCTCATTCTGGGCAACTATATAAGTAAGCGCCACCTGGCCTATGGGCAGCAGACCCCTCGCCAAAGTGCTGACTGCCTCCCCCGGCAGCGGCTCAGCCACCTGCACAGGCTGCGGCTCCTCCGGTATATAGCTGCTGCGTTCCTGCCGGATGGCCCTTTGAGCATCACGGAAGCTTACCTCCGGCTGCTCCTGGCTGCTCCAGGCAGAAGCACTGCCAGTGGAATTGAAGGAGGCAGACGCAGGCTTTGAAGCCGGTACGAAGTGCATCTGTTCCTGCTGGGGCGCGAAATGGGCACGGGGCTTTTCCACCACTGCCGCGAACTGCCCCAGGCTGCGTTCCCCCTCTGCGGGACGGATGGCATCCAACACCGACTTGTAGACAGCCTTAAAGATGCGGCTCTCATCTTCAAACTTCAATTCTGCCTTCTGCGGGTGTACGTTTACATCAACTGTACGCTGCGGCACCTCGATATTGAGCACTGCCAGCGGGAAACCGCTTTTGGGTATCAGGGACTTATAGGCGTTGTCTATAGCCTTTGCCACGGCGCGATTCTGGATAACGCGCCCATTCACAATGCAGGTCTGCCAGGCACGGCTGCTCTTGAGGAAGGCAGGCTTTGTGATATAGCCGTGGATCTTCACATCCTCCCCCTCAAAGGACACTGCCAGCAGGGAATCCGCTGCCTGTCCCCCGTAGAGCGCCGAGATGGCATCAAACAGATTGCCATTGCCCGGTGTCTCCACAGCCCTCTTGTTATTGTTCATAAAATGAAATTCAATATCCGGGCGCGCCAGAGCCAGTTTCACCACAAAATCATTGATATGGGCAGCCTCCGTGTGGTTTGTCTTCAGGAATTTCTTGCGGGCGGGGGTATTGAAAAACAAATCCTCCACCTTGATGGTGGTGCCCAGGGCACAGCCCGCCTCCAAAATCTCCGGCTCCTGCCCACCTGCAATCTCCACCCTTGTACCAAGGTCTGCCCCTGCCTCGCGGGTCAGCAGGGAAAAGCGGGAAACAGAGGCAATGGTAGGCAGCGCCTCGCCCCTAAACCCCAGGGTGCTGATATTCTGTAAATCGGAAACTTCCCGTATCTTGCTGGTGGCATGGCGCAGGATGGCCAGACGCGCATCGGCCTCACTCATGCCCTTGCCATTATCAGTTACCCGCATCAGTTCCGTGCCGCCGCCGACTATTTCTATCTCGATGCGGCTTGCACCTGCATCCATGGAGTTCTCCACCAGTTCCTTTATCACCGAGGCGGGGCGCTCCACGACTTCACCTGCCGCAATCTTGTTGATGGTAGAATCATCCAGCACGTGGATTGCACTTTCCCTCATAGCAGCCCTGCCTCCTTCTTCGCTTGCTCTTGCAATTTATACAGCTCATTCATCGCTTCCAGGGGCGTCATTGTCATCACATCCAAAGCCAGCAGGCTGTCGCTAAGTCCGGAGGCGAACAGGGAGGCCATGCCTGGCTCCTGTGTTGCCTTAGCTGCCGGCTGCTTCTGCCCTGCACCGGAGCCACTCTCCCCGTGCCCTGCTTCCAGTTCAGAGAGAATAGCCTCCGCCCGCTCGGTCACGGCCTTGGGCAGACCGGCAAGCCTTGCCACATGGATACCGTAGGACTTGTCCGCCGCCCCCTTGGTGATGCGCCGGAGAAACGCCACCTTGGTGCCCCGCTCCTTTACCGCCACACAGAAGTTCTTGATTTTATCGTCTTCCAAATCCGTCAGTTCATGGTAATGGGTGGCAAAGAGTGTCTTGGCATGCACTTTCTTCTCGATATGCTCGATAACCGCTCTGGCTATGCTCATACCGTCAAAGGTGCTGGTGCCCCGTCCGATTTCATCCAGAATAACCAGACTGTCTTTGGTGGCGTATTTCAATATCTGCGCCACCTCATTCATTTCTACCATAAAGGTACTCTGACCGCTGACCAGGTCATCGCTGGCGCCGATACGGGTAAAAATGCGGTCCACCGGCGAGATTGATGCCTCCCTGGCAGGAATGAAGGAGCCTGTCTGGGCCATCAGGGTCAAAAGGGCCACCTGGCGCATGTAGGTGGACTTGCCCGCCATATTCGGCCCGGTAATCAGCATGATTTCACAATCACGATGATTGAGGGCCGCATCATTCGGCACAAAGAGATCCCTGGTCAGGATGCGCTCCACCAGGGGATGCCTGCCGTCTTTAATGTCAATCTCGCCGTCAGTACGCAGGCGCGGACGCACGTAATTGTAAGAAACAGCCGACTCTGCCAGCCCTGCCAGAACATCTATGACTGCGATTTCATGTGCGGTCTGCTGAATGGAAATCAGTTGTTCCTTGATGCGCTCACGCACTTCCGTGAACAGATTGTACTCGATATTGACAATCTTTTCCTGTGCGCCAAGGATTTTCGTCTCGAATTCTTTCAGTTCCTCGGTAATATAGCGCTCAGCATTCGCCAGCGTCTGCTTGCGGATATAACGCTCCGGCACCATATCGGTGCCGCTGTGACGCACTTCGATATAATAGCCGAACACCTTGTTATAGCCGATTTTCAACGTCCTGATGCCTGTCTCGGCCTTTTCCCGCTCCTCTATTTCCTGCAGCATGGCCTTGCTGTCCGTGGCAAGACGGCGGTATTCATCCAGTTCCTTGTTATAGCCGTCCTTGATGATTCCGCCTTCACGCAGGGAAGTACCTGGCTCGTCCACAATGGCCCGTGTCAGCAGGTCTACCAACTCACCGAATTCCCTGATATTTTCATGTCCGGCTTTCAGCAAACGCGATTTCGCCGTCTCCAGCCCACGTCGCAGAGGAGGCAGACAGGACAGGGACACCTTCAGGGCAATCATGTCCCTGGCATTGGCAGAGCCTACCTCAATGCGGGTCAGCAAGCGCTCAAAGTCATGGATTTCCTTGCAAGACTGGCGTAAATCCCGCCGCATGCTCATAGACTGCACCAGTTCCTCCACTGCGTCCAGACGCGCGTCTATCTGCGTAATGCTCAGCAACGGGTATTCCAGCCATTTTTTCAGCAGGCGGCTGCCCATAGCAGTTTCGGTGAAGTCCAGCACGTCCAGCAGGGTGTCCTTTTTGCTGCCATCACGCAGATTGCGGGTAATTTCCAGATTGCGGAGGGTGTAGGTATCAATGACCAGATTCTCGGAAGCGTCCAGCACCGAAAGATGGGAAAGCTGGCTCAGGTCGGTACGCACCGTATCATGAAGATAGTCAAGCAGGGTTGCCACAGCCTCGCGCACCAGAGGCTCTGTCGGACGCTGGTCTGCCGCGAAATGCTGCACCAGGCGGTCATTAATAGCCCCCGAGACAGTCTCCAAATGCGTTACCAGGCAGTTGGGCAGGCGCAAATCCAAGAATTCCTGTAAATTATCCGCAAAGCTCGGCACGCCCACCAGCAGCAGCTCCGGCAGCATCAGGCGATAGAGTTCATCCAGAACCATCTGCAGACGGTTCGCGCCTTTATAGCAGCCATAGAAACATTCCCCTGTGGAGATATCCGCCCCGGCCAGCACGATTTCCTCGGCCCGTTCATGCAAGAGCGCGATGTAGTTATTGCTGGCATCCTGCAGCACCGATTCTGACAGGACTGTGCCCGGTGTCACCACCTTGACGACTTCCCGCTTCGTCAGTCCCTTGGCTTTCGGATCACCGATTTGCTCTGCAATCGCGACCTTGTAGCCCTTCGCGATTAGTTTGTTCACATACTGCTCCACTGCGTGGTAAGGAACGCCGCTCATCGGTGCCTTGTCCTTATCCCCGCTGCGACTGGTCAGGGTCAGCCCCAATTCCTTGGCGACCAGCTTGGCATCGTCAAAGAACATTTCATAGAAATCCCCTGCCCGAAAAAACAGGATTGCATCAGGATTCTGTTCCTTCGCAGACAGGTATTGCTGCATCATCGGCGTTAGTTCCATACACACTTTCTCCCTGTAACATGAAAAGACGGCAGAACCTGCCGCCTTCGTCATTCAACGCTCTCTCCCTTGAGCACCCAGGTCTGGGGTTGGGTAATCTTCACCTGCATGAAGTCGCCGGGCTGCTCCTGTCCATGGGGGAACAGGACAATCTTGTCCGTGCGCGTGCGTCCCATCCAGACCTGCCCATCATTTTTGCTGGGGCCCTCGACCATGACCTCCATGACCCTGCCCAAAAGCTCCTGATTTATGGCCAGGCTGATTTCATTCTGCACATCCATCAGCTGCTGCAGACGCTCCTTCTTGAGCTCCTCCGGCACCTGCTCCGGCAAGGTAGCCGCCGGAGTGCCTGAGCGGGGCGAATATTTGAAGGTATAGGCTGCATCATAGCGAATTTCCCTGAGAAAGTCCAGCATCTCCCGAAAATCCTCATCCGTCTCGCCGGGAAAGCCCACAATAAGATCCGTGGTCAGGCTCACCTCCGGCAACGCCCGGCGTATGCGCGCCACCAGTGCCTTGTACGCCTCCACAGTATACACCCGGTTCATGGCTTTCAGCAATTTATCAGCGCCGTACTGCACGGGCAAGTGGATGTGCTCACAGATATGCTTTCCCTCACGGATAGCCCCAATGACCTCATCGGACAAATCCTTCGGGTGGGAGGTCATAAAGCGCACGCGCCTGATACCCGGCACTGCATCCACCTGCCGCAGGAGCTGTGCAAAAGTTGCCTGCTTGTGATCCTTGCCGTAGGAGTTGACATTCTGCCCCAGCAGTGTGACCTCCTTGTAGCCATCCGCCACGACCTGCTCCACCTCACGCAGGACATCCTCCGGCAAACGGCTGCGCTCGCGGCCTCGCACATAGGGCACGATGCAGTAGGTACAGAAATTATTGCAGCCGTACATGATGGGCACCCAGGCCGAAATCGCACTCCGGCGCACCGCCGGTGCTTCGCTTTCATCCGGCAGTTCAGTCTCACCCAGGGCTACATCGACAATGTGTTCACGCCGGATTTCCAGTTTCCGCACCACCTGGGACAGCCTATGCACTTTATTCGTGCCCAGCACGAAATCAATATGGGGTGCCCGTCTCAGCAGGGCTTCGCCTTCCTTCTGGGCCATACAGCCGGCAATGCCGAAAATCAGCTCAGGCCGCTCGCGCTTCAGGCTCTTGATCTCGCCAATCTTGCCATAGACCTTGTCCTCGGCCGTCTCCCGCACGCAGCAGGTATTCAGCAGGATTAAGTCTGCCTCTTTCATATTCCCTGTGCGCGCGTAGCCAATCACGCGCAACTGCCCTTCCATGCGTTCTGCGTCAGCCTGATTGGCCTGACAGCCATAAGATTCTATAAATACAGCTTTCATACTAAGCTACTCCCAAGCCATGGCTCCTATTCAGCCGCGGCTATCACTCGCAAAAATATTTCATGCTGGTCTTCTTCCACTCATGCTTGCTGTAGAGCATCATCCGCTCGCTGACACCGCACTGCCTGCCCAGCTCAGCCGCCAGTTGCTCACACTCCTCGCGGCTGCGCCCATGCACCATCGTATAGAGATTGTAGGGCCAGCCCGGCGCGGTATTGCGGTCGTAGCAGTGGGAAACCGCAGGGCAGGCAGCCATTTGCTGTGCAATCTCGTCCAGCCTGTCCTCCGGCACTCGCCAGACCACCAGCACATTCGCCTGAAAGCCGACTTCACGATGACGCAGCACCGCACCCATCTTGCGGATTTTTTTTTCGGCTTCCATCGCACGCACACGTTCCAGGAAAAGCTCCTCCGAAATGCCGATGCTTTCAGCAAGTACCTTATAGGGCTCCGCCACAAGGGGGAAATCTCCCTGGAGGGCCTGCACTATTTTCTTGTCCAGCTCGCTTAATGACGTATCTTCTGCCACGCCTACACCCAGCCCCCATCTTTATCTCACTGCAGCTTGAACTGCACATTTACCTTGTACTTCTTGTTCGCTTTCAGATTCAGCATATCCTCGACCCCCGGCAGTGTCTCAACTTCCGCAAGTATCTTCTGCTCCTGAGCCTTCCCCGGCGTCAGCAGAGTGAACCACAGATTATACTTGCCCTCCCGCTCATAATTGTGGGTCGCCCCTGGGTAGCGGTTGATGGCCTCGGCCACCGCAGCCACCCTGTCCGGCTCCACCCTGAGAGCAATCAGCGTCCCCACGTAACCCAGGCGATTCGAGTCAAAGAATGTGCCGATACGCCGCAAGTAGCCACTGGACTTCAAATCCTGCACGTGCTGCAGCACAGTCTCCTCATCACTGCCCAATTCCTCCGCCAGCCTGGCGAAAGGCCGGCTGCAAACGGGCAGATGTCCTTGCAAAAGATTCAGTAATTTTTTGTCGAAATTTCCCAATTCTGCCATCTGCTCCCCGCTCCCCATATTTTCCCTGATAAATGAACCGTATTCACTTTTTTCTTAACCTCATTTTAGCAGAGTTTGTATTCATTGACAAGTGAAAAGACAAAAACCGCTGGCAACAGTAGTCAGCACAGCGATTTTGCGGTACAATGGTGTTTGTTTTTTTATATATTGCAATTATTAACATCAGACCTGGAGGAATACAACCATGCTTAAATGTGAAGACTGCAGCCGCAACCTTGATGAAAAAGAAGCCCTGGTACACACGGACAATGAAGGCAATAAGCACATCATCTGCCCCGAATGTTTCAAGAAAGCCACCGGCGTGGATTACCAGACCTTTGCCTATCGCAAGGAAAATGCGAAAATGACCATCATCTCCGTGCTGTTCTGCCTGGCCGCCACCATCTACGCCTTCATAGAAAACGGCATGCTGTACGGCTGCTTAGGGCTGGTGCTGACCGTGCTGGTCTATCTCTTTGCCAGCAAGGCCAAATAAAATACACTCAGCGCAAAATCTGCTCCAACTCCCGCTCAGAAAGCTGGAAGGATTGCAGCAAATGCTCTTTGCTCATGCCACTGCCATATAGTTTCCTGATAATCTCCCCCCGGGCTGCCAAAAGGCCTTCCATATAGCCCTTTTCATAGGCGCCCTTGCCGGCGGCCTTTTCTTCCGGGGAGCGGGAGGCCATGCGACGGCTCAGGCTGCTCAGCAGGGGCGAGTCCCCCAGCAGCACTTCCGGCTGCTGCCACAACGCTTCCCTGTTCACCAGTTGCACTTTCTGCAACTGCTTCTTCAGCACATAATCCCCGTCCGGCAGCATCTGCCAGGTTTCATCTGCAGGCCAGGAATCCGTCAGCACGCGCAGCACATTCAGGCGGTCATTCATCTCGTACACACGCTCTGCCTCGGTGCGGGACTTACCGCCCCGCATCCTGTGCTGGATCAGGCGCTCTTTCAGGTCTGCTGTCTTGGCCCTGATGAACAGAGTATAATCTGCATATTGTCTCAGTTGCTGCCAGCCGCTGTCACCCAGCAGCAGCCAGTTGCCCTCAATTATGATAATCCGTTTCTTGACGGTCACTACATCCTCGACGATATCATGGCTGACACGGTCATAGATGGGCCAGCGCAAATCCTCCTGCCTGAGCAGAATCAGCTTGCTGAGCAGACGCTCCAGATCATAGGTTTCAGGAGCACCTTTGATGGAGGACAGCATGACTTTCTGCCCCTCACGCTCGATGCTGTTCCTGCGCAGGTATTCACTGCGATAGTAAAAACCGTTGATGCCCAGGGCCTGGATGGGGCCAATGCCCCTCGCCGTCTGGGACAGGTTTTCAAACAGCATGGACAGGGTGGATTTGCCTGTGCCCGGCGGCGCTGCCAAAAACACAATCATGCGATGGCCCATGGCGTGCTGGCGGCGGGTCATGCGCTGCAGGAAAGGCACGAACAGCTTGTCTATAGTAGCCTGGTTGAACTGGACTTTGCGCGCAAGACCGCTGACCATGAAACGACAACTGCGCCATTGCTTGTCCGTCATGCTGCCTGCCTCCTTGCTCTTTGAAAGATTCTGTATTTATCCTAACATATAGGCTGATTATCTTCAACAACAACTTGCTCACAGGCATCTATTGCGTTATCATGTATGTAGGTAAATCTGCCGGGTCATTCCCATGCTAAGGAGCAGAATTCATGAATCTACGCAATTACCGCACTTCCATCATCATAGCTGTTACATTCACTGTGCTGCTCTCCACCTTCTGGTACTTGCAGCAGCTTGCCTTCATTGTTTTTCTGTCGCTGCTGCTGCAGCTCTTGCTGCATCCACTGGTGGACAGGCTTTCGCAGAAAATGCCCCGTGGCCTGGCTGCGGGCTTGGTAATCTTAGCCTTTATCCTGCTGTCAGTCCTGGTCTTCGTGCTGGTTTCACGCAGCGTAATACCGAACCTCACCAAATTCACCAGGGACTTTCCTGTGCTGATGGAGGGCCTGCAGCAAAATATTGCAATGCATGACGTATCGTCATATTTAAACGATGAGGCAGACGGCCTTTTGGATGAAGTCAAGAGCGCCGCCCTGACAGCCCTGAAATCCTCCGTGAGCATGCTGTTTTCCCTGTTTGGCAGCATCATCGACCTGGTGATTATCTTCTTCGTCACCTTCTACCTGCTGAAAGACGGCAACAGCATCAAAAATTATTTGGCGGGCCTGTTTCCCCACCGGGATTACGGCCGGGTGCTGGCACTCTTTGACCGGATTCTTTCGGCGCTGCGCACCTACATCTGCAGCCAGCTTATCATCTGCTGCCTGACCGCCACCGTCGTTTTACTGTACTTCACATTGCGCGGCCTGCCCTACGGCCCTGTCTTCGCCATGGTTTCCGGCATAGCGGAATTTGTGCCGGTACTGGGGCCCACGGTGGCTTCCTGCTTCGGCACGCTGTTGACCGCCACCAACGGCCTCGGCCTGACCGCCCAGACAGCCGGTTTTTACCTGATACTGACGCAGATTAACCATAATGTGGTGTACCCTACCCTCATAGGCAAATCACTTAACCTGCATCCCATCTCCATTATCCTGGGCATTGTGCTCGGCGGTGAATTACTGGGGCCGGCAGGCATGTTCCTGGCCGTCCCCTTCATCGTCATCTGCAAACTGGTCATAGAGGATATCTACGCCAACCGCCTGAAGCAGAATGAATGCCTGGCTCTCTCCCGCTGGCTCGTCCATGAGCGAAAAGATTCCTGAATACATACGCCTGGGACAGTTTTCCCAGGCGTTTTTCATGTCTCATTCTTGACTTTTTGCCTTTTATGCAGTATATTATTGCTTGTGATTTGGCACTCTCCCCATAAGAGTGCTAACAGACTATAAAATTTAAGGAAGGTAATATCAAGATGGCTAAAGAGACACATGAATTTCAAGCAGAAACCAAAAAACTCCTTGATTTGATGATCAATTCCATTTACACGAACCACGAGATTTTCCTGCGTGAGCTCATCTCCAACGCTTCGGATGCGCTGGACAAGCTGCATTACGAAAGCCTCACGAACCGCGAAATGCTGGAGGGCAACGAGGATTATGAGATTTTCCTGATCCCGGACAAGGAGAGCCATACCCTGACCATTGCCGATACGGGCCTGGGCATGAACCACGATGAAATCGTCGAGAATATCGGCACCATCGCCCAGTCCGGTACGAAAGCCTTCCTGGAGCAGATCCAGAAGGCAAAGGAAGCCCAAGGGGAAAGCAGCGAGCTCAGTGACAAGGAACTGATTGGCCAGTTCGGCGTGGGCTTTTACTCTGCCTTTATGGTAGCGGAGAAAATCACCATCGTCACCCGCAAGGCCGGGGAGCAGCAGGCCTGGCGCTGGGAGTCGGACGGCGAGGGCTCCTATACCCTGGAAGAAGCGGAAAAGGAGCAACGGGGCACGAACATCACCATCACCTTGAAAAAGGATTATTACGGTGATGAAGCCGAAGATGATTTCACCGAAGAATATAAACTGCAGAGCCTTGTAAAGAAGTATTCCGACTATGTGCGCTACCCCATCAAGATGAACTTTGAAGTCACAGAAACTCCGAAGGATGATAAGGGCGAGCCTATCAAGGACGCAGAGCCCATCAAAAAGACCGAGGTTCGCACCCTGAACTCCATGAAGCCCCTGTGGACCAAGGCCAAGGCCGAGATCACGGACGAAGAATATGAGAAGTTCTTCCAGAACCAGTTCCACGAGTGGGAAAAGCCCATGGAGGTCTTCCACACCCAGGCTGAGGGCACTCTGGAATACACAGCCCTGCTCTGCATCCCGGCCAAGGCTCCTTTCAACCTCTACCACACGGACTATGAGCCGGGCCTGCAGCTCTACTCCCGCCATGTGTTCATCATGGACAAGTGCAAGGATCTGCTGCCGGATTATTTGCGCTTCATGAAGGGCCTGGTGGACTCCCCTGATCTCTCCCTGAACATCTCCAGGGAACTCTTGCAGCAGAGCCGTGAGCTCAAGAGCATCGGCAAGGCCCTGGAGAAAAACATCCTGAAAAATCTCGCCAAGAAGCTGGACAAGCACCGGGAGGACTACGAGAAATTCTGGAATGAATACGGCAAGTCCCTGAAAATCGGCATCTACAATTCCATTTACGGCGGCACCGAGACCATCGACAAGCTGAAGGATCTGCTGCTCTTCATGAGCTCCAAGGAGGGCAAGCTGGTAACGCTGAAGGAATATGTCTCCCGCATGCCAGAGAGCCAGAAGAAGATTTACTATGCCACAGCCAGGGACAAGGAAACCATCGAGCATCTGCCCCAGATGGAACTGCTGCGGGACAAAGGCATCGAAGTCCTCTACCTGCTAGACCCGGTGGACGAATTCGCCATCGAGGCTATCCGCCAATACGACAGCAAGGACTTCCACTCCATCAGCCGCGGCGACCTGGGGCTGGATGATGCTGAGTCCGAGGAAGTCAAGAAGGAAACCGAGGAAATCGCCAAGAGCAATGATGACCTGATGAAAGACATCAAGGAAGTTCTCGGCGACAAGGTGGCTGAAGTCAAAGTCTCCACCCGCCTGAAGTCCAGCGCCGTCTGCCTGGTTGCCGACGAGGCGGGCCCCTCCCTCTCTATGGAGCAGACCTTCAAGGAAATGGAGAATCCTCTTTTCAAGGCAAAACGTATCCTGGAAATCAACCCGCACCATGAACTCTTCACCCGCTTGCAGAGCCTCCACGGCGCGGGCAAGGACACGCCGGAGTTCAAGGATTACTGCGATCTCCTGTACTCGCAGGCCCTGCTCATCGAAGGCATCCTGCCGGAAAACCCGGTGGAGTTCGCAAGCAAGCTGGCCAAGCTGATGGCAAAATAATTATCAATAGCTGACGTATCAATCTTTCCTTGTAATCGAAAAGGCATAGCACCAGAAAAAATTCTGCGATGCTATGCCTTTTAATTTTAAAGGAAAGTCTGAGATTTAAGCCTCTACATAGAGCGCCCTGACCCGGATATTCACCTCATGCACGATCATACCAGTCATGAATTCAACTGCCCGGCGCACTGCCTGCTGCTGCCCGGCAATCAGGGTTGGAATATGGTTGCCGTAAGTCAGCTCCACATCGCAGGCGATAGTCAGCCCCATATCCTCATCGCCCTTCATTAAGTGGCGCACACGAATATGCTTGACTTTGGTTGCGCCTTTTTCCCGCACAATCCTGCCCACAATGGACTCGATGGCCGAGTCATCAATGCTGAGCTTGCCATAGTAGCTGAAGACAGGGCGCACAATGGATTTCTCCCCCAAGCGACGCCGCTTAGTGGACGAACGCTTGAAGAAGGTCTGCAAGGGGTCTACCAGGTAGCCGGAAAAATGCGGCTTCAGCTCGATGGTGGGCACCGGAATGATATGCTTGCCCTGTTTCAGACGGTAGAATTGCGCTTTTTCAATGTCCTGCCTGGTTGCGATATCCTCAATGTGAATGATATGGGCAATCGGAGGCAGTTTCAATGCCTTTGCAATCTTCTGCACCATATTTTCGGAAGTCCCCAGCACCAATATGCGATGGGGCTGCACCCTGGCAATGGCCTCGCGCACTTCCTGGGCATGCCCCGGCAACACGAAGATGGCCCGTCGCACGGCCATAATGCGGCTTTTTTCCTGCTTAGCGGAGTGTCCCCCCACTATCTTGCCATCCTTGATCAGGATGCCATCATCAATGATAGCATCCGCCTGATGCTTATGCGCAACGATAAGCGCACGATGGCTTTTGCCTGTGCCGCTGGGGCCCACCAAAGCGATTACGTCCATTGCAGCTCTCTCCCTACGCCAGACTCAAATATGCTCGGAGCGGAAAAATTGCTCCGCCACCTCATCATCAATGGTAAAGATGCCCATTTCCTGCGGGAAGCGGGTTGCATAACCGTGAAAGTCAGACCCTCCGGAAAGGAGCAGGCCGTACTTCTTCGCCATTTCGATATAGCGCTGTGTATCAGCCGCCTCATGCGCCGGATAATAGACCTCCAGTCCTTCTATGCCGCTTTGACAGAGCTGTTCTACCAGCTCATCATCGCCGACAAGCTTGGGATGCGCCAATACAGGTGTGCCGCCTGCCGCTTTGATCAGCGCAATGATTTCCGCCGTCTCCATGCGATAGTGGGGCACATAAGCAGGCTTCCCCTTTTGCAGCAATTCAGCAAAAGCATCCCTGATGGACTCAAAATATCCCTTTTTTACCAGAATCCGCGCAATATGCGAACGACTGATGGACTTACTCTCGCCGGCCAGGGTCAGCACCTCTGTCTCGCTGATATGGTACCCCAGCCCGCAGAGCTTCTCCACCATCTCGCTGAAGCGCGTCCAGCGGGCTTCCGTCACATCATTCAGCTTATCAACAAGTTCCCTGTAGTATATGTCGATATTGTAGCCCAGTATATGAACTTCGTGCATCGGATGGTGTGCACTGAACTCTATGCCGGGGATAATATGCAATCCCTTTACGGGGTACAGGCCATTCTCATAGAGATGGCCTATGCCCTCAACTGTATCATGGTCTGTGATGGCCAGATACGAGAGACCTGCTGCCTTGGCTGCCGCCACGAGTTCCTCCGGCGTATACTTGCCGTCAGAGTACACCGTATGCGTATGCAAATCGCTTGGCATCCTGCATTCTCCTATTCTCTATCCCCCGGAAGCTCAGCGCGGCTCCACAATCAGCTTGATTGCGGTGCGCTCCTCCCCCTCGATCTTGATATCCGTGAAAGCTGGAATGCAGATGAGATCTACACCATGAGGTGCCACGAATCCCCGCGCAATGGCCACTGCCTTGACTGCCTGGTTCAGTGCGCCTGCACCAATGGCCTGCATCTCTGCGCTGCCGTTCTCCCTCAAAACCCCCGCCAGTGCCCCGGCAACAGAATTCGGATTTGATTTGGCAGATACTTTCAAAATTTCCATGTCTAAGCCGTCCTCTCTTGTCAATTAGCCTGTAGATAGAATTGGTGCTTGATTTTACATTTCTTACTGCTGCTAGAGAGTGTATTCGGCATGCGCGCAGAAATTCCTGCTTTTAGTTTCTTAATCGGTCAAAAGGATTCTCTCGATGCCTAAAGTTTTATTTGTCCTGTCATCTATCTCTATTAGCACTGCCGAATAGGCATTTGGCCCGCTTGCCAGGTCAAAGCGCGCCGGCATGCCCGTCAGGAACTTCTCCAGGATCTTATCCGTTTCCACTCCCAGCACAGAGTTCCAGGGGCCCACCATGCCCAGATCCGTAATATACGCCGTGCCTTGGGGCAGGATGCGCGCATCTGCGGTCTGTATATGGGTATGGGTGCCAACCACGCCATTCACGCGGCCATCAAGATACCAGCCCATCGCCATTTTTTCTGAAGTGGTCTCCGCATGGAAATCAAGGAATATGATGTCGCACTCCCGCGCCAGCTCCCTGAGCAGCAGATCGGCTTTCCGAAAAGGACAGTCCAGTGACTGCATAAAGGCCCGGCCGGACAAATTCATCACGCCGATGTTCTTGGCCTTGAAGGGATAGACGCAGGCACCTCTGCCCGGCGTGTCCTCCGGGTAATTGGCAGGGCGCAGGAGGAAAGGCTCAGTGTCGATGAACTCCAGCACTTCCTTCTTGTCCCAGATGTGGTTGCCCGATGTCACCACATCTGCGCCGCCGCTGTACAACTCATTCAGGGCGCTGCGCGTGATGCCCCTGCCCCCCGCTGAGTTCTCGCCATTCACAATGACCAGATCGATGCCCTTCTCCTTACGGAGCTTTGGCGTATATTCCCGGAATGCGCGACGGCCCGGACGGCCAACCACATCCCCTGTCAGCATGACCCGCATATTTTTCTCCTTCAAAGATCAGCAATTATAAATGACTACGCGGTCGTTCTCCCTGACGCCGACGATGTGCTCCCCGATGGGAATTTCCTGCACATGTTCCAGCATCTGGTCAAGAATCTCACTCTGCAAGTCCGCAAAATCCGGCTCCAGATTATCCGGAGAGTGCCTGTCCACCACCAGTTGCTCACCGAAACGGTCGCGCATCAGTGTCACAATCAATTCCAGTTCCCCGCGCATGAAGTCAGTCAGTGCACGCCTGACCCGCAGTATCAGCGTGTTATTCTGGGCCTCGGCCTCAATGGCCGTACACACGAACCGGGACTCCTCCAGCTCATGGTAAGCCTGCACGCTATCATTGAGGAAGGCCGCAAACTTTTCCAGGTCAGGACGTGCTGGCAGGGGAGCACGCACTACAAAGCCCAGCACTAACTGACCGTCCCCTGGCTCAAAGGCTACGGTTGAGATTTCGGGATAGCATACAAGCATGGCACCTAAGAGCTGCACCCCTGCTTTGCCCAGGGGCTCCTTGCCCCTGGCGCCCCTGCCCAAAGAGCCTAAAAATTTCCTTAACCCAAACATATCTGCCTCCTTCGGCAGCTCTAAGAAACTGTAGCGTAATAAACCAGACAAACAAGATGTTTAGTTTATAAGTCTACAGCTCCTAACTGCCAGAAAAGGAGGGAACAGGCTTAATCCCTGCACCCTCCTCAGCAGTCAATCAGAATATCATTTGGCGTAATCCACGACCCGCGTTTCGCGGATGACCGTGGCCTTGATCTGACCCGGATATTCCAGCTCATCCTCGATACGCTTCACAATGTCATGTGCCAAAGCCACTGCCTCCACGTCGTCCACCTTGTCCGGCTTCACCATGACGCGGATTTCGCGGCCGGCCTGGATAGCAAAGCAACGCTCAACGCCTTCAAAGGATTCTGCAATCTCTTCCAGGCTCTTCAGGCGTTTCAGGTAAGACTCCAGGCTCTCGCGGCGGGCACCCGGACGGGCTGCCGACACAGCATCTGCTGCCGCCACCAGCACCGACTCCACGGAAGTCGGCTCACAGTCCCCATGATGGGACGCAATCGCGTTGATGACATCCTTGGATTCACGGTATTTGCGGGCAATATCCGCACCGATAGCAGTGTGGGAACCCTCCACCTCGTGGTCGATGGACTTGCCGATGTCATGCAACAGGCCGCCACGCTTGGCCAGCATCACATCGCAGCCCAGCTCGGCCGCCATCACGCCTGCCAGATGAGCGACCTCGACGGAATGATTCAGCACGTTCTGGCCGTAACTCGTGCGGTAGCGCAGGCGCCCCAGGAGCTTGACCAGCTCCGGGTGGATGCCGTGTACGCCCGTGTCAAATGTAGCCTGCTCACCGGCTTCCTTGATGCGCTGCTCTACTTCACGGCGCGCCTTCTCCACCATTTCCTCGATACGGGCCGGATGAATGCGCCCATCCTGAATCAGCTTTTCCAGAGCGATACGCGCGATCTCGCGACGCACTGGATCGAAGCCGGACAGTATGACCGCTTCCGGGGTATCGTCAATGATGAGATCGATGCCCGTCATGGTTTCCAGCGTCCGGATATTGCGCCCCTCACGTCCGATGATACGGCCCTTCATCTCATCGTTGGGCAGAGCGACCACCGACACCGTAGTTTCTGCCACATGATCCGCAGCACAGCGCTGTATGGCAGTGGAGAGAATCTCACGTGCCTTCTTATCCGCCTCGTCCTTCGTCTGCTGCTCGTACTCCTTGATCTTCATGGCCTTCTCATGCTTGAGGCCTTCCTCCGTCTCAGCCATGATCAGAGTACGCGCTTCCTCCGCACTCAGTCCGGAAATGCGTTCCAACTCAGCCTGCTGCCTGGCGTGCATTTCGTCTACAGCAGCCTGGGATCTGTCCAGGCGTTCTTCCTTGCGGGCAATCGCCGTTTCCTTCTTTTCCAGCGACTCCAGCTTGCGGTCGAGGTTTTCCTCTTTCTGCACCATGCGGCGTTCCTGCCGCTGGATTTCGCTGCGGCGCTCCTTCGTATCGCGATCCAGTTCCTGACGCTGGCGATGAATTTCCTCCTTGGCTTCCAGCAGGGCTTCCTTTTTGCGATTCTCGCCCTTCTGCTCGGCTTCCGAGATAATGCGCAACGCTTCCTGCTCCGCCGAGCCAATCTGAGCCTCAGCCGTCTGCTTGCGCATCATGTAGCCTATGCCTACGCCTATGGCCACAGCGATTACTGCCACGATTATCACTGTAACGATAATACTCACCCCCCTCTCTTTTTTCTGCTTTTAAGATATATTATCCTCCAACTGCTGGTGTATAAATGTTATACCCATACCGTTATATTCTAATATTTTTCTGTATTCCTGTCAAGGACGCGCATCGCTCCTATTCAGGGCAATGTTAAGGAAGCAAACCAGAAAAATCAAAAGGGCAGTCCCACTCAGCAGGACTGCCCTCTTCTCTATTAATCATTATTTGAAACGGTAGGTGATGCGTCCGCGCGTCAGGTCATAGGGCGTCAGCTCTATTGTCACCTTGTCGCCGGGCAGGATGCGGATGAAATTCATGCGGATCTTGCCGGACACATGTGCGAGCACTACGTGCCCGTTTTCAAGCTCGACCTGGAACATTGCGTTAGGCAGCGCTTCCAGGACCTTGCCTTCTACTTCGATAACGTCTTGCTTTGACATATATTCCCCTTCTGTCAACCCTTCCAGGCGCCTTGCCTGACTCAGAACCTGGTCTTCTTACAAACAAAGCGGCCACTTAAGGCCGCCTTGCTGTAATTGAATCCGCATTCAGCCTTTCAGCGAGGCAATGAGATCCTTAGTCACCTTGCCAATAGCCTGACGGCCATCAATTTCGGTGTAGAGCCCGGCCTTCTTGTAATAATCAATCAGCGGCTTCGTGGACTCCTCATATTTCTGCAGGCGGTTGCCCATGGTCTCAGGCGTATCATCTGCTCGCTGGTAAAGCTCACCGCCGCACTCATCGCAAGTGCCTTCCGCCTTCGGCGGGTTGAATTCCACGTGATAGGTTGCACCGCACTTCTTGCAGATGCGGCGGCCAACGGCACGGGCAATGAGGTCTTCGCTCGGTACGCTGATATTCAGCACACGGGTCAGCTCAAGTCCCAGCTCATCCAGGATGCCCTTAAGGGCATCGGCCTGGGCAACAGTACGCGGAAAGCCGTCGAGGATAAAGCCCTGCTTGCAGTCATCCTTCGCCAGACGCTCACGGACGATGCCGATAGTGACTTCATCCGGCACCAGATTGCCGGCATCGATGAAAGCCTTCGCCTGCTTGCCCATTTCCGTGCCTTCCTTGATGGCGGCGCGGAACATATCGCCGGTAGAGATATGCGGAATGGAAAATTCCTTGACCAGCTCAGCGGCCTGCGTGCCTTTGCCAGCGCCCGGAGGACCCATTAACAAAAGATGCATAGGAAAAACCTTCCTTCCTTACTTCATGAACCCCTCATAGTGGCGCATGACTACCATGGACTCAATCTGCTTCATGGTCTGCAGGGCAACGCCCACAACGATCAGCAGAGCCGTGCCGCCGAAGTACACGCCCTCGATATGGGTCAGGCCGGCAATCATGTTCGGCAGGACCGCAATGAAGGCGAGAAAGACGGAGCCGGCAAGAGTGATACGCGTCAGCACATGGTCGAGATAATCAGCAGTCGGCTGACCAGGACGTATACCCGGAATAAAGCCGCCGTATTTCTTCAAGTTGTCTGCCATATCCGGTATCTTGACAGTTACAGCAGTATAGAAGTAGGTGAAGAAAATAATGAGCAGCACATAAAGGGTGGTCTGCAAAGGCGTTCCCCACTCCAGATAAGCGGCCACTGTCTTTACCCAGGGTACATCAATAAACTGGACAACAGTCACCGGAAACATCAGTACAGACGATGCAAAAATAATCGGAATGACACCAGCCTGGTTGACTTTGAGCGGTATATGGCTGGAATGTCCGCCAAAGGCACGTTGCCCCACCACTCTTTTCGCGTAGGAAATGGGTATGCGCCTAAAGCCTGTCTCAATGTGTATGACAAAGACAACCATCGCAATCGCAATGACCGCAAACAGGAACACAGAGAGATAGCTGATTGTACCGGCCTGGACATAATGGTAAATAGTCCCGATATTCTTTGGCAAGGCCGCTACGATGCCGGCGAATATAATAAGCGAGATGCCGTTGCCAACACCCTGGGCCGTGATCTGCTCACCCAGCCACATCAGGAAGACCGTTCCCGCCGTGAGGGTAATCGCTATAATCAGGATGTTCACGGGGTTCGGGTTCAAAATAGCTGCCTTCAGGCCGATGGACATCCCGATGGCCTGGAGAAAAGCCAGGACTACCGTAAGATAGCGTGTCACCTGGGTCGTTTTCTTGTGGCCCTCCGCCCCTTCTTTCGACCACTGTTCCAGGGTCGGTATGACGACATTCAGCAACTGTATGATGATTGCCGCGTTGATGTACGGGGTAATGCTCATCGCAAAGATGGAGAACTTGGAGAAAGCGCCACCGGAAAACAAATCCAGAAGCCCGAAAAGGTTGCCGTTCGCGAAGAGCTGCTCAATCGCCGTCGGATCGACGCCGGGCACGGGAATATGCGTCCCCATGCGGAAAATCGCGAACATAATCAGAGTGAAGACAATCTTCTGTCTCAGCTCGGGAATCTTGAAGATGTTGCCAAGGGCTGAGAGCAACTCACCTCACCTCGATTTTTTCGGCAGTGCCGCCTGCTGCGGCAATCTTCTCCTCAGCCGATTTGGTAAAGCCGTTGGCACGAACCGTAAGCTTCTTGGTGATATCGCCCTTGCCCAGGATGCGGATGCCGTCGCGGACATTCTTTACGAGGCCGCTCTCCACGAGAGCCACAGGGTCCACGACAGTGCCATCCTCGAAACGATTCAGGCTTTCAACATTGACCTCGGCATAAGCCTTAGCCCAGATATTGTTGAAGCCGCGCTTCGGGAGACGGCGGTAAAGGGGCATCTGACCGCCTTCAAAACCGGTACGGATGCTGGCGCCGCTGCGGGACTTCTGGCCCTTCATGCCGCGGCCAGAGGTCTTGCCGTTGCCGGAGCCAAGGCCGCGGCCAACACGGTTACGCACTTTGCGCGCACCCTCTGCCGGCTTTAATTCATGTAACTGCATTGCTGCACCTCCTGTCCTGTGAAATTATTATTCTGCGATCTCTTCCACGGAGATCAGATGCTCAACCTTATGGAGCTGGCCACGCACAGCCGGGGTATCCGGCAGGATGGCGACCGAATTGATCTTGCGAAGGCCCAAGGAGCGCACGGTACGGCGCTGCGTATCAGGGTGTCCTATAAGGCTCTTCTTCAGCGTAACCTTAACTTTTGCCATGAACATCCCCTCCTCAGCCCATAATCTCTTCGACAGTCTTGCCACGGAGCTGTGCCACGACCTCCGGACGCTTCAGCGCCTTCAGGCCTTCCATGGCAGCACGCACCATGTTGTTCGGATTGGAAGAACCCAGGGACTTCGTCAAAATATCATGGACGCCTGCAAGCTCCAGCACTGCACGCACCGGGCCGCCGGCGATAACACCAGTACCTTTGGCAGCCGGCTTCAGCATTACCTGACCGGCACCAAAGATGCCCAGCATCTCATGGGGAATCGTGCGGTTGTCCTTCAGGGCAACTTCGACAAGGTTCTTCTTTGCGTCCTCAACGCCCTTGCGAATAGCCTCCGGCACCTCGGCAGCCTTGCCGAGACCGACGCCGACCTTGCCCTTCTTGTTGCCAACGACAACGAGAGCGCTGAACGAGAAGCGACGGCCGCCCTTGACGACCTTCGCAACACGGTTAATATAGACGACCTTTTCTTCGAACTCCGGATTCTCCTCGCGGCGGTCCGAATTGCGGTCAAAATTCCTAGCCATGCATTTACCTCCCTATCTCAGAACTTGAGGCCTGCTTCACGGGCAGCCTCAGCGAGGGCAGCTACACGGCCATGATACACATAACCGCCACGGTCGAAAACGACCTCCTTGATGCCCTTCTCAAGTGTACGTTTCGCAATCTCGGCACCAACAGCCTTGGCAGCCTCGATATTGCCGCCGTACTGTTCAAAGCCCTTATCCTTGGAGCTTGCAGAAACGAGCGTTACGCCCTTTTCATCATCGATGACCTGTGCGTAGATGTTCGCCAGGCTACGGTAAACGTTGAGACGCGGACGCTCCGCCGTGCCAGAGATATGGTTGCGGACACGCAGATGGCGGATTTTCCTGGCCTTGTTCTTATCTGCCTTATTAAGCACTGAGCTTCACTCCTTCCGTTAATTATTTCTTGCCCTTAGCGCCGGCCTTGCCTTCCTTGCGACGGATATGCTCACCGACATAGTGGATGCCCTTGCCCTTATAAGGCTCCGGCTCACGGAAGCTGCGGATCTCAGCGGCAATCTGACCGACAACTTCCTTGTCGATACCGGAAACCGTGATAGCCGTAGCACTCGGCACATCGAACGTAATGCCCGCAGGCGGTTCGACGATGACCGGGTGGGAGAAACCCAGGGAGAGGTTCAGATTCTTGCCCTGTTTCTGGGCGCGATAGCCGACGCCCGCAATTTCCAGGTTCTTTGTATAGCCCTCCGTCACGCCGACCACCATATTGTTGATGAGCGTACGGGAAAGTCCGTGCAGGGACCTGTGCTGTTTATCGTCGGACGGGCGCTCGACCTTGACGGTCGCGCCTTCGACGGTTACTTTCATATCCTGATTGATCTGGCGGGAAAGTTCGCCTTTCGGGCCCTTGACCTTGACCAGATTGGTCTCGTCGACCGTGACAGTCACGCCCGCCGGGATCGTAATCGGCGCATTACCAATTCTTGACATCTGTACACCTCCTGACTACAAATTCAATTACCAGACGTAAGCGATGACTTCGCCGCCCAGACCGGCCTTGCGTGCATCACGGTCGCTCATGATCCCCTTGGAAGTGGAGATGATGGCAACGCCCAGCCCACCCAGTACGCGAGGAAGCTCATCATGCTTCGCATACTGCCTGAGACCCGGCTTCGAGATGCGCTTGATGCCGGAGATGACCTTTTCACGGCTCGGGCCGTACTTCAGGGAAATGGTAATCATGCCCTGCTTGCCATCTTCGCTGAAAGTGTAGTCCTTGATGAAGCCCTCGTTCTTCAAGACCTCAGCAATAGCCTGCTTCACCTTGGAGCCAGGGACATCCACCGTCTCATGGAATACAGAGTTTGCATTGCGCAAACGAGTAAGCATATCTGCAATAGGATCAGTCATTGACATAGTAACCGATATCCTCCTTTCAATCTAACGGCTTACCAGCTTGCCTTGGTAACACCGGGAATTGCACCGGCATAGCTCTGCTCGCGGAAGCAGATACGGCACATCTCAAACTTGCGCAGGTAGCCATGGGGGCGGCCGCAAATCTTGCAGCGGTTGTGCTGGCGGGTCGAGAACTTCGGGTTCACCTGATCCCTCTCCCACTTTTGCTTCATAGAAGTCTTTGCCATGGAACTCTTTCCTCCTTCTTACGCCTTGAACGGCATACCCATGAGTTTCAGGAGTTCCCTGGCTTCCTCATCCGTCTTTGCCGTCGTAACGATAACAATGTTCATGCCACGGATCTTGTCGATCTTGTCGTACTCGATTTCCGGGAAAATGAGCTGCTCCTTCAGGCCCACAGCGTAGTTGCCGCGGCCATCGAAAGCCTTGTCAGACACGCCGCGGAAGTCACGGACGCGGGGCAGGGCGACATTCATGAACTTGTCGAGGAACTGATACATACGAGTGCCCCTAAGTGTCACCTTGCAGCCGATGGGCATGCCCTCGCGGAGCTTCCAGGCAGCAAGAGACCTCTTGGCACGGGTAAGGAGCGGCTTCTGGCCGGCGATAGCCGTCAGATCAGCCACGGCAGAATCCAAAGCCTTGGGATTGCCGACAGCTTCGCCGACGCCCATGTTGATGATGATTTTCTCCACTTTAGGGAGCTGCATCACATTCTTGTAGCCGAACTTCTCCGTCAAAGCCGGCATAACTTCCTTCTGGTATTTTTCCTGCAGTCTATCCATTTGGTTACCTCCTTCCCTTCATGATTTATTTCGTCTGGTCGATTGTCTCGCCGCACTTCTTGCAGGCGCGGACCATCTTGCCATTGACCTCTTTATGGGCAACCCGGGTCGGCTTGGAGCAAGCCGGGCACACAAGCATGACCTTGCATGCCGGCATCGGCATTTCCTTCACAATGATACCGCCCTGGGGAGCCTTGACATTCGGCTTCGTGTGGCGCTTGACCTTGTTTACGCCTTCCACAACAACCTTGCCCTTCTTCGGCATGGCAGCAGTAATTTTGCCCTGCTTGCCCTTATCCTTGCCGGACAGCACGAGAACCGTGTCGCCCTTCTTCACGTTCAGTTTAACGAATGACAAAATAGCACCTCCTTGCTCAAAGCACTTCCGGAGCCAAAGACACGATCTTCATAAAATCCTTGTCGCGGAGCTCGCGGGCCACCGGTCCAAAGATACGCGTGCCTCTCGGGGTCTTGTCCTCCTTGATGAGGACGGCTGCGTTCTCATCGAATCGAATGTAAGAGCCGTCCTGGCGGCGCAGGCCCTTTACGGAGCGCACGACGACTGCCTTCACGACATCGCCCTTCTTGACCTGGCCGCCCGGCTGGGCAGACTTGACAGAAGCGACGATGATATCACCGATGTTGGCATACTTGCGGTAGGAGCCGCCCAGCACGCGGATGCACATGATCTCTTTCGCGCCAGTATTATCGCCAACATTCAGGATGGTTTGCTGCTGAATCATTATGAGACCTCCCTTTCTTTAAAATTGGCTTACTTAGCGCGCTCGATGACCTCGACAACTCTCCAGCGCTTCGTTTTGGAAAGCGGACGGGTCTCCATCAGGGACACCTTATCGCCGACATGCGCATCATTCTTCTCGTCATGCGCATGGAATTTCACAGTTCTCTTGACAGGCTTCTTGTAGAGCTTGTGCTGCTCGAGTTCCTCAACAGCGACTACAACAGTCTTGTCCATCTTATCAGAAATGACCTTGCCAATCTTGGTCTTGCGTACGTTTCTCTCGCTCACGGATGAGCCTCCTTCCTTATCTGGCCGACGCCCCGCGTCTGGCCTCTATACTCGCCTGGGCTCAAATCAAGCCTTGAGCTCCTGCTCGCGCTGGATCGTCTTGATACGGGCAATCGTCTTCTTGACGTCCTTGATGCGCATCGGGTTCTCAAGCTGGCCGGTGGCAAGCTGGAAACGGAGGCCGAACAGTTCCTCTTTGAGCGAAGCAAGTTTCTGGCTCAGTTCCTCTGCGTTCATCTCGCGGATCTCATTAACCTTCATTTACTTCACCGCCCTCTGCTTTTGCGTCTGTATCTTCCTTCATCACGAACTTCGTGCGGATCGGCAGCTTATGACCTGCAAGGCGCATTGCCTCACGGGCAACTTCCTTGGACACGCCGTCCATCTCGAAGAGGACACGACCCGGCTTCACGACTGCCACCCAGTACTCAGGCGAGCCCTTGCCGGAACCCATGCGGGTCTCGGCCGGCTTTGCCGTGACAGGCTTATCAGGGAAAATCTTGATCCAGACCTGGCCGCCACGCTTGATGTAACGGGTCATAGCGATACGGGCTGCCTCAATCTGGCGGTTCGTAATCCAAGCCGGCTCGAGAGCGACAAGGCCGTACTGGCCATGGCTCACGGTATTGCCACGATTGGCCTTGCCCTTCATGCGGCCACGGAACTGCTTGCGGTATTTAACTCTCTTCGGAATTAACATTAAGCTTCGCTCCCTTCAGCAGCAGCCTTGCGCTGCTTTTTCTCTGGAAGGACCTCGCCCTTGAAGATCCAGACCTTAATACCGATACGGCCATAGGTCGTATGAGCCTCAGCCGTGGCATAATCTATATCGGCACGCAGGGTGTGCAGGGGAATGCTGCCCTCGCGGTAGCTTTCCTTGCGGGCAATCTCTGCACCGCCGAGACGGCCGCTGCAGGTGATCTTGATGCCCTTGGCACCCAGGCGCATGGTGCGGCCCACGGACTGCTTCATCGCACGGCGGAAGCCGATACGGCGCTCAAGCTGACCGGCAATGTTCTCCGCCACGAGAGCGGCATCCATATCCGGCTGCTTGATCTCAGCGATGTTGATGTCAACCTTCTTGTCGGTGTAGCCCTTCAGGCCTTCCTTAATCTGATCTATGCCGGAGCCGCCGCGTCCGATGACCATGCCCGGCTTCGCCGTATGGATGGTAATCTTCAGGCGATTTTTCGTACGCTCCGTCTCAACGCGGGAAATCCCGGCTGCCTGGAGACTCTTCTTCAGGTAATCGCGTATCTTGATATCCTCATGCAGATTATCTGCGAAATCCTTGTCTGCATACCACTTGGCATCCCACTGCTTGACAATGCCAAGACGAATACCATGCGGATTAACTTTCTGACCCAATCCGTTTCCCTCCTTCTCAATTCTTCTCGTCGACTACGACAGTAATATGGCTCGTGCGCTTCAAGATCTTGAACGCCTGCCCGCGGGAACGCGGGTGGATGCGCTTAAGCGTCGGGCCCTGATCGACGAAACAGGTGGAAACGTAAAGGTCATCAACATTCATGTTGAAGTTGTTCTCTGCGTTGGCGACAGCCGAGCGGAGGACTTTTTCCACGGCCTCGGCACCGACTTTCGGCGTGAACTTCAGAATCGCAAATGCCTCGGCGACGTCCTTGCCACGGATGAGATCCATGACGACGCGAACCTTGCGCGGAGCAATGCGAATGTATTTAGCTACTGCTTTTGATTCCACAATGATTCTCCTTCCCTAAAAGGGACTAGTTTTGCGTCGTGCAAATTACTTCAGCGAGGTCTTGCGCTCTTCACCTGCATGTCCCTTGAACGTGCGCGTCGGTGCAAACTCACCGAGCTTATGGCCCACCATGTCCTCAGTGACATAAACAGGCACATGCTTGCGGCCGTCATGGACAGCGATAGTATGGCCAACGAAATCAGGGAAGATCGTGGAGCTTCTCGACCAGGTCTTGACAACCTTCTTATCATTGGCCTCGTTCAGTGCCGTGATTTTCTTCATGAGGCTTTCTGCAACGAAAGGCCCCTTCTTGATGGATCTTGACAAAGTATCTCCTCCTCCCTTACTTCGTGCGATGCTTGACTATCAGCTTTTCAGAAGCCTTCTTCTTGCGGCGGGTCTTAGTGCCCATAGCGCATTTACCCCACTTCGTGACAGGGTTCTTGCGGCCCACAGGGCTGCGGCCCTCACCACCGCCATGCGGATGGTCGTTCGGGTTCATGGCGACACCGCGGTTCTCCGGGCGGATGCCAAGCCAGCGGCTGCGACCGGCCTTGCCCAGGGTAATATTCTCATGCTCAAGATTGCCGACGACACCGACAGTCGCACGGCAGTTTACATGCACCTTGCGGAGCTCACCGGAAGGCAGGCGGAGCAGGGCATAATCACCCTCCTTAGCCATCAACTGTGCGGAAGCACCGGCTGAACGAACCATCTGCGCACCCTTGCCGATCTTGAGCTCAACATTGTGCACAGTAGTACCTACCGGAATGTTTTTCAGCGGCAGGGCATTGCCGACCTTAATATCAGCTTCTGCGCCGGACTCTACCTTGTCGCCGACTTTCAGTCCGTCCGGTGCAAGGATGTAGCGCTTCTCGCCGTCTGCGTAGTTCAGAAGGGCAATGCGGGCGCTGCGGTTCGGGTCATACTCGATGGTAGCGACACGGGCGGGGATACCGTCCTTCGTGCGCTTGAAATCAATAATGCGGTACAGGCGCTTGTGACCGCCGCCCTGATGGCGGACAGTCAGCCTGCCCTGCTGGTTACGGCCGCCGTGCTTCTTCAGGCGCTCCGTAAGGGATTTTTCCGGCTTATCGGTCGTGATCTCGTCGAAGGAAGCGACGGTCATGAAACGACGGCCAGCGGAATACGGTTTAAAAGACTTTACTGCCATAGTTCAGTGTGCCTCCTTCCTCACTCACCGAAGAATTCGATGGACTCGCCAGCGGCGAGCTTCACGATTGCTTTCTTATAGTCCGGGCGCTTGCCGCTGGTGCGACCCATGCGCTTCGTCTTGCCAAGGACATTCACGGTATTGACCTTCTCGACCTTGACTTTGAAAATTTCAGCCACAGCCTTGGCAATCTCAATCTTGTTGGCGGCCTTCGCCACAACGAAGACGTATTTGCCCTCAGCCATGAGCTGGGTCGTGCGCTCGGTGATGAGCGGACGGATCAGGATATCACGTGCTTCCATTATGCCAATACCTCCTCGATGCGGGCGATGGCATCCTTAGTAATGAACAGTTTGCCATGATTAAGGATATCATAGACATTCAGGCCCATCGTCGTGATTGCCTTCACACCCGGAATGTTGCGTGCGGACTTCTCAACAGTCTCGGCTTCGCTGGCCGTGATGAAGAGAGCCTTTTTCGGAGTGTCGAACTTGCCGAGGAGTTCCACCATCTGCTTCGTCTTCGGAGCCTCAAAGTTAAGCTGGTCGAGGACGATGAAATCGCCGCTCTTCACCTTATCGGAAAGAGCGCACTTGATGGCAAGACGGCGCTGCTTGCGCGGCATAGTGAAAGCGTACTTGCGCGGATGCGGCCCGAAGACCGTACCGCCGCCAACCCACAGCGGAGAGCGGGTCGAACCGCTGCGGGCACGGCCGGTGCCCTTCTGTCTCCAGGGCTTGCGGCCGCCGCCGCGCACCATGCTGCGCGTCTTAGTGGCATGGGTGCCGAGACGCTGGGCTGCAAGCTGCATCACGACTGCCTGGTGCAGGAGGCCTGCATTCATCTCAACGCCGAAGATGCTGTCATTCAGCTCCATATCGCCGACCTTATTGTTGGCGATATCATAAATTGCTACATTAGCCATAATTTACGGGTTCCTCCTTCCAATCAGTTTTTAGCCTGCTTACCCGGCTTCACGGTATCCTTAATCACAACAAACCCCTTCTTCGGGCCCGGAATGGCACCCTTGATGAGGATCAGGTTGCGGTCAGTGTCCACGCGGACAACCGTCAGGCGCTGCACGGTCACGCGCTCGCCGCCCATACGGCCGGGGAGCTTCTTGCCTTTCAGCACGCGTCCGCCAGGACCTGATATCATAGCACCAGTGGAGCCCGGTTCACGATGGGACTTGGAACCATGACCCATGGGGCCACGGGCGAAATTATGGCGCTTGATGCCGCCGGCAAAGCCCTTGCCCTTGGAGGTACCCGTTACATCCACCAATTCACCAGCTGCGAATATGTCAACGCCGATGCTGTCACCGACTTTATATTCAGAGGGATCGGAAAGACGCGCCTCGCGAATGAATTTCACAGGTGCAACGCCTGCCTTTGCGAAGTGGCCTTTCAGGGGCTTGTTCACCTTGTTCTCTTTGACTTCACCGAAGCCAAGCTGAATAGCGTTGTAGCCGTCGCTCTCCACCGTCTTGTTCATAATGACGATGTTGTTGCCGGACTCGACAACCGTGACGGGAACAACCTTGCCTTCTTCCGTGAAGATCTGGGTCATGCCCAGTTTTCTACCTAAAATTGCTTTAGACATTCATGCCACCTCCTCGGATCAAAGCTTGATTTCGATGTCCACGCCAGCCGGCAGGTCGAGGCGCATCAGCGCATCAACGGTCTTGTTTGTCGGCTGCAGGATGTCAATGAGACGCTTGTGGGTGCGCATCTCGAACTGCTCACGGGAGTCCTTATTGACATGCGGGGAACGCAAAATCGTGTAGACATTCTTCTCCGTCGGGAGGGGAATCGGGCCGGACACCATGGCGCCGGTCTTCTTGGCAGTATCCACAATCTTGACGGCGCTCTGATCAAGTGCCTTGTGATCATAAGCCTTCAAGCGGATTCTGATTTTCTGTTGCTTAGACAATGTATTTTCCTCCTTATCGTCCGGGCTCTCTTGCGGGCCTGCCCCGCGCATCTGCGGCGCCTCTTTGTATTTGCGCCGTACATGCACAGGGCAGCCCCGGCCCGAACATTTCTCCGTAGCAGTTCCCTTGAACGCGGGGAGCGCCAAGCCATCTGCCACGTCATCGCGTGGGGGTGCCTGTGAAAAAGTTTTTAGCCCTGAAATAAGAGCGACGCGAGCGCCGCTCTTACCAGTGACTACATAGATTGATTAAGCGTCAATTTCGGTAACGCGACCGGCGCCAACAGTGTGGCCGCCCTCGCGGATAGCGAAACGGAGACCCTTCTCGATAGCGATCGGGGTAATGAGCTCAACATCCATCTCCACGTTATCGCCCGGCATAACCATCTCAGTGCCCTCCGGCAGACGGACAACGCCCGTCACGTCGGTGGTACGGAAGTAGAACTGGGGACGATAGTTGGTGAAGAACGGCGTATGACGGCCGCCCTCTTCCTTGGTCAGGACATAGACCTGAGCCTTGAACTTCGTGTGGGGATGAATGGAACCCGGCTTAGCCAGAACCTGGCCGCGCTCGATTTCCTTGCGGTCGATACCACGGAGCAGAGCACCGATGTTATCGCCGGCCACAGCGCTGTCGAGCATCTTACGGAACATCTCGATACCGGTGACAACCGTGGAGCGGGATTCATCCTGCAGGCCGACGATCTCAACCGTATCGTTCATCTTCAGTTCGCCACGCTCAACACGGCCCGTAGCAACGGTGCCACGACCGGTGATGGTGAAGACATCCTCAACCGGCATCAGGAACGGCTTATCCGTATCACGGGTCGGAGTCGGGATGTACTCATCAACAGCATCCATCAGCTCGAAGATCTTCTTCTTCATCTCTTCGTCGCCTTCCAGAGCCTTCAGAGCGGAACCGGAAACGACAGGAATGTCATCGCCGGGGAACTCGTAGCTGGAGAGCAGCTCGCGGACTTCCATCTCGACGAGCTCGAGGAGCTCCGGATCATCGACCTGGTCAACCTTATTCAGGAAGACAACGATAGCAGGCACGCCCACCTGACGAGCGAGCAGGATGTGCTCACGGGTCTGGGGCATCGGGCCATCAGCAGCGGAAACAACCAGGATAGCACCATCCATCTGGGCAGCGCCGGTGATCATGTTCTTAACATAGTCAGCATGGCCCGGGCAGTCAACGTGAGCATAATGACGCTTCTCCGTCTCGTACTCCACATGAGCCGTGTTGATGGTAATGCCGCGCTCGCGCTCCTCGGGAGCCTTATCGATGTCGGCGTAATCCTCGAACTTAGCCATGCCCTTCTCAGACAGGCACTTCGTGATTGCAGCCGTCAGCGTGGTCTTGCCATGGTCAACGTGACCGATGGTACCGATGTTGACATGCGGCTTAGTTCTTTCAAACTTCTGCTTTGCCATTAGTAATTTTCCTCCTTATTCGCCCTTGTTCTTGGAAACAACGGCATCAGCTATATTCTTAGGAACTTCTTCATAGTGGGAAACCTCCATGGAGTAGTTCCCTCTGCCCTGGGTCTTGGAACGCAGATCCGTGGAATAACCGAACATCTCAGACAGCGGCACAAATGCATTGATGACCTGGGCGCCGTTGCGCGGCTCCATGCCCTCGATGCGGCCACGGCGGGAGTTCAAATCGCCGATGACATCGCCCATGTAATCCTCGGGAACAATGACCTCGACCTTCACCACCGGCTCCAGAAGAACCGGATTGGCCTTCTCTGCACCATTCTTGAATGCCATGGAACCGGCAATCTTGAACGCTGCTTCGGAAGAGTCAACCTCGTGGAAAGAACCATCGTAGACCGTAGCCTTGACATCCACTACCGGATAGCCGGCAATAACACCAGACTCCATAGCCTGCTTGACGCCTTCCTCGATGGGCTTGATGAATTCCTTGGGAATCGCACCGCCGACAACCTTGTTCTCGAAGCAGAAGCCTTCGCCCGGCTCCTGCGGCTCGATCTTGAGCCAGCAGTGGCCGTACTGACCATGACCGCCGGACTGGCGGACGAACTTGCCTTCTGCCTCCACCGACTTGCGGATGGTCTCGCGATAAGCGACCTGGGGCTCGCCGACCTTGCAGTCTACCTTGAACTCACGCAACATGCGATCCACGATAATCTGCAGATGAAGCTCGCCCATGCCGGAGATAATGGTCTGACCAGTTTCCTGATCCGTATGGACGCGGAAAGTCGGGTCTTCCTCCGCCAGCTTCTGGAGCGCAACGCCCATCTTTTCCTGGTCATTCTTCGTAGCCGGCTCAACGGCAACGGAGATAACAGGATCAGGGAATTCCATGGACTCCAGGATGATGGCGTGATTCTCATCGCAAAGCGTGTCGCCCGTGGTGGTATCCTTCAGGCCAACTGCAGCAGCGATATCACCGCTGAAGACCTCCGTGATTTCCTTGCGGTTATTGGCGTGCATCTGCAATATGCGGCCGATACGCTCTTTCTTGCCCTTCGTGGAGTTATACACATAAGAGCCGGAATTGAGCACACCGGAGTACACGCGGAAGAAGGCCAGCTTACCCACATACGGGTCAGTCATAATCTTGAAAGCCAACGCCGAGAAGGGCTCGCTGTCACTGGCCGGGCGATTGTCTTCCTCTCCGGTTTCCGGATTGACACCCTTGATGGGCGGGATATCCGTCGGAGCCGGCATGTAATCAACCACAGCGTCAAGTAGTGGCTGCACGCCCTTGTTGCGGTAGGAAGTACCGCAGACCACCGGAACCATCTTGCAGGCTACAGTAGCCTTGCGGATAACCTTCTTGATATCCTCTTCGGTGATTTCCTCACCGCCGAGGTATTTCTCCATGAAATCGTCATCCTGCTCGGAGCATGCCTCCAGCAGCTTTTCATGGTATTCATCCGCAATATCCTTCAGGTCGTCCGGGATGGCGACCTCATCGGCCACCTTGCCAAGATCGTCCTCATAGACGATGGCTTCCATCTTTATAAGGTCAACGATGCCCTCGAAGCTATCCTCTGCACCAATGGGCAGCTGGATGGGTACTGCATTGGCCTGCAGACGCTCGTGCATCATCTTGACGACGTTGAAAAAGTCTGCACCGGTTATGTCCATCTTGTTGACATAAGCCATGCGCGGAACATTGTACTTCTCAGCCTGGCGCCAGACCGTCTCGGTCTGGGGCTCGACGCCGCCGCGGGCAGTCAGGACTGCAACAGCGCCGTCAAGGACGCGCAGGGAGCGCTCAACTTCCACCGTAAAGTCCACGTGACCCGGCGTATCAATGATGTTGATACGATGATCCTTCCAATGGCAGGTCGTAGCAGCGGACGTAATCGTAATGCCGCGCTCCTGCTCCTGAACCATCCAGTCCATGGTGGCAGCGCCATCATGAACCTCACCAATCTTGTGGGTAATACCGGTGTAGAAGAGGATACGCTCAGTAGTGGTCGTCTTACCGGCATCAATGTGAGCCATGATACCGATATTACGAGTTTTTTCAAGGGAAAACTCTCTTGTTGCCACTGTTTTATTTCTCTCCTCTATATAAGATACAGCCCTATAGCTTACCAGCGATAATGAGCGAACGCCTTGTTGGCTTCAGCCATCTTGTGAGTGTCTTCCTTCTTCTTGATAGCTGCGCCAGTGTTGTTGGCTGCATCCATGAGCTCGCCGGAAAGCCGTGCATCCATGGTCTTTTCACCACGGAGACGCGCATAATTCACGAGCCAGCGGATACCGAGGGTCATGCGGCGATCCGGGCGAACCTCGACCGGAACCTGGTAGTTCGCACCGCCGACGCGACGGGCACGAACTTCGAGAACCGGCATGACATTCTTCAGGGCCGTCTCAAAAACCTCCAGCGGATCCTTGCCGGTCTTGGCGCGGATCGTCTCGAACGCATCATATACAACGCGCTCGGCTACGCTCTTCTTGCCGGAGAGCATAACCTTATTGATGAATTTCGTAACCGTCTTGCTGTGATATACCGGATCCGGCAACACATCGCGCTTCGGTACGGAACCTTTTCTTGGCATTGTTTAACCTCCTTATCATAATCTTTTAAGCGCAGTTTCTTACTTCTTCTTCGCCTTCTTGGCACCGTACTTGGAACGGGCCTGGCCGCGATCCTGGACACCTGCCGTATCGAGCGAACCACGGATAATGTGGTAACGCACGCCCGGCAGATCCTTGACACGACCACCGCGAATCAGGACAACACTGTGCTCCTGAAGATTATGACCAATGCCTGGGATGTATGCGGTAACCTCGATGCTGTTCGTCAAGCGAACACGAGCCACCTTACGCAAAGCAGAATTAGGTTTCTTCGGCGTAGACGTGTAAACACGCGTGCACACACCGCGCTTCTGCGGGGAATTCTTCAATGCTGGTGCTTTGGACTTCTCCTGCATGCTCTTCCTGCTCTTGCGAACGAGCTGGTTGATTGTTGGCATACATGCACCTCCTTCCTTCAAATCAAGATTCATTATTTATGATAAGAAGCGCTGAGCACTCCTTATTGACAAGTTATTTGAGGGCTGCAGCAGCCGCTGCCCCCACCTCTATGCCGCAGGCTGTGCCCAGTTCCTTCATCGAAGCAACCGTTTGCAGCTCCACGCCTCCTGCCTCAGCCATCTCCACGATGGAAGCGACTATAGCCTGCTCGGCATCCCCGGCAATAAAGACACAGGCTGCGCTGCCGCGTTTCAAGGCTTTCGTGACTTGCTTGACGCCAATAACATGCCTTGCGACCTGCAATGCTTCCAGATTCATCGCCTGCACTCCCCTGCCTGCAATATCCATGCCGCTTTGCGACACTTCTATATGATAGCACCCCCTAAAATCCCTGTCAACACTTATTTTTCAATGTTTCTGCGTACACGCACCCTTGCGTGTCATTCACGAAAAATCCGACCAAAAAGTCCCTCATGAAAGGATATTTTAAGCCGGAACAAGTCAAAAAACGGCTGGCACATCATTTTTGCGCCAGCCGCCGGGAATTTTTTATTTCTTGAGGACAGACTTCATAACCTCAACCACATGTTCCTTCGTGAAGCCGAACTTCTCGAAGAGAGTAGCCGCCGGTGCGGAAGCACCGAAGCCCTTCATGCAGACCGTGGCACCGTCAAGACCGACGTACTTGCCCCAGCCAAAGTCAGACAGGGCCTCAACCGCGACACGGGCACGGACATTCTTCGGCAAGACCTCGTCCTTATAATTGGGTGTCTGCTGCTCGAAGAGATCCATGCAGGGCATGGAGACCACGCGCACATCAATGCCCTCCTTGGCAAGCTCTGCCTGGGCTTCGATGGCCAGGCTGACCTCGGAGCCGGAAGCAATGAAGATACCATCCATCTTGCTGGCATCCTTCGCCTCGGACACCACATAGCCTCCCCGCAGGGCATCCTTGCTGGAACCCGGCAACTGCGGGAGATTCTGGCGTGTCAGCACCAGGGCAGTCGGAGTATTCTCAGCCGTTACAGCAGAGCACCAGGCCACAGCCGTTTCCGTGGCATCAGCCGGACGGAATACATTGACATTCGGGGTAGCACGCAGCATGGCAAGCTGCTCAATGGGCTCATGGGTGGGGCCATCCTCCCCCACGCCTATGCTGTCATGGGTGAATACATAGGTCACAGGAAGCTCCATCAACGCTGCCAGGCGAAGCATTGGCTTCGTGTAATCGCTGAACACAAAGAAGGTACCTATGTAGGTACGCAGCCCGCCGTGCAGCGTAATGCCGTTGGCAATCGCCGACATGGCCAGTTCACGCACACCGAAATGCAGATTGCGGCCCTTGTAATCAGCCTTGCTGAAATCACCGGCATCCTTCATATTCGTCTTGTTGGAGGGAGCCAGGTCTGCACTGCCGCCGAACAGCTGCGGAAGCCTGTCCTTCAGGCGGTTGATCATAATGCCGGACAGAGCGCGCGTAGCCTGGGGCTTGTCCTCATATGCCCAGAAATCCTTATCGGCAAGGAGGGCAGCAGCATTGACCGGCGCATGGAATTTCTCCCAGCGCGCCTTCTCTTCCGGGAACTTGGCGCAGTATGCATCAAACAGCTTCTGCCACTCGGCCTCCGCAACTTCGCCCTTCCTGGCAAGCTCACCGTAATGGCTGTAAACCTCCGACGGGATATTGAAGGTCTTGTCCGGCTCCGGCCAGCCCAGATTCTCCTTCAGGGCCTTCACATTCTCGTCACCCAAGGGCTCGCCGTGAGCACTGGCCTTGCCCTGCTTAGCCGGGCAGCCATAGCCGATCTGGGTCTTCACCGTAATGAAGGACGGATGCACCTTATCAGCCTTGGCCTCCTCGATGGCCTTGCCGATGGCCTCAAGATCCGTGCCGTCTTCAACCGTCAGCGTCTGGAAGCCGAAAGCCTGCATGCGCTGCTGGACGTTTTCGGTGAAGGCGATATCCGTGGAGCCTTCAATGGAGATAGAATTGCTGTCATAAAGCACAATGAGCTTTGCGAGGCCGAGAGTGCCTGCCAGGGAGAAAGCTTCGGAGGAAATGCCCTCCATCATGCAGCCGTCACCGCCGAGCACGAAGGTGTAATGATCCACAATCGGGAAATCCGGGCGGTTGAACTCGGCAGCAAGATGGGCCTCCGCCATGGCCATACCCACTGCCATGCCCATGCCGGCACCCAGCGGGCCTGTTGTGGCCTCGACGCCAACCGTGTGACCGTACTCAGGATGACCGGGAGTAAGAGAACCATCCTGGCGGAAATTCCTCATATCATCCAGCGTCAGCCCGTATCCGAAGAAATGCAGCAATGAATAGAGCAGCGTCGAGCCATGGCCGCCGGAAAGCACGAAACGGTCACGATTGGCCCATTTCGGATTCCTGGCATTATGCTTCATATGGTTTGCCCAGAGTTCATAAGCCATTGGAGCTGCCCCCAGGGGCAGACCCGGATGGCCGGAGTTCGCCCTCTGCACCGCATCAGCAGCCAGCACACGGATAGCATTTACGCAAGTCGTGTCAATATTGCTCAAAAGAATCTCCTCCCTACACAGTAACCACAATTCAACTGTATACATTTTAACGCAGCCAGAAGAAATTGTATAGCTGTTTTACGTATTTTCTTTAAATTGTTTTATGCTCATATTGCAAATTCAATCGTATATTAAAGCGTAAAGCAGGGATTCTGCAAAATTTAAACAACTTATGCTCATATATTTGCTCATATAAAAAACTTGAAGAACAAATTTGCAACCGCATATGTCCTTCAAGACCTTACAAGCTATTCATTTACTTCGAGCCAGGTCCGGGCGAAGCCTTTCAGCCTCTCCCAGATAGATATGCCTGATATCCTTCTGGGAGCGCTCTGTCTCTGCCAGCAGCAGCACCCGTATGCAGCGCGGCAAAGTCCCCTCCACGGCGCACTGCCTGGCGTCAAACAGGGGCACGAACTGGTAGCCCGGCAACTGGCGAATGCCGGTTGTGGGAAAGGCTGCATTCAAGTCCTCTGTCATCGTGCATATGACTGCGCCGATATCCTCCGGCACGAGGCCGTTGGCCTCCAACATTGCAGGCACAAGTTCCTGCCCCGCTTGCCAGATTTCCTGTTTGCTGTCATGCTCCACCGTAATGGCACCGCGTATGCCACGCATTGGCATAAAAATCCCCCCTAGAGTTTGTGCCCCTTATGGATATCCCAGATGAGCCTGAGACTCAGGATGAAGGCAACGAAATACCCAAAAAAACCCAGCAAGGGTATCTCAAATATCTTCGGCCTCATATCCGTCGTGCAGATAGTGCTGGAGCCCAGCAGAATGGCCGCGCACAGCACCGCCAGAATGAGCTTATTGATCATCTGATCCAAACGGCGCAGGGGCTCCTCCGAGCCGGTCAGGTCAAGATTTACCTTGGTCTGGCCGCTCATCGTCATTTTCAGTATATCAGAAAGCTGCTCCGGCAACTGGGCAGATTTCCTGATTAGCTGCAATCCCTCGCGCTTCACCTTTTCCATCTCTTCATGGAAATCAAAATTCCTGCGGAAATCCACGGACAGGCTCTTGGCAAAAATCTCCACAAAGCTGACCTTGGGGCAGCAGAGGCGCATCACTCCCTCTATGGTCAGCACGCCCCTGGCAAACATGGTCAGTCCCTGGGGACAGGCGATATGATGCACCCTCAGAATGTTCAGGATTTGCCGGGTCAGCACACCCATCTGCAAGGAGCTGAAATCCAGGCTGCTGTACTGGGCCATCAGCGCGTCAACATCCTGATAGAGCTGGGTATGGTTGATACGCCCGCGTGGTACCCCCAGTTGCAGGACTGCCGACTTCATCTCGAAGGTATCATGGTGCGCCAAAGCTATCACAGCCTTACGGATAGCCAGCCTGTCCTTGGTGGACAGGCGCCCCATCATGCCCAAATCCAGCCAGATGATGCGACCGTTGCGTATCCAGATATTGCCCGGATGGGGGTCTGCATGGAAGTAACCGTCCTCTATGATTTGTTTTACATAGTTTTCGCCCAGCTTGCGCCCTATGCTCGTAGCATCGTAGCCATGCGCCCGCAGACCGTCCAGATCATCCATGCGGATGCCATCAACAAACTCCATCACCAGTATATGCTGGGTCGAAAGCTGGCGGTAGACCTTGGGACAGCCCACAGTCTCCACATCATGGTTCAGGTGCATGAACTCATCAATATGATCGGCTTCCATCATGAAGTCCATTTCCTGCTTGGCAACCTGCCACATCTCGTCCAGTACCTGGCCGAAATCAACCACATCCTGGGAACCGCCCACCACTTTCACCAAAGCCGCCGCCCGCTTCAGCAGCACAATATCCTGGCTCATGATTTCATAGATGCCGGGACGCTGCACCTTCACAACGACCTTCTCACCTGTGGTCAGCACAGCTTTATGCACCTGGGCAATGCTGGCCGAGCCCAGAGCCTGCTCATCTATGTAGTCGAAAACCTGCTGCCAGCGCCTTTTATATTCTTCCTCAATAACGTGTATGACCGTTTCAAAGGGCAAGGGCAGAGCCTCGGTCTGAAGCTTCATCAGCTCCTCGCAGTACTCAGGCGGCAAAAAATCAGGGCGCATGCTCATAACCTGGCCCAGCTTCACAAAAGTCGGCCCCAGATCCTCAAGTATTGCCCTGACCTTCTCCGGGGTCATGCCGCGCATCACCTCATGCTTGCGCAGCACCCCCACCATTTCCCTGAGGCGCGCCGTAGTGCTCGCATCTTCAATTTTTCCTTGAAAAAAACGCTTGAGCATCAGAGCACCCCATTACAAGGAACTGTCCATAAATAAATTTCATTTCTTCTTGCCGTATTTCTCAGCAATCTGAGCCTTAACCGTCTCGTTGGCGAGGAACTCGTCATAAGTGGCCACACGGTCAATGACACCATTGGGCGTGAGGTCGATGATACGGTTCGCAATGGTCTGCACGAACTGATGGTCATGGGACACAAAAAGCATGGTGCCCTTGAAGTCTATCAGCCCGTTATTCAGCGCCGTAATGGATTCCAGATCCAGATGGTTGGTGGGCTCGTCTAAGAGCAGCACATTGGCACCGGAGAGCATCATGCGGGAAAGCATGCAACGCACGCGTTCGCCGCCGGACAGCACAGAGGCCTTTTTCTGGCTTTCCTCTCCGGAGAAAAGCATGCGTCCCAGAAAGCCGCGCACGAAAGTCTCATCCGGGTCCTTGCTGTACTGGCGCAGCCAGTCCACCAGATTCAGGTCAATCTCATCGAAATACTCGGAGTTATCGGAGGGCAGGTAAGACTGGGTCGTAGTCACGCCCCACTTGAAGGTGCCTTCATCAGCCTCCTCCTCGCCCATAAGGATCTTCATCAGCATGGTCTTGCCCAGGGAATTCGGCCCGACAAAAGCCACCTTATCGCCGCGCTTCAAGGTAAAGGAGACATTCTTCAGCACCTGCTCCCCATCCACCATCTTGGAAATGCCATCGACAGTCAATAGCTGATCCCCCGCCTCGCGGTCAGGGGTGAAGGCAATATACGGATAGCGGCGGGAAGATGGCTTGATATCATCAAGGGTGATCTTGTCCAGCATCTTTTTGCGGGAAGTGGCCTGCTTGGACTTGGCCGCATTCGCAGCAAAACGCTGGATAAATGCCTGCAGTTCCTTGATCTTCTCTTCCTTTTTCTTGTTCGCATCCTTCGCCATCTGCAAAGCCAACTGGCTGGACTCATACCAGAAATCATAATTGCCCGCATACAGGCGGATTTCGCCGAAATCCACATCACAGATATAGGTGCAGACCTGGTTCAGGAAATGGCGGTCATGGGAAACCACAATTACCGTGTTCTCAAAATTGCCGAGAAATTCCTCCAGCCAGTTGATGGACTCCACATCCAAATGGTTGGTGGGCTCATCCAGCAGCAGAATGTCAGGATTGCCGAACAGCGCCTGAGCCAGCAGCACACGCACCTTCTCATTGGGCGTAAGCTCCGACATCTGCATGGTATGCTCTTCCTCGGGGATGCCCAGGCCATTGAGCAGGCGCGCAGCCTCAGACTCAGCGTCCCAGCCGTTCATCTCCGCAAACTCGGCTTCCAGCTCGGAGGCTTTCATGCCATCCTCATCGGAGAAATCAGGCTTTGCATACAGCGCATCCTTCTCATCCATGATTTCCACCAGGCGCTTGTTGCCCATGATGACCGTGCGCAACACTTCATATTCATCGAAGGCATAATGATCCTGCTGCAGGACGGACAGACGTTCACCCGGCGTTACTTCGACCACGCCGCCGGTCGGCTCAATCTCGCCGGAAAGCAGCTTCAGGAAAGTCGATTTGCCTGCGCCGTTCGCGCCGATAATGCCATAGCAGTTGCCCGGCGTGAACTTGAGATTGACATCCTTATACAGCACACGCTTGCCGAACTGCAGGCTCAGGTTATTAGTAGTAATCATAGGTGGCTTTTCATCCTTTTCTGTTTAATCTCAGTAGCGCAGCATATCCTTGAACATCGACATGATGCTCTGGCCATAGGTATAGCCCGGCACGGCCCAGCGGCCATTCAGATCTTCCCAGGTATCCAGCGTGCGTTTCCCGTATGAGGAACGCACCAAGGCATAACGGGGATCAACCACCGGCTCCACCGGCTTCCTGGTTGAAGCATAGGCCAGCAGGTGCTGGATATGCGCCCGCACGCCCTGCTGGGATGAGGCAAAATAAGCGCCCTTCACGCCGCCGCCCGTGGTGCCAAGACCGCAGTAATTATTCTGCTCCGGCACCACATCGCCGCCGTAACGGAAGAATCCCGTCTCCTTCAAAGCCTGGGCGAAAGCCACATCCGGGCGCACTCCCTCGCGGCCGCCTTCCTCGTAGTAATACGAAATCAACTGCTCCGGCGTGACCGTAATATTGGGGCGCGGATTCACGCTCAAGAGATAGTTCAGGCACTGCTGCTGGCTGGCCAGCGGCGTTCCCAGGATATTTTTATCATCGGCAGAAAGGGTCTGCCGCACTTCGATGGCCGATTCCTTGGGCTTGGCCGGCTGCTCATGCAGAATCGCCTGGATGCGCTCCTGAAGCGAACCCTTAGCGGATGCCTGCTTGCGCTGGCTTGCAGCTTCACGGGTCAAATTACGGGTATGCCCTTCCTGCAGGGTCTGCTGCGATTCCACACGCGCAGAAATCTGAGGATCATGCATGCGACGCGCCTCACCTGCCAGCGGCAGGGAGAAGAATACTGCACCAAGAGCGGCACAAGCGACAATTTTCCTTGAATCAAACCTTAAACTCACAAAAACACTCCCTAACAAACACCCAATAAACTTCAGAATATAAAATTAAATATCTCCTAAGAGAAAATACGCAATAAAAAACAGTGCTAACAGCCGCGTCAAATGGGGAACCTCTGCCCCGCGCCCCGCTGCCGCCATCAAAAGACTCCAGGCAACCACACCGGCGCCCAATCCCGCTGTTATATTCCACGACAGCGGCAGGAGCACAAGCACGCAAGTGGCCGGCAGGAACTCCTCGGCCGGCACTGCCCGCAGGTCACGCCAGGGCAGACCTGCCAGACCGTCTTTCAGAAGTTGCACCCCCGCCAGCACCAGCACAGGCACGGCCAAAGCGGGAAATGTTGCCAGCTCCTTCACAACAGGTTCAAAAAACAGCAGCACGGCTAATACAGCAGCAACCACTGCAGCCACCTGCCCCCTGCGCCCGCCCAGGGCAGGCATGGCAGCAGACACAGGCGAAACCGTCAAGGGCAGACAGCCCAGCAAGGCCCCGCCCAGGCTCAGAGCGGACAGATTTCGCAAGACTCGCTGCTCCGCCCCTGCCTGCATGCCGGTCAGCACCGCTGCCGACTGTGAACTTGCCGCCAGGAGCAGGGCAAGTCCGGTACCTATGTACTCCGCAGGCTTCAGCTCTACCGCCGCCCCCATGAGCATAAGCTGCCCCGCCGTCTTCCACAAGCCTTCAGGCAGCAGCACCGGTGCGGGGGGTATTACCCAGAAGCCTTCAAGGAACGCCAGAGCCGCCGTAAGGAAGCAGCTCCAGGCCAGGGCGCCGCGCACTCGCATTGCCAAAAGCAGTGCCCCCAGCAGGATTCCTGACAGACTAAAATACGCCAGCGGGTCCTGGAAATCCCCCAGCATGGTCACCGACCAGGGTGAGGCCACGATAATGCGTCCCTGGGTGAGTCCCAGCAAAATCAGCATCAATCCCAGGGCAGGCACCAGCGCCCAGCGCACCGGCTGCGGTAAAGCTGCAAGCAACCGCCCGCCCCAGGGAGAAGCAAAGAGGACTGCCCCCGACAGGGATACACAAGCCGCCAGGCCGAGCACCTGCTGCCAGGCAAAACCTCTGGAAATAATCACCAGATATACGAGCCAGGCAGCAATCGACACGGAAGGAACCGCTATGAAGGGCAAGCCCCGATATGCCAGCCAGGCTGTACCAAGGACAGAAAGCAGCACGCAAGCCGTATAGGCTGCCGTAAAGTCCATTCCTGCCTGAAACAGCAACTGGGGCACCATTACCAAAGTTGCAGACAGGGTCAGGGCTAATGTAAGACCGGCTGCGACTTCCGCCCTGCCGGGCCACTTACCCCTTATCTTTTCTGCCAGCCTACGGCCTCCCTCGCCCATTTGCCTCACCCTTTTGGAATACACACTCACTCATTTTACCACAGACTATGATTTTTTTACAGCTTCCCATGAGTTTTTCAGCCCAAACTCAAAGAAAAATGCTAAAATCCGAATAATTGACATACATATGGGGAGGAGATAATTTGCAAACACCTGGTAAAAAATTTTCCCTGGCCTGGGTCAAGGCCGGTGCATTAGCGGCTATCCTGCTGCAGTTCGCCATCATCCACCTCGCTGACCCCACCTTCCTGCCCCGGCTTCTGGCCATGCTTTCCCACGGAGACATCCAGGAAACTGCGGCCTATATCCAGTCCTTCGGCTCCTGGGCCATCTTTTTCAGTTTTTGGCTGACACTCTGCGTAAACGCCATCGGCTTTCCTCCCGCCATCATCTTTTCCACGGCAAACACGCTGATTTTCGGCATCATACCCGGCATCGTGCTGTCCTGCGTGGCAGAGACTGTCGGCGTGACCATCAGTTTCCTGCTGCTGCGCTTCTTCTTCCGTGAAGCTGCCGAAAAGATCATCCGCAAGAACAAAACACTCTCCAATCTCGACAAATACAGCGGCAAGCGCGGCTTCGTTGTAATGCTCATTGCTCGCATGGTGCCCTATTTCCCCTCGGGCCTCCTGAACGCCATTGGTGCCCTCTCTGCCATTTCGCTGACGGACTATGTGCTTGCCTCATTCATCGGCAAATTCCCCTCCACAGGCATCGAGGCCATCATCGGCCATGATGCCATCACCCAGCAGGAAGATCCGACCCGTATGATCATCGTCATCATAGTTGCAATCATCCTTATCGCCGGGGCCTGGTACTACGAAAAAAAGGCGGCCAAAGCCGCCGAAAATTTGCCGGATAATACCAACTCAGCCCAAGGCTAGGGCGTGTTGATTAAATGAGCTTAGTCCAGATTTGTGGGGATTGGCTGTCCATGCAAGGCGACAAACCGCAGGCATAGTGGTGCTATGCTGAGGATTTGTCAACGCAGCAGGGGCAGTCAAGACCCATGAAGATGGGCTGAGTGAATTAATCAACACACCCTAAGCAGACTTATAAACTTCGGAAAGGGATATCACCATGACCCGCAGAACCTTCTTGCAGCGTACAGTCCAACTGATGCTGGGGCTTGGCATCACGCAATATCTGCCAGCCTCCTGGCAGCAGGCTCTCGCTGCCGCGCGTCCCCGGCCTGCCCTGCCGCCTGCAGATGGTTTCCAGGCCCTTGTCTTCTGCGACTCCCAATGCGGCGGGAGCTATAGCACCTGGCATGACACACTGGCATCTGCCTGGGAGCGCTTCCCCCAGGCCTCCTTCTTCACTGACATAGGGGATCTGGCGGACAATGGCGAGGATGACTGGCAATGGGAGCAATTCCTGAATGTGCTCCGTCCTTTTGCAGACGCCCATCCCTTCCGCCCGGTAATGGGCAACCATGAATGTTATGGCCAGGACTGGAAAAACTGCCTGCCGAAAAAATATCTGGCCAGTTTCAATTTCCCGGAAAATGGCACCGTGCAGTTCCACGGTTATTTTTATGCTTTCGAGCAGCCCCCGGTGCAATTCGTCGCGCTTAATACCCAGATGCTGGAGCTGGACGAGTTTTTTGGGCAAGGCAAGCTGCTGAATGCCCAGCTACTCTGGCTGAAGCGCTTGCTGCGCCAAAAGAGGCAGCCCTGGACAGTCGTACTGATGCACAAGGATATACTCGCCTACGATGAATACCAGCCAGGCTCCGGCAGCAGCGGCAGTTTTTCCGATACGGGCCGTGCCTTTCTGCCGACCTTGCAGAAACTCGGCGTTGATCTCATCCTGACAGGCCATATGCACACCTACCGCCGCCGCGGCCCGCTGGAAGGATGGAGCACGGGCAAAAAAGGCCCCCTCTGCCTGATGTCAGGCCCCGCCGGTAACCAGTGCTACACCGTCCCTTCCGACCCGCTGGATCTGGCTGCCGCTCCCCAGCCCACCGAGCCGAACTATCTCATTCTCACCGCCCGCCCCAAGGAGCTGACCGTCACCTGTCTCACTGTCAGCGGCCTGGAAATAGACAGCATCACCTTGAAAAAAGCAGGACAGACCTGAACAGCTACTTGCCATCCTTTAGCCATAAATAACTCTCCTGATTTCTGACAGCGTGGTTTCCCCCGCCATGACTTTCTCCAGCCCATCCTGCCACAGGGAGCGCAGACCATCGGCTTCTGCCTGCCGCCTCAGGGAGGCCCTGTCTGCATGTGCCAGGATTGCCTCCCGCAAGGCAGGAGTCAGCCCCAGAACTTCATGCAGTGCCAGGCGCCCCTGATAGCCCGTATTTCCGCAAAGCTCACAGCCGCAGCCATGCTTAAGCCTAATGCCCGGCTGCCATGACTCTCCCAGCAGTGCTGCCTCCCCTGAACCTGCCTTTACTTCATGCTCTGCAGCACAGGCCGGGCAGATCCGCCGCACAAGTCGCTGTGCCACCACCCCGGTCAAGGTCGCCGCCAGCAAATAGGAGGGCACTCCCATTTCCAGCAAGCGGAAAACTGCTGCCGTCGCATCCTCCGTGTGCAACGTAGTCATTACCAGATGCCCGGTCAGCGCAATGCGCACGGCCATCTGGGCTGTCTCCTCATCACGGATTTCACCCAGCAGCACCTTTTGGGCATCCTGCCTGAGGATGGCTCTGAGGCCGGACACATAGGTCAGTCCCGTCTTCTCATTCACCTGCACCTGGCTGACTCCAGGCAAGCGACGCTCAATAGGGTCTTCCAGGCTTACCAGGCTGGTCTCCGGCGCATTCAGCTCCGACAGCGCCGCATAGAGGGTCGTCGTCTTGCCGGAGTTCATGGGGCCACACAGCAGCAGCAAGCCCGAAGGTCGACGTATAAAGCTGTGGAACAGCTCCAGATTTTCCGCAGTGAAGCCCAGCTCATCAAGCTCCAAGGGCTTCTCCTCCAAATTCATCAGCCGCAGCACCAACACTTCACCATCGGCTGCAGGCAGGGAGGACACGCGCATATCAATCCTGCGCGTGCCGCTCTCATAGCGGATATGCCCGTCCTGGGGCAACTGCCGTTTTGCGATATCCATACCCGCCATGACCTTCAGCCGTGAAGCAATCAGCGGTGCCAGCTCTGCCGGCAGGCGCTGCATATCCTCGCGCAAGAGGCCGTCGCAGCGATACCTGAGACGCACTCCCTGCTCCCCAGGCTCTATGTGCAAATCACTTGCCCGGCAGGCAACGGCTCGTTCCAGCAGCCGATCCACCAGACGTACCAAAGCCGCCTCCCCGCCAGCCTGCCCCGGCCCTCCCTGCCTGGCCTCATGCAGGGCCTGGCTGATGGCCAGCCGGAACAAGGCTTCCTCCTGCCCCTTTTGATTCTGCATTTACCTCATATCCCTTGTGATTTCCTTACGAGCTTTTTCCTGCCCGAATCATTCTGCTCCCAGCAATGCCTTCAAGCCTGCTTCATCCAGTATGGCCGTACCAAGTTCCTGTGCCTTGGTGAGCTTGCTGCCTGCGGCTTCACCTGCCACCAGGTAATCTGTCTTCCTGGAGACAGAGCCGGATACCCGGCCGCCGTGAGCTTCTATCAGGGCAGCGCATTCCTTGCGTCCCAGGGTCGGCAATGTGCCGGTAATAACAAAGGTTTTGCCGGCAGCCGCACCTGTAGTAACAGCCTTTTCCCCGGACACGAAATTAAGGCCCAGGTCGCTAAGTTCTGCCAGCAAAGCCCTATTCGTTTCATCCCGGAAGAAAGTAACCAGGGTTCGTGCGCTGACCTCCCCCATATCCCTTACTGCAAGTATCGCCTCCGCCTCAGCTTCCGCCAGCTTATTAAGCGAGCCGAACTGCAGCATCAGCTCCCTGGCCGCCGCCCGGCCGATGCCAGGAATGCCAAGGCCGGTCAGCAGCCGGGCAGGATCATTTGCCTTGCTGGCCTCGATATTGGCCAGCAGCTTATCCGTGTTTTTTTCCTTGCCTATCAGGCCCTTAGCCACCAGTTCGCCGCGCCTTTCGTGCAGATGATAGATATCCGCGATATTGCTCAGGTAGCCTTGCTCAATCAGCCCATGTATGGCGGCTTCGCCAAAGCCCTTGATATCCATGGCCGTGCGGCCGACAAAGTTGAGCAGGTGATTTTCCAGCTGTGCCGGGCAGCTTGGGTTCTGGCACTTGATATCAGCCGTATCTGCCTCGCGCACTGCTTCGGCACCGCAGACCGGGCAATACCTGCCGATGCGGAAAGGCTCTGCTCCTGCCGGGCGCTTCTCTTTCACGACTTCCTTGACCTTCGGAATGATTTCCCCTGATTTGTACACGCGGACAGTATCACCCAGGCGCACATCCAGGCTGTCAATAAAGTCCTGATTATGCAGGGTGGCGCGCTCGACTGTCGTGCCGCACAGACGAACGGGATCAAAGACCGCAGTAGGCGTGATGCGGCCTGTACGCCCCACCGAGAGCTCAATATCCCGCACCACCGTTTCCTTCTCCTCCGGCGGATACTTATAAGCGATGGCCCAGCGGGGCACTTTGGAGGTCGCCCCTATCTGCTCGCGGTCGGAAAACCGGTTCAGCTTCACAACTGCGCCGTCAATATCATAGGCAAGGCTGCCTCTGGATTCGCCAATGGACTCTATAGCCGCCCAAACCTCCTGCACCGTATGACAAACCTTGTAATTGTGTATAACCTTGATGCCCTGGGCCTTCATAAACTCGTAAGCTTCTGTGTGGGTCGTGAACTCACGGCCCTCCGCTTTCTGCAGGTTGAAGATAAAAAGTGAAAGTTTCCTCTCCCTTGTGATACGTGCATCCAGTTGCCTGAGCGTACCTGCCGCGCAGTTGCGGGGATTCGCGAAAGGCTTTAGCCCCAGCAGTTCCTGACGCTCGTTCACCGCATCGAAAGCGGCCTTTTCCATATATACCTCGCCACGCACCTCGAAGTACGGCAGCCTGTCTTTCATATGCTGCTGCACATCCTCTATCACGCGCGCATTTGCAGTGACATCCTCCCCCTGCACCAGTCCGTCGCCGCGGGTGACGGCGCGCACCAACTCTCCGTTTTCATAGCGCAGGGCCAGGGAGAGACCGTCAATCTTTTCCTCTACCACAAATTCCGGGTCGCTAAACTGGGCCTGCATGTCCGCAACGAAAGACTCGATTTCCTCACGGGAGAAAACGTCCTGCAAGGACAGCATGGGCACATCATGCTGCACCAGAACCCCCGCCTCCCGGCGCGCCTCGCCGCCTACCATCTGGGTCGGCGAGTTCTTTGTGATAAGTTCCGGGTATGCTTTTTCCAGCGCTTTCAGCCTAAGCATCAACTGGTCATACTCATAGTCCGTGATTTCCGGGCTGTCCTCATTGTAGTAGCGGTTGTTATGGTAGCGGATGGTCTTGCGCAAGGCGGCAAGTTCTTGCTTGACAGCTTTGATATCTGTACTTATCTCCATATCTGCCATCTGCTCTCTCCTTAAACTTTATTGATAGGCGCATATTTCTGCATCAGGCCCTTGACGCCCTGACCGGGGAAGGCAATTTTCAGCTCAACCTCCTCGCCCTCTCCCTTGACAGAGACCACAGTGCCTACGCCCCACTTGCCATGGCGTGCCTTATCACCCACCTGCCATTTGATGCTGGTGTCAGGCCGGATAAGGGCAGAGCCCCCCGCCGCTTCCACAGTGGCGGCTTTTTTGCTGCGCAGGGACTGCAATGCCTGCAGGGCGGATTGGGGCTGCCCGCTGCGGGGCGTGCCCTGCCCCATCATCCTGGGACTGGGGGTGAAGCTTGACGTGACATTTCCGCTGCGGCTCGCATTAGCAAAGCCGTAACTGCCCTGGTAGGGCAGGACTTTCTCCAAATATTCCTCCGGGATTTCCTCGAGGAAACGGGAAGGGGGATTCATATTCACATGCCCATAAATAGTACGGCTCTCGGCATTCGTCAGGTAGAGCTTGCGCTGGGCGCGGGTGATGCCGACATAACAGGTACGGCGTTCCTCCTCGATTTCGCCTTCGTCAAGCAAAGTGCGGGAGTGGGGAAAAAGTCCCTCCTCCATGCCCACCATAAATACAATCGGAAATTCCAGCCCCTTGGCAGAATGCAGGGTCATCAGCGTTACACGGTCATCCTCCAGCTCCGCATTGTCGATATCCGACACCAGCGCCAACTGCGACAGGAACGCTTCCAGAGTCGGGTTTTCTTCCCCCTGCTCAAATTCCTTGGCTACGCCAATAAATTCCTTCAAATTCTCCAGGCGCGACTCGTTCTCCGGCTTCTTCTCCTTCTCCAGTTCCCCGATATAGCCTGATTCATGCAGCACCTTATCAATGAGATCTGAAATGCGCATGCTTGCCTGGCAGCCCATAAATTTGAAAATAAAGGCAGCAAAGAGCCCCAGCGGCTTCTGCACGCGGGCGGTCAGCCCCATGGCAGTAAGCACGTCTGGATTGGAAATTACATCAAACAGTGTTAGCCCCTGTTCATCTGCATAGGCCGTGAGCTTGGTCAGCGTTGTCGCCCCAAGCCCCCGCTTCGGCACATTGATGATGCGCAGCAGGCTCACCGTATCCAGGGGATTGTAAATAACCCGCAGATAGGCTAGCACATCCTTGATTTCCTTGCGGTCATAGAACTTCAGTCCCCCCACCATGGTATACGGCAGGCCGAGGCGCATGAAGGTTTCCTCCAGGACGCGGGACTGGGCATTCGTGCGATAAAGGATAGCAATATCACCGTAGGGCACATTGAAAAGAGTTTTCTGTTTCTGAATGGCGGTTGCAACGAAATTTGCCTCATCACGCTCATCAAGTCCCTGATACCAGGTCAGCTTCTCGCCGGTGGCATTCTGTGTCCAGAGTTCCTTCGGCTTGCGCTGGGTATTGTGCTCGATTACAGCATTTGCGGCTGCCAGGATATTCTTGGTGGAACGGTAATTCTGCTCCAGCTTGACAGTCTTCGCCTCGGGATAATCCTTTTCAAAGTCCATTATATTGCGAATATCCGCGCCGCGCCAGCCGTAGATGGACTGGTCTGCATCTCCCACCACGCAGAGGTTGCGGTGCTGTGCCGCCAGAATTTTTGTCAACTGGTACTGAGCGCCATTCGTATCCTGATACTCGTCCACCAGGATGTACTGGAAACGGCGCTGGTACTTATCGCGTATTTCCCCATTTTCCTCCAGCAGCAGCACAGAGACCATCAGCAGGTCATCGAAGTCGAGGGCGTTGTTCGTGCGCAGCTCCCTGGCATAGACATCGTAAATCTCCGCAACTTTCTGCTCGAAGAAGGTTCCCGCGTCCCGCGCCATGCTTTTCGGCCCCATTAGCTGATTCTTCGCATTGGATATGGCATTCAGCACACTGCCGGGCGAATACTGCTTTTCATCCAGGTTCAGCTTCTTCAGTGCCGCCTTGATGACGGCCTGGCTGTCCGCTGTATCGTAAATGACAAAATTACTCTTGTAAAGACCGGTAGCCTCTATTTCGCGGCGCAGGAATTTAGCGCAAAAAGAGTGGAAGGTGCTGAGCCACACATCTTTCGCCTGTGCGCCGATCATGCGGTCTACGCGTTCACGCATTTCCGTGGCTGCCTTGTTGGTAAAGGTAATGGCCAGGATGCGGTAAGGCGCCACGCCATGGGCCAGGAGGTTCGCCACCTTGCAGGTCAATACCTTCGTCTTGCCGGAGCCTGCTCCCGCCATTATAAGGAGCGGCCCGTCCTGATGCTCCACGGCCTCTTTTTGCGCCGGATTCAATCCACTGAAAATATCCAAATGCAACCTCCATAATCAATCAAAAAAGTTTTCGGCTCATCCCTTCCCCAAAGGATGAGCCGATAGTTCTCAAAAATATCCCTATTGCTTATTGCTTGATGCGCTTCACTGCCTCGGACAGGGGCGGAATAATCTGCTTCTTGCGGCTCATGACCCCCGGCAGATAAATGTGGGTACCGCTGGCATCCTTATGGAAGGCTTCGCCGATCAGCGTCTTGGGCGAACCGCTGTAAAGAAGCGTCGTTGCCTCCTCCAGTATATTCGTTACCATCACCAGGCTCATATCAAAGCCTTCCTTGTCGCAGATATGGCTCATAGCCTCAATCAACTGCGGTTCCAGCTCCATGACTTCCTTTTCGTCCATCACGGAAATCTGGCTGACGATAATGCGATAGTCGCCGATACGGAACTCCTTCAAATCGTTCTTGGCGATTTCCGACGGCGTCATATCACCGATGCCGGAGCCGGCCTTCAACATTGCCAGCCCGTATTCGTGAAGATCCACATCTGCAATCTCTGCCAGACGCTGTGCAGTCTTGCGGTCATAATCCGTGCAAGTCGGGCTCTTGAACAGTACCGTGTCGGAAATGATGGCAGACAGCAGGAGGCCCGCAACCGAGGCCGGAATATCCACATCACGCTGCCAGTGCATGTTCGCTACAATGGTGGCTGTGCAACCCACAGGCTCCACATACGTGCGTATGGGCTCGCTGGTCTGGATACCTCCGAGACGATGATGATCGATGATTTCCAGGATTGTAGCTTCCTCGATGCCCTCAACAGCCTGGCCGCGCTCGTTATGGTCTACCATGATGACCCTCTCGCGCTCCGGCACCATCAACTGATCGCGGCTCACCAGGCCCACGATATGCCCATTCTCTACCACCGGGTAATTGCGGAAGTTCGTCTCCTCCATGGTGCCCTTGATATCAGACAGCAAGTCCAGGGGCTTGAAGCAAACCGGATTGTCGTGCATGATGCGGCGAATGGGCACGCACTGATTGATAAGGCGTGCTACAGTGTATGTATCATAGGGCGTGGAAAGCACAAACACATGCATTTCCTCGGCTGCCTCAATGACATCCGCCGACACGCGACCATTGCCCGTCACCACCAGGCAGGCTATGCCCAGATTCACGCAATCAATGATGGTCTCATCGTGACGGTCACCGATAAGCACGATATCATTGTCCTTGATGATGCTCTTGATGGTCTTGAGGCTGCCCGCTGCTATGCGTACATTGCCCTTGATGAATTCGCCCTCTTCGCCGGAGACCAGCACCTTGCTGTCCGTGGCCTGGATAATATCACGGTAACGCACGCGCATATTGGCAAGGTTCTGCATGCCCAGCTCCTGGAAGTAACGATCTGCCAGGTCACTGACCGTCACGATGCCCACCAGTACGCCCTTGCTGTCCGTTACCGGCACAGACTTCAGATTATGCTCCCGCATGACCTCACCCAGATGACGCAGGGTATCGTGCTGCTTGACCACAATCTGGCAGTCCAACGTAATATCCTTCACCCGCGGATAAAGATCCGTCAAGAGCAGGGGCTGCTCCACACGGAAATGCTCCAGTGCATATTTCGTCTCTGCATTGACCTTGCCTGCCCGTGCAGCAACCACATTCTCACCCAGCGCCTGCTTCAAGTGTGCATAGCCGATGGCTGAGCAGATGGAATCCGTATCAGGGTTCCGATGTCCTATCGTGTAAATTGGTTTCGTGCTCTTCATCTAAAAACATCCTCCTCATCGAATCCAATCCATCCATAATCGGGGCGAACCGGGAAAGACTGCAATTACTTGCCTGCCTTCATGCGGTTGATGGCGGAGAACAGCGCCTGGATCGAGGCCGTGATAATATCGGTATCCATTCCTGCCCCCCAGGTGATATGGGAATTGCCAACTATGCCGATATAGGCCATGGCGCGGGAACTCTGGCCGATTTCCAGGGCGTGCTCACTGTAGGTTAGATCCTTGTAGCTTATATCCAGGTTTTTCTGCATGGCATTCGAGATGGCATCCAGGCGTCCGTTGCCCCTGGCAATGAAAGTCTCCTGCACGCCATCCACCAGCAGGTCTAACGTGCCCTTGCGGGTACCGTCCGGTTCCTTCCTCAGCAGGAAATCAACCAACTGATAGGGACTTGTGACATTCACATACTCGTCCATGAAAATCTGATAGATTTCATCCGGCATGAGTTCCTTGTGCTTGTGATCGGAAACATTCTTCACGAAGTAACCGAAATCCTCCCGCATCTTCTTCGGCATTTCGATACCGTACTTCTGCTCCATGATGAAGCCTACGCCGCCCTTGCCGGACTGGCTGTTGATGCGGATGACATCACCGTCGTACTCCCGGCCCACATCCTTCGGGTCGATATACAGATAGGGCAGTGTCCACTTGTCAGGATTCTTCTCCTCTTTCCACTTCATGCCCTTCGCGATAGCATCCTGATGGGAGCCGGAGAAGGCCGCAAACACGAACTTGCCGGAGTAGGGCTGACGCGGATTTACCTGCATGCGCGTCACCCGCTCATAGATATCGACCAGCTCAGGCATATTGGAAAAATCCAGTTTCGGGTCAACGCCAAGGGCAAACATATTCATCGCAACGGTCACGATATCCACATTGCCTGTGCGCTCCCCATTGCCAAAGAGAGTTCCTTCCACGCGGTCTGCGCCAGCCAGGAGCCCCATTTCCGTATCAGCCACGCCACAGCCTCGATCGTTATGGGGATGCAGGGAAAGGACGACATTTTCACGATGCTTCAAATACTTATCCACATAAGCAACCTGCATGCCATAGACATGGGGCATGGACATTTCTACCGTAACCGGCAGGTTGATGATGGCCTTGCGGTCTGCTGTCGGCTGCCAGACATCCAGCACTGCGTTGCAGACTTCCAGCGCATACTCAGGCTCCGTGCCGGTAAAGCTCTCCGGCGAATATTCAAAGCGATAGCCGGCACCGGCCTGCTCGGTCAGTTCCTTGAGCATCTGTGCGCCCTCAATGGCTATTTCCTTGACTTCCGGCTTGTTCTTCTTGAATACCTGCTCGCGCTGTGCCACAGAGGTGGAGTTATAGACATGGACAATGGCATTCTTCACCCCATCCAAAGACTCAAAGGTCTTCCTGATGATGTGCTCGCGGGCCTGGGTCAGCACCTGGATGGTCACGTCATCAGGAATCAGATTATCCTCCACCAAGCGGCGCAAAAATGCGTACTCCGTCTCCGAGGCTGCCGGGAACCCCACCTCGATTTCCTTGAAGCCCACCTTCAGCAGCATCTTGTAGAATTCCAGTTTTTCATCAAGGCTCATGGGGATCATCAGCGACTGGTTGCCGTCGCGCAGATCCACGCTGCACCAGATAGGCGCTTTCTCCGGGGCATCCTTCTTCAGCCAGTCAAGATTTATTTCCGGTGGCATGAAATATCCCTTGCTATATTTCTGATAGTTCATCATCGTGCTTCCCTCCATCAGAAAAGCCTCCCGCCCTCATGGACGAAAGGCCATTCCTGTCCGTTAGCTGCTCTCGGTGCGAGCATCGTCCTTCATATTGTTTACTACCATAACATATTGAACAGTTTTTTGCAAGCTCCCCTTGGAAAGCTGTAAACCGAACCTATCAGCTCAGAAGCTCCTGTATCTTCCTGCAAGTCAGGGCCTTCTCCTCCGCCACCCTGGCGGCAAGCCTTGCAAGCTCCTCTCCGCTGCAGCCGCTGCGCAAAGCCTGCACGGCTGCATCCGCTGCATGAAAGAGCCTGAGCAGGCTGAGATTGCCAGCCGTGCCTTTCAAGGTATGCACGTCCTTTTCCGCCTGTTTCAGATCCCCTGCCTTCAACGCGTCCTGAAAAGCTGCTTCTGAGCCATCATTTAGGAATTTGTTCAGGAATTTCCTGTAGAGATTATCATTCCCCAGGAATCTTGCCAAGCCCTGCTCATAGTCCACCACCGGATATTGTTCGCTCATGGAGAACCTACCTTCCTGCTGCCACGCTCTCACTTCAAGAATTGATCTATGGCCTTATTAAGCTGCGCCAGGGCCTCCTTGTCATCATGCTGCACAGCATCAACCACGCAATGCTCCAGATGATCCTTCAGGATGATGCGGCTCACGCCCTTGATGGCACTGTCCACAGCCGAAAGCTGTATCAGGATTTCAGGGCAGTCACGCCCTTCCTCCACCATCCGCTTCACAGATTCCAGATGCCCGATGAGGCGTGACATGCGGTTCAGCACTGCCTTGGTCTGGGTATGGTTATGCACATGTCCATGAGCTCCGTGAGTGATGACCCTGCCATCCGCTAATACATGCGTATGCTCCTGTATTCCCGTTGCTTCTGTCTGCTGCATTCAACTACCTCACGGCCAGAGTAATCTGTTCACCGTTGATATTCCATTCCTTGGCGTGTCCTTCGGCGCTGCCGTATTTGACTGTATCTGCCAGCGTCACGTTCTTCAGCATGGTCTCGTTCTCCGGCTTATGCACGATGGCAATAAGCTTGTCATTGCCGCTGAGAGAAACGGTAATGTGGTCAGTGACCTCATAGCCGTTCTCCTTGCGCATGGTCTGCACCTTGCTGATGATTTCACGCACAAAGCCTTCCTCCAGAAGTTCTTCGGACAGGGTTGTTTCCAGCGCGATACTGACCTCGCCGTAATGCTGGCAGTTGAAGCCCTCGGTCTGCTCCGTCTGGATTTCTACATCCTCTGCCGTCAACGCATATTCCTTGCCATCTGCCAGCGTGACCTTCAGGGTGCCTGTTTTGTCCAGTTCTGCCTTGGCCTGGGCCCCCGGCAAGTTCAGGAGAGCCTGCTTCACAGCGCCCATATCCTTGCCGACCTTCGGGCCCAATACGCGGAACTGGGGCTTGAAGGTATATTTCGTGAAGTCCTCCATGCTTTCCTTGAAGATAACTTCCTTCACGTTCAGCTCGTCTTCCACAATCTCCCGGAAGAAGTCCGGCAACGCATACGGCGCCTGCACAAACATACGGCCAATGGGCTGGCGGTTCTTGATATTCGCCTCGTTGCGCGCAGCACGCCCCAGAACCACAATATCCAGCACCAGTTCCATGTGCTGCTCGAGGGCAGTGTCAATCTGCTCCTCATGCACCTCAGGATAATCGCACAGATGCACGGAAATCGGCGCAGCCTTGTCAATGCTGCACACAAGGTTGCGATAGATGCTCTCCGTCATAAAGGGTATCAGCGGCGCAGCGGCCTTTGCTGTCGTCACCAAAGCCGTATAGAGGGTCATGTAGGCATTGATCTTGTCCTGCTCCATACCCTTCGCCCAGAAACGGCTGCGGCTGCGGCGCACGTACCAGTTGGAAAGCTCGTCCACAAAATCCTGCAATGCCTTGGCTGCCTCGGTTACACGGTAGTTCGAGAGATTGTCATCTACTTCCCTCACCATAGTATTGAGCCTTGACAGGCACCACTTATCCATCACAGAAAGCTGCCCATAGTCCAGGACATGCTTGGTGGCATCAAATTCATCAATATCTGCATAAAGCACAAAGAAAGCGTAGGTGTTCCAGAGAGTGCCCATAAACTTGCGCTGGCCTTCCTGCACCGCCGCATCATGGAAGCGGTTAGGCAGCCAGGGGGCGCTGTTCTCATAGAAATACCAGCGGATAGCGTCTGCACCATGCTTTCTGAGGGCCTCCATCGGATCAACAGCATTGCCCTTGGACTTTGACATTTTTTGCCCGTTCTCGTCCTGAACATGGCCAAGCACAATGACATTCTTGTAGGGGGCTTTATGAAAGAGCAGCGTCGAAATCGCAATCAGGGAGTAGAACCAGCCGCGGGTCTGGTCGACAGCCTCCGAGATGAAATCTGCCGGGAAGCGGCTCTCAAAGATTTCCTTGTTTTCAAAGGGATAGTGCCACTGGGCGAAGGGCATGGAGCCGGAATCAAACCAGCAGTCAATGACCTCCGGCACCCGGTGCATTTCGCCCCCGCATTCCGGACACTTAAGAGTCACCTTGTCAATGTATGGACGGTGGAGCTCAATCTCCTCCGGGCAGTTATCACTCATTTCCTTCAGCTCGGCGATAGAGCCGATAGCGTGCTGATGTCCGCACTTGCACTCCCAGACCGGCAGCGGCGTGCCCCAGTAGCGGTTGCGGCTGATGCCCCAGTCCTGCAAATGCTCCAGCCAGTCGCCGAAGCGCCCCTCACCGATGGTCTTTGGAATCCAGTTCACCGTCTTGTTGTTCGCGATAAGCTCCTCCTGCACGGCGGTCATTTTGATAAACCAGGACTCGCGGGCATAGTAAATGAGGGGCGTATCGCAGCGCCAGCAGTGGGGATAGCTGTGCTCAAACTTCGGAGCCTTAAAGAGCTTGCCCTTTTTCTTGAGATCCTCCAGGATCAGCGGATCCGCGTCCTTCACGAACACCCCCGGCCAGTCCGTGTCAGCGGTCATCTCACCCTTGCTGTCCACATACTGCACAAAGGGCATATCGTACTTCATGCACACGCGGTTATCATCTTCACCGAAGGCGGGAGCAATATGCACGATACCTGTACCGTCGGAAGTCGTCACATAATCATCGCAGACAACAAAGAAGGCTTTTTTCTTCAGCTTGCCAACCGCATAGGGGTAGAGCGGCTCATACTCACGGTACTCAAGTTCCCTGCCCTTACAGCGGCCAAGTATCTCGCGCTCGCCCTCCGTATCTGCAAAGACCGTCTCCACCAGTGCCTCAGCCATATAATAGACTGTACCCGCGACCTTGACCTTAACATAGTCAACTTCCGGGTTCACGCACAGACCGAGATTGGAAGGCAGTGTCCAGGGTGTAGTCGTCCAGGCAAGGAAATATGCCTCCTCATCCCTGGCCTTGAATTTCACCATGGCGGAACGCTCTTTCACATCCTTATAGCCCTGAGCGACCTCATGAGAGGACAGGGGCGTACCGCAGCGGGGGCAATAGGGGACCACCTTATAGCCCTTGTAGAGCAGGCCCTTGTCCCAGATTTGCTTCAGTGCCCACCACTCGGACTCAATAAAGTCGTTCTCATAGGTGATGTAGGGGTGATCCATATCGGCCCAAAAGCCCACCACCTCAGAGAACTCCTCCCACATGCCTTTGTACTTCCAGACGGATTCACGGCATTTCTTGATGAAGGGCTCGATGCCGTATTCCTCAATCTGTTCCTTGCCGTTGATACCTACGGCCTTTTCCACTTCCAGCTCTACCGGCAGGCCGTGAGTATCCCAGCCAGCCTTGCGCAGCACGTTCTTGCCCTTCATGGACTGGTAGCGCGGCAGCATATCCTTGATGACACGCGTCAGTACATGGCCAATATGCGGCTTGCCGTTGGCCGTCGGCGGGCCATCATAGAACGTAAAAGTATCATTGCCCCGGCGCTGCTCCACCGCCTGCAAAGCAATATCATTATCCTTCCAGAACTGCGCAACTTCCTGCTCGCGCTCGACGAAATTCAGATTAGTGTCTACCTTGCTATACAAAACTTTTGCCCCCTAATCGGCCTAGAACTCAAATTTATTCAGTTTGATCTGCGTGCCAGGATGCGAATGACCTTGGCACCGGTATTATGTATCTTGCGCAACGGCGCAACCCTGGTCTTGACCTTTGGGCGCACATCCTTGGGAGAATTGAAATCTCCCCTTTTCAAAAATGTGGTCTTGGTCTTATCCGGCTTGAAGAAACTGCGGAGTGCCTTGGACAGCGCCTCTGGCTGTGCATTCTCCTTGCACAGGAAAATATCGAGAGCGACGTATTTCAAGCTTGTATAGACGTGCATGGCCAGATGTCCCTCCCGCAAGATGGCCAGCAGCACATAATGGCTATCATCGACCTGCTCACTGTTGAGATCCATCAGCCCGAAGCCAATATCCGCAAGGGCTTCGCGCACAGTATGTTTGATGGCATCCATGTCCAGCAGTTTACTGTTCTTGCAATTATACAGGTCAACTGTCAGGTGCCTGGCTATGAGTTTCACCCAATCTCCTCCTAAATAAAAATAATATAAATCATTATAACGCCATTGTTCAGGATTTCGCAAGGCGAAATCACTCAGATTAGCGTTTCATCGGGCTTGTCCCGATATAACGCCATTACGACGCGAAAGCTAGTCCCTAAAAGGGATTCAAGATTTCGCAAGGCAAAATCATTCCGATTAGCGTTCTGCCTTCTTCTTTCTGGACGTAGCTTCAATAATTGGCGGCAAGGGCTTTTCCTGCTTTTTCCTGTGGGCGTAGGCTCCCGCTGCCAAAAAAGCAAGAGCCGCCAGTGTCATAGCCACTACGCTGGTCATTTGGGCACTGGTGAATCCTGCCAGCACCTTTTCCGTATAATCGCCCCGAAAATATTCCAGCCCGAAACGCGCTGCACTGTACAGGAACACATACAAGGCAAAGCATTGCCCGCGTGCATGGTCAAAGGAGCGGAAAATCAAGAGTAAAGCGAAAATCACAAAATCCAACTGGCCTTCCCAGACCTCTGCGGGCCACAAAGGCTGAGGCCCGTATGTGTGATAGGCCAGCGTCGTGGACGGATAGAGCAGGCCAAAGGCTCCTCCGGTGGGCGCACCGAAGGCATCACCGTTTAGTAGATTTGCGCAGCGCCCCAGGGCCTGACCCAGGATAATTGCAGGTGCCAGCACATCCATCATGAAGATTGTATCCAGCTTATGCTTCTTGCAATAGATTACCCCAGTCAAGACACCCAGCACAATCCCCCCCTGGACGGCCATGCCTCCCTGCCAGACATTCATGAGTTCCGTCAAATGCTGTGAGTAATAATCCCAGTCAAAGAAAAAAACATCCCAAAGCCGTGCACCGAGGAGCCCCGCCACACCGCAGTATATCCCCATATCCGCGATATGCTTCTCGTAGCCGCGCCCTTCTTTTTTTACCAGAAAATAACCCACACCAGTCGCCAGGACAATCGCCAGGGATATGACAATTCCATAGCTGCGTATAGGAAAATCTCCAAGCCAAAAAAGATATTGATGCATGGGCAGCACCCCCTCCAAGGAATAAAATAAATATGCAAAAAGGAGCGCCCTTGCAGACGCTCCCGTGCTTAACTGGCAACTTCCTATCCTCCCAGCCCGTCTCCAGACAAGTACTTTCGGCCTCTGCATGCTTAACTGCTGTGTTCGGAATGGGAACAGGTGGAACCATGCAGGCATCGTCACCAGATATTAGAAAGAGTTATGCTCTCTCAAAACTATACAGAAGAAATTATGTATGGACATTTCAGCTCAAGTTAAGCCCTCGAACTATTAGTATTGGTTAGCTTCATCCCTCACAGGACTTCC
>CAMVGU010000008.1 GCA_947167105.1 uncultured Selenomonas sp. | reverse complement strand
CAGATTTTTTTCAGACTGGTTTTAAAGCTGATTTTGACGTTTTTGAAACACGCCCTCCAAGACATGACTGAGCCAAACAGCGTTGCAAGGTGCTCCCTGATAAGCAAAAAAGTCGCATTTCACGACGTGATCCAAGCATTCTCCGGCATATCCAGCCTCATCGCTCATAGTGATACCTGTAACTTGACGGCCATAATCCTTGAAAAAACGACCTTGCAATCCAGCCCCGCATCCCACATCCAATATCGTTCGGTATTCTGGCTTATTAAGCAACCACTCAACCGCCTTGCTTGCCAAAAAATTACTTTTATCTGTCATTATGACATCGCGAGCGTTAATCCCTGAAACAAACATGTGCCGCATAAGAGGCTGAATAAAACCATTGCGCCCTGCTGTAAAGAGAATTAGCATCTTGCCCGGTCTGTACTGTCTTGAGAATGCCTCCCAAGAAAGCACATCATCGGACTTTGTCGTATCATCAACAAGATAATCCGCTTCAATACCCCATATATACCTGATCAGATTAGATACGTTTCTACCTGCTTCATCATATGGATAAATCGCCAGTCTCGGAAGAGAGTCATCATGGCTGAAGCATCTGGTCTGCTTGATCCTGTGTGCCTGTTCCAACAAGGCATTTAAAATATTCGTCATTACTTCACAAACCTTTCCATAATCGTATTATCCATGCTCTGCTCTCTCCCTATTGTTAATCTGTCAATATTGGACTGACTGGCAAGCTCCCCCCACACGTGGTGAAGATGATAGGCCGGTCAGTATTTTTTCGCTTGCTTCGGGTAGTGCATTGCTTGTCATACGTTTCAGTGCTGACATTATTTCATGCTTGCTTGTACCCAATGCCTGGGCAAGATTTTCGGAGAAAGTCTTGCCCTTTTGAGACTGCAATATAGGCAGATGTCCTGCCAATTTTACTGTATGCCTTAAATAGTAAGTATATTGGTTCCATTTAGAGCAAAGGATTGCCGCTAAAGCATCATCAGCATACATTCTTTTTACTAAATTTTTTTGCTCTATTTCTTTCAGGAGCTTGTATCCTAACAAATAGTCCTCGAAGCTGAATCCGGATGTCCAGTTATCCAGCCAAAAGAGATGGTCCGGAAATTTCTTTGTGCTGATTTCCAGCTTACGCTCCAGTTGTTCTTTGACTATTCTGCAAGAATCACTATGAACTTTGAGATTGAATTTGCTTGACCTGTTATCATCAGAGTTGTAATAATCCAGCAATATTTCCGAAAGATTGGCCATTTTGCCATCCACACGCGTCCAAAGGTCAAAATCCTCTGCAATAGCATTCGGATCATATTCCCATCCGTTCTTAATGAAGGAATTTTTGCGAAACATGACTGTCGGATGTCCTAGAGCACAGGCGAATAAGAGTTGCGCCTTGATGTAATCATCGTCCGCCAATCGGATTACAGTCCTGGCATTGCCATTAGGTTCGATGATGCGCATAGCGGTGCCGCAAATAACAACATCAGGATGGCTGTCCATAAATGCCACTTGCCGTGAAAGGCGTGTCGGGTATGCGTAGTCATCTGCATCCATGCGGGCTATGTATTCACCCCGGCACGCCCTGATGCCTATATTAAGGGAATTCGCTAGACCTGCTCTTTTTTTGAGTTGAATGAGCCTTACCCGGTCATCCTGTTTAGCATAAGCCTCAATAAGCTCCTTGGTGCCGTCAGCGGAGCCGTAGTCGTTTACAACCACAAGTTCAAGATCAGTATATGTCTGGGCCAGAATACTCTCTACACCTCTTTTTAGACAGGCGGAAGCATTGAACGTTGGTATCAATACTGAAATTCTTGGCATTCTTTCACACCTTACCAATATTTGTCCCCTATATAAATTACTGATGTGCCGTCACGCTCGAATCTGAATGGCATTTCTTTAAGTCCCAGGGCCGATGCCAAGCCGGGCTGTTTGTCTTTTACGCAATAAAATAAAAGGAAACCTCCGCCGCCTGCGCCCAGCAATTTGCCTCCTTCGGCGCCGTTCCTGAGAGCCACGTCATACAGATTGTCAATTTCGCTGACCGTTATGTTTGTGGCCAGGCATCGTTTTAGTTTCCAGGATTCATCAAGTAATCTGCCAAAGGATGATAAATCTCCTGTCTGCAGCACTTCCTTCATTTGTCTTGCTATTAAGCACATCTTCCTCAAATTCTGTCTTTTGTCACGGTGTTCCATATTCGCATTTTGCTCTGCAAGAATTTTATTTGCATCATGCGTTAGTCCTGTATAGAAAAGTACAAGATTATCCTGAAGACATTGGCTGGTACTGCTGTCCAGAATTACCGGGTTTACCGAAACCGTGTCGTCCATATGGAATTCAATAAAATTGAGTCCGCCGAAAGCTGCCGCATATTGATCCTGTTTACCTATGGGTGAATGCAACTTTTCTATCTCTACTGCGCACGCCTCCTCTGCTAATCTAGCTTTAGACACAAACTTGCCGTGATAGCTGTACAGAGAATGCAGCAATCCTACAGTAAAGGAGCTGGAAGAACCAAGACCTGTTCCGCTGGGTACATCAGCTGTACTGACGATTTCGACGCCATACGTTGGAAGTTGATTTAAAACTTTGTGGAATATGGAATGCCGGATTGCGTCAATGTCCGTTACGTTCTCATTTTCTGAATATTTAAGAGATATTCTATCATCTTCAAAATACGGGTGTATGGAAATATACATGTACTTATTTATACTGGTCGAAAGAACGCAACCACCCTCTTGCCTGTAAAAAGCAGGCAGGTCACTTCCTCCGCCGCAGAAACTGATACGAAAAGGTGTTTTAGTAATCAGCATATCATACTTACCTCTCACTGATTTCATCGACTAATCGTTGCAGAATGGCGTTGTGAATTGATTCCACCATGCCATAGGATGAGCTGGGCACATATATATTCCAGTCACCCTGTGTACGCAGAGGATTGTCGGCGGAAAATCCGGTAAGCGTCAGTATTTCACAGTCGGCTTGACGCGCTGCATCCGCAGCTGCCAGAATGTTACGGGAGCTGCCTGAGCTGGATATAGCTATCAGAAGGTCTTCCTTGTTAGCCTGTAGCCTTAATTGCTCTGCAAAGACATTCTCATAGCCAAGGTCGTTGGACAGGCAAGTCAAGGTAGATGCGCCGTAAAGGTCGCCTGTACGCATATGACCGTTCTTCAAAAAATCACTGTTCATGTGTACGGCAATGCCGGCGCTTCCGCCATTGCCTGCAAGATAAAGTCGCTGCCTTTTCTTTCTGGCCAGGATGAATTTAGCCACAAGCTGCGCATTCAGTTCCTCGTATGATACCGCTTCTCCATGCACGTCCGCTTCCAATCTGCTCATTAGCAGTATCAGCTCCTGCCAATATCCCATAAATTATTTCCTTCCTTCGAGTTTGTTTTCTTCTAGCAGTATTGTCTTGACAGCCTCAAGAATATCCAGCGCATTATAGTCCGGCTTCATGCGATCTGTACGTAGATGTTCCCCTGAGTGTACCAGGACGGATTTCATACCGGCATTTTTTGCGCATTCAATATCCCTGGAACTGTCACCAATCAGCCAGGATTTGCTCAGAGCTATATGCCAGCGATCGGCCATTATATCCAGCATACCGGTTTTAGGCTTGCGGCAGTTGCACACGCGCTTGTACAGTGGATTTTCCTCCGGAAACCCCTTATGTGGATGATGAGGGCAGAAGACTATATCATCCCAATATGCTCCTGCTTTACCAAGTATGCTGCTGAGACATCTGTTTATTCTCAGCACATCATCTATGTCACACATCCCTCTTGCAACCACGGGTTGGTTTGTCACAACAATAACCAAATATTTGGAAGCATTCAACAAGCGTACTGCTTCTGCTGCGCCCGGCAGGAGGTAAATTTCGTCAGGACTTGTAATCAAGCCTCGATATGTATTGAGCGTGCCATCGCGATCTAGAAAGACAGCTTTTTGCGGCAATTCAAGATTTTTGCTCGCCCAGATGCCGGAATACATGTCTGCCTCTGCCGCCCGGAATCTTGCGGGTGTCCCGGCATCTTTTACGTATTCTGTTGTGCGGTAGCCAAAAAGTCTGCCTTCCTCCAGGTAAGGCAGAAGTATATCACGTTCCAGATCCATCTGACGTGCCTCGCCTAGCCCCTGCACCACCTCCGGCTCCAGCAGGTAAAGGCCGGCATTTACGCAGTTTTCAAAATAATAGTCACGTACATTCGCCTTATCGTCGAAATGCAGTACACGTCCTCCGAGTGCGCATGTCACCGGATGATCCGGCTTTGCTTCAGGATGTTCCAGTACCACAAGATCAGAATCCTGCGGATGTGCATTCGGGTGTACGAGCAACGTCGCCGCAGCTCCCGATGTTTCATGGAATGACACAAAGCGTAGCAAATCGATATCAAATATCACATCACCCAAGGCTACCAGAACGTGCCTGAAATCTCCCAGTTCGTTCCTCAAATATGTTAGTGCACCGCCGGAGCCAAGCGGCTCTTGCTCTGCAATATAACGGATATGCACATCGAGCCGTGAGCCGTCACCTAACTCTGCCTCTATCTGCTCCCCCAAATGCCCAACGATAATGACAAACTCTGTCAGGCCGTACTTCTTGAGATTCCTCACTTGCCATTCCAGCATCGGCCTCCCCCCCAGCCTCAGCAAGGGCTTCGGCAAACGGTCACCTGTCAGTTCCCGCATCCGCGTCCCTTTCCCCCCAGCCTGGAGAACGGCCAGACAATCTGAAACTTTCTTCATTTGCTGCCTCCTGACTGCAGATACTCCCTGACCGTACGCCGCACGGCCTCATCCGAACTGAGCTTCGCGCGCCATCCCGCTTCATGTATCTTTGTGAGGTCGTAACGGAAACACGGCACGTCTCCCTTCCAGCCGCTTTCGCCACCGGTATACTTGAACTTCACATCATGCAGGCCCATTTCCTCGACAATGATTTCTGCTATGTGCGTGACCTGTGTCGCACCATCAACGCCCAGATTGTAGATGGTGACACCCTGCGGCGAGTCGCGAAACTTCAGGATAGCTTCTATCAAGTCATCTACATATATGTATGGCTTAGTCTGCCTGCCATTGCCCAGGATAACAAGTTCATGAGGATTCTGCCGCAGACGGTGCACAAAATCGAATATCACGCCATGTGTCAGATGAGGTCCTATGACATTTGGAAAACGGAATACCAATGAAGAAAAATCATTCATATAGCTAAATGCACTGATCAGAGCCTCACTGCCAAGTTTCGCTGCGCCGTAGTAGGAAACTGGCTCAAGCGAAGGCGTTGCCTCTGTCAGCAAGATATTACGCTTATCACCGTATACGGCAGAAGTAGAGGAAAAGAACAATTTCTTCACGCCGCACTCGCGCATACAGTCAAGCACCAGGTATGTAGTCGTATAAGTACGTTGGTATTCCACCCCCGGGTTGCTCGCACTGGCCTGTATGTCCGAATTGGCAGCCAGATGGAAAACCTGCTCCGGCTGCACCTCCCGGAAAATCGGCAGCAAATCCTTCCTCACAGAAGCATTCGCTTCATAAAAACGAAAAGACGGTCTTTCTATGCACCGCGCAAGATTTTCCCTGCTGCCAAGAGAAAAGTCATCTATGCAGTATACTTCATCCCCTGCTTCGAGCAATGCCTCGCATAAATGACTGCCTATGAAGCCGGCTCCGCCTATCACCATGGATTTCATTCTGGCAACGCTCCTTTTAAGAACTTTTTTGCGGAATACAGTATTTTCCATATGCTTTGACAGCACCTATACTAAGCTCACACCTGCTACATTTTCTAAGGGCATTAATGTTAATTAAACCATGGTTTTTTTTACAGCCTGCAAGCGAGAGCGGATAGCGTCATTTTTCCAATCAATAGCCTATATTATAGGAGATATTAGGCAGAAAGTCAACTTTAACAAAAAATTCGGAAAAGAAAGACGCTGTGAAAGAAACCATGAATTTATTTACAGCCTGTCTTCGGCAGACATTTTGCCCCACTTGAGGAATGTAGGGCAGGACACGCCCAGTCGCTTGGCAGCCTGACGGGCTGAGATTTGCTTGGCCTCCCACTGTGCCCGGATGCTCTCGAAGCTTTCCGGCTTATCTATCGGCCTCCTGCCGAGTTTTATGCCACGGGCACGGGCGGCCGTCAGTCCTTCCATCGTCCTCTGGCAAATCATCGTGCGTTCCATCTCGGCAACATATGAGAACACTTGTATGACGAGGTTGGAAATGAGCTTTGCAGTAAGGTCGTTGCCGTATTTGTTGCGCGTGTCGAGCAGGGGCAGATCGATGACCACGATGGCGGCTTGTTTCTCCCTGGTGATGATGTCAAGCTGCTGGATCATCTCATCATAGTTGCGGCCGAGCCTGTCAAGGCTTTTCACGACCAGTGTGTCGTTGCATGTGAGCTTGTTAATGAGCCGTTGGTATGCCGGGCGCCGGAAATCTTTTCCTGACTGCTTGTCCACGAAGATGCGCTCCGGGGGGATGCCGAAGTTTTCCATTGCCGCCCACTGCCGGTCATCGCGCTGGGCGAAGGTAGATACGCGGATGTAGCCGTAAAGGTTCTTGTTCATGTGGACTCCTCCTCAATATATGAATTTTGTACACTTTGATTATAGAGGAGTCACCGCTGGAGGTATAAATTAAATTGGAGCAGGATGCAATTAAGCAAAGAGTGGAATATGCGCGGAAGGCGTATCAGGAGAAATACGGTCAGGACGCCCCCGTCAGGCGCTGCAGGGAACTGGGCAGGACAGTCATATATACGGTGATAACAGGGGATTATGATATTATTGATACCCCCGAATTCCGGTCACCTGGTGCGGACTATGTGTGCTTTACGAACAATGCAGATGTCAGGTCGGATTTCTGGGAGATTCGTCTTATCGAGAGCAGCATCCTGAACAATATCGGTTTGTCGCGTAAAGTGAAGATACTTCCGCATCTGTATTTCAGTGATTACGAAACGAGCATCTATGTGGATGCAAAGCACCATATACGCGGTGACTTGCTGGAATATGCCCGCGCTTACATGGGGGAAGATGACATGCTGTCCTTTCCCCACTTTGAGAGAAGCAAGGTCTCGGATGAAGCGGAGTCGTGCATAATGCAGAAGAGAGGCAGCCGTGAACTCATAAGCAAACAGATAGAGAGCTATAAAAGGGATGGATTCCCCGATGAGGCCGGCCTGTATGACAATTCATGTATCGTGAGGCGGCATAACTCACCCAAAATCATAAAGGTGATGGAGGCATGGTGGGAGCAGTTGCAGCGCTTTTCGGCCAGGGATCAGCTATCCTTGCCCTACGTTTGCTGGAAGGAGAATTTTCTTCCTGCAATATGTGACCAGTACAGTGAAGAAAACTCATGGCTGGCACGCCGGGCACATTTCAGCCCGGCCATGAGGGGCACGGGTTACAATTATCTTTATCCGCTTCAGACGCTGCTGCATGAATTCAAGCCCCGGAGTATCCTGGAATTCCATATCGGCAATGAAACCAGGCTGACGATTGGGCACGCAGCCAGTGCGGGCATTGAGCACATGGTACTGGAGCAGTTTCCGGCAGACACGGCAGGAAAATTGCTGGGGGATTTGGGTATACCCGTGCCTCTCAAGCAATCGAGGCTGGCACTTTTCCCCTCGGTTCTGCCTGCCAAATCTAATACGGCTGCCGGCGTTGTTTTCCCCGGCATCACAAAATTTGTCCAGGGCAAGCGCTATGAGCTCATTTTGCTGAAATGTATGTACTGGTCCCATGTATGTATCCACATGGATCTGCTGCAGACTTTGCCCGGCATCCTGGCAGACAGGTTTGCCATCCTGATGGATCGCGCGGATGACCGGGACGGCAGGGCTATACTGAAAGATATTGAGTCCATACTGCACAATAAAGGAATTCCTTTCGTGAGAAAAACATACCCCATGCCCGGGAATACGGTTTGCCTTTTGCGGTCACCGGAGGAACAGGGCACAGGCATATCGTGAAAAGGTGAATAGCAATGGAAAAGGTATCAGGCTACGAAAAAACAAGCATCCTCATCACCGGAGCGGCGGGCTTCATTGGGGCAAATCTTGCCATCAGGCTGCTTTCGTCAGGCGGGGAATGCAGAATAACAGGCATTGACAATCTGAACAGCTATTACGAGGTCTCCCTGAAGCGGCACAGGCTGGAAAAAATTGACAGGGAGGCCAGGTGCAGCACGCAGGCAGAATGGGAATTCGTGGAATGCGATATAACAGATAAAAAGTCAGTCAGGGAAATCTTTGCCGCATGCCGCCCGGATATAGTAGTGAATCTCGCGGCACAGGCAGGTGTGCGTTTCAGCATAGAAAATCCCGATGCCTATATAGAGAGCAATGTCCTGGGATTCTTCAATATACTCGAGGCATGCAGGCACAGCTACGATGACGGAAGGAGCGGCGTAGGGCATCTGGTCTACGCCAGTTCCAGCTCCGTCTACGGGGGGGATGACAAGGTTCCCTTCTCGACCGCGGATAACGTGGACCGTCCTGTCAGCCTGTATGCGGCCACCAAGAAGAGCGATGAGCTGCTGGCGTACTGCTACAGCAAGCTCTACGGGATTCCCAGCACAGGGTTGCGCTTCTTCACCGTATACGGGCCGGCAGGCAGGCCGGATATGGCATATTTCGCCTTTACGGACAAGCTGAGGCGCGGGGAAGAAATCCGTATATTCAACTACGGGAACTGCCAGAGGGACTTCACCTATGTGGATGATATAGTGGAGGGCCTGGTGCGTGTTCTTCGGCAGCCGCCGCAGCGGCGCATCGGCGGGGACGGTCTCCTTATTGCGCCTCACGCCGTTTACAACATAGGAAACGGGCATCCGGTGAGTCTGCTTGATTTCATAGACATCCTGCAACAGGAGCTGATCCGCGCAGGGGTATTGCCGGAGGACTATGATTTTGATAAGCATAAGAAGCTTGTGCCGATGCAGCCTGGGGATGTACCAGTCACTTATGCGGATACGAAGGATCTGGAACGTGATTTTGGTTTCAAGCCGGAAATAGATTTACGGGAGGGACTGCGGCGCTTCGCCCGCTGGTACAAGGAATATTACATTGACCATGGGGAGGCGGAAAACAAACGGCTTGGGTTCTACGGATATGCAGGCAGTGTGAAAACAGGGTTTAACTATCTTTATCCGTTGCATGCAATTCTGTATGAGAGAAATCCGATGAACATTCTGGAATTCCATATAGGGGACGATACCGGAATTGCCTCGCGGTATACGGAACGGACAGGAGCAAACCATAGTGTAGTAGAGCAGTCTCGGAACGCGGAAACCGTAAAGAAAATAATGCTACAGCATGGGGTAAGTTCCCCGAAAACAAAGGTGTACCTATTGCCCTTGTTGCCCGCCAGGACTGCGGCGGCAGAAGGGGTTATTTTCCGGAATTTCCCAAAGATAGCTGAAGGGCAGAGGTACGACCTGATTTTGCTGAAGTGTCCTGGTTTCAACCGAATCTTATTCCATTTAGATTTGTTGCAGTATCTTCCCAGTATCATGGCGGATGACTTTGCTATCCTGATGGATCATGTGGAGGAAAGCAACGGAAGAAGTGTCCTGCAGGATATGGAGAACATTCTGCAAGCACATGGAATCGTCTATGAAAAAAAGTTTTTCCCAGAGCGCAAACGGGTGGTTTGTTTACTGCAATCTGTTAGTCATGGGGGGGCGAATGGCCTTTCGATTGTTTCACTTGAGAGATGGCAGGAGGATATTCGCGCATTACAATCAGATCGGATATATCTCCTCGGGCTGAACTTGCATACCCTGTCTCTGGCATGGGAGGTAAAGCGGGCAACTGGCAAGCAGATTGCAATTCTGAGAACGGATGGAGGCAGGGAGCATAGTTTATTTCAGGGGATACCCTGTCTGCCAGCGGACGGTATAGACCGCGGTGGCGTACTGTTTGTTCCTAATTTTTATCAGGGAGCACAGGAGGCTGCAATGAATTGGAAGCAGCGGTTCAGAAGACAGGGGGAGGCCATTATCCTGGACATGAGAACAGCACAGGCTCATCTGGATGCTATGGATGACGAGTCCTACCTCCGTTGCCAATGGTACTGCTTGATGGGGTATGAAATAGATTTGGCTAGTCCCAGGACATTTAACGAAAAGCTCCAGTGGCTGAAATTGCATGACCGACAAGAAAAATATGTACAAATGGTGGATAAGTATGCTGTAAAGAAATACGCAGAAAAAAAGATTGGAAAGCAGTATCTTATTCCTACATTAGGGATATGGAACCATTTTGAGGACATCAATTTTGACGAGCTCCCTCAGTCCTTCGTTCTAAAATGTACACATGATTCAGGGAGCGTCATCCTTGTAAGAAATAAGGATGATGTGGACAAGAAGAATATTCGCGATAAGCTAGAACGTGCACTATCAAGGAACTATTATTGGAATGGCAGGGAATGGCCTTACAAACACGTTGAGCCTAGAATCATTGCCGAACCGTTTATGATGAATGAATCAGGGACTGAGTTAAATGATTATAAAGTATTTTGCTTTGATGGGAAAATAGCGTTAATTCAAGTAGACTTTGATAGATTCCATAATCATCGGAGAAATTTGTATACGGTTGATTGGGAGTATATTGACGCATCAATTTGTTATCCTACCGATGCCAGTGTAAAGATTGAGCGACCTGCGTGTCTTGCCGAAATGTTGGAGTTAGCCAGGACTTTATCACAAGGGATACCACATGTACGGGTCGATTTTTACATTGTGGCTGGCAGGTTGTATCTTGGAGAGCTTACATTCTATCATGGAAGCGGATATGAAAAATTTACTCCAATTCAATTGGATCGTAAGTTAGGTGATTGGATAAAACTCCCAGAGTAATACTTTATAGATAAGGATGGTCAAGACCAATGAAAAAGATTGCTGTTGCTGGACTCGGATATGTCGGGGTTTCCCTGTCGGTGTTGCTTGCCCAGCGGCATGAGATCATAGCTGTTGATATCGACGAGAATCGGGTGGATATGGTTAATGACCGTAAATCACCTATTCACGACACATGTATCGAGCAATACCTGTCGGAAAAGGAGCTGAAGCTCAGGGCCACGACAGATGCGGAAGCGGCATATAAAGGCGTGGACATTGTTCTCATTGCAGTTCCGACAAACTATGATGCAGAGCAGAATTACTTCGATACATCCGCCGTTCGATCTGTTATGGACATTCTGCATCGTGTGAATCCTGATGCAACGGTGGTGATCAAGAGCACGGTTCCCGTGGGGTATACGAACTCCCTGCAAAAAGCATACGGAACGCACTGTATATTATTCAGCCCTGAATTCCTGCGGGAGTCGCGGGCGCTTTATGATAATCTCCATCCTTCCCGTATCATCGTTGGAACGGACATGGGAAGGGAAGAACATGTACAAGCGGCTAAATCATTTGCTCTTATGCTGAAAGAAGCGTCCCTGGACAGCGACCCCCCCGTGCTCATCATGGGACTTGCGGAGGCTGAAGCAGTGAAGCTCTTTGCCAACACATATCTTGCTTTGCGGGTGGCCTACTTCAATGAACTGGACACCTATGCTGAGATGAAGGGCTTGGACACGACCGCCATCATTCGTGGCATCGGCTATGATCCCCGCATCGGAAGCCATTACAACAATCCATCCTTTGGTTATGGTGGTTATTGCCTTCCGAAGGACACAAAACAGCTTTTGGCAAACTATCGTGATGTCCCGGAGAATCTCATCCATGCCATTGTGGAGAGCAACCGTACACGCAAGGACTTCATTGCAAGCCGCATCCTGGAGAAAAGCGGGGCATATAGGCAGAATGAGGCATACTCCACAGGCAGGGAACAGGAGGTCATTGTCGGCATCTATCGTCTTGCCATGAAATCGGGAAGCGACAACTTCCGTCATTCCTCGATTCAGGGCATAATGAAACGCCTGAAGGCGAAAGGGGTGACCGTCATTGTCTACGAGCCATTCCTCGAAGATGGCTCCACCTTCTTTGGCAGCAGGGTGGTCAATAATCTTGAGAAATTTAAGCGAACAAGCTACATCATAGTTGCTAATCGCTATGACGAAATGCTTGAAGATGTGATGGATAAGGTATATACTAGAGATTTATTTCGGAGGGATTGATGTTCGTATGGAAAAGAACAATGTGGCATCTATGAGTAAGATTTGTATAATACAAAGAAGTAACATCTCATATCCCCTGAAGAGCACCTTGTTCCGCCCTTCCACATCCTATCCCGAGTATGTATTTGAAGATGTGGCAGATGATGCCAGTAATTTCGTCTATGAAATGATAAGGGAAGGATTTATTCGTTTAGGCCTGGACTACAGCCATATAGGGGAAAAATCGTGGAATCCCTTGGGAAAGTATATAAAACCAGGTAATTATGTCCTGCTGAAACCAAACATGGTGATGGATAGACATCCATACGGCGCCGGGACAGAGTGCTTGTATACACATCCTTCCATTGTCGCGGCTTGCATTGATTACGTGTGGATCGCCTTGCAAGGAAATGGCAAAATTATAGTTGGGGATGCTCCTTTGCAAGAATGTAATTTTGAGCATCTATGCCAGGATAGTGGTTATCAAGATTTGATAGAATATTACAAAAAGAATGGCGTCGATATTGAACTGGTAGATTTCAGGAATGTTAAAACTACGGTTAGAGATGGAATTCATTACTCGTTGCAGGACGGTGATGATGGAACGGTTGTGCAACTGGGAAAATTGAGTGCCTTCCATTCATTGACAGATCAACGTCTGTCCAACTTAAGGATCACAAATTATGATCCACATATTTTAGCTAGGCATCACACAAAATATACTCATGAATATAAAGTCGCAAACCATTTGATAAAAGCCGATTGTGTAATCAGTTTGCCTAAGCCAAAAACACATCGAAAAGCTGGCATTACAGCTGCCTTGAAGAATTTCGTTGGCATTAACGCCAATAAGGAATATCTACCACATCACACCATTGGTGCCAAGTGTGATGGAGGCGATGCTTATGAAAACAGAAATATTTATCTCGAATTAGCGAATATGGTGCTGGATGTCAAAAACACGCTTGAGCATGAAAAAAATGCGCCGCTTGCAATGCAGGCGTATAATCTTTTTGGGAAACTTTATTCGCAAGGAATTAAATTTACGCATGAGCCGTATTGGGAAGGAAGCTGGTATGGAAACGATACTATCTGGAGAACCATATTGGATCTAAACCGTATTGTATTATATGCAGATAAAAGCGGACAAATAAGAGACACACCCCAGAGACGGATTTTTGCCATTGGGGATATGATTATATCCGGACATAAAGAAGGGCCTCTTGAACCCACACCCAAATATGGTGGTTCTATCGTTTTGGGGGAGGATTTGTTAGCCTTTGATAGGGTGGTGTGTTCTATGATGGGGTTTGATTATTTAAAAATTCCATCACTGGCGCAACATATGGAAGATGAAAAATATGCCATTTTTAAATTCAAAAAAATCCAAATTATATCCAATAATTCAATTTGGAATGAGGGTGGATTGGACGATATACAAAAAAATTCATTACAGTTCCAGCCGTCGAAAGGATGGGAGAAAATTTTAGGCAAACCTGAATTTGGGAACGAAAAGGATGAAGGTGTGTATTCAAGATTAAAAAAGTGTGGAAAGTTATATATTTATGGGGCTGGGCACATAGGAAAAATGTGTGTAAAAGAATTGTTGCAAAGAGAAATCGCTGTGGAAGGATTTTGCGACCGGGATGTGCTGTTGCAGGGCAAAGAAATCATGAATGGGCTGAAATGCACGAGCATAGAAGAATCTGATGAAAATGCGGGTTTTATTATTGCAGTTCCTGGCAGTGAAGTAGATGAGGCAAAGAGGCTGGTGCTGAACAACAGACGAAAAATTGTAGGAATTGCAGCGGTAAATAACAACAAGTGAAGAAACGTTGGAATTTTGTTTTTACGAGAGATATGTTTCGGAGGGATTGAGGAACGCATGAAAAAGAAGAACGTGGCAATCATTACTTGGCGATTAAGTGAGGGAGGTGCAGAAAGAATAGCCGGCCTGCTTTCAAAGCAACTGGAAGAGATATACAATGTATACTTGTTTATAGTTGATGTGTCCAATATTGTCTATGATTATGGCGGTAAGCTTGTGCATGTCGGGGTGGGTGGACTGCAATATGTTGAATATTATATCGATCGATACAAACAAGAGCTTTCTATCGATTGTGCTATCAGTTTTCTTCACGAATGCAATTTTTATAACTTAAGGACAAGGCACAGGGAAAAGGTGATTGTTTCAAAAAGGTGTGCGCTTTCTCCACAATATCCGATTAATCTCTGTAGTGAACGTTGCGTGAAGGAATGGTATCCCTCCGCAGATGCTGTTGTAGCGGTTTCAGAGGGAGTGAGGTTTGATCTCGTAAATAACTATGGATTGTTGCCTGAGAAAGTATATACTATCTACAATTTCATTGACAAACAGAAGATTCACAGGCAAGCAATGGTCCCCCCCGTGTTGCCGAATACATTTCCCCAAGATGCGGAAATCATAGTTAATATTGGCAGGCTAACGTATCAAAAAAATCAGAAGAGACTGATTCGACAATTTGCTGGGCTTGCAAAGAAACGGCCAAGGGCACGTCTTCTAATCCTTGGAAGCGGCGAGTTGCAAAACGAAGTGTATAATTTTTACAAACTTCTTCCACTATGGCAAAATCCACGCAAAATCGTACATTTCTTCGCTGTCTTTGTTTTGTGTACAATTTATCTGCTTTTTGTAGAATTTTATCTTTCAAATTTATACAGAACCGTAATAAATAGGCAACATTCACATTTACCAAGCAAACTTTTTCATCAATGAACTTCATACAACACATCACCCGAATTTGTCCAAGCAGTCCACTCACAGGATGCTTACCTGCTGTCTTCAACATTTTCAGGAATTTTTCATAGTCGTATGCCAAAATGTTCGAACAATAATTTTGCTACGCTAGAGAGGAGATTGTTCTTATGAGTCAGGTTATTGGCACGAATGGCAATGATGTTATCTGGGGAGAGAAGTATTCCGAGGATTTGCTGATAGGGCTGGCGGGGAACGACTTTCTTGCCGGGCTTGGCTATGGTGATACACTCTGGGGCGGAACCGGGGAAGATACCTTGTGGGGAGGTTCCGGCTATGATATGCTGGCGGGCGAGTCAGGGGATGACTGGATCGCAGGTGAGGTCGGCGATGACAGGCTTTACGGTGGTCAGGGGGCGGATTCCTTGTATGGCGGAGCGGATTACGATTATTTAGCTGGCGAGGACGGTAGCGACGTTTTATATGGTGAAAATGGTTACGATACAATATGGGGCGGGGCAGATGGCGACTGGATAGCAGGCGGAGGCAGTCCTGATTTTCTGGCCGGTGAGGCAGGGAACGACATTATCTGGGCAGGCGACAGTTCTGATAAGGTATATGGCGGGAGCGAAAATGATTGGATTGCAGGCGAGAGCGGTTATGATACCCTGATGGGTGAATCCGGGAATGACACCATGTATGGAGGCGATGACAGGGATACCATTGCCGGAGGCGAAGGGGATGACTGGCTGGAGGGTGAAGCCGGTTCTGATTTGCTGAACGGCGATGGTGGCAATGATTTTATCTCTGGAGGTGCCGGCTACGATACGATTTGGGGCGGTGAGGGAACTGACACCATATATGGAGGCACGGACGATGACTGGCTGGCAGGTGAGGATGGGAGTGACCTCCTGGCTGGCGAGGGCGGCAAGGATACTTTGTATGGCGGCGATGGCAATGACTGGTTGGGCGGATATGCAGACCAGGATTATTTATATGGTGAGACCGGCGCGGATACCATATATGCAGGGACGGGGGCTGATATTGTATCGGGCGGCTCCGGCGATGATATTATACTGGGGGAGGATGGGGCGGATTCCCTGTCCGGCGATACAGGAGCCGACATAATCCTTGGCGGTGCCGGGGTGGATACCCTTTCAGGGGGCACCGGTGATGATTCCATGCTGGGGGGCGATAGTGCGGATACCTTCTGCTACTATTATGGGGACGGAAATGACAAGGTTATGGATTTTGAGAGCAATGCTGATATTATGCGGTTCTACAATACAGATTACAGCGTCACCACAAGCGGCTCCGATGTTATTTTTACTACGGCGACGGGCACTGTGACTTTGACGGAGGCCGTCGGCAAGGCCATAAAGATTGTCACGCAGAATAATTCGCATGTAACGTATCAGGCATAGCCGTCAAGGCCCGGAAGTGCTGTGCCATCTGCGGCAGTGGCCGCTTATCGCGCTAAAAAAACAGCTTGACGTGCCACGGTGTTGGGATTATAATGTTGCCATGTAGCGAATGGGTAATATTTTCCTGTTGCAGGATCGGCTCCTTCGCGGCAGCAGCCTCCGGCCCCCTGGGATGAATCGCCCATCCCGGGGGTGTTTTGTTGCCGGTGAAGCTTTATTGATTTTCTAATGAAATCTTAATGGAATTTTAATGAAAAAGGCTTAAGGAAACGGGCTGTACTGCCGATATAGTGCATGAGAGCAGCGGAGAACGGGAAGAAATGCGGCAAGTGACTTTTCTTATATTTTTTCTTGCAATTCTCTGCGCACTGTGCTAAACTGCTCTTTGGTAGAACCTGTCTGCTCCTTGGACGGGGTGGGCGGTTAGGCGATGGGAAGTAATTCCTTATTCTATCTTTTTTATGGGAGGTTGTATTTATATGGCAACACTTAATCTTGGTAGCTACACCAGTAGTCCGATTAAGCTTAATGCAGACAGTGTGCTGGCGTACAAGGACGGCAACGTGGCGGTTTATTCGTCTGTCGGCGGGGCTGCTTCTGTTCCGGCTGGTTGGTCAATCGCAGGTGGTGCAGCTGATTTCTCAGGTGCTTCCGTGCTTGGCGGGACGGTCAAGGTTACTACCGGTAGCAACAACACTGCTGCCGGACTTAACCTGACCGGCATCAGCGATACCAACTTCACCTGGGATGTCACGGATACCTCCGAACTGCTGACAACGGTTGTTACGGGCACGTATAATGACTCGGTGAAGCTTGCTAAATCGACGAACGTGAATCTCGGCGACGGCAACAATGTGGTGAGCGTTGCGGCCGCGGCAGGCGATATCACCGGCGGGGCCGGCGGTGACAGCATCGTGGTTGTTGATACGTCGGATGATCTGCGCATCGAGTCCGGCGCGGGCGAAGATTCGGTGCTCGTGACGGCTGCGCAGAAGAGCCTGACTATCGATGCCGGCGATGGCAAGGACAGCGTGACTGTCGGCACGGCTGCCAGCGATGTGACTGTGAACCTGGGCGCTGATGCGAACTATGTGTCTGTTCTTTCGGCAGGCGGCGATCTCACTATTTCCGCCGAGAGCGGCAATGATTCGGTTGTAGTCACGGGCTTTGAAAAGACGGCCAATATCAGCCTGGGCGACGGCAATAATGAGGTTTCCATCGTCGGTGCGGGCAAGGAACTCAACCTTACCCTTGATAGTGGCAATGACAGCGTTTTTGCCACTGCGACGGGCGGCACTGCGGAGATCAACCTGGGTGCAGGCAATAACACTGCGGCTATTTCGGTGACTGGTGACAGTGCAGTTATTTCTGCCGGCGACGGTAAGGATAGTGTCAATCTGGTCGGCAGCAAGGATGCCACGGTTTCGGTAAGCCTCGACGATGGCGCTGACAGCCTGATTGCCAGCGTGCTGGGCGGCACGGTTGCCATGGGCTCCGGCAAGAACGTGGTGTCCATCATGGGTGCGCTGGACGGCCTGACTGTAACTGGCGAGACGGACGACCAGACTATCGAGATTAAGGCCGAGGCCGGTGCGGCTATCAATGTCACCACCGGTGCGGGCAAGGATCTGGTTTCCCTGGTGGCTGCTTCTGCGAATGACGCTGTGGGCGGCACGGTTAATGTGGGCGCCGGCAAGGACAGCGTGACAGTTGCTGGCAATTATACCGGCACGTTGACTGCCGGGGAGGGCAACAAGTCCGTCTCCATCAGCGGTACTTTCAGCGAAGGCAGCCTGACCTTTGGCTCCGGCTCCGACACGCTGACGATTACCGGCCGGGCTTCCTCCGATACCATTACGATGGGCGATGGCAAGGATTCGGTTGTGTTTGCGGGCGGCTTCACCGAGTCCACGCTGGATCTCGGTGCAGGGGATGACAGCCTGGTTGCTTCCGTTATTTCCGGCTCTACCATCAATCTGGGCGATGGCAAGGATTTTGTCAGCGTGGCAGGTGACATCGACGGTGCATCCATCGCCGGCGGCGAGGGTGCCGATGTGTTTGATTTCACCAGTGCGGCTGCTGGCGGCACTGCAGTAATCACCGACTTCACTCCTGATACGGATGTCGTTGTGACCGGCAAAGCTGTCACTAATGCTGCCTTCAAGAGCGACGGCACGATTTCCGTGGGCGGCGGCGCCTATGTCCAGATGGGCACTGGTACCAATGGCTACTATTACGCAACTGCTGCGCAGAGCGTAGGTGGGGCTGAACAGACCTATGTCTGGACCGGCGAGAGCAGCGCTATGGTGGATCTTGCCAGCTATAACCACAGCATGGTCATGATCGGTACCACCAATACTGCTGATGACGGCGCGGATACGCTGATCGGCGGCACGAAGAACGATACCATCTATGCAGGTGCCGGCGATATGGTTTACGGCGGCACGGGCAAGGACAGCGTTGTCTTTACGGCTGGCGATAAGGAACGGGAGACGATTGCCATCTCCAGCGCGGGCGGCAAGGTCAGTGTTACCGGGTTTAGTGCCGGCACTGAGGATGAGAATGATAAGATCTGGATTACGGACAAGACCCTCAGCGATGTCAGCAGCATCAAGATTGATAGCGGCAATACTATCCTCAAGCTGGGCACCAGCACGCTGACTGTCGAGAATGTTACGACCGGTACCTTCAAGGTTCAGGACAGCACCAATTCCGATTACACCGTTGCGCTGATTGGCAATGGTGCCACGAAGTCCGTCAGCGATGTCGATGCTATCCCCAATGTGTTCTATCTGGCGGATAATGCTTCCGATGCGAAGCTCGACTTCAGCGGCATCAGTGATAATCTGGTCATCGACCTGGGCAATACCGGCGCTATCGAGGACAACACGACCTTCAAGGGAGCTTTCACTTCCGTGAAGGGCGGCAAGGAGACGACGGTGCTTATGGGTGCCGGAAATGTCAGCGAGTCCCTCGTGGCCGGCGGCGGCAATACCTCCCTGTGGGGCGGCGGCGCCAAGGCAGATACCCTGGTAGGCACCACCGTGTCCGGCGCTACCACGACCTTCTGGTATGGTAATGGCGACGGCAAGGATGTTATCAGCAACGGCCAGTGGGGCAATAACGATGAGAGCGATGTCCTGTACCTCTATGGCGGCGCGACGGTTTCCAAGTTCGTGCGCGAGGGCAGCTCTACGGATGTTGTGGTGAAGCTGGCAGCCGACAGCGACAAGCTGACCATCAAGAACCTGGGCACCGATACTGTGCTGAAGTACACGACGGACGGCTCTACCATCAAGCGCGCCAAGATCGGCTCCACCACTACGGCGAATACCTTCACCTACAGCTCCGATGTGGATTCCTACTTCGGCAGCACGAAGGGCGATACGCTGAAGCTCGACTCCAGCAGCGGCGATGCCACGATTGTGCTGGATGACGCTAACTTCGGCAGCATCAAGACGGTGGACGCTACCAGCAACAAGAATGGCGATACGGTCATCATCGCAGGTAACGGCGCCGTGAACGAGAGCATCAGGGCAGGCAAGGGCGACACCAGCATCTGGGGCGGCACTGGCTCCTCCAATGATACGCTGGCCAGCTCCTCCTCCGCAGGCTCCACGACCTTCTGGTTCGGTTTGGGCGATGGCAATGATGTCATCACCACTACTTATGGCGATGACAAGGTTTATCTCTACAATGTCATCTGCACCACTTCCAAGAACCAGATCAGCGCTTTCGAGGACGGCGACAGCGGCATGATTCTTACGCTGGAGGATGGCTCTTCGCTCACCATTGCGAAGAACAATTACGGCACGTCCAGCAAGGTCAGCACTTTCGTTGTGAAAGATGAGACTGGCAAGGATGTTTCCTACACCTACAACCACAGCACGAAGAGCTGGAGCTAATCCGGCCAGTGCATGGCAGTATAGCTGAATAGGCGGCACCCCCCACCCATTGAGGTGGGGGGTGTTTTGTGCTGGGATAATGGCTTGCATTTTGACAGGTTATTTGAGATAATACATAGGTATGTGCATTAGTTTATATGCAGCGAAGGAGTTTTTTATATATGGAAGCAAAGAAGGGCAATGCCTATACGGCCCTGGGGGCGCTGGAGAGGGCGATGCTCAATTTCGGGCATAAGCTGGAGCCGGGCAGCCTGGCCAAGGCGCATCCTGAGCTGGCCGACAGCGCTATGGACTGGGAGGTGCTGGCGCGGGTGGCCAGGCGGGAGAAGATGCGCACGGTGCTGCTGCATCCTGCAGAGGAGGAGCTGGCAGAGGTGCCGGCTCCCTGCCTGGCAAAGATGCGCAACGGCCAGTATGTGATGATCGGGGCACATAATGAGGAGGCGGTGATGTTCCTCGATATTGCGGAGGGCCGCGCTGTGGCGTTGCCGACGAAGCAGTTCTTCCAGGTCTGGACGGGGGAGATCATGACGGTGGCGCCCAAGATGACATGGGAGGAGTTTCGTCACCGGTATAATCTGGAGTGGTTCTGGCGGGTTATCGTCCACTATAAGCAGATCCTGCTGGAGATCCTGCTGGCCTCGGCTTTCCTGCAGGCCATGGGCATCATGATGCCGCTCTTTACCCAGGTGGTCATTGACAAGGTGATAGGCAACAGCGGCATCTCGACGCTGACGGTGCTGGGGGTGTCGATGCTGGTGCTGGCTCTCGTGCAGTCAGTGCTGTCAGGGGTGAGGACTCATATCCTGAATCAGACGACTACCAAGCTGGATGCGATCCTGGGCACGCGGCTTTTCCGTCATTTGATTTCCCTGCCGGTGCCGTACTACGAGCATAGGCGCGTGGGCAATATCATCATGCGTGTGGGGATGCTGGGCAGTGTGCGCCAGTTCCTGACGGGCACGACGATGACGGCGTTGCTGGATGGCGTTTTTTCAGTGGTTTTCGTGGCTGTGATGCTGTATTACAGCGTGAGCCTGACGCTTATCGCCCTGGTCATCATCCCGCTTTACGCGGTGCAGACTTTCTGGGCTTTCCCGATTTTCTACCAGAAGATACAGCGGGTCTGGGGAGCGGGGGTCGCCCAGCGGACCTTCCTTATCGAGGCTGTGACGGGCATGCAGACCATCAAGGCCCTGGCCATTGAGCCGCAGTTCCTGAAGAAGTGGGAGAACCATGTCTGCCGCTTTGTGCAGGCTAATTTCGATATGGCGGCCTTTAATCTTTTGATCTCGGGGGGCAATGGCGCGATACAGACGGTTTCGACGCTGGTCATTCTCTGGGTGGGCGGCTATATGGTGATGAGGGGCGAGTTCACGCTGGGGCAGCTAATCGCGTTCCAGATGCTGGCAGGGCAGGCAACCGGGCCGATGACGAAGCTGCTGACGATGTGGCCCCAGGTGCAGCAGGCTTTTCTGGGGCTGGACAGGCTGAGCGATATCCTGCATTCGCGCATCGAGCCGGTGCTGCTGCCGTCGCCCCAGGGGCTGAAGGTCATTCGCGGTGATATCGAGGTCAGGGATGTGAGCTTCAGGTACCGCCTGGATCTGCCGCCGGCCGTTGAGCGTGTGAGCTTCTCCGTGAAGGCGGGGGAGAAGATCGGCATCGTGGGCCGCTCCGGCTCCGGCAAGTCTACGCTGGCGGGACTCCTGGAGAAGATCTATATGCCGGATGAAGGCTCTATATCGGTGGACGGAACGGATCTGAGGCAGGCGGATTATCCGTGGCTCCGGCGGCAGATGGGCGTGGTGCAGCAGGACAGTTATCTTTTCGATGGGAGCATCAGGGATAATATAGCGGCGGGACGCCCGGCCGCTCCGATGGAAGATGTCATGCAGGCCGCGCAGATGGCGGGGGCCCACGATTTCATCCTGGAGCTGGATGAGGGCTATGATACGAGGGTCGGGGAGCGGGGCACGTCCCTGTCCGGCGGGCAGCGGCAGCGTATCGCTATAGCGAGGGCACTGCTGACAGACCCGCGCATTCTGATTTTCGATGAGGCGACTTCGGCGCTGGATTATGAGTCCGAGCGTGTCGTGATGAGAAATATTGAGCGGATTGCGGCGGACAGGACTATGCTGATTATCGCGCACCGCCTGGTGACGGTAGAGCATTGCGACAGGATCATCGTGCTGGATCACGGCCATATCGCCGAGGAGGGCACGCCGGCGCAGTTGCTGGCGGCCGGCGGCATTTACGCGAAGCTGCATGCGCAGCAGTCGGTGGAGTGAGGTAGGATAGATGTTCAAGAAACTGTATCATAGATTCATCGAGGGAGACAAGGAGGGCACGGAGACGGAGTTCCTGCCGTCTATCCTGGAGGTGACTGAGACGCCGCCGTCGCCGGTGGGCAGGCTGGTGCTGTGGACTATAGTGGCGCTCCTGGTGGTGGGAGGCATCTGGGTCTTTGTCGGCGAGGTGGACGAGGTGGCGGTGGCCAATGGCCGCGTGATACCGGTGGGCAATGTGAAGATTGTCCAGTCTCAGAATAAAGGGGCCATCAAGGAACTCCTGGTGCACGAGGGCGATTATGTGGAGGCCGGGCAGACTTTGGTGGTGCTGGACACGACTAAGACGCAGGCAGATGTTGATCAGCTCCGCAAGCAGGCGGCTTACTATGAGATGACGGTCTCCCGCTTGCAGGCGGAGATGAATGATGAGAAGTTCGTGCCGCCTGCGAATGAGAATGGGGATCTGGACGCTAAGGATATTTCGGCACAACTGGCACTGTACCAGAGCAGACGCACGAAGCTGATGGCAGATCAGGAGAAGAATGCGGCGGCTATCGCCCAGGAGCAGGCGGCTATCGAGTCGGCTCAGGCCCAGCAGCAGAAGTACGTGTCACTCTATGAGGTGGCCCTGGAGAAGGAGCAGCGCCTGGAGATGCTGTTCAAGGAGAATGCGGTTTCGTACTTCCAGTTGCTGGAAGGCCGTGCAACCAGGGTGGAGTACCAGAAGTCGGCAGAGGCCATGGATCAGGAGATCCAGAAGGAGCAGGCCCGTCTGGCAGAAGCAATGGATGCCCAGGCGACGACAGACAGCGCTTACCGGCAGGATACGATGACGCAGCTTGTGGAGGCAAAGCGCCAGTTGAATGCTGTCCTGGAGGAGCTGACGAAGGCAAATGAGACAAATGTTCATTCGGAGATTACGGCACCTGTCTCCGGCCGTGTGAATCAGCTTGCTGTGCATACGGTGGGCGGCGTTGTTTCGGAGGGCCAGGGCCTGATGATGATTGTGCCGGATGATGCGACCCTCGAGGTCGAGGCGTATGCGGATAACAAGGATATTGGCTTCATACAGCGCGGCCAGGAGGCCGAGGTGAAGGTGGAGACGTTCAATTTCCAGAAGTTCGGCATGGTGAAGGCCAGTGTCGCGGAGATCAGCCCGGATGCTGTGGAGGACACGCAGGATAAGGAGAGGAATGGCAAGTACCGCCTTACGCTTTCGCTGGAGAATGATAACAGCGGCATAGATCTGTCCCCTGGCATGAATGTGGCGGCGGAGATCAAGATCAAGAAGAAGCGCATTATCGACTTTTTCCTGGATCCTTTCCGCCAGTACAAGGATGAGGCTCTGCGTGAGAGGTAAGGAGTATGCGGTATAAATGGCTAAGATAGATTCGGCGCTGGGGTGTCTTGTGCAGATCGCGGCGCATTTCTCCATCCCGGCGGATATCACCCAGCTTTCCCGTGCCTATGTCACGGATGAGAAGCCTATTGATACTACGGGGCTGATCCTGGCAGCCAGGGAGCTGGGGCTGAAGTCGCGGGCGTACAGTCCCGTTGCGTTTGAGCGGCTGGAGCGTCTGCCCATGCCGGCTGTCTGCCGGCTGGTGAACGGCAATTTTGTGCTGGTGACGCAGGCGGATGCGGAGAAGGTAATCCTGTTTGATCCGCTGCTGCAGGAGGGGCAGCAACTGCTGGGGGTGAAGCGCGAGTTTTTCAGCAAGAACTGGTCGGGGGAGGTTATCCTTTTCACGAAGCGCTTTCAGATGAAGAAGGTGCTGGATAAGGTAGAGCATTTCGGTTTCGGCTGGTTCATCCCGGTGGTGGGCAAGTACAAGGGGTTCCTGCTGAAGGTGCTGTTCATTTCCTTTGTGCTGCAGATTTTCGGCTTGCTGACGCCGCTCTTCACCCAGACCATCATAGACAGGGTGCTTACCCACCGCAGCGTGTCGACTATGGATGTGCTTCTGGGCGGTATGATCCTGGTGGCGATCTTCAATCAGTGGATGTTGGCGCTGCGCTCCTATTTGTTCGTTAATACGACCAATAAGATAGATGTGACGCTTTCGGCGCATTTGTTCCGCAAGGTAACGGAGCTGCCGGCGAAGTATTTCGACAAGTGGCAGGTGGGCGATGTGGTGTCGCGTATGGGGGAGCTGGAGACAATCCGCGGCTTCCTGACGGGCACTGCGCTGACCATTGTGCTGGATGTGGTTTTCGCTACGGTGTATCTCGTGGTGATGTTCCTGTATTCAAATGTGCTCAGTTACATTGTCTGGATTACGATTCCCATATATGTGGTGCTGAATGCTGTGGTGGCACCTGTCTACAAGCAGCGCATCAATGAGCGGTTCCTGCTGTCGGCTGAAAATAATTCCTTCAATATAGAGACGATTACAGGTATCCGTGCGGTGAAGACAATGGGCGTGGAGCAGACTTTCGTGAAGCGCTATGAGGATATTTATTCCCGCTTCCTGAAGTCTTCCCTGTCCGTGCTGAATGTGGCCAATGTGGCCGGTAGCATCGGCATGTTCCTGCAGATGGCCTTCAATCTGTCCATTCTTTGGATCGGCGCGTATGTCGTCATGCAGAATGAGCTGTCGGTGGGACAGCTTATTGCTTTCCAGATGCTGGCGGGGCAGGTGATAGCTCCGGTGCTGCGGCTGGTGAATATGTGGCAGAGTTTCCAGCAGGTTCGCGTGTCTATGGCCCGCCTGGGCGATATCATGGATGAAAAGAGTGAGCCGGCTTTCGATCCGAACCGGACAACGCTGGCCAGCGTGAAGGGCGATATCGTGTTTGACCGGGTGAATTTCCGCTACAAGGCAGACGGCAAGAACGTGCTGTCTGATGTGTCCGTGCGCATCGGGGCGGGAGCCAAAGTCGGCATCGTGGGCCGCTCCGGGTCGGGCAAGTCTACACTGACGAAGCTGATACAGCGGCTTTATGTGCCGGACAGCGGCCGTGTGCTGGTGGACGGGGTGGATATCGCCCAGGTGGAGACTGCCTGGCTCAGGCGCCAGATCGGCATCGTGCTGCAGGAGAATTTCCTTTTTGCCGGGACTATCAAGGAGAATATTGCCATTGCAATGCCGAATGCCTCGGATGAGGAGATATTTGCGGCTGCCCGCCTGGCGGGGGCTGACGATTTCATCCAGGAGATGCCGCAGAAGTATGATACGTTTGTTGGCGAGCGCGGCAGCTTGCTGTCCGGGGGACAGAGGCAGCGGGTGTCGATAGCGCGCGCACTGCTGCTGGACCCGCGCATTTTAATCTTCGATGAAGCAACTTCGGCCCTGGATACGGAGTCTGAGCAGCTGATCCTGAAAAACATTGAGGAGATCGCAAAGGGGCGTACGTTGCTGATGATTGCACACAGGCTGTCAACGGTGAAGCACTGCGATGCCATCATTGCGATGGATCACGGGCGTATCATGGAGGTGGGGACGCATCAGCAGCTCATGGAGCGGAGGGGCTACTATTACCATCTGTATGCGTCCCAGGAGTAATTGGTTTGATAGAGGGAAGTCAGTTATGAATATTTTGTTTTTGCATCCGAATTTCCCAGGTCAGTTTTTGCAGTTGTCGCGTTATCTTGGCGCTACTGGCCGTCATAAGGTCATGTTCCTGTCGAAGGATCAGAACGGGTCGAAGCTGCCGGGGGTTAATGTGGGCATGTATGCCAGGCCCCGGGAGGCGACGAAGAAGCTGCATCCTTACCTGAAGCTGACAGAGGAGGCAGTGCTGGAGGCCCAGTCCGTGGTGAAGGGCATAGATGCGCTGCGCAGGCAGGTGAAGTTCGTGCCGGATGTGGTCGTAGGGCATTCCGGCTGGGGCTCGACTATGTATGTGAAGGATATACTGCCCGATGTGCCTGTCATCAGCTATTTTGAGTGGTATTACAATTCCAAGGGCGGTGATGTGGGGTATTGGCCGGATGAGAAGGTGAGCATTGATGACAAGTGCCGCATCCGCACAATCAATGCGCATCATTTGCTGAGCCTGCAGTCCTGCGATGTACGCTTTACGCCGACTGAGTGGCAGCGCTCCCAGTTCCCTGCAGAGTACCGGGACAGCATGAAGGTCATACATGAGGGCGTGGAGACTGATTATATCAAGCCACAGTCGGGTGTGAAATTTGTGCTGGACAATGAGAATGTGAAGCTTAATCTTTCAGATTGCGAGGAATTGGTAACGTATCTTTCACGGGGCATGGAGCCTTACCGGGGGTTTCCTGAGTTTATGGAGGCAATCCGCATCCTGCTGAAGCGCCGCCCGAAGGCACATGTGGTGATAGCGGGCGGGGATCGGGCCTGCTACGGGCCGCAGTTTTCCAAGGACAAGACATGGATGCAGGCGGAGAAGGAGAAGGGCGGCTACGATAAGGAGCGGGTCCATTTCGTCGGCCACCTGAAGCGCGATGAGTATCTGATGCTCCTGCAGGCATCGACGGTGCATGTGTATCTGACGCGCCCATTCATTCTGTCCTGGTCCTGCCTGGAGTCCCTGGCGGCAGGCTGCTGCCTGGTGGGGTCGGCGACGCCGCCGGTGGAGGAGGCCGTGGAGGATGGTGTGAACGGCTTGCTGGCGAATTTCCGTCGGCCGGAGCATATTGCCTACCGTATCGAGGAGGCGCTGGATGACCCTGAGCTCAGGGCACGTCTGGGCAAGGCTGCCCGTGAATCCATCCTGGAGAGGTACGACTTGAAGGATTGCCTGAGAAAGCAGATTGATATGATTTACGGAGCTATGCGTTGATGATGCGGGATTTATCGGAAAAGATACCACCGCGGGCAAGATGCGTGGTGGAGCTGGGCTGCGGGAGCGGCGAGACAGGCGAGGCGTTTCTTAGGCTGCAGCCCGAGGCTGATTACTGGGGCTTCGAGACGGAGGCAGAATCTGTGCGTGAGGCGGCGGGAAGGCTGCCCCATGCCCTGCAGGCGGAGCCGGAGACCCTTTCCTTTGAAGCCTGTGGCCTGTACAGAGCTGATGTGCTGCTGATACGAGGCAGCTACCTGCGCGCCCTGAGTACCACGCGCCTCAAGGCGTGGGCCGGCCTGCTGCCGGAGGATGGCCAGCTTTTGGTGGAACTGCCCAATCCAGGCTATTTTCGCAGGCTGCTTGCTTCTGCGGCCGGCCGGCCTGACGGGATGCAGGTTGCAGTCTGTACTTTGCCGGAGTTGCAGTCCTGGCTGCAGCAGGCCGGTTTGCATATGGCCGGGGGCCTGGCGCTGCGCAATAATGCCGATGATGCGGATTTGAAGGGGCAGGAGCAGGTACAGGTGTTCCTGCGGGCGATGGCTTCCGTTATGTCCGGGAGCCTAGGCTGGCGCAATGTGCATGCCGATATCTGGGCGGAGGGCTGGCTGGTCAGGGCCGTGCGCCGTGAGGTGCAGGCGGGGGAGCGCATGATGGTGCATACGGTGCTGGGCGAGACAGTGGTTACTCCCAGGGTCAGGGTCCTGGAGCCGAATGGCTTTATGGCTACGGAGCCTTATGTGGCGACTGCGGTGGAGGCCAAGGCCTACGATATCAGGCGGGATCGGGGCTTTGATCGCAAGGTGTTCATCCGGCAGCGTCTGATATATACGGATGTGGAGCAGGGTCTGTCCACCATACAGGGCTTGCGCTCCCAGGGCTATGTCATTCTTACCGAGATGGATGACAATCCGATTCTGTGGCTGAACGAGGATGCCGAGACCAAGGTATTAAGTTATATGGGTGCGCATGCCTTGCAGGTCTCGACCGAGCCGCTGGCAGAGGTCGTCAGGCAGTATAACCCGCATGTAAAGGTGCTGCGCAATGAGCTGCGGGAACTGCCGGAGCAGCGCGATTATGAAAGGGAGCGCCTGGAGCGCATGGCGAAGAACGGAGGCAAGCCGTATGTTACGGTGTTCTTCGGGGCGCTGAACCGTACAAAGGAGTGGCAGGACATTATGCCTGCGCTGAATGAAGCGGCTGCAAGGTATGGCGAGGGGCTGCGCTTCAAGGTGTTGTCAGATCGGGGCTTTTATGAGGCACTGCAGACGGAGTACAAGGAGTTCATAGGCACGGAGCAGGATTATGGCGGGCAGTTCGTGCCTTATGAGGAGTACCAGCGGGTACTGCATTCAGCGGATATTTCTCTGTTGCCACTGCATGATACGGATTTCAATCGCACGAAGTCTGACCTGAAGTTCATAGAGTCGGCCGGCCATGGGGCAGTGGCATTGGCTTCGCCGGTGGTCTATGCGTCTACGCTCCGTGATGGGCGTACGGGCTTCTTGTACCGGGATGCACGCGAATTTGCCGAGCGGCTACGGCTTCTGGTGGAAGACCGTTCGCGCCGGCTGGAGACGGCAGAAGCGGCATACTGCTACGTACGCAGGGAGCGGCTGCTGTCCCAGCATTATATGGAGCGGCTCGCATGGTACAATGAGCTTTTTAAGCGCAGAACGGAGCTGGACAAGGAACTGGAGGAACGTCTCGGCAAATGGCAGGCTGCCAGAGGCAAGCAAGCATGACAAACGAACAACAGAAAATATATGAGGGACTGATGGCTTACCGTGAGGCCCATAAGCAGGAGCAGGGGTTTGTCGCCAAGGAACTGGTGTCGCATATGGAGCCGATTTTCCGGGAGAATGGCTTTCGCCGGGATATGAATCCTGCTGCCAGGCAGCATATCCTGGTGCTGCGGGATGACGCTGCCGGGGATTTTGTGCTGAGTTCTGCGTTCCTGCGTGAGCTCAGGCGCATTTATCCCGCAGCGCATATCACACTGTTCGCTTCGGTGAGGAATAAGGAGCTGGCCCAGTGCTGTCCATATATCGACAATATACTGCTGAATGACATAGAATCCCCAGGCAATGATTTCTGGACGATGTTTCCGGCGGTGGCCAGGTACGTGGTCGAGCAATTTGTGCCCTACCATTTCGATCTGGCTTTTTCGGGGCGGTTGGGCGTAAGGTCTGCGGATGTAGTCCTGATGTATCTGTCGGGAGCGAATTGCCGCGTGGCTTATACACAGGATCGTCCGATTGCACCGGGGAAAATCGGCACTATTGGCTGGAATGAGATGCTCAGCGTGGCCGTGCCTTTCGTCAATAAGCTGCAGAGCGATGCGGACAGGGATATTTTTATGCTGGAGTATTTGCTGAAGCTGCCGATTGCTGACAGGCACCTGGAAGTATGGACGTTGACGGAGGATGCGGACAGGGCACGCGAGGCGATGGCGCCGCTCAGACAGCAGGGACAGATGAAGCGTTTCTATGCGGTGATGCCGGGGGCGAGCGAGCGTTTCAAGGAATGGCCTCTGGAACGCTTTGAAGCATTGCTGCGGGAAATCATGCGCCGTGAGCCTGAGACGGGCTTTTTCGTGCTGGGTGGTCCCGGCGACAGGGGGAAGGCGGAGGCGCTGGCCGGGAGTTTTCCGGGCCGGGCGTTGTCCCTGGCCGGCAGGTTGCCCTTCCGCGTGTCTGTGGAGGTCTTGTCTTCCTGCCAGAAATACATTGGCAATGATACGGGGCTTATGCATATGGCAGCGGCCCGCCGGGTGCCGGTGCTGACACTGTTCCCTTATCCTGCTTCGCTGGGGCTGTATATAATGTCCTGCCCCATCCGCTTCCAGCCATACGGAACAGCGGCTGTGGCTGTGCTGCCGCCGGAGCAGAAGGATGGTGACGGCAGATGCAGCCTGGCCAGCGGTACCGGCTGCGCGGAGAATGCCAATGGCCCGCATTGCATACTGGGCGTGACAGTGGAGAAAATGCTGGAAGGCTATGAGCTGCTGGAAAAATGTATACGGGAGAAGCGGGTACATGCAATGCTGCTGAAATAACGCAAAAGCGTCTCATCGAGCCGGATGGGGCGCTTTTCCTAGAATGGGGAGGGACGCCGTGTGAAGTATGTGTTTTTTGAAGACGGCAGTTTGCTGGAGGCATGTGTGGCCAAAGCAGGCCGGGAGAATGTGCTGGCTTTTGTGACCACGGATAAGGGCAGGCAGGGCAGGGAGGCGCTGCTGGGCCAGAGATGGCAGGAGGCTGCCGCTGTTTTGCCTGGATTGGATTATGATTATTTTGTTATACAGGTCTTGCCGGGCAGCAAGAAGGAGATGCAGGATTCCCTGGATTTGCTGGACGGCCTGGGAGTGCCGGTGGAAAAGCGTGTCTATGCCAGGAATTTCCTGGGCTATTTGCGGGCAGATATGTTCTACAGCCTGACGGGCGAGTACAAGCTTATGCAACTGGTGCAGAAGTTCTATGTACATTCCCTGCTGGATTACGATATGTATTTTGCTGCTGGTGAGCAGATGTCCAGGACTAGTCCTGTCCTGCGCAGCGTGGAGGGACTGAGACTTGGAGGGCGGGAGACGGAGGGCACTTTTTTGCAACCGTTGCAGCGCAGTCTGTATGACAGCATCCATCAGGGAAGGTGGCCGGAGGAACACTATGAGGCAGTGCTGCTGGGGCGGGTGCGTACTGCAGAGGAGTACGAGGCGCTGTTTTCCGGTGATTGGCGCGAGCCCGGGCCGCGGTATTATTTTTGCCAGCTCAGATGCGAGTCTGTCGAGAGCCTGCCAGAGAGCATCCGGGAAGTGGCGGCCCGGCACGGCCGGCTGGCTTTCCTGAATTGTACGGGCTGGTCCTGGCTGCTTGTTGATACATGGGTCAGGAAATCTGTGTCAGTATTCGTGGTAACGCATAAGCCTTTCGAGCTGCCTGTGCAGTATAAGTGCTACGTGCCCATCCAGGCAGGCAGCGCCTTGCATGAGCCGCTAGGCTGGCTGCGCGATGACGCGGGGGAGAATATTTCACAGCTTAATCCGTACCTGAATGAAATCACGGCCCTGTACTGGTTCTGGCGGCACGATAAGAGCGAGATCGTGGGGTTGGCTCATTACCGCCGCTATTTGCTGAATAATTTCTCGGAGCGGGAAGAAGCCGACAATATTCTGGATAAAGCCCATATACTGGCTTACCTGGGCGAATATGATATCCTGCTGCCGGAACTTTGGCAGGTGGATTCCTTATCTATGGAGAATTGGATACGTTGGGATGTGGGGGATAAGGCGTTCACGGAAGCAGCGCAAGCCATTGAGGAACTGCTCAGGGAGCGTCAGCCAGCGTATCTCAGTGCTTATCATCATGTGATGGCGGGCAATTCCCTGTATCCGAGGCAGATGTTCGTCACCCGCAGAGCAGTACTTGACAGGTACTGCAGGTGGCTGTTTTCCTTCCTGCCTGATGCGGTGGCAAGGATGCGGCCAGAGCGCTATGCGGAATTTTCGCAGCAGCGCGTGCTGGGGTTTTTCGGTGAACGAATGCTGACGGTCTGGCTGCTGCTCCAGGATTTGAAGATCAAGGAACTGCCGGTGCTGGAATTGAAGGATTGACGGAGTGTCATATGAGTAAACAAAGGAGGTGCCCGGCAATGCGTGAGATTTCGACATCCATTTATACATTTGCGGATTTGAGGAAATATGACTGCCTGTATGTGGATAAGACGCGTTATGTTTATCATCTGCTCAGAGAGGCGAAGGGCCAGTTCTTCTGTGCGCGGCCCCGGCGTTTCGGCAAGAGCCTGACGGTCTCCACCCTGAAGGCAGTGTTTCAGGGACGGAGGGAGCTGTTTGAGGGGCTGTACCTTGCCGGGACGGATTACGACTGGCCTGTGCATCCGGTTATTCATATAGACTTTGGCAGGTATGACAATAGCACGGTGGCGCTGATGGAGCAGAGCTTGCAGTTGGAGCTCAGGCGCACGGCTAAGGACTACGGCGTGGAGCTGGAAGGTAAGTCCGCGGCAATTATGTTCGGTGAACTTATACAGAAACTGTATGAGAAATACGCTTGCGGCGTGGTGCTGCTGATTGATGAGTACGATAAGCCCATTATCGGCCATGTGGAGGATGCAGGGGATGCAGAGGCTTTCCGGGGGGCGCTGGAATCTTTTTACCAGATTATCAAGGGGGCAGAGGCCCAGCTGCGCTTTGTGTTCCTGACGGGGGTCACGAAATTTGCGAAGGTGTCGATTTTCAGCAAACTGAATAATTTGACGGATATCAGCATGAGCGCAGATTATGCCACCATGTTCGGCTATACCCAGGGGGAGCTGGAGCAGAATTTCTCAGAGTATCTGGAGGCCCTGTCCCGGAGAGAAAAACGCAGGGGCACAGGGCGGGGCCTGGCCAGGAGGGAACTGCTGTCGGCAGTGAAATTCTGGTATGATGGCTTTTGTTTTGCGGATGAGGCAGAGACGGTCTACAATCCGGTTTCTATCGGCAAGTTCTTTTATAATAACGGAGTTTTTCAAAATTATTGGTTTGAAACCGGTACCCCAACATTTTTACTGAAACTTCTGCTTGGCAAAAATATGTTCCTGACGGATATGGTGGAGGCCAGTATGTCCGTTGATTCACTTGCTACCTTTAACCTTGCAGATCTGTCAGGCAGTAATGTTCCTTTTGAGCGGACAGTCCAGCTGCTGTTCCAGACCGGCTACCTGACGCTGGATCATTTGCTGGATATGGGTATGCTGCGCAGCTACGCCCTGCGTTTCCCCAATTTCGAGGTGCGTTCGTCCTTTGAGGTTGGACTGCTCACCACTTACGAGAGGCTTTCAGAGCCAAACACTTATGCTGTCAAGCTGTTCAGGGCTGCCATGTCGGGAGATACAGCATTGCTTATAGATTGTTTGCGGGAATTCTTCGCAGGGCTCAGTTATGATATCCAGGTGAAGCAGGAGAAATACTACCAGTCCATTGTCTACACCATCTTCCGCATGTGCGGCATGGAGCTGCAGACAGAAGTCACCACGAATATAGGACGCATTGACGGGGTGCTGGATACGGAGGGGCACCTCTATATCATAGAGTTCAAGCTGGAGAGGAGCGCAGCGGAGGCCGTAGCACAGATAGACACGCAGAAATACGCAGAGCAATACATCCGCCCTGCCAGGGAGAAGGGACAGAGGGTACACGCCCTGGGCATCAATTTCTCCTATGAGCAGGGTGTCAGGAATGTTACGGACTGGCAGGAGAAGATCCTGGGAGATTGAGTAGCGTTAAATTCGGAGGTGCTTGCCATGCGGGAAATCTCTACATCAATTTATACATTTGCCAATTTGAGGCAGCATAACTGCTTGTACGTGGACAAGACGCGCTACGTCTATCAGCTGCTCAGAGAGGCGAAGGGCCAGTTCTTCTGTGCGCGGCCCCGGCGTTTCGGCAAGAGCCTGACGGTCTCCACCCTGAAGGCAGTGTTTCAGGGACGGAGGGAACTGTTTGAGGGGCTGTACCTTGCCGGGACGGATTATGACTGGCCTGTGCATCCGGTTGTACATATAGATTTTGGCAGGTATGACAACAGCACACTGGCGCTGATGGAGACTTCCCTGCGGGATGAAATGCTGGAAACAGCAAAGAAATATGATGTGGAACTGGAAGGAGATTCCGCAGCCATCATGTTCAAACGGCTCATCCGCAAGCTGTATGAGAAATATGCTTGCGGCGTGGTGTTGCTGATTGATGAGTACGATAAGCCCATTATAGGCCATGTGGAGGATGCAGGGGATGCAGAGGCTTTCCGCGGGGCGCTGGAATCTTTTTACCAGATTATAAAGGGGGCAGAGGCCCAGCTGCGCTTTGTGTTCCTGACGGGGGTCACGAAATTTGCGAAGGTGTCGATTTTCAGCAAACTGAATAATCTGACGGATATCAGCATGAGCGAGGATTATGCCACCATGTTCGGCTATACCCAGGGGGAGCTGGAGCAGAATTTCTCCGAGTATCTGGAGGCGGTCGTGCAGGCCGGTACGCGGGACAACTGGAACAGGGTCATGGACAGGGGGCTCTTACTGTCCGGTCTTAGATCCTGGTATGACGGTTTCTGCTTTGCTCCCGGCTGCGAGACGGTGTACAATCCTGTCTCCATTGGCAAATTTTTCTACAATAAGGCGAAGTTCCGCAATTACTGGTTCGAGACGGGCACGCCGGCCTTTTTGCTGAAGCTGATGACAGGCAAGCAGATGCTTTTGACTGATATGGTGGGGGCAAGCCTGAGCGACGAGTCCCTGGCCACCTTCAACTTGGCTGACTTAGCAGGGGAGAGGGTGCAGCCCCAGCGGGTGCTGCAACTGCTGCTGCAGACGGGGTATCTGACGCTGGACGGGGAAGAAGTGCAAAACGGGATGAGCTACTACATCCTGCGCTTCCCGAATGGTGAAGTGCGCTCGTCTTTTGAGGCGGGGCTGCTGACAGCGTACAATTACGAAACAGACCCCTATGCCTATGTTTACAAGCTGGGCCGTGCGGCAAAGTCCGGGGAGACGGGTCAGCTTATTGAGCTCTTGCGGGAATTCTTCGCAGGGCTAAGTTACGATATCCAGGTGAAGCAGGAAAAATACTACCAATCCATTGTCTACACTATCTTCCGCATGTGCGGCATGGAAATGCAGACAGAAGTCACCACGAATATCGGGCGCATCGATGGGGTGCTGGATACGGAGGGGCATCTCTATATCATTGAGTTCAAGCTGGAGAGGAGCGCAGCGGAGGCCGTAGCACAGATAGACACGCAGAAATACGCAGAGCAATACATCCGCCCTGCCAGGGAGAAGGGGCAGAGGGTACACGCCCTGGGCATCAATTTCTCCTATGAGCAGGGTGTCAGGAATATTACGGATTGGCAGGAGAAGATACTAGATTATTAACTGCCTCGGAGGTGTTATGCCATGCAGAGTATAGTGACCTCGATTTATACGTTTTCAAAATTGCGGGAGCGCAATTGCCTGTATGTGGACAAGACCAACTTTATCTATAAGCTGCTGCAAGATGAAGGCGACCAGTTCTTCTGTGCGCGGCCCCGGCGTTTCGGCAAGAGCCTGACGGTCTCCACCCTGAAGGCAGTGTTTCAGGGACGGAGGGAGCTGTTTGAGGGGCTGTACCTTGCGGGGACGGATTATGACTGGCCTGTGCATCCGGTTATACATATAGACTTTGGCAGGTATGACAACAGCACACTGGCGCTGATGGAGACTTCCCTCCGGGATGAAATGCTGGAAACAGCAAAGAAATATGATGTGGAACTGGAAGGAGATTCCGCAGCCATCATGTTCAAACGGCTCATCTGCAAGCTGTATGAGAAATATGCTTGCGGCGTGGTGCTGCTGATTGATGAGTACGATAAGCCCATTATAGGCCATGTGGAGGATGCCGGGGATGCAGAGGCTTTCCGGGGGGCGTTGGAATCCTTTTACCAGATTATCAAGGGGGCAGAGGCTCAGCTGCGCTTTGTGTTCCTGACGGGGGTCACGAAATTTGCGAAGGTGTCGATTTTCAGCAAACTGAATAATCTGACGGATATCAGCATGAGCGAGGATTATGCCACCATGTTTGGCTATACCCAGGCGGAGCTGGAGCAGAATTTCTCAGAGTATCTGGAGGCGGTAGTGCAGGCCGGTACGCGGGATAACTGGAACAGGGTCATGGATATGCAGGGCCTGCTTTCTCAGCTGGAACTTTGGTATGACGGCTTTTGCTTCGCTCCCGGCTGCGGGACGGTTTACAATCCCGTTTCCATAGGCAAGTTTTTCTACGACCGGGGCATCTTCCGCAATTACTGGTTCGAGACGGGCACGCCGACCTTCCTGCTGAAGCTGATGACAGGCAAGCAGATGCTGCTGACGGACATGGTGGAGGCGAGGCTCTCGGAGGACTCACTTGCCACCTTTAACCTGACGGAGCTGACGGGGGAAAATGTCGAGGCGGAGCGTGTCCTGCAGCTTCTGCTGCAGACGGGCTACCTGACGTTGGGAAAGTTGCGGGTAATGGGGGGCGAGCGGATTTACAGCCTGCGTTTCCCGAACCGTGAGGTACGTACTTCCTTTGAAACCGGCCTGCTGAGGGCTTACAATAAGTCCGCAGACGCATACAACTATGTCTTCAAAATAGTTGATGCCGCTATGTCCGGCAATACGGAAGAACTTATTGCGCTGCTGCGGGAATTCTTCGCAGGGCTAAGTTACGACATCCAGGTGAAGCAGGAAAAATACTACCAATCCATTGTCTACACTATCTTCCGCATGTGCGGCATGGAAATGCAGACAGAAGTCACCACGAATATCGGGCGCATCGATGGGGTGCTGGATACGGAGGGGCATCTCTATATCATTGAGTTCAAGCTGGAGAGGAGCGCAGCGGAGGCCGTAGCACAGATAGACACGCAGAAATACGCAGAGCAATACATCCGCCCTGCCAGGGAGAAGGGGCAGAGGGTACACGCCCTGGGCATCAATTTCTCCTATGAGCAGGGCGTCAGGAATATTACGGACTGGCAGGAGAAAGTCCTCGACTAAGAAAGTAGAAAAAAATTAACATTTTCCCTTGACAAGTTCCCCGGCAGGGGTGTAAGATAACCACACAACAGGTTGACAACTTAACATGCAGCTTAAAATCGAAGATCGGAAAATAGTAGCCATGCTGTACTGTTGCACAGCGAGCCGGCGGTGGTGTGAGGATCGGCCAGCAGGGTGTGGTGAATGGTTCCGTGAGAGTCCACCGAAAGGGGAATTTCCCCAAGTAGGCTGGAACGGCCGGCCCCCGTTACAGGGCCAGGGTATCGCCTGGGCTTTCGTTAGGAAGGGCAGGCCGTATCTGGATGAGGAGCCGCGCTTGTTTTGTGCGGTTTGAAGCTGGGTGGCACCGCGATGAGATTTCGCCCCGGCAGGAAGTGTATGCTTTCTGCCGGGGCTTTGTATTTGCTAACGGGGTGGGCTCGTGGTGTTACTTTCTTTGTGTTGACAAAGAAAGTAACCAAAGAAAACAGCAGCCCCGGTGTCCCACCTCGTTCAGATACGCAAAAATAATTGTTCGAGATGTGGTCAGATGCAAGGAAGAGGAAGGAGCCATAGCGGGCTATGGCGACTGACGATGACGCAGCAGATGGCCGCATATCGGGCAATTATTGCGGATATGGACGAGGCGGGACACTGGTTCCCGTCCTTGGAGAACGAGGGCGGCAGCGCCCATCCCTGGGCGCGGAGTTTGGGGGCTCTTAGTTCCAGTCTATTGGGGCGCGGAGTTTGGGGGAGCTTTGTTCCAGTCCATTAGAAAGAAAGGGGCGGGTCAGATGATTGTGAAGATGTGCGGGCTGAGGTCTCGGGAGGCGGCGGAGGCGGCTGTTTGTGCCGGGGCGGAGTTTTTGGGCTTTGTCTTCTGGCCCCGGAGCCGCCGCTATGTGGAGCCCAAGGCTGCCCGGGAAATCGGGCAGGGGCTTGGGGCGAAGCGTGTGGGGGTGTTTGTGGATGAGGCGCCGGAGCGGGTCAATGAGATTGCAGAGATGGCGGGGCTGGATTACATTCAGCTCCACGGCCATGAGGGAGCGGCCTATGCAGAGCGGCTTTGCCGTCCTGTAATCAAGGCTTACCGCTACGGGGAGGATTTCACGGCGGAGGCGGCCAACGCCTTCCCGGCAGAAATTATCCTGCTGGACAGCGGGGCGGGGGGATTGCCCGGTGGCACGGGGCAGGCCTTTGCCTGGCGGGAGGCTGCGGCGGAGGCCCGCAGGGTGGCAAAGCCCCTGCTGGTGGCGGGTGGCATAAACCCCGCCAATGTGGCGGAGGCCCTGGATATTTTTCGTCCCTACGGGGTGGATGTTTCCGGCAGTCTGGAGGAACAGGGTGAGAAGTCGCCGCGGCTGATGCGGGAGTTTATGGCAGCAGTGGGGCGCTGGAAGGCTTGAAGGGAGCAGGAGCAATGCAGGATATATTGGCAAAAATCCTAGAAGAAAAATATGAAATAGTGGCAGAAGCCAAGGGCAGGCTGCCCCTGGCGGAGATTAAGGCGAGACTGGGGGCAGGGGGCTATGGGCATTTTCGTATGAGCAAGGCTTTCAAGGGACAGCCCTGGGGGCTGATTGCGGAGTGCAAGCTCCAGTCCCCCGCCAAGGGCAGGCTTACTCGCTGCCATAGCGCGGTGGAGCTGGCCCGCATCTATGAGGCCAATGGGGCGGCTATGCTGTCCGTGCATACAGACCCCCATTTCCTGGGCTCCAATGAGTCTTTTCGTGAGGTGCGGCAGGCGGTGAAGCTGCCCCTGCTGCGCAAGGATTTTGTCATTGATGAGTACCAGCTTTATGAGGCAAGGCTTTTAGGGGCGGATGCAGTGCTGCTGATTGCTCGCATCCTGAGTCCCGCCCAGCTCAAGGAATACCTCTGCACGGCCTGGAGCCTGGGGATGGATGCTCTGGTGGAGGTGCATGACGGGCAGGATTTGGAGGCGGCTTTGGCGACCCAGGCAGAGTTTATCGGCGTCAATAACCGCAATCTGGTGACTTTCCAGACGGATATACGCCAGACTTTGGAGCTGCTGCCCCTGGCGGGGGGAGAGCTTGCGGGGCGCAGTTTTATCAGTGAGAGCGGGGTTTTTACGGAGGCTGAGGCACGGTGTTTGCAGGAGGCAGGGTGCCGAGGGATATTGGTGGGAGAGGGGCTGGTCAGGGCTGCGGATGTGGCGCGGCAGACACGCAGCCTCGCGGGGATTCTCGGTGAGGCGGAGGCTACGGCGTGAGGCTCGTGGTGTTACTTTCTTTGTGTGGACAAAGAAAGTAACCAAAGAAAACCGCCGCCCTTGTTCCCTTCCTTGGAGAACGAGGGCGGCGGCGCCCATCCTTGGGCGCGGAGTTTGGGGGATCTTTATTCCAGCCTATTGGGGCGCGGAGTTTGGGGGAGCTTAATTCTATAGTAAACGACACAATCAGTGCTTATACCATATGTTCGCCCCCTATGGGGGCGGGGGACCGCCGCAGGCGGTGGTGGGGGGCTGCTTGCAATAATGATGAAGTTTACTATAGCTTATTGGCAACGATTTTTCTTTTGCCTGTATGGAAAAGGAGCATGATTATGAATAAAAAGGGCAGATTCGGCAGGTTTGGCGGGCAGTATGTGCCGGAAATCGTTATGCCGGCGTTGAATGAACTGGAAGGGGCTTATTTGAAGTATAAGGACGACCCGGAATTTAAGGAGGAATTTAGCAGCTATCTCCGGGAGTACGCGGGGCGTCCTACCAATCTTTACTATGCGGAGGGGCTGACCCGTCACTATGGCAGGGCTCGCATTTTTCTGAAGCGGGAAGATTTGCTGCACACGGGGGCCCATAAAATCAATAATGCTCTGGGGCAGGCGCTTTTGGCCCAGCGCATGGGCAAGAAGCGGGTGGTGGCGGAGACGGGGGCAGGCCAGCACGGCGTGGCTACGGCTACGGTGGCGGCGCTTTTCGGCATGGAGTGCCATGTCTTTATGGGGGCGGTGGATGCGGAGCGGCAAAAGCTGAATGTTTTCCGCATGCAGCTTCTGGGGGCGAAGGTGATCCCAGTGTCCTCCGGCACCGGCACACTGAAGGACGCCACCAGCGAGGCCATCCGCTACTGGGCCACGAATATAAGGGACACCCATTACATCATCGGCTCGGCGGTGGGGCCCCACCCCTATCCTGCCATGGTGCGGGATTTCCAGAAGGCCATCGGCGAGGAAATCCGCGCCCAGTCCCTGGAGAAAATCGGGGGCCTGCCTGATTATCTGGTGGCCTGCGTCGGCGGCGGCAGCAATGCCATCGGCAGTTTCTACGATTTCCGGGAGGAGCCCGCCGTTAAGAAAATCGGCGTGGAGGCAGGGGGCCGCGGCGAGGGGGCAGGGGATAATGCCAAGACCCTGTCCGGTGCCGGGGAGCCTGGCATCCTGCACGGGGCCTACAGCTACCTGCTGCAAAATGAGGACGGGCAGGTGGTGGAGGCCTACAGCATTTCGGCGGGACTGGATTATCCAGGTGTGGGGCCGGAGCATTCCTTCTACAAGGATGCTGGCATTGCGGAGTATGTGTCGGTGACAGATGAGGAAGCCCTGGCGGCCTTCCAGCGCCTGTCCCGCATTGAGGGCATTATCCCCGCCATGGAAAGTTCCCATGCCCTGGCTTACTTAGAAAAGCTGATGCCGGAAACCAGCCCGGAGGAAACCGTGGTAGTGACCCTCTCGGGGCGGGGGGACAAGGATGTGCAGATGGTGGCAAAGGTGTTGGGTGAGCAGGAGGGCGCATAAGATGGGCACGAGACTGGAAAATAAATTTGCAGAACTGAAGCGGCAGGGCAGAAAGGCCCTGATTATCTACATCACCGCAGGCATTTCGCCTGCAGGAAAGTCCGCAGACGGCCCCCAGGCCACTGTGGAAGCTGTGCGGGCGGCGGAGGCGGCAGGGGCGGATATTATTGAGCTGGGGCTGCCCTTTTCCGACCCTATGGCGGATGGGCCGGTGATTCAGGCCGCTTCCGTGCGGGCCTTGCAGGGGGGCATGACACTGCCCAAGGCTCTGGGGATAGCCAGGGAAATCCGCAAGTTTTCTGAGGTGCCCCTGGTGGCCATGGGCTATATCAACCAGATGCATCACTACGGTTTTGAAAAATTCGTGCAGGAGGGAAAGGCCGCCGGTCTGGACGGGGTGATTGTGCCGGATGTGCCCCATGAGGAGTCCGCAGGAATGCGGGAGGTGACCCAGCGGCAGGGCTTTCACCTGATGGAATTCATCACCCCCGGCACTACGGGGGAACGCATGGCCAGGACCTGCAGGGAGGCCACGGGCTTTATCTACTGCGTGTCGAACTACGGCGTCACCGGCGTCAAGGAAATCGACTACAGCGCTATCGGCAAGGTCTGCGCCGAGGCGCGCAAGTTTACCCAGGTGCCCCTTGCCATAGGTTTTGGCATCGGCACGTCGGAGGCGGCTGTACAGGCGGCAGCCCAGGCAGATGGGGTGATTGTGGGCAGCGCGGTTATGCAGCGTATGTTGGAGGGTAAAATGGGGGAGGCTCTCGACCTGATAGGGGAGATGCGGCAGGCTTTGGATAAGAGTTGCATTCGTTAACGATAAAAATTTTACTCGAAGTGAATTTTTTTCGTTAATAGTCAGGCTCGTGGTGTTACTTTCTTTGTGTTGACAAAGAAAGTAACCAAAGAAAACAGCGTCGCTTGTTCCCATCCCTGGGAACGAGCGACGCGGCGCCCATCCCTGGGCGCGGAGTTTGGGGGATCTTTATTTCAGTCTTTTGGGAGCTTTGAGAGTTACAGTTTGGAGGCGTGAAGAGAAGATGATTAAGGAAGCAATCGAAAAAGTCGTCAGCAAGGAAGATCTCACTTACGACGAAGCATATGAGGTAATGAACGAAATCATGAGCGGCAAGACCAGCCAGGTGCAGAATGCGGCTTACCTGGCGGCTCTTTCCACCAAGAGCACCAAGGCGGAGACCATTGCGGAGATCTCAGGCTCCGCCGCTGCCATGCGGGATCATGCCCTGCCTGTGGAGCATGGCATGGAGGTTTTGGAGATTGTGGGCACCGGGGGCGACCACGCCCACAGCATCAATATCTCCACCACTGCCGCCTTTATTATCGCGGCAGCAGGCATCAAGGTAGCCAAGCACGGCAACCGGGCGGCGTCCTCCAGTTGCGGCGCGGCGGACTGCCTGGAGGCCCTGGGGGTGAATCTCGACCAGCCCCCGGAGAAGGCCCGGCGGGAATTGGAGGAAATCGGCCTCTGCTTCCTCTTTGCCCAGAAATATCACGCCTCCATGAAATATGTGGGGGCCGTCCGCAAGGAGCTTGGCATCCGCACGGTCTTTAACATCTTAGGCCCCCTGACCAATCCCGCCCAGCCCTCCTATATGTTGCTGGGGGTCTATGACGAATATTTGCTGGAGCCCCTGGCCAAGGTCATGCTCTCCCTGGGGGTGAAGCAGGGGCTGGTGGTTTACGGGCAAGACTGCCTGGACGAAATCTCCCTGAGCGCCCCCACCAGTGTCTGCGAATTCAAAAACGGCTGGTTCCGCCGCTATGTGCTAAAGCCGGAGGACTTCGGCTTCACCCGCTGCCGCAAGGAGGATATACGGGGCGGCTCGCCGGAGGAGAATGCGGAAGTCACCTGCAAGATTTTGAGCGGCAGCCAGGGGCCTAAAACGGATATCGTGCTAATGAATGCCGGTGCGGCTATCTACCTGGGGGGGGCTGCAGAGAGCATCGCTGAGGGCGTAGAGAAAGCCAGGGCCTTGATAGCAGACGGCTCGGCCATGAGGAAGCTGGAAGAATTCAAAGAGCTGTCCAATGACAACGGATAATAACAAAAAGGCCGCAGACAGATTCCTGCCTGCGGTTTTTGGTTCGTCCAGCATGGGCATAATCTAATCGGTGAAAGTCCGTAGTGCGCCCTGATAGTGGGAAGCACACAGCCAATGGCAAGGCTGTCCGTCGCAAGGCGGAATCTGAGGGAAGCCGGATGGCAAACCTCTGGTCTGACGAACAGGAATCGCATGAGGCACGACACATTGGGTAAGACTGCCAAACAAGTTAAAGCCCTATAGCTATCCGAAAATGTGTTGTGTAGATGCGGCAGATACATGGAGGGAAAGATTATGCACCTTAACTGGGGAGGTCTGCATGGTATGCCATAATCGTGCAAGACGTAGGCACATCTCTAAGCAACCGAACCGCCGTATGCCGAACGGCACGTACGGTGGTACGAGAAGACGGGGGTAAACCACGCTGAAGCGGGAGAAGATTTATGCCTGTTCCCTCTTTTTCAGGAGTTTTTCACTAAAAATTGATGAGAAATGGGAAAAAGGGTTGCATTACCTTCCAGGGGGAGGGTATAGTAAGACCTGTCAGGTAAGTTGGGGTGGCCGCTGAGGAAACATGGACACTCAGGAAGCTCCTCCGCCAGTCTGACAGATGTAAGTTTTATCTGCTTTATTTAAGGAGGAGTTCTTCAATGAAAAAAACTCTCGTATCCGCCCTGACCACCGCTCTGGTGGTAGGCGCAGCCAGCACCACCTTTGCTGCTGCAAACCCGTTCTCCGATGTTCCCTCCGACCATTGGGCTTATGACGCTGTTGCCCAGCTCGCTTCCGATGGCGTTATCGATGGTTACGGCGACACCACCTTCCGCGGCGACCGCAGCATCACCCGTTATGAGATGGCTCAGATGGTTGCCCGCGCCATGGCTAAGAGCGATGTGAACGAGGCTACCAAGGCCATGATCGACAAGCTGGCTGCTGAGTTCGCTGATGAGCTGAACAACCTGGGCGTCCGCGTTGCCAACCTGGAGCGCAATGCCGACATGGTGAAGTGGAACGGCAAAATCGAATACACCTACACCAGCACCCGCAGGGGCAGTAAAGATGGCAGCTATAAGGACAACTATGACAAGGAGCTCTTTCGTTTGGAGCCCAGCGCCGAGGTCAATGACCACTGGCATGTGAATGCTCGTCTCGATGCTACCAACCATATGAACACTGATACTGGCTATGCTGAGGTTGGTGACAGGAGCGGTACTTCTGATTACAGGGTTTCGCTGAAGCACATCTATGCCCAGGGCGACTACAAGAACTTCACTGTTCGCCTCGGTAAGATGGAACTGACCGACAATATGGGCGGCAAGTCCGGCAACCTGATCTTAGACAGCAAGTACTCCGGCGCCGAGGTGGAATTCGGCACCAAGGTCAAGGCCAAGGTCTTTGCCGGCCGTACCAATGGCGACACGGATGGTCATAGCTTCCTTGTGATCGGTGAGTATGATAATGAAGGTAATTTCGTTGAGATCAATGAGTCTGCTGCCAACATTCAGGGCATTGAGGTTCAGTACAACGGCGACAAGCTGGAAGGCGGCGCTTCCTACTATCATTTCGGCTCTAGCGTCTTCAATGATTTATATGATTATGATAGCAAAAAAACGTACCGCAATGGCGAAAATAACAGCAAGGATGCCAACATCTGGGGCCTGAACCTGGGCTACCACTTCGACAGAAGCTCCTACCTGCACGGTGCCTTCGCTCAGAACGCCAAGGCTGACAACCAGAAGAACTCCTTCCAGCTCACCTACGAGTACAAGGGCGCCAAAGCTGCCGACAAGGGCTCCTGGGGTGCTTGGATCGGCTACCGCAAGCTGGGTATTTTCACCTCCCTCCTTCCCACCACCGATGACCTCAGTTACGGCTTTAAGGGCTGGCATGTCGGTGCTAACTACACCGTGCTGAAGAACGTGGTCCTCACCGCCCGTTACTCTCAGGGCAAGTCCATCGATGGCGACATCGATTACAAGAAGCTCTTTGGTCGCGTCGAATTCTTCTTCTGATAAAAGATTGAACAGGCAAAAATCCAAGGCTCCCGCTCCGGCGGGGCCTTTTTTTCATGTCCGCCCCCCTGGGGGCGGGGGACCCTCTGTCGGGGGCTTCTTGCGTCCTTGCGGTGACGCCAGACCGAGCCTGGTTACCCAGGATTAGCGTGCAAATCACGTCCAAGCATCTGCAGACGTAGTAGGCGACTACGCCTGCCATAACGGATAGATGAGTATAAAATGATGTTTACCCTAAACTGCCGAAATTAACTAGCTCTATTCCTCTGCGTATTAGCTCCTCCTTGACCCTTTCCTCGCATACAGCCGTAAGCTCCCCCTCATAATCATGCTGCCAGCCTGTTTCCCTGGCCAGCACTTCATTATCAAGCCCTGGGTGCAGCATCACTTCCACTGTGCCTGGGGCTTGAGTTTGGGCCAGTGCCAGCATGAAGCTTGCCGACACGGCGCCCCCGGCTACCTGGCCCACAAAATTATCAGGATAGGCAAAGCCCAGCCTTCGCGCCAGCCCCCTGTTGCGGCAGGCCAGGGCCTCCAGGCCGAACTTGCCGATTAAGTCCCCAATCCCGGGCCATGGCTTTAGGGGATTGCCGTAAATGCCCCTGGAAATCCGCACCCGCTTAATGCTCCGCGCCGCCGCCAGCCTTAGCACCAGGGGGAAAATCCCCGGCAGCATGTGCAGATGCTGATGGCTGTCTGCATGGGTGGGCCTGAGCCCCGCAGAGAGAACCTTGTCCATCTGGGCGGCCAGTTCCCTGCTCACCTCTGCCAGGGAGATTTTTCCCCCCAGGAAGCGCTTCACAAAGGTGCCATGGTCGGGAAAAAAACGACCCTCCGCCGTCACCAGGGAAGGTATTTCCTTCGGGGAGAGCAGGGGAGAGCCATCTACCAGGGTCAGGTGCACGCCTACACCCAGTTGGGGGCGGGACTTGGCAATATCCACTGCCTCGGCAAAATATTTTTCTCCCGCCATAATGCTGGCCGACAGCAGGCCCCCCTCATCTGCGGCCCGGGCTACGGCCCGGTTCACCAGGGGATGGCGGCCGAAATCATCGGCATTGACAATCAGCTTCTTCACTTATCTTCCTCTTTGTTTTTCAGCAGGTACAGGGGGCGATTCTTGACCTCCGTGTAGATACGGCCCAGGTACTCCCCCATAATGCCCAGCATAATGAGCTGGGTGCCGCCGAACAAGGACAGGCAGACCATGATGGTAGTCCAGCCGGAAACCACGTCATCGCAGATATAGACGTAAAGCACATGGAGCAGCAGGAAAAAACTCAGCACGGCCGAGAGCAGTCCCGCCACAAAAGCCGCCCGCAGGGGCACGACGGAGAAGCCCACAATGCCATCCACCGCCAGCTTTGCCATCTTGCTCAGGGAGTATTTGGACTTGCCTGCAAAGCGGGGGGAGGCCACAAAGGGCACCTCCGCCACCTTATAGCCCAGGAGCGTCACCATGCCCCGCAGGAAGCGGTCGTGCTCCCGGTACTTCCCCAGGGCCTCCACCGCCTGCCTGTCCAGCAGGCGAAAGTCGGAGCCGCCGGGGCGGATATGGGCGCTGGACAATGCGTTGATCAGGCGGTAATACAGAGCAGAACTCTTTTTCTTGAGCCAGGAAACCCCCTGTGTATCCTTGCGTATGGTCTGCACCACATGGTAGCCTTCCTCCCACTTGGCCAGAAGCTGCGGCAGCAGTTCCGGCGGGTGCTGCATATCCCCGTCCATGGAAATCACGGCGTCCCCTTCCGCATGGTCGAGGCCGCAAGTCAGGGCAATCTGATGGCCGCAGTTGCGGGAGAGGGCCAGCACATGCACATAGGAAAATTTTGCCTGCAAATCCTCCAATAGTTCCAGGCTGTTATCCCTGGAACCGTCATCAACAAACAGCAAATCCCACTTATAGGGCTGCTTTTCCATAACCTCCTTGACGGCGGCCGTAAAGTGCAGTATATTCTCTCCCTCATTATATACAGGCACTACAATCGAAACACTTTTCAATGTTCTACCCTCTTAATCAGCTAAAATTGGCAGTGGCGTGCCCTAAGACCTCATCCGTCAGCCTTCGGCTGCCACCTTCCCCAAGGGGGAAGGCTTTAAAATTCACACCTTCAAGTTAATGGCATTGCTTAACTAGTGTTCCTAAGCCCCAGCGCCCAGGGATGGGCGCCGCGCCACTCGTTCCCAGGGATGGGAACCTGTGTCCCGCCTCGTTCATATCCGCAATAATTGCCCGATATGCGGCCATCTGCTGCGTCATCGTCAGTCGCCATAGCCCGCTATGGCTCCTTCCCCTTCCTTGCATCTGACCACATCTCGAACAATTATTTTTGCGTATCTGGACGAGGTGGGACACCAGTGGGGCTGTTTTCTTTGGTTACTTTCTTTGTCAACACAAAGAAAGTAACACCACGAGCCTTGCCCGTTAGCGCCTCAATCCCCTTCCCGGTAGTACAAATGATTCCTCTCTCCCGCCTTGACAAGCTGCCATTTCCCCGGCAGCTTCTCCTGCAGGGCCTTCACGGCTTTATCTTCGGAACGCACAATCACCAGCAGGGGCTTGGTCCTGTCCAGGGAATCCCCATAAGCCTTGGGCACGATATTCGTCACGCTCCAGTCCAGCTTGCGCTTTTCTTCCGGCTCCTCCTCATCCTCCTCCTCACGGAAGGAAAGATCCTTGATATAATGGCCTGTGTAGTAGGCAAAGGAAATCACGCCCCCCCGCCGCTCAAAGCAGTAGACCTCTGCTCCCTGGGCCAGGTAGGGCTGAGCCGCCATGGCTATGTCATAAGCGGAATGTTCCTCCATCTTGGGGGCGGCTACTCCGAAGACCAGCCCCACATAGATAACTGCCGTTACAGCCGCCGTATAGATTAGCTTCCGGCCCCAGTGGCAGAAATACCGGGCCATCAAAAGCACCACCGGGAACATATAGGGGAAGGTGTAGGTGACATATTTCGTGGCAAAGCACTGGAATACTGCAAACACCGTGATGGCCCACACCAGCAGGAAGCGGGTATCCGTGTCAAGTTTCAGGCGCCAGCCCCGGCGCCATTTTTTGATAAAGGCGGGAACCGCCACCCAGACCCAGGGGAAAAAGCCCGCCAGAAACATGCCGATGTAAAAATACCAGACATTATCCCTGGGGTGTTCGGACACAGTGGCCCGCAGGACATTATGCACCCCCAGGAACACGTCAATAAAATCCTGGCCATGCTTTAAGTACATGGGCACATACCAGATGCTGGCCACCAGGCAGAACAGCAGGAAGCCCCCGATCAGCTGCCTGACCAGCAGGGCACGGAAATCCCTTTGCCACAGCAAAAACAGCAGGATAATCAGCCCCGGCAGGCAGAGGCCGATGGGCCCCTTATCCAGCACCGCCACAGCGGCAGAAGCAAAGGCCAGGTAATACCAGTTGTATTTTTTTTGGCTGTAGCCGCAGTAGAAGGCGATGAGAGTCAGGGACACCGCAAAGAGCAGGGTCATATCCGTGATAACCGCATGGCCTATATACCAGGTTTCCAGGGAAGTGGCAAAGATGAGGGTTGCCACAAAGGCAATATGAGGGGTGTAGAGCCTCCTACCCCACCAGTAAAGCAGGCCCATGGAGGCCAGCACGGTCAGGGCCGGTGCCAGCCGGGCGGCGAAATTCGTAAAGCCGAACAGATTAAAGGCCGCCGCCAGTTCCCAATAGAAAAAAATCGGTTTATCAAACCAGAAATTGCCCAGGATGCGGGGGGAGAAATAATCATTGTACAGCAGCATTTCCCTGGCCGTTTCCGCATAATTGCACTCCACCGGGTCGGTTATGGTCAAAAAATTATTGCCCAGGAGATACAGCAGCAGCCATACCCCTCCCAGCACCCCAAGATGCTTTTTTTCATCTATCATAGGTAGCGCCCCCAAAAAGCAAGTCCTTCACGCTGCAGGTTTTATGAAAATTTCTTTTCATGCTTACCCTTATGAATCATGATACTACAGCCTCTCTGGCTAGTCAATGTACGCAATTTGCTGACATATTGACTTTCCTGATGCTATCGTGTTATAATTGCAACAGAAAAAGCCTCCTGCTGCTAACAGGAGGCGGGCTACTGGTAAACGGTTAGTCCTCGCTTGACAAGTTAATCCTAATAGGAATAACCGCCAGAGTTTGGGGACTGCGGGCGGTTATTTCTTCATATTATTGACGGCAAGGATTATCAAGAGGATCAGCAATAGCTGAAGCGTCATGTTGTCCATGCGTCTCACCTCCCATATACCATGCGCTGTGAGCGCCGGCATTTATGAGAGGACTAACCGCCTACCGTTTCGTAGCTTACGAATAGTATACAGAATGAATTTCATTTCGTCGATTATCAGGGCTTGCCGCATACCTTCGGGCGGCAGGCCCTTTGAATTTCCTAAAAAAAGGAATTTGCCCTGCCTGTGTCGAAGTAGGAGGCAGTAAATGTGCGTAAGTTTAGGATAGTGAACAGAGCGGGCAAGGAGCTGCAACAGGAGGAATACGATGGAGAAGAAAGTCGTGCTGGTCAGCCGGGGAGCGGCCTTTATGGTGGGAGCCATTGAGAAGAACCTGCGGGAGGCAGGCTATGAGGTCATTTCCTCGGGGCCTACGGTCAAGGAACTGGATGCCTACAGGAGCATGGCTGATATGATCGTCTGCTATCTGGGGGATTATGTGGATGAGCTGACGGATACCTGGATTTACTTGAAGGATCTCTGCACGGAGCATGACAAGCTGCTGATGCTGGTGGGCAACCAGATGGAGATCGACACGGTGGAGGAGATTATCCCCGAGGCCCTGGTCTCTGCCCGCTTTGACAGGCCCCTGAACGTGAAGGCTCTGGTGGAGGAAGCGGACAGGCTCATCACCGCCAATGACGAATACTCCCGGCGCAAGAGCATCCTGCTGGTGGACGATGACGGGGCTTTCCTGAAGATTATGAAGGGCTGGCTGGCGGCCAAATACCGGGTGACAATAGTCACCTCCGGCGCCCAGGCCATGATGTATATAGCGGACAATACGCCGGATCTTATCCTGCTGGATTATGAAATGCCCGTGACCTCCGGCCCCCAGGTGCTGGAAATGATCAGGAGCGAAACCAGGGTGGGCAGGCTGCCCGTCATCTTCCTCACCAGCAAGGGGGACAGGGAAAGCGTGATGAAGGTGCTGGCCTTAAAGCCTGACGGCTATCTCCTGAAATCCCTGAGCCGGGAGGAACTGCTGCGCTCGGTGGATGAATTCTTCGAGAAGCAGAAGTACAAACTGCTCCATGAGAACAACGGCCTGTGAATCCGGGGGCGGCTCCCGCCGCTCCTGCCAGCTTTTTCAACCGACGTGGATTGAAACAAAAAAATTGTCAATAGTTGACAGTTCCATAGCTTTCATTTATAATACAGATTTGTGGGGCCGGAAGGCCACTCAGAGAAAGTTGCCCTGCAGCCTGCGGTTGCAGGCAGGAGCGCGGGGCGCTCCCGGTTTCATAGGAGGAATCATACATGGTAGGGAAAGTAAAGTGGTTCAGCGCTGAAAAAGGTTATGGTTTCATCGCTCGTGAGGATGGGGACGATGTGTTCGTACACTTCTCCGCTATCCAGGATGAAGGCTTCAAGACCCTTGTTGAGGGCCAGGATGTGGAGTTCGAGATCGTGGAAGGTGCTCGCGGTCCGCAGGCTGCCAACGTGGTAAAGACGGCCTGAGCAATAATCTGGCATAACCGTCCCGGTTCCCCCAGGGAGCCGGGTATTTTTATTTTTTTTCAGGCAGGGATTTGGGCGGTGCCGCCGAATACATACAGCATAGAGAATAGAAAGGGGATGTGCGTATGGCAACATTCACTGTAAGAGGCAAGAACATCGAGATCACTCCTTCCTTGCGTGAGTACGTGGAAAAAAGGGTCGGCAAGGTCACGAAGTACTTTGAGAACGTGGGAGAGATCACGGTGCTCTTAACCGTATCCAAGGGCCGTCATATCGTTGAGGTGACTGTGCCGGTGCAGGGCGGCGTCCTCTTGCGCGGCGAGGAAGCCACAATGGATATGTATACGTCTATCGACCTTGTAGTGGAGAAGCTGGAGCGCCAGATCCACAAGCAGAAGACCAAGCTTTCCCGCCGCTTCCGCGAGGGGGGGCTGAAAGCCGAAGCCTTCAAGGATGACGAGCTCTCTGCCCGCCAGGATGCAGGGGAGGAATACGCGGTTGTCAAGAAGAAGAAATTCGTGGTGAAACCCATGGATGTCCAGGAGGCCATCATGCAGATGAATCTCCTGAACCATAATTTCTTTGTCTACCGTGACGCCCAGACGGAGGACGTGAATGTGGTCTACCGCCGGGACGACGGCGACTACGGCCTGATTGAATCCGGCAACTGATTTTTTGGGTCTTGCAGAGGCGGCCCCCCTTCCCCGGCGGAAGGGGGGCTTTTTTGCTGCGCCCGGTTTGACTTCTCCCTATACGTCTGATAATATTGTGAAGAAGTACGTTTTTTTAGGAGGAGTGATTTCCTTGCTGGGTTTCCTGAAAAGGTTCTTAGGTGACAATAATGATAAAGAGATAGCCCGCTATCGTGAAACGGTGGAGAAAATCAACGCTCTGGAGCCCCAGATGCAGAATCTCACCGATGACAAGCTGGTGGGCTTCACGGAGAAATTCAAGGAGCGGCTGGCTGCAGGGGAGACCCTGGACGACCTTCTGCCGGAGGCCTTTGCCGTGACCAGGGAGGCTTCCCGCCGGGTGCTGGGCATGCGCCATTTCGATGTGCAGCTCATCGGCGGCATGTGCCTCCACGAAGGCCGCATTGCCGAGATGCGTACCGGCGAGGGCAAGACCCTGGTGGCGACCCTGGCGGTGTACCTGAACGCCCTGACGGGGCAGGGGGTGCACATGGTCACGGTCAATGACTACCTGGCCCGCCGCGACTCCGAATGGATGGGCAAGCTCTACCGCTTCCTGGGGCTTTCCGTGGGCCTGATTGCCCATGATATGGACTTCCCGGAGCGCAAGTTCGCCTATGGCTGTGATGTTACCTTCGGCACGAATAACGAGTTCGGCTTTGATTACCTGCGTGACAATATGGTTATTTCGGCGGAGCAGATGGTGCAGCGCAAGCTGAACTTTGCCATCGTGGATGAGGTGGACTCCATTCTCATAGACGAGGCCCGCACGCCGCTCATCATCTCAGGCCCCGGCCAGAAATCCACGGACACCTACGCGGTGATGGCCAGGGCTGTGGCCACCCTGAAAGAAGGGGTGGACTACACGGTGGATGAAAAGCAGAAGACTGTGGCCGAGGCGGATGCCACGGTGCCAAAAATCGAGAAGATGCTGGGCATCAACAATATGTTCGCCCCGGAAAATATCGAGCTTTCCCACTGCTTCAAGGCAGCGCTCAGGGCTAAGGCCCTGATGAAGCGTGACCGGGACTATGTGGTGCGGGACGGGGAAGTCATTATCGTGGATGAATTCACCGGGCGCCTGATGGAAGGCCGCCGCTACTCCGACGGCCTGCATCAGGCCATCGAAGCCAAGGAGGGTGTCAAGATCCAGCGGGAATCCCAGACCCTTGCCACCATCACCTTCCAGAACTACTTCCGCATGTATGACAAGCTGGGGGGCATGACAGGCACCGCCAAGACCGAGGAAGACGAATTCCTGAAAATCTACAACCTGCCGGTGATCGTGGTGCCCACCAACAAGCCGGTGCAGCGCATCGACCATCCTGATGTAATTTACAAGACCAAGAAGGCCAAGTACAGGGCCGTGGGCCGTGATGTCTCCGCCATCCATGCCAAGGGGCAGCCAGTGCTTATAGGCACCACCTCCATCACCCAGTCCGAGGAGCTTTCGGATGTGCTGAAGAAGCTGGGCATTCCCCACAATGTGCTGAACGCCAAATACCACGAGAAGGAAGCGGAAATCGTGGCGGATGCGGGGCAGCTCGGCGCCGTGACCATTGCCACCAACATGGCTGGCCGCGGCACGGATATCAAGCTGGGTGAGGGTGTGCCAGAGCTGGGGGGTCTCTACATCGTGGGCACGGAGCGCCATGAAAGCCGCCGCATCGACAATCAGCTCAGGGGCCGCAGCGGCCGCCAGGGGGACCCCGGCGAGAGCCGTTTCTACCTGTCCCTGGAGGACGACCTCCTGCGCCTCTTTGCGGCAGACCGCATCGCAGGCATGATGGACAAGCTGGGGCTGGAGGAGGACGAGCCCATCGAGCACAGGCTTATCACAAACTCCATCGAGCACGCCCAGAAGAAGGTGGAAGCGCGGAACTTCGATATCCGCAAGCATGTGCTGGAATACGACGACGTCATGAACCAGCAGCGGGAAGTCATGTACGGTGAGCGCCGCAAGATCCTCCTGGGGGAGAACCTGCGTGAGAACATCCTGGGCATGGTGCATCACATCATCAAGGATGAAATGAACCAGTACGCCAATGAGAAGCTCTATCCCGAGGAATGGCAGCTTGACGGCCTGATTGAGGACGCGGAAAAGATGTATGCCCCCCAGGGCCGTTTGAAGAAGGAAGAACTTGTCGAAATGAGCCGGGACGAGCTCAAGGAAACCCTGGAAGCCCTGGCAGATGAAGGCTACAGCCAGCGGGAGCTGATGTTCGGCGAGGAGAACATGCGTGAGCTGGAAAAGGTAGTCATGCTGCGGGTGGTTGACAAAAAGTGGATGGAACACCTGGATCATATGGACATGCTGCGGGAGGGCATTAACCTCAGAGCCTACGGCCAGCGCCAGCCCTTGGTGGAGTACAAAATCGAGGCCCTGCAGATGTTCGAGGAAATGGAAGCTGCCATTCAGGATCAGATTGCCTCCCTGATGTACCATGTGAGCATCATCACGCCGGAGCAGCAGCAGGAGCGCATCGAGCAGCAAAAAGCTGAAATGCAGCGCAAAATCGAGGAGCAGCGCCGGGAAATCAAGGACAACCTGGCCAATGCCCGTGCCTCCCACGGTGACGAGGTCAGCGCTGCCGAGGCGCCGAAGAAGCGTCCCGTCACCAAGGACGGCCAGAAGGTAGGCCGCAATGACCCCTGCCCCTGCGGCAGCGGCAAGAAGTATAAGAACTGCTGCGGCAAGGATGCGTAAGTACCTAGGAAACTAACCGCCGCAAAACACAGTCCGCCCCCCTGGGGGGCGGGGGACCGCGCAGCGGCGACGCAAAGCTAGCCCTCTTGAGGGTGGTGGGGGGAGCAGGTAAGTGCCATCTCGCAAATTTGCTCTTTAAGTTACTGCGGTGGTGTTACTTTCTTTGTGTGGACAAAGAAAGTAACCAAAGAAAACCGCGCCACTTGTTCCCATCCATGGAGAACGAGTGGCGCAGCGCCCATCCCTGGGCGCGGAGTTTCTGTTCTCTTTGTGTGGGCAAAGAAAGGTACTCTCTGGGCGCGAAGTAACCGCTCCTTCCCGATGGATTTTTGGGCCGTCTGCGGCCCTTTAAAACCTTGGGCCGCTTGCGGCCCATAGCTATTCAAATGAGGTAATTGAATGCTTGAAGATTATAAGCCTCGCCTTGGCGAGCTGAAGACTAAACTTGACCAGATGGGCCAGTCCCTGGAAGTCCCGGCCAAGGAAGCGAAGATCGCGGAGCTGGAATACAAGATGGGGGAGCCCACCTTCTGGGATGATGCCGAGGAAGCCCAGAAAATCAACCAGGAACTGAATGACGTGAAAATCAGCGTCGACAAGTACAAGGAGCTCTGCGGCAAGTACGAGGATGCCCAGACACTGTGGGAAATGGGCCTGGAAGCCCCGGAGGAAGTTTCCGAGGAAGATGTGAAGGCGGAGATTGAGGCAGTGGAGGAAGGGCTGGAAGCCCTGCAACTGGAAGTCCTGCTCTCCGGCCCCTATGACGGGAACAACGCCATTCTCACCCTCCACGCCGGGGCGGGGGGCACGGAGGCCCAGGACTGGACCCAGATGCTCCTGCGCATGTACGGGCGCTGGGCCGAGCGCCACGGCTTCACCGTGGAGACGGCAGATCTCCTGCCAGGTGATGAAGCGGGAGTCAAGAGCGCTACCCTCTTTATCAAGGGGCGCAACGCCTACGGCTTCCTGAAATCAGAGAAGGGAGTGCATCGCCTGGTGCGCATCTCCCCCTTTGATGCCAACGCCCGCCGCCACACCTCCTTCTCCGCCTGTGACATCATGCCGGAGATCGACGACGCGGTGGAAGTGGACATCAATATGGCGGATGTGCGGGTGGATACCTACCGCGCCTCCGGCGCCGGTGGCCAGCACATCAACAAGACCTCCTCCGCCGTGCGCATGACCCACGAGCCCACGGGCATTGTGGTGCAGTGCCAGAATGAGCGCTCCCAGCTCCAGAACCGGGAGCAGTGCCTGAAAATGCTCAGGGCCAAGCTTTTTGAGCTGGAAATGGAGAAGAAGGAAGCGGAACTGGCCAAGCTGGAAGGCGACCAGCAGAAAATCGAATGGGGCAGCCAGATACGTTCCTATGTGTTCCAGCCCTACACCATGGTCAAGGACACCCGCACCCAGGCCGAGACCGGCAATGTGCAGGCGGTGATGGACGGGGATATCGACCTCTTTATCCGCGCCTTCCTGGCCGCCAAGGCAAACCACGAGATTTGACTTTAAGAGAGCCAGACAAGTCTCTGGCTCTTTATGCTGTTAATTAGTCCGCCCCCTTGGGGGCGGGAAAGCGAAGCTTATTAGAACCTTGAAAGCGAAGCTTTCATTGCTATTTAAATGGAGGGCGGATTTTGCGCAAAGGCTTGACTATTATCGGCGCGTTCTGCATAATATTACTCGTGCTGGGGCAGTTTGCGCTGCCTATGCTTACGGAGCGCTCCCTGGAGACCAAGGCTGTGGAAGCCCTGAAAACCAAGGATGTGCAGGTACGCACATCCACCGTGCCGGGCTTTCTCTTGCTGCTGGGGCAGGTGGATGACCTGCAGGCAGTGGCCCATCAGGGCAAAATCGGGCAGCTCTATCTGCAGGAACTGACCCTTACGGGGAGGGGCGTGCATCTTGATATGGCTGCCCTCCTGCAGGAGGGAGAAGTCCGCGTAACCTCAGCCAAGGAGCTGACCCTGCAGGGCATTGTCTCGGAGGAAAATCTGCGGGAAGTCCTCTCCCGCCGCATTGAGCGGCTGGAAAATGTACAGGTGCAGATTCGCCCGGAGCGGGTGCTGGTGACGGCGGAGGCGAAGATTTTCGGCCACAAGGCGGAAATCGAGCTGGCCGGCAAGGTCATAGAGGACTTAGGCTCCCTGTATTTCCGCATGGAGCATCTGCACCTTAAAAACAGCCGCATCGGCACGGCGAGGCTGGAAGGCATCTTCGGCGACATGTTCGGGGATATCCGGCTGGCCGGCCCCGACGAGCTGCCCTTTGGCCTGGTGCTGCAAAGGGCGGAGCAGGGGGAAGGCTCCATCGTGATGCAGGCAGGGTATCAGCCTGCAGAAAAATAAGGTGATTTTTACATGAAGGATTGGCAATACAATAAAATCCTGCTGCTCTTTATAGCCCTGGGGCTGCTTGCCTCCCTGGTCATCGGTTTTCAGCGCCATGCCGTCGAGGAGCAGAGCCGCCAGGTGGATCTCGCTATCGACTACGAGGGCCTCCTGGAGCTGGCGGAGCGGGAGGGCCTGCCCCCGGAGCAGGTGCTCTCCGAGGCCAGGGAAGCCGGCATCACCAGCCTGGCAGTCTATGAGACCACATTCAAGAAGCTCAATGCCAACGGCAAATGTACGGCCCTTTCCGGCAGCGAAATCCTCACTGCCTACCATGCAGGCACCCTGACCGATCCCCTGTGGCGGGAGCTGGTGGCACAGAATAAAATCGTAGGCACGGAAGCCTATGTAGTGGGCCATGATGCCGGGACCTTCAAGGAAGTCAGGGAAGATCTCAGGCGCCGCCTGGGAGAGACCCGTGTAACGGTGCTGCAGGTGGGCGGGGAGGAAGTGCTGGCTGTCAAGGCCCACTTTGAATCCTTCCTCAAAATGAATATTGGCATGCCCACGGACGAGATGCGGGCGGTGAACGAGGCGGGCTTCTATGTGCTGGCCCGTCCCAGCAACTACGAGGGCTGCACCGAAGATGATGTGCGGGCGGTCTTCAGCCGCCTGGAGGGCATCAGGGTTTCGGAAATCGTCTATTCCGGCTCGGAAATCCTGGGGGCCACCAAGGCATTAAAGACCACTGCCGAGGAAATGGATAAGCGGGGCATCGGCCTGGGACTCATCGAAGCCACCACCCAGCTCCAGTTCTATCAGCAGACGGGCATGCAGGATCTGGCTAAAGAACTGGGCTTCGGCAAGGTTTCCCGCCTCTATTCCATTCCCAAGGACGAGCAGCCCAAGCTGAAAATCGCCCAGGCTGTGGAGCGCTGGAGCAATACGGACGAGGAGCGCAATATCCGCATCGACCTTCTGCGCATCTACGAAAAGCCAGCTCCGGAGCTTACCCTGCTGGAAACCAATATGCAGTATTTCCGGGCGGTGCGGGACAAGCTGCAGCAAAACGGCTACACCTTCGGCCCTGCGGGAAGCTTCGGGGACTATTACCCTGCGGCGGCCCTGCGCGCCCTGGTCATGCTGGGAGTGGCGGCGGCAGGGGTGCTGTACCTGTCCCTCGTTATCCCGGCCCTCAACGCCCGACCTAAATACCAGTACATCTTCTTTGCCCTCTGCGCCCTTGTGGCGGCAGCTCCCGTGCTGATGGGGGCAGGCTCGAAAATCCGCGTGGTGGCGGCATTAGCCAGCGCCAATGTCTTCCCCGCCCTGGCTGTCATCTGGCAGCTTGACAGGGTGCGGGGACTGGCAGCTTCCCTGAAGGAGCGCATTTCCCTGCCCCGCCTGCTGGTGACGGGCTTTCTCGCGCTGCTGGTGACAGGGGCCCTCTCTTTTATCGGCGCCGCCTACCTTTCCGGCTCCCTGTCGGATACGGAGTATTTTCTGGAATTCAATATCTTCCGGGGCATCAAGCTGACCTTTGTGCTGCCCATTGTCCTGGTGGCCATCGCCTTCCTGCAGCGCTTCGATATCTTTGACGGCAGTATGGACGACTGCGACGGCGTACTGGCCCAGCTCAGGAAAATCCTGGACATGCCGGTGCGGATTAAGACCCTGTGCGGCCTTTTCCTGGTGCTTATCGCAGGCATCGTCTTCGTGGCCCGCAGCGGCCACAGCTCCGGCATGCCTGTCTCCGGCCTGGAACTGCAGTTCCGCGCCTTCCTGGAGCAGGCCCTCTACGCCCGCCCCCGCACGAAGGAACTGCTCATCGGCCATCCCGCCTTTATGCTGGCGGCCATGGCTGTGCTGCGCAAGTGGCCCACCATGGTATTCTTTGCCCTGGTGCTGGTGGCCACCATCGGCCAGGGCTCCATGGTGGAGACCTTTGCCCATATGCGCACCCCCGTATTCATGTCCCTGGCCAGGGGGCTGGGGGGCCTGGTACTGGGGGGCCTGGTGGGGGCTGTCTGCATGATGCTCCTGGAGCTGTGGCAGGCGGTACTGGCCCGGGCTCATAGTAAGACAGGAGGGAAATAATAAAATCTGATGGCAAGCAGCGAAAAACGCATAGTCGTATCAGGATACTACGGCTCGAAGAACGCAGGGGACGAAGCCATGCTCGCCGCCATGCTCGAGGTGCTCTGTGACCTGGAACCAAAACTGAATATCACGGTCATCTCAGCCAGTCCTGTGGATACGTCTGCTCGCCATGGGGTAGAATCTGTCTCCTGGCTGGATTTCCCCGCCATCACCAAAGCCCTGCGGGGGGCAGACCTCTTGATTTCCGGCGGCGGCAGCCTGCTGCAGAATGTGACCAGCCGCCGCAGTCTCTACTACTATCTGGCCATCATCGGCCTGGCCAAGTCCCTGGGCACGAAGGTCATGCTCTACGCCCAGGGCATCGGCCCCATCCGGGGACGGCTGGCCCGGCACGTAATGCGCTCCGTGGCCAGCCGGGCGGATCTCATCACCGTGCGGGATCAGGGCTCATTGGAGGAACTTAAAAGCCTCGGCATCACCCGTCCCCACATCGAGCGCACGGCAGACCCGGTACTGGCCATCCATCCCGTGGGCAGGGAAACGGGACGGGCCATCTTCAGGAGCTACCACGCCGAAGGCGCTAAGCCCGTGGTGGGCATCTCCGTGCGGGACTGGCGGGGCTGGCATCATTTCAAGGAAGTGCTGGCAGAGGTCAGCGATAGGATAGTGCGGGAGCTGGATGCCTCCGTGGTCTTCCTGCCCATGCAGTTCCCCGAGGATGTGAAGGCCGCCGGGGATATCAGGGAACTGACTAAGGAGCCTTGCACCGTCCTGGCGGATGAATACACCACCTCCGAATTCCTCTCCCTGGTGGGCAATATGGACCTGATGCTGGGCATCCGCCTCCATGCCCTGATCTTTGCCGGGGTCATGGGCGTGCCCATGCTGGGCATCTCCTACGACCCGAAGATAGACCGCTTCCTGGACTCCATCGGCGAAAAGCCCGTAGGCAGTCTGGAAAGCGTCACGGCAGAGGAACTGATGCAGGAAATCCGCCGCAAGTGGAACGACAGGCAAATCTTCCGCCAGAAAAACGGAGAGCTGATGTCCCGCCTCCGGGAATTAGCCGCCCGCAATGCGGAGCTGGCAATAGAGCTGATAGAAAAGAAATAAAGTGCCAAAACAGCCTTGCAACTCATGCAGGCTGTTTTTTTGCAACGCGTACCGGCGCAGCAGATACATGTCCGCCCCCCTGGGAGCGGGGGTCCCTCTTGAGGGTGGTGGGGGGTGAGGCTAATGCGGGGGAGTTAATGGCATATTATGCGGTTCGTCAGTATAAATAACCCAAGAGCCGAACCCCCAGAGCCTTCCCCTCTGGGGAAGGTGCCCCGTAGGGGCGGATGAGGTGGCCGCTGAAGTGATGGCACCTCATCCACCGCCTTCGGCGGTCCCCCTTCCCCAGAGGGGAAGGCTTTATTTTCGTGGCCCCAGCCCCAGATTCACGCCGAAGTGGGGGCGAGTTTGCACGTACTTGGACTTTTTCAGGAGCTTTTCATTAAAATTTGATGAGAAATGGTTAAAAGGGCTTGCTTTTGCCAAAAAGGGGTGTTATAGTGTAGCTGTCAGGTGAGCTGAGGGCAGCTTGGTGAGGAAACATGGACACTCAGGAAGCTCCTTCAGAAAGCTTGGCAAAAGAAAGTTTTTGTGTTTGTTTTATGAAGGAGGAGCTTTTCAATGAAAAAGACTCTCGTATCCGCTCTGACGACCGCTCTGGTTGTCGGTGCAGCCAGCACGACTTTTGCTGCTGCAAATCCGTTCTCCGATGTTCCTGCTGACCATTGGGCTTATGACGCTGTTGCTCAGCTCGCTGCTGACGGCGTTATCGATGGTTACGGCGACACCACTTTCCGTGGTGACCGCAGCATCACCCGTTACGAGATGGCTCAGATGGTTGCCCGCGCCATGGCCAAGAGCGATGTGAACGAGGCCACCAAGGCTATGATCGACAAGCTGGCTGCTGAGTTCGCTGATGAGCTGAACAACTTGGGCGTTCGCGTTGCCAACCTGGAGCGCAATGCTGATATGGTGAAGTGGAACGGCAAGATCGAGTACACCTATACCAGCACCCGCATTGGCAAGGATCATTACACCACCAAGGACAACCATGACAAGGAGCTCTTCCGTTTGGAGCCCAGCGCTGAGGTCAATGATCACTGGCATGTGAATGCTCGTCTCGATGCTTCCAACCATATGAACACCGATAGCGGCTACGGCGATGTTACGACCAATGGCAGCAAGGGCGACAGCGATTACAAGGTTACGCTGAAGCACATCTATGCTCAGGGCGATTACAAGAACTTCACCGTTCGCCTTGGTAAGATGGAACTGGCCGACAACATGGGCGGCAAGTCCGGCAACCTGGTGCTCGATAACAAGTACTCCGGTGCTGAGGTCGAGTTCGGCAGCAAGGTAAGGGCTAAGATCTTCGCTGGTCGTACCAACGGCGACAACGATGGCGGCAGCTTCCTCGGGATTCAGAAGTACAATAATACCACGAATACGTGGGATACTGATAACGATGCCGCTGCTAACCTCCAGGGTATCGAGGTTCAGTACAAGGGCGACAAGCTGGAAGGCGGCGTTTCCTACTACCACTTCGGTTCCAGCGCTTTCCAGAATCTGAATGCCTATGGTGCTCATTACAGGAGGGGCTTCGTTAACGCCATTCCTTACCACAATGGCAGGAATAACGAGAAGGACGCTAACATCTGGGGTCTGAACCTGGGTTATCACTTCGACAAGAACTCCTACCTCCATGGTGCATTTGCTCAGAATGCCAAGGCCAGCAACCAGAAGAATTCCTGGCAGCTCACTTATGAGTACAAGGGTGCCAAGGCTGCTGATAAGGGTTCCTGGGGTGCTTGGATCGGCTATCGTAGCCTGGGCTACTTCACCTCTTTGATGGCTACCACCGATGATCTCGATGCAGGCTTCAAGGGCTGGCATATCGGTGCTAACTACACCCTGCTGAAGAACATCGTGCTGACGGCTCGTTATTCTCAGGGTTCCGCGATCGACGGCGATCTGGACTACAAGAAGCTCTTCGGTCGTGTTGAGTTCTTCTTCTGATAACAACTGAAGAGAATAAGGCTAAAACCAAGGCTCCCGCTACGGCGGGGGCCTTTTTACGGCGTCCTCCCTGTCCGTCCCCCTTGGGGGCGGGGGACCGCCGCAGGCGGTGGTGGGGGGACTGCAGTGGAACAAAGTCGGCGGCGCCCCTCCCTGGGCGCGAGATTGCGGCGCAAAAGCAGCAGATTATTGCAATCTGCCCGCAAGTATGCTACAACTGTAGGTATGAAAAAGGTGCTACCGGCAGACGGCTGGCCGCATTTTAGTGGTTACAGAATAACCGCCTAGTTTGCTGAACCGGGGCGGTTGTTTCTGCTACTACGAAATCTTAGCGAGTCAAGCCCGTAGGGGCGCAGGATCGGTTAGATTTCGTGTAAGGGCGTAGTGCGAAACATCGTTTCGCACGGAGTTTTATTGGCATTTGTGCCAAGCATATAGCCTATGCTGAAAATTGTTGCTGTATAGCCTAAAACAGCCATTAGCTCCAAAATCGTCATTGGCATCAGCCCCTCCTGATAACCTGCATGATGAGGTGCTATTGGTCAGAACCGCTTGTTGTGAGGCAAGCGGTTTTTGTTGTGCAAGTAACCAATATGCAAGTACAAGGCTACCGACCTTCAGGAACTTTTCATTAAAATTTGATGAGAAATAATGAGAATGGCTTGCATTTTCAAAAATGGAGTGCTATAGTATGGCTGTCAGGTGAGCTGAGGGCAGCTTGGTGAGGAAACATGGACACTCAGAAGGCTCCTTCGGAAAGCTTGACAGAAGAATTTTCTCTGTTTTATGAAGGAGGAGTTTCCAAGTGAAGAAGACTCTCGTATCCGCCCTGACCACCGCTCTGGTTGTGGGCGCAGCCAGCACGACTTTTGCTGCTGCCAATCCCTTCTCCGATGTTCCTGCTGACCATTGGGCTTATGACGCTGTTGCCCAGCTGGCTGCTGACGGCGTTATCGATGGTTACGGCGACACCACCTTCCGTGGCGACCGCAGCATCACCCGTTACGAGATGGCCCAGATGGTTGCCCGTGCCATGGCTAAGAGCGATGTGAACGAGGCCACCAAGGCCATGATCGACAAGCTGGCTGCTGAGTTCGCTGATGAGCTGAACAATCTGGGTGTTCGTGTTGCCAACCTGGAGCGCAATGCCGATATGGTGAAGTGGAACGGCAAGATCGAGTACACCTATGAAAGCACCCGCATGGGCAAGGATCACTATACGGATAAGGCAAATACGGACAAGGAGCTCTTCCGTTTGGAGCCCAGCGCTGAGGTCAATGATCACTGGCATGTGAATGCCCGTCTCGATGCTACCAACCATATGAACACAGATAGCGGCTATGAGACTGTTACAACCGACGGTAGCAAGGGCGACAGCGATTACAAGGTCACGCTGAAGCACATCTATGCCCAGGGTGATTACAAGAATTTCACGGTTCGCCTCGGTAAGATGGAACTGGCTGACAATATGGCTGGCCAGTCCGGCAACCTGATCCTCGATAGCAAGTACTCCGGTGCTGAGGTGGAGTTTGGCAGCAAGGTCAAGGCCAAGATTTTCGCCGGTCGTACCAATGGCGACAATGACGGCGGCTATTTCTTCGGCACGAGGGAAGGCATGTACGATGTTGCCTGGAATAACACCAAAAAGGCTCTGGATTCTGCTGCTAATATCCAGGGTATTGAAGTCCAGTACAACGGCGACAAGCTGGAAGGCGGCATTTCCTACTACCATCTGGGCTCGGAAAATTTCAGGGGCGCAGAGAGTTACTGGATTAACGGCAGGGAGATGGACAGCCTGGCCGGCAAGGCTGTCAAGTACAGCAACAACGGCAATGCCACCAGCGCTAACATCTGGGGCCTGAACCTGGGCTACCACTTCGACAAGAATTCCTATCTCCATGGTTCCTACGCCCAGAATGCCAAGGCTGACAACCAGAAGAATTCCTGGCAGATTGCCTATGAGTACAAGGGCGCTGAGGCTGCCAACAAGGGCTCCTGGGGTGCCTGGGTCGGCTACCGCAAACTGGGCTACAATACCTCCCTCCTGGCTACCACCGATGATTTCGAGCCGGGCTTCCAGGGCTGGCATATCGGTGCCAACTACACCATACTGAAAAACATCGTCCTCACGGCCCGTTACTCCCAGGGCGATTCCATCGATGGCGACATCGACTACAAGAAGCTCTTCGGCCGTGTCGAGTTCTTCTTCTGATAACAGCTAAAGAGAATAAGGCTGACACAAAGGCCCGCCAGGGTAGTTATCCCCGGCGGGCCTATTGCTGTGCTTTCCTTGACCGACTTCCTTTGCGCTCGAATTTTACCACTCGTGGCCGTCAAAAGCAATAACGAGGCAAAGGATGTCCCCCACTTCTACAAGTGGGGGTGGTACATCTAGGGCGTGTTGATTAAATGAGCTTAGTCCAGATTTGTGGGGATTGGCTGTCCATGCAAGGCGACAAACCGCAGGCATAGTGGTGCTATGCTGAGGATTTGTCAACGCAGCAGGGGCAGTCAAGACCCATGAAGATGGGCTGAGTGAATTAATCAACACGCCCTAAACAGGCGGGAGCATATCTCCCGCCTCGTTGAAAGGCCGAGAGGAGGATTTGCCTACGGCAAATCTGGAACAATGGCCTTATAATTGGCCCTTCACTTCGCCATAAATTTCTGCATCACATAGCCCAGCACCGCAGTAATGGTCAGCACATCGGTGCCGTTGAGGATAATATTGCCCCAGACTTCCATATCGTTCCGCTCCAGTATCTGGGATTGGGAGGCAATATATATCCCATTATTGATAATATATGTGATATTGCCAAAGAGACTGTTTTCATAATCCTTAGGATTATAATTTTTTGCAGTGCTGAAAAAGCCAATGCCATAGTAGGTGATAAACTCCAGGGTGGTCATCATCATCATGCCCAGGAGCACTATTTCCTCGTTGGACATCTTTCTTTCCATAAAGCCCTTCAAAGTTGCAATGCAGACCACATAGGAAATAATGGTGACGATGTACCCGTAGAGCCACATTTCCTCCCTGAAAAAATCGTTGGTGTAAAAAATCTCAATCACCAGGGTGCCCGCGCTGTAGAACATAAAGATAACGGAATAGGTGAAACCGAAAATCTCCACGGGAAAACCCTCGCGGAAGCTGTTATTCTGCGGCGCGAAGACAATGACCATGAGAAAGAACATAATGGTTTCCAGTGCGGCAGAAATGACATACAGAATCGTAACTTCATAGGGTATCAGCGGCAGGACAAGCAGCATTGCAAAAATTGCCAGCACGATTCTGATGATTTTGGGATTGGACAAAATGATTTGCTTGACGTAGGCATAAAGGCTTGCCAGGTCTTTTCTTACCGCTGTAGTAAGGTTTTCCCGTCCTCTCTTTTTAGGCAGGACATGGTAGAAAAAACGCAGGATGAGGAATGCCATCCCCATGACAACATATCCCAGCAGCACATTGCTCCCTCCCTTTAATGAAGAACTTGTTCTCAATGTTCTCCATATTCGGCGAAATTCCTGCCGGGGGTATTGCTAAAATAAATTCTGTGCGAAGCGGTGTTCAGCACTCCTAAAGGGACTGGCTTCGCGTCGCTACGGCTTGCGCTCGCTAAGATTTCATAGTAGTATAAGAATCTAGCCCCAGGCTGATTACAGCAAGATAGGAGATTCCGCAAGGAGGTGCGTTGCTGGTGGCTGATGAGGAATTGCAGGCAGCAAGCGGAGCAAAGGATTTCTTTGCTGGTGCAGTCGCTATTGTGCAAAAAGGCAGACAGGCGGCCTATGCCACTGTCAATCAGGCCATGATTGAGACCTATTGGCAACTGGGACGGCACATTGTGGACTTTGAGCAAGGTGGTGAGAAACGTGCCGATTATGGCACGGAAACCATAGGAAAACTTGCCGTTTTGCTGACAGAGCATTTTGGCAGGAATTTCAGTGCTCGCAACTTGCGCTATTACCGCAGGTTTTATCAAATTTTTCCTGACCGCCAGATTTGGAACGCATGCGTTCCAAATCTGACCTGGACGCATTTCCGCTATCTTCTGCGCGTAGATGATGCCAAGGCACGGGAATGGTATCTTCAGGAAGCTGCGCAGGAGCAATGGAGTGCCCGCACCCTTGACCGCAATATCAGCTCCCAGTATTATGAGCGGCTGCTGTTGTCCCAGCGAAAAGAACCTGTGCAGCAGGAAATGCAGAAGAAAACTGCCGATTTGCAGCAGGACAAGCTGGAATTTATTAAAAATCCTGTGGTGGCAGAATTTTTAGGGCTGGCTCCTAATCAGGACTTTACCGAAAACGAGATGGAAGGCTCCATTATCATGCACTTGTCCACGTTCCTGATGGAGCTGGGCAAGGGCTACGCATTCGTGGCAAGACAGCAGCATATAAGAACGGATGCTGGCAATGACTATTTTATCGACCTTGTGTTCTACAATTACATTTTGAAATGCTTTGTTCTTATCGATCTCAAGACCACGAAAATTTCCTATCAGGATGTAGGACAAATGGATATGTATTTGCAGATATACGATGAAGAACGCAAGCAGCCTGACGATAATCCCACCGTCGGTATAATACTTTGCTCGGAAACGGACGGCGATGTAGCCAGATATTCTACTCTTGCTAAAAATGACCAGCTCTATGCTGCCAAATATAAACTCTGCTTGCCAACGCAAGAGGAACTGAGACGGGAGATCGAACGGCAGAAGGAGATTTTTCAAATGGAGAAGGGCGGCAACAAGGAGACGTAAAAAGGACACCTACGGAAGTGATTCTGTAGGTGTCCTTTATTCAGATGCAATATCTGCTTTTGGATAGTCTTATTCCTGCCGCTTCTCTCCTGGGATATCCATAATGGCCTCCGGGCCGCGGTGGCCGGTGCGGATGCGGACGGCGTTTGTGAGTTCTGTCACGAAGATTTTGCCGTCGCCGAACTGCCCGGTGCGCAGCACCTGCTGGGCCGTTTGCAGCACCAGCTCCACCGGCACTTCGCAGACCACGGTTTCCACCTTGATTTTGGGCACTAGGTTGATTTTGTACTCCTGGCCCCGGTAGACTTCCCTGTGGCCCCGCTGCAGGCCGCTGCCGAAGACCTGGCTGACGGTCATGCCCAGCACACCGATTTCATTGAGGGCCTGCACCAGCTCGTCCAGTTTGCTGGAGCGGGTGATGATTTCTATTTTGGTGATTGTGCGCGCCTTGCTTGCTGTAGTATCTGCCATCTTGCTCACCTCATTACTTTACCGTAGAGTGTCCGCTGGCCATCACCGTGCGGGCCAGCATTTCGGAGGAATTGCCCAGGGCCCCCAGGATGGGGCTGCCGGACAGCGCCCCTGTGGCATAGCCCCGCTCGCCATGCTCCACCAGGTCCAGCCCTGCGATTTCCTCGGCTTCGCCCACCCGCATGGAGAGGAAGCTGTCAACGAGCTTATAGAGCACATAGGAGCCGCAGATGCCCAGAGCGTAGGCCACGACGGTGGAAATGACCTGGGCGGTGAACAGATGGGTCTCGCCGTAAATCAGGCCGTTGGCCCCTGCCGGGTTTACAGCCGTGGTGGCGAAAATGCCGGTGGCGATGGAGCCCCAGGTGCCGCCGATGCCGTGGATGCCGAAGGCGTCCAGGGAGTCGTCATAGCCCAGCTTCTGCTTCAGGAAAGCCACGGAGCCGTAGCAGATGGCACCGCCTATGAGGCCGATAAAGACCGAGGCCAGGGGGCCTACAAAGCCTGCCGCCGGGGTGATGGCCACCAGGCCCGCCACGCAGCCGGAGATGGCACCAAGGATAGTGGGCTTGCCGTTCACCTTCCATTCCAGGAGCACCCAGGCAACCAGGGCTGCCGAGGCTGCGGCCTGGGTAGTGACGAAGGCATTGGCGGCAAGCTCCCCTGCCCCCAGGGCGGAGCCGGCGTTGAAGCCGAACCAGCCGAACCACAGAAGGGCGGCCCCCAGCACGCTCATGGGCAGGTTATGGGGCAGCATGGCCGTGCGCCCGTAGCCGTGGCGCTTGCCCAGGAGCAGGCAGATGGTCAGGCCCGACACGCCGGAGAGGATGTGGATGACTAAGCCCCCGGCAAAGTCCAGGGCGCCCAGCTCCGCCAGGAAGCCGCCGCCCCAGACCCAGTGGGCCATGGGGTTGTAGATGAGGATGGCCCAGAGCAGGATAAAGCAGGAAAAGGCCGCAAAGCGCATGCGCTCCGCAAAGGCTCCTGTGATGAGCGCCGGGGTCAGGGCCGCAAACATGCACTGGAAGGCCACAAAGGCCAGCTCCGGGATGGTGCCTCCCTCCATAACCTGCAGGCCCACACCAGCGAGACCCACTTTGTCCAGGCTGCCGATAAAGCCGTTCACATCCGTGCCGAAGGTCATGGCATAGCCTAAGATTATCCACTCCACGGAAATGAGGCCCAGGACGAACATGCTCTGCATGATGGTGGTAAGTACGTTCTTGCTGCGAACCATGCCGCCGTAAAAGAGGGCAAGGCCGGGGGTCATAATGAATACCAGGGCTGCACTGATGAGCACCCAGGCTGTATCTCCTGTATTGACCATAGGATCAAGTCCTTCCTGTAAAATGCGATGAGGAAATGCACAAGCAAAAAGAGAAACACAAAGGCCCCAGGGAGTCCGGTACCTGACTCCTTGGGGCCTCATTGCCTCGGTTTTTGCTGTTGGGGCTATTATAGCTTAGGGGTGGGGGGCTGTCAATAACGGGGAAATGAGTATACATGTATACACTTGCCCGCCAATGGGGACAGCAAAAAATTGCCTGCAGCCTGCCGGGCAGGAATTTTCGCTTTTCACGGCGAATAAAGCGAATCAGGAAGAAAGATGGAGGTGTTTTGCATTGAAGAAATTATTGCTGGTGTTTTTGGCTGCGCTGCTGCTGCCCTGGGGCTGTGCCCAGGCAGAAAGGCGCGGGATACTTTTCATACCCCACGATGACAGGCCCATTTCCTATCATCAGACGGTGGAGGTGGTGGAGAGTGCGGGCTATGAGATGCTGTTGCCCCCCAAGGAGCTTCTGAACAGTGCCACCGATATGGGCCATCCCGATGAACTGTGGCAGTGGCTGAAGGAAAATGCTCCCAAGGCCAAGTCAGCCGTGATTTCCTCCGATTCCCTGCTCTACGGCGGGCTTATCCCTTCCCGGAAGCACGAGGTGAGCCAGGAGGACCTTGACCGGCGGCTGGAGAGTTTCAAAAAGCTTTGGCAGGATAACCCCAGGCTGAAAATATATGTCTTCGATTCCCTGATGCGTACCCCTTACCAGGGCTATGAGGGCAATATCGAGGAGCCTGATTACTACGAGCAGTACGGGGCGGATATTTTCCAATACACCAGGCTGCTGGATAAAAAGGAGCTGACGGGCCTTAGCGAGCAGGAGCAGCAGGAGCTGAAGAAATTCGAGGCGGCCATTCCTGAGGCAGACAGGCGGGACTGGTTCGGACGGCGGGAAAAGAACCTTGCCGCTACCAAGAAGCTGATGGATCTGACGGAGAAGGGCTTCATTGACTACCTGATCCTGGGGCGGGATGACAATGCGCCCCTGTGCCAGACCCATAGGGAAAACAGGGAAATCCTGGCCTATGCGGAGGAAAAGAACCTGTCCAAGAGCAAATTCCAGTCCCTGCCCGGCATAGATGAGTTCAATATCCTGCTCCTGAACCGGGCCATCAACGATATGACAGGGAATATTCCCTTTGTTTGCGTTCGCTATGGGCTGGGCAAGGGGGGAGACACGGTGCCGGAGTTTTCCGATGAGAAAATCTCGGATTCCGTGGAGGCATCCCTGAGAATCCTGGGGGGCCTGCGCACATACAGCACCAGGCGGGCAGATCTGCTGCTGCTGGTCAACACGGAGAGAAGGGGCAGAACCCTGGAAACCCTTAATACCTGCCCCACGGAGACGGATTTTGTTCCCGACCTCAAGGGGGACGGGGGTACCCGCGCCTTTGCCAAAATGGTGGAGGAAGCCCTGGCAGAGGGACTCCCCGTCGGGGTGGCGGATATCAAATACGCCAACGGGGCGGACAATGCCCTGATGAATATTCTGGAGAAGAAGGATTTGCTTTTCCGCCTGAAGTCCTACTCCGGCTGGAACACGGCCACCAATTCCACCGGCTTTGCCCTGGGCACGGGGCTGCTTACCGGGAAGATGGCGGCTGACAAAAAAGACCATCTGCTGGCGGTGCGCTATCTGGACGACTGGGCCTATCAGGGCAATGTGCGCTCCTGGGTGGGCACGGAGCTGGTGAGAAATTTCGGCAGCTACAAGTATTATTACAAGCTGGAGGACAAGCTGGATTTTGCCCAAAGGCGCAATACGGAGCTGATGCGGGAATTTGCCAGGAAGCATCTGCCCCAGGTTCCTGCGGATTTCACCGTGACCAACCCCTGGCTCAGGATGTTTGAATGCGATATTAACTTCGGCTCGTAAATTCGTTACTACTGTAAATGCAACTCATTTTCAATAGACTAGAATAAAGACTTCTCAAACTCTGCGCCCAGGGATGGGCGCCGCCGCCCTCGTTCTCCAGGGAAGGGAACAAGGGCGGCGGTTTTCTTTGGTTACTTCCTTTGTCCACACAAAGAAAGTAACACCACGAGCCTTGCCCGTCAGCGAGTAAAAAAGAGCCTGTCCCGCGAAGAAACGGCTCTTCCAAGGACAGACTCTTTCTTATGCACAATTTACCGTGAAGGGAAAAAGATTTCCAAAGTTTCCTTGTCCTGGGGACGGCCCAGACGCGACCCTATCAGGAAGCAGAGCAGGGAGACCGTCAGCCCCAGGATGATGCGATGGAGGCCGAAGGGGCTCCAGGCAAGGGTAGCGGCAAAACCTTCCGCCCAGGGCGCCTGGGTAATGAGCAGCAGCACCTTGCCCAGCATGGGCAACACATAGACAGCCGTGCCCCCTGCCATGGCCGCCAGTGCTCCCACCTTGTTGGCCCCCCGCCAGTAAAGGCCCAGGAGCAGCACCCAGAAGAAGGCCGTTTCCAGCCCGCCGAAGGCGAACATATTGATAATCCAGATGAGGGAGGGAGGCGTCACCGCCATGCAGAAAACCAGCACCCCGATCAGGGCCGTTGAGGCCACGGACAGGAAGCGCAGCCTGGCATCGGACACCTCCCGCCCCTGTTTTTGCCGGGCATGGAGATAGACATCCTTCACCAGGGCCGAGGAGGCCACAATCAAAAGCCCCGAAATGGTGGAGATAGAAGCGGACAGGGGCCCGATGATGGCAAGACCCACCAGGGCGGGGGGCATCACCGTGACAATGGTGGTGGGGATGATATTGTCAACGCCGCCGTAGCTGGCCAGTTCCCCCGTCAGTACCCCGTGGGCCAGGATGCCGGTGAAATTCACCCCGATATTCATAAAGCCCACCACCACGGTGCCGATGAGCATGGCATGGTGCAGCCCCTGGGTATCCTTATAGGAAATCCCTCGCACTACGGATTGGGGCAGGGCGATGGTGCAGATACCCACCAGCAGCCATTGGGTCAGGTACAGCCCCAGGGGCATCTTGCCGAAAGACAGGGGCTCGAACATTTCGGGATGGTCCGCATGGAGAGTGGCCATAATCTGTCCGTAGCCGCCCCCTGCCTGCAGCACATAGTAAAGCAGCAGCACAATGCCCACCATCATCACCAGGGCGCAGCAGGTGTCGGTAATTGCCACGGCGCGAAACCCCCCGATGGCGGTATAGAGTACCACCGTCAGGCCGAAAAGCAGCAGCCCCAGCTCGTAGCTGTAGCCAGTCACCGCCGCGAAAAGTTTCGCTCCCCCCACGAACTGGGCGGTCATGGTGGCGCAGAAAAACAGCACGATAATAAAGGCCGCCAGAGCCGCCAGGGTGTCCGAGCGGAAGCGCTCCCGGATGATATCCACCACCGTCACCGCATCGAAGCGGCGGGAGAGCAGGGCCACCCGCTTGCCGAAGATGCCCAGCACCAGGAAAATGGCCGTGACCTGCACCACTGCCATGTAGATCCAGCCAAAGCCTATCTGCCAGGCCATGCCCGGCCCCCCCACAAAGGAGGACACGGAGGAATAGGTGGCCACGGTGGTCATGGCCAGCACAAAGCCTCCCAGGCTGCGGTTGCCGATAAAATAGCTGCGGATAAAGCCGGAGCCGGACTGCTCCTGGATGCGGCGCACCCAGAAGCCCACGGCCACCATGGCCCCCATAAAGAGCAGCAGGGGCAGGAGAGCGGAGAGATTACCCATCAATCCTCCCTCCCTTCAGCTTTAGTCCGCCCCCTTGGGGGCGGGGGACTGCCAGGGGCGGTGGTGGGGGTCATGGCCTCACTATCCTCCAGGGGCATATCCCGAAATACGAAATGGGTCAGCCCCCAGACCAGCACTATGGCAGTAAGCCAGAGGCCCAGGGTACCGGCCAGGGCCCAGAGGGGCAGGCCAAAGAGAAGTGGCTCCGCCCCGGTGAGGGCAAAGCCGCCGAAGCCGAAGCAGCACCAAAGGACGATGAGCGCCAGCAGGATCAGCCCGGTCGCTCTTGCCTCCCGGCAGATCTGCCGGTATTTTTCTTTGCGGGTCATAAAAACCTCCTAAAACATATGAAAAGAAACAGTACGGCCGGTTTCCCGTGCCGTCAGTTTCCCATCATACACCATATTTGCCCGTTTGCCAATTACCTGCGTAGATACGATATATACTGACAGCAGGTAATATGTCCGCCCCCAGGGGGGCGGTGGTGGGGGGGTAAACTTCCTCGCAAGTAAAAAAAACTAAAGACAAATGTCTTTATCTATGATATTATAAAGTTCGTGTTTGAAAAACAGTATTTATGTTCGTGATGAGAGGACATAACCTAGCAGAGTAAACTAGGGGAGGACAAATTTATGGAATCATTGTTGCCGGTATTGAATGAAATCGACTCCTTTATGTGGGGGCCGCCCCTTATCACCCTCCTGGTGGGCACGGGCATCTTCCTGACCCTGCGTCTGCGCCTGCTGCAGGTACTGCATCTGCCCAAGGCCCTGGGGCTGGTTCTCAGCGCCAAAAGCCAGGGGGAGGGGGATGTGTCCAGCTTCAAGGCCCTGTGCGTGGCCCTGGCGGCGACGGTGGGCACGGGCAATATCGTGGGCGTGGCCACCGCCGTGAAGGTGGGCGGCCCGGGGGCACTGTTTTGGATGTGGATGGCGGCTTTCTTCGGCATGGCCACGAAGTACGCGGAGGGGTTACTCGCCGTGAAATACCGCACGACGGACGAGAAGGGGGAGATCGCAGGCGGCCCCATGTTCTACATCCGCCGCGGCATGGGGGAGAAATACAGGCCCCTGGCCACCTTCTTTGCCGTGGCTACGGTGCTGGTTGCCTGGCTGGGCATCGGCACCTTTCCCCAGGTCAATGCTATAGTGGACAGCGTGGAGATTTCCTTCGGGGTGCCGAAACTGGCCACGGATATCCTGCTGACCCTCCTTATTGCCGCCATCACCATCGGCGGGCTGCAGAGCATTGCGAAGGTGGCGGGCAAGGTCATTCCCTTTATGGCGGCTTTGTACGTCGCAGTCAGCCTGGGGCTGATCCTGATGAATCTGGAGGCGGTGCCTGGGGCTATCTCCCTGATTTTGGAGAGCGCCTTTACGGGCACGGCGGCGGCGGGGGGCTTTGCCGGCTCCACCATTATGATTGCCATGCAGAACGGCATTGCCAGGGGAGTTTTCTCCAATGAGTCCGGCCTGGGCTCCGCCCCCATTGCGGCAGCGGCAGCCAAAACGAAGGAACCGGCGGAGCAGGGCCTGGTCTCCATGACCGGCACCTTTATCGACACCATCATCATCTGCTCCATGACGGGCCTGGCCCTGGTGCTGACCGGGGTCTGGCAGGGTGATGCCGCCGGTGCCGCCATGACCAGCGCCGCCTTTGCCAGCGCCTACGGCACAGTCGGCTCCATGCTCCTGACCCTCTCCCTGGTGCTCTTTGCCTTCACCACCATCCTGGGCTGGAACTACTACGGCGAGCGGGCCGTGATTTACCTGGCCGGGGCAAAGGGCGTGCTGCCCTACCGCCTGATCTTCATCGCCCTCATCGCCTCCGGCGCCTTCCTGAAACTGGAGGCCATCTGGGTGCTGGCGGATATTGTAAACGGCCTGATGGCCATACCGAATCTGATCGCCCTGATCGCCCTCTCCGGCGTAGTGGTGGCCGAGACAGAAAGCTACCTGGCCCGCCGCCGGACAGCCGAAGCGGCAGAGCCGGTGCAGGAATGAGTATTTTCCTCGATTTTAAGCCCTCCCCTTTGGGGAGGGCGTTTTCTTTTGTGAGTATAACCTAATAATGTGACAAATGTCACACTGTTTTTTGACAAGTTGTGACAGAGTTCAGCTGACTTTAGGCGGGTTTTCTCTTATAATGCTTATAGTCAGAAAAAAGATAAGACGCCGAAGAAAAGCATTCTTACTAAAAGAAAGGGGAACAAAATCATGGAAATCGCGTTTTGCCGTATTGATGACCGCCTGATTCACGGGCAGGTCGCCACTACCTGGTCGAAGATCACGGGCTGCAACCGCATCATGTGCTGCTCGGATGAGGTGGCACAGGATACCATGCGCAAGAAGCTGCTGCTGCAGGTGGTGCCTCCCGGGCTCAAGGGCTATGTGGTGCCGGTTGACAAGGCTGTGGAAGCCTACAAGAACCCGAAGTACGAGTCCTTCAAGACACTCTTCCTCTTTACGAAGCCCGGCGATGTGGTTCGCGCCGTGAAGGGCGGCATTCCCTTCACCTATGTGAACCTGGGCGGCATGTGCTATAGGGAGGGCGATACCCTGATTTCCACGGCTGTGGCTGTGAACAAGGACGACGCCGAAGCCATCAAGGAGCTGGTCTCCATGGGCATCAAGGTGGAGATCCAGAAGACCCCGGCGGACAACAAGTCCGACGCCATAGAGGCCCTGAAGGCCAAGGGACTGGCCTGATTCAAGGCGACTGGCAGCAGCCCGCTCCCCCAAGTCCGCCCCCTCTGGGGGGCGCGAAGCGCGGGATGCCGGTGGCATCCCTGGACAGGGACCATCGAAGATGGTGGTGGGGGAGAAGGCACCAATGCTGCTTGCAATAATATTTTCATCATCCAAATGGGAAAGTGCATTAAAAAAGGGGTGCAATCATTTATGTCTTCCATGCAATTCATTTTGCTCTTTATCGTGGCATTCATCTCCGGCATGGGGTCGGTGCTCGATGAAGCTCAGTTCCATCGCCCGCTGGTGTCCTGCACGCTCACCGGCCTGGTGCTGGGTGATATGACCACCGGCATCATCCTGGGCGGCACGCTGGAGATGCTGGCCCTGGGCTGGATGAACGTGGGCGCGGCCATGGCTCCGGATGCGGCTCTCGCCTCCGTGGTCTCCACCATCCTGGTGGTCGTGGGCCATCAGAGCATCGGCGCAGGTATCGCCCTGGCTGTGCCTTTGGCGGCAGCAGGCCAGGTGCTGACCATCTTCGTGCGTACTATCACCGTTTTCTTCCAGCATGCGGCAGATAACTTCGCCGCCAAGGGCAGCTGCTTCGGCATCGAGATGTGCCATCTGGGCGGCCTTGCCCTCCAGGGCTTCCGCGTTGCCCTCCCCGCCATGGCCATCGCTGCCGTGGCAGGCACGGACACCGTGAATGCGGCTCTCGCCTCCATTCCTGAAGTCATCACCCGCGGCCTGCAGGTCTCCGGCGGCTTCATCGTGGTCGTAGGTTATGCAATGGTCATCAACATGATGAACGCCAAGTCCCTGATGCCCTACTTCTTCCTGGGCTTCCTCCTGGCGGTCTTCACGAATGTCAACCTCATCGGCTTCGGCGCTATCGGCCTTATCTGCGCTTTCTTCCACATCAAGGATCTGCAGAGGGAGCTTGCCATGCAGCAGGCCGGCCCCATCGGCACCGGCAACCCGGTTGACGACGTTGACGATTCAGACCTGATGTAAGGGAGGAGGACACAATCCATGGCTAATCATGCAGAAAAGCTCACCAAGGGCGATCTTATCAGTATCTTTATCCGCTCCAATTTCCTGCTTGGCTCCTTCAACTTCGAGCGTATGCAGGCCATCGGCTTCGCGGTTTCCATGATCCCGGCCCTGAAAAAGCTCTACTCCGGGGAGGATCTCAATAAGGCGCTGAAGCGTCATCTGGAATTCTTCAACACCCAGCCCTTCCTGGCCACCCCCATCATGGGCATCGTGGCCGCTATGGAGGAAAAGCGCGCCAACGGCGCTGACATCTCCGACCAGACCATTTCCGGCGTCAAGGTCGGTCTTATCGGCCCTCTGGCCGGCGTGGGCGACCCGATTTTCTGGGGCACCCTGCGCCCGGTGCTGGCAGCTCTTGGCGCCGGCATCGCCCTCACAGGCTCCATCATCGGCCCCTTGATCTTCTTCGTGGCCTTCAACGTGATCCGTCTCCTGACCAACTGGTACGGCGTCATGTACGGCTACGAAAAGGGCACGGAGCTGGTGGAGGAAGTGGGCGGCAACCGCATGCGCTATCTCACTGAGGGCGCTTCCGTCCTGGGCCTCCTGGTCATGGGCGCACTGGTTGCCAAGTGGACCACGGTCAACATGCCCTTCGTCATGAGCCAGTACACCAACAGCGCCGGCGAGGAAGTTATCGTCACCGTGCAGAGCATCCTGGACAGCCTGATGCCCAGCATCGTGCCCCTGCTCATGACCTTTGCCTGCATGTACTTCCTGAAGAAAGGCGTAAATCCCCTGGTCATCATCATCGGCCTCTTTGCACTGGGCATCGTCGGCTATGCCGTGGGCCTCTTCGCGTAAAAAGCATTAAAAACGCGTACCACTGATTTCCATAAATAACACATGCGAAAGAATCCCGCGCCGGAAGGTGCGGGATTTTTTCACATGTGTTTTCAAAGCCTTCCCCTTGAGGGGAAGGTGTCAGCCGCAGGCTGACGGATGAGGTGTATAGTACAGCGCAGCTTGCCACCTCATCCACCGCTGGCGCGGTCCCCCTTCCCCTCAAGGGGAAGGCATAAGTCAGTGACATTAAGTGGTTAAGGAGCTGTGCGAAAATAATCGCTACATTATGCGCAGGATGAATTCGTCATGGCAAGGCGGAGGAGTGAGGCATAGTGGGGCTATGCCGAACGACGAGAACGCAGCCAGGGCGGATTCAGACAAGCAGGATGCAGTGATTATTGATGCACAGCTCCTAAGGCACGTTTACGCTACAAACTGGTAATACAGGGCCACCAGGAACAGGGCAATGGCAAAGCCAATCGTTACCATGCCCGTGCGCTCCACCAGCATGGCCTGGGTCTCACTCAGTTTCGCGTGGCGGCGCACATAGTTGCAGGTCATGGAGATGCCTAAGAGGATGTACATGGCCCGGTTCAGGTTATCCAAATATTCCCAGCCGAATATGGTGACCACCAGGATAAGGCAGATAACGGAAAGGAGCACATAGTCCTTGCCAACCGGCTTTTCCCTGGGGTTCTGCTTGTTTGCTTTCGGATGCAGCTTGCGTTGCAGTTTCTTGTACTGTTTGGCCATGGGGCAAATTCCTCCTGTATCAGATAATATTCAGTATCCTACAAAAAGAGCAGCCAGCTTCTGCCGGCTGCTCTTGCTTTGTAACATTGGTGGAGATGAAGAGGATTGAACTCTCGACCCCCAGATTGCGAACCTGGTGCTCTCCCAGCTGAGCTACATCCCCGTGTGCGCTTGACACATGGAATATTATAGCTGTTTCCTGGCGGGAATGCAAGCCTTTTTGAGCAAAATCTTTGTGCATATTCCTTGACGCAGCAGGGCGGCGGGTGTTACTATCTATTCGTATGGAAACAATTTCTGCCGGGAGGCGGGAGGTGGCGGCATGATTGATTTGCCATTGGACAAACTGAAGCCTGGGCAAGTGACGGCCCAGAGTATATATAATTCCAGCGGAGGCAGCTTCCTGACCCGGGGGACGAAGCTGACACCCCAGTACATAGACAAGCTGCAGCATTTAGGCATCGATAATCTGCATGTGATGAGCACCAGGGCGGACGAGAAGATGGCGCCGCCGGAGGATATTCTCTCCGAAAAGACCAGGGTGCTGGCGGTGAAGCGGGTCTACGATGTGTTCCAGCAGGTGGAAAAAAGCGGCACATTGGACCCGGAGCCTCTGGCCCAGGTGGCGGACACCATGGTCAATGATATCGTGGAGCGCCACGGCAATCTGGTGCAGCTTACGGATATCCGTGCCCATGATATGTATACCTTTGCCCATTGCGTGAATGTGGCCATGCTCTCCACCCTTATCGGCGTGCTGGCGGGGCTGACGCCGAAGCAACTGGGGGAGCTTTCTTTAGGGGCGCTGATGCACGATGTGGGCAAGATCTCCATCCCCCTCAATATCCTCAACAAGCCGGGGCGCCTGACTGATGAGGAATTCGCGGTTATCAAGAGCCACCCCAAAGCCGGCTACGACAAGATTGCCTCCATGCGGCGGCTGGATGCGGCCAAGCTGGGGCTGGTGGCCCTGCAGCACCATGAGCATATGGACGGCAGGGGGTATCCCGCAGGGCTGAAGGGGGAGCACATCCACCTGTACGGACGCATCAGCGCCATTGCAGATGTCTACGACGCCCTGACCTCCGCCCGGCCCTACAAGAAAGCCTTCTCCCCTTTCAAAGCCTACGATATTATGGCACATAAATCGGAGGGGCATTTCGATGAAGCACTTTTAAAGCTCTTTTTCCGCAATGTGGCGATTTTCCCCGTGGGCTCGGTGATGAGCCTGTCCTCGGGCTACGGCATTGTCAAGGAAGTGGCCTTCGGCCAAACGGATCGCCCCAAGGTGTTCATGTTCGCCAATCGGGATGGGCAGCCCCTGCAGAAGCCCTATCTGGAAGATCTCTCCGTGCGCTGGGATCGGACAATCCACGGCGTGCTGGACGGAGAGGAACTGGAGGGGCTGATCGAGAGACTGGGCTTCGACCCGGCGGAGCTTACTACTTCCGATGGTGCCAATTAGGGCGTGTTGATTAAATGAGCTTAGTCCAGATTTGTGGGGATTGGCTGTCCATGCAAGGCGACAAACCGCAGGCATAGTGGGGCTATGCTGAGGATTTGTCAACGCAGCAGGGGCAGTCAAGACCCATGAAGATGGGCTGAGTGAATTAATCAACACGCCCTAAAACTGTTCCTTGTTTTTTAGCCTTCCCCCTTTGGGGGAGGCTTTTTTGTCAATGAGCAGGCTGCTCTTATTATGGTTACTCATAAGCCATTTGTAAAATATGCTTGGATGATTGCGGATATAGTTTCTTTAATTCCGCTCTTGGCACTAAACGAAAGCCTTTGTACTGAAAAGCTGGCGTAGTAGCGCAAGAGATAAATGTATAGCTTTCCTTATCAATATTCTCGGCGGCAAAAATCCCTCCGGCAGGTATTATCACCATCGGCCGCTCATTTTTCTCCGTGTTCATTCCGAGCAGATATTCTTTCAGCACATTGTCTTGCAGAACATAGATTTTCATTCCGCATCCGGCATGATAATACCAAATTTCATCGCAGTCGATTTGATGAAAATGGGATATATCCTCCCGATCCAATAAAAAATAAATGCTCCCTGCCGTGGCTCTGTCATGCTGCTTAAATGGGGATTTATACAGTTCTGCGAACCACCCGCCCTCAGAATGTTGTTGGAGTGAGAATGCTTCCTTTAGCTGCTGCACACTTTCCCTGTCAACAGGTGCCGCATACACGCTGCCAAATATCATCATGCCTGACAGAAATGCGGATAAAATTCTCTTTTTCATTTTGCCTTACCTCATCTTCGTTTTCTTCTCCACGATTCGCTCAACCCCGAAATGACCCTTTTCGTGTTTCGATATACCGCCATGATTCACCTGCTACTTTGGGGAATTTCTTTCTCGCAAATTATCCGGGACGGCATGAAGCGTGTGGCAGGGCTGTATCCGCTCCTCTCCAATCCCATGAGCGTTGGCCGTAATGAGCATTTCATAAAAAAATAAAAAAAGGTATTGACAGGTAGACTGTCAGCCGCTATAATATAAAACGTTCCTGCAATGCGAGGGAACATAGGGGTATCGCCAAGTTGGTAAGGCACGGGATTCTGAATCCCGCATGCGTTGGTTCGAGTCCAGCTACCCCTGCCATAGGAAGATGCAGCACCGCTTGCGCGGTGCTTTTTTATTGCCTAAAAATGCCTAAAAATTCCTCAAAAAAGAGGGTTTTGCCGGTCTTTGAGTGAATAAGTACATAGTGTGTAACAAGTAAAGCTTTCTATATTGACAGAAAATATTCAAAAAAGCGGACAGCGGGGTGGGATTATGAAAAGATTCATCATCGTGGGCTGCCTCCTGCTGGCAGGCATCATGGCAGGGATTTTCTACTATTCGGGAGAGCACACGGAAGCGCCGCCTTTGCAGAAGGTGGGGGTTGTGATGATGGGGGGCAGGGATGACAGCAGTTGGAATATCTCCCATGTGGAAGGCCTGGACAAGGTGACTCGTGACAGCGGTGTGCCTGTGGTCTGGCGGGACGGGGTGGAATTATGGGATGCCCCCCAGGTGATGGAGGAGCTGATCGGCGAGGGCTGCCGGGTCATCATCGTCACCAGCTGGGAACTGGAGGATGCCACCTTGCAGGAGGCGGCGAAATATCCCAGGGTCAGTTTCCTCCAGGCCAGGAGCCAGAAAGAGGGGCCGAACATCCTCTGCTACACGGGCCGCTTCTACCAGATGAATTATCTCTGCGGCCTGGCGGCGGGGGCCTATGCCAAGTCCGGCGCCATCGGCTATGTGTCCTCGGTGCCGAATCCTGAGAGCATCCGGGCGGTGGATGCCTTTGCCATCGGGGTCAGGAAGGTGAACCCGGAGGCGAAGGTCTACCTGCGCTATGCAGGGAGCTGGACCAGCGATTCCCTGGTGGGGATGGCGGCGGGACAGCTGATGCGGGATCATCCCGAGATCCAGGTGCTGGCGGGGCAGGCCGGCTCTGACGGCTATATCGAGGTGGCCAGGCAGAAGGGCATCAAGGCCGTCGGCTGCAATATCGACCAGTCCAAAAAATTTCCGGAGACTGTGGTGACAGCTCCCCTGTGGCATTGGGAGGTCGTCTACGGCAAGGCCCTGCAGGAGACTGCCTACGCCCGTGTGTCCAGCCGCTCTTACTTAGGGGGCGTGGACTCCGGCCTCTTTTCCTTCCTGCGCACGCCCCTCCTGCATGTGAAAATGGGGGAGGGGGAGTCCCTGGAATCCTTTATGGAAGGGGAGCGGCAGCGCATAGTGGCAGGCTATTTTGATGCTTTTTACGGCCCCCTGCGGGATAATCAGGGGCTTTTGAGGGTGCCCCAGGGGGAGAATCTGTCGGACGATGTGCTGTTTGGCAGCCTGGACTGGTATGCAGAGGGGGTGCAGCTGGATGATTAAGCTTTTCCGCAGCAGGGCGGGGACCATCTGCCTGCTGGTGCTGGTACTGCTTCTGGGGGCCATTGGCTGGCTGCTGCAGCTTCGGGTCCGGGATATGATCTCCACCTACGTAGAGGATCAGGTAGCAAGGCAGGCCCATGGCTACGCCGGGGAAATCAATCTTACGATAGACAGGGAACTGGAGCGGCTGCGCTACCTGCGCATGGAGCTGAGCGGCGAGGATCTGCGCCCCCTGGACAGGATCGAGGGGGAGGGCTGCCTTCTGGGGCTCCTGACCCTCCAGGGCCAGCCGGTGAAGGGCAGCTCCTTCAGCTCCGCCGTGTGGCCTGCGGTGCGCTATGCGGCTCACGGCAAGGAGAAAATCAATTACAACCGGGGGCAGGGGCTGCTCTTTGCCGTGCCGGTCTATAACGGCGCCAATGTGCGCTATGTGCTCTACCGCTACTATACGGAAGCGGCCATGCGCCGCAGGCTGAGCATGGAATTCTTTGACGGTGACGGCCGGGCCATCCTCCGCATGCGGGGGCAGGATATTCCTGTCACCTATGAGGAATGGACAGAGGCGGACGAGGCAGGGGTAGCCAGGGCAGAGAGGGAAGGCCTTCTTAACACGTTGCAGGAAAAAATCCTGGCAACGGGGGCAGGGGCGGTCTATCACCCGGACAGCGGCCTGGTGTTCTTTGCCACGGACGTGCCCCAACTGGGGGCCACTTTGGTGGGCTACGTGCCCTACGAGAGCGTGTGCGGCAGCCTGCTGGATGTGGGCCGCATGGTGATGCTGGTCTTTGTGCTGATTTCCGGCCTCTTTGCCGTGGGCTGCGGCTACTTAGTGCGGGCGGACAGCAAGCTGGAGGAAAACGAGGAACTGAAAAAGGCCAGGGAGGAAGCCGACAAGGCCAGCCGTGCCAAGAGCGATTTCTTGGCCAGCATGTCCCATGAGATCCGCACTCCCCTCAATGCCATCCTGGGCATCAATGAGCTGATTCTCAGGGAGAGCAAGGAGCCCCTTACCCGTGAGTATGCCCAGAATATCGAAGGCTCGGGCCGGGCCCTTTTAGCCCTCATCAACGATGTGCTGGACTTCTCCAAGATAGAGGTGGGCCGCCTGACCCTGGTCCCCAGGCGCTACGAGCTGGCGCGGCTTATCGGCGATGTGGTGCAGATCGTCCAGGTGCGGGCGGACAGGAAGGGGCTGGCCCTGGAGCTGCATATCTCCGAGGATATGCCCAGGGAGCTCTACGGCGACCCCAACCGGGTGAGCCAGGTGCTGATAAACCTTCTGACCAATGCGGTGAAGTACACCCCCCAGGGCAAGGTGAAGCTGGTCATGACCACGGTGAAGACCGACCTCTGGAATACGGGAGCCGTGGAGCCGCCGGAAGACCCCTCCCAGGGCATCTGCCTGCTGGCCTGCCGGGTGGAGGACACGGGCATCGGCATCAGGCGGGAGGATCTGACCAAGCTTTTCCATATCTTTGTGCGCCTGGAAGAAAAGCGCAACAGCAATATCGAGGGCACGGGCCTGGGCCTGGCCCTGACCCATAAGCTGGTGGCCAGCATGGGAGGCTTCCTGGATGTGGCCAGCATCTACGGGGTGGGTTCCTCCTTCACGGCCTGGATACCCCAGTACATCATGGACGCAGCTCCCCTGGGGAGCCTGGAGAGCCGGGAGACTAAGAAGGCCGAGGAGCAGACGGAATACCGTCCCCTCTTTGTGGCACCGGAGGCCAAGGTGCTGGCGGTGGACGACAATAAGATGAACCGCTTCGTGGTGGAAAATCTCCTGAAGGCCAGCCGGGTGCAGCTTGACCTGGCGGAAAGCGGCAAGGAGGCCCTGGAGAAAATGCGCCAGAAGAAATACGACCTGGTGCTGCTGGATCATATGATGCCGGAAATGGACGGGGTGGAGACCCTGCAGGCGGCCATGGAGGAAGGGCTGACAGAGGGGGTGCCCGTCATCGCCCTGACGGCCAATGCCATTGCCGGGGCCAAGGAGCGTTACTTCTCCCTGGGTTTCACGGACTACCTGAGCAAGCCCGTCTCCGGGCGCAAGCTGGAGGAAATGGTGATGCAGTACCTGCCTAAAGGAATGGTGCAGGTATTGGAGGAGGAAAAGGCAGAGCCTGAGCCGGAGACGGTGCAGCTTGCCAGCGAGGCGGAGAGTGCCGTATCCAAGTCCGAGCTGGAGAAGGTGGAAGACCTCTCTGTGGCCTGGCTGAAGGCGGAGTCCAGATTCCGGGCGGAATCCCCGGATCACATGCCCCATGATGATGTGGTGCTCATAGATACGGGCCTGGGGCTGGAGTACTGTGCCGAGGACTGGGAAATCTACGGGGAGATGCTGGAAATCTTCGCCGAGAGCCGGGAGGAGGAGCAGGGCAAGATGGCCCGGGCCATCCAGGATATGAACTGGAAAGCCTATGCCACCTCCGTCCATGCCCTGAAGTCCACTTCCCTCAGCATCGGGGCCAATCACCTGTCCAATCAGGCCAAGGAGCTGGAGACAGCGGCCAAGGCGGAGGAAAAGCAGTACATAGTGGATAACCATGAGGCTGTCATGAATCTTTATAACAAGGTAGCCGAGGAAGCACAGCGGCTGGCTGCAGAGCACGGCCAGGCCGCAGAATAAGGGGAGGAATTGCAATGAATGGGAAACCGCATATCCTGGTGGTGGATGACATCCTGGCCAACCGCAGGCTGGCCAGCAAGATTCTGGTGGATGAGTACACGGTGAACACCGTGCGCTCCGGGGAGGAGGCCATTGACTACCTGACCAAGCAGCAGGTGGATTTGGTGCTCCTGGATATCCGCATGGAGGGCATGGACGGCTTTGAGACCCTGGAAAAAATACGTAAGCATGCACCTACGGCGGATCTGCCGGTTATTTTCCTGACGGCGGACGACGACCATCAGACGGAGACCCAGGGTTTCAAGGCGGGGGCCATGGACTTTATCGTCAAGCCCTTTGTGCCCGTGGTGATGAAGGCCAGGGTGGCGCGGGCCATCGAACTGGCCAGGCTCCGGGAGGAAGCCAGGACGGACGCCGTCACCCAGGCCAGGCGCAGGGAGAAGCTGGGCCTTGAAATCATCGAGGCCCTGGTGGACATCATGGAGTGGCGCAGCCACACCACCAAGGGCCACAGCCGCCGCGCTGCCGAGTACGCCTGGCAGATTGCTGAGCAGATGGATGTGGAGAGCAAGCAGCGGGAGAAAATCTACTACATGGCCATGCTGCATGACGTGGGCAAGCTGTCCCTGCCGGATGAAATCATGCAGAAGGGCGGCCCCAGCAACCCCACGGAGCAGGAAATCGTCCAGCAGTCCATCCTTATCGGCAGCAATACCCTGAAGAAGATTACGGAACTGCCGGATGTGTGGAAAGGGGCCAGCTACTACAAGGAGAACTATGACGGCACCGGCTTCCCCGGCCATCTTAAAGGGGAGGATATACCCCTGGATGTGCGCATCATCACCGGGGGCTGCGTCTACGATGCCCTGTCCAGCAAGGCCAGCGGTCTCACCCAGCAGGAAGTGCGGGCGGAAATCGAGGCCATGAAGGGCCAGCGCCTGGACCCCAAGGTGGCAGATGCCATCCTGGAGCTGATGGATATGGACCCTGACTATACCTGGCATGAATGACAGTGATTTGTTGTTGTATGGGTATACACAGCTATTGCTTTTGATGGCTGTGAGTGTTATAATTAAGCCATAAACAGAGATGTGTTCATGTAAGCACAACAAAAAGCCCCGGCAGGAGTGGTGTCCTGTCAGGGCTTTTTGCGTTCATGGTATCGGCTTGGTGTTTAGCTTGCCATGAATCCCTGCAATGAACGCTTATTTGTTGCCTGCAAAATGCCGATCCAAGGCCGCGCAAATGTAATGAGCGATAATACCGCTCACGACGCCGGCGGCTACGGCAAACAGAAATGCATTCATGCTTGCACCTCCCTTCGTGTAAATTCGAGGAGTGAAGGCAACGATAGCATTATAGCACAATTTTCTGGGGAGCGCCGATATACATAGCCCTTGAAGAATATTGCCGTATGTTATAAAATATTCCCAAAGGTCTCGAAGAAAGAGGAAACTATGGACAAGAAGATTACCATACAGGATGTGGCGGAGCTGGCCGGTGTCTCCAAGAGCACGGTTTCCCGCTATTTAAACCACGGGTACATCAGCCCGGAGAAGACAGAGCGTGTTCGTGCGGCTATAAGTGAAACCGGTTTCAAGACGAATTTCTTCGCAAAGCGTCTGAAAACGAAGCGCAGCCAGCTCATAGGCGTGGTGCTGCCCCGCATGGACTCCGTCTCCGTGGGCAAGCTCCTGGCGGGCCTGTCCAGGGCCTTGGAGCCGGCAGGCTATCAGGGCATCATGCTGGTCAGCCAGCTCTCAGTGGAAAAGGAACTTATGAGCATCCGCAGCCTGATTCAGCAGGGGGTGGACGGCATTATCGTGGACTCCGTCGCCATCACGGAGGAGCATTTGCAGATAGTGGAGGGGGCGGGGATTCCCATTGTCTTTACGGGCCAGCAGCACCCAGGGCTGGATTGCGTGAAGATTGACGACTACGCGGCGGGCCGCATGATGGGGGCGTACCTCCGGCAACTGGGGCACCGCCTGGCTGTTTTTGCAGGGGTGACTGAAACCGATGCCGCAGTGGGGGGGGATCGCCGCCGGGGCTTCCAGGATGCCTTTCTGGAGGCCGAGGATGCCAGGGTGGATTTCCTGCAGACGGGCTTCGGCTTCCTGGCCGCCTACAACAGGGCCGCGGATATCCTGAAACTGCAGCCCACCGTGGTGGCCTGCGCCACGGATAATATCAGCCTGGGGCTTCTGCGCTACTTCCACGAAATGCACATCAAGGTGCCGGAAGAAATCTCCGTGACAGGCTTCGGCGGCTATGACGTAGGCGCAGTGGTCTACCCCGCCCTGACCTCCGTGTTCTTCGACTACGAGCTGGTAGGCATGAAAGCCGCCAGCCGCCTCCTGCGCCGCCTGGAAGGGGCGGATGAGGAACTGGATATGGAGATACCCCTGTTCTTTATAGACAGAGAGAGCGTGCGGGCACTGTGAGGGGGGTCAATCCACCTCCCTTGAATTGTGATAGCGTTTATGCTATCATGTAATAAAGTTCATTTGCATTGGAGCCAGTATGTATACCATCGAATTTTATGAAAACAGCCATGGTGACGCAGACGTGTGGGATTTTCTGGAAAATCTTCGCGTGAAATCAGCTACCAGCAAAGATGCCAGAATACAGTACAATCAACTGTTATTCTACATCGACCTGCTATCAAAGAACGGAACAAGAATGCCGGAAAAAATTACCAAGAATGTCGATGAAGATATTTGGGAGTTGCGCCCCGGCAATAATCGTGTATTTTATTTCTATTATCGCGACAACACGTTTGTTCTGCTTCATCACTTCCGCAAGAAGAGTACGAAGACTCCTCCAAGAGAAATTGAACGAGCAAAAAGGGAACGCGATGGTTATATCAGGGGAAAGGACGCTGAAGAAAAATGAGAACATGGAACGACTATAAAAATCATGTAAAGGCAATCGACCCTATTGCCAAAGCTGACCTGGAAAATATTGAAGAACTTGCCTCTATTGTTTCTTCCTTGATTGCCAAGCGAACTGAATTAGGTATAAGCCAGCGTGACCTCGCTGCAGAATGTGGCTTGCCCCAATCATCCGTTGCCAGAATCGAATCTTTCAAAACTACCCCTAGACTTGATACCCTGCTAAAAATGATGCGTCCTTTGGGCCTTAAGCTTCAGGTAGCATCTATTGGCTGAAAAGCAGCACTATTCACAGGTAGTGCCGTTTTGCATACCAAAATGCCAATCTGCTACCCCTGCCGGATTTGAACCAAGCAGGAAAACCCGGGGTCTTGCAGAATCCTTTACAACCAGGAAAGAAATATTGTTGAGCGGGGTATCAGCATGTCGATAAGAATTCATGTGTTTCACACGGGGACTGTCCATGTATCAAGGGCACTGCCTTTCAAGGATGCAGAGAAGAATCCCAATCCCCTTCAGTTGACCAGCCTTACGCCTTATGGGCGTAGAACCCGCATCTGGTTGCCCGTATCTGCCTATCTGATAGAGCATCCCCAGGGCAGGCTGCTGGTTGACACCGGCTGGCACAGGGAAATCAGCCCCCTTGGCAAGTACAGCCGTCGGGCGCAGATAAAGCATATGGGCCTGGGACACTTCCTCTTGAATCAGGGAATGTTGCCCCAGGGGGAATCCATCGTCGAGCAACTGTCGGACAAGATGGCCGTTTCACCGCAGGATTTGGATTATGTAATCCTCACGCATCTGCATACAGACCATGCCAGCGGTCTGCGTATGGTCAGGGGGGCAAAGCACATCATCGTCAGCGAAGAGGAAATACAGGATACGAAGCAATATCCCATACGCTATGCCAGGAGCATGTGGGAGGGGATTTCCTTTGAGCCCTTCCAATTTTCCGATACGGGCGTAGGCCCCGTGGGGCGCAGCCTTGATTTATTCGGCGACGGCTCCGTTGAGCTTATACAGATTCCCGGCCATACCAGCGGCTTGACGGCTGTGAAAATCAACGTGGGGGATAAATACGCCCTGCTCTTTTCCGATGGAGGATATGCCACAAAATCATGGCAGGAGATGATTCCTCCCGGAACTGCCCTGGACGAGGCCCAGGCCCTGCGCTCCCTGTCATGGATACGGGAGGCCAGCCTGGCTGAGAACTGTGTCGAATCCCTCGCCAACCACGATGCGGACATAGCGCCCCATGTTATCGAATTGACATAACGAGGGGGGAGCTGCCCAGGGTTCTCGCTTTATGTACATTTATTCCCACAAATTCCGACCAGTATTGCAGAGGTGCCATTATGGAAATTAAGTTAGATACCTTAGTCAAGCGTTTCAAGGATTACGTGAGCTTTGATACCCGCTCCAGCGAGGAAAATGACCAGTCCTGTCCCAGCACTCCTGGGCAGATGGTGATGGCGGGGCATCTGGCGGAGGAGCTCAGGGCTTTGGGGCTTGCAGATGTGACCTTGGACAAGCACGGCTATATCATGGCTACCCTGCCCGCCAATGGCTGCGAGCATGCGCCTGTGGTGGGCTTTATTTCCCATATGGATACCAGCCCCGATGCGCCGGGAGCAGGTATCGGGCCGCAGATTGTGGAAAATTACGATGGGGGAGATATTATCCTGAATGAGGCCCAGGGGATTGTCCTTTCCCCCAGGGAGTTCCCCAGTTTGTTGAAGTACAAGGGGCAGCCCTTGATGACCACCGATGGCACCACCCTCCTGGGGGCGGACGACAAGGCGGGGGTGACGGCCATTGTCAGCGCGGCGGAGTATCTGCTGCAGCACCCGGAGGTAAAGCACGGCAGGATTCGCCTGGGCTTTACCCCGGATGAGGAAACAGGGCGCAGCGCTGACCGTTTTGATGTGCAAGCCTTTGGGGCTGATTTTGCCTATACGGTGGACGGGGACGAGCTGGGGGGCCTGGAATATGAGAATTTCAACGCTGCCAACGCCACCATCACTTTCAAGGGGCGCGGCGTGCACCCAGGGGAGGCCAAGGGCAAGATGGTAAATGCCAACACCCTGGCCATGGAATGGCAGCAGCTCCTGCCCGCCGGGGAGCGTCCCGAATACACGGAAGGCTACGAAGGCTTCTACCATGTCCACAAGGTCAGCGGCGATGTGGAGCAGGTCACCATGATGATGCTGATCCGCGACCATGACAAAGAGCGCTTTGCCCGCCGCAAGGCGTACCTGGGGGAGATGGCAGAGCTGCTGAACCGGAAATACGGCGCAGGTGCAGTGACGGTGGACTGCAAGGACATGTACTTCAATATGCGGGAGAAAATGACAGAGGCCATGTATGTGGTGGAGCTGGCCCAAAAGGCCATGGAAAATGCGGGGGTTAAGCCGGTGGTAAAGCCCATTCGCGGCGGCACCGACGGGGCCAGGCTCTCCTTTATGGGCCTGCCCTGCCCCAACCTGTTCACCGGCGGCGCCAATTTCCACGGCCGCTACGAATACCTGCCCCTGCTGTCCCTGCAGAAAGCGGCGGAGACGGTGCTGGGCATTATGGTGCTGGCGGGGAATTTACGAAAGATTTAGGAGCTGTGCGAAAATAATCGCTACATTATGCGCAGGATGAATTCGTCATGGCAAGGCGGAGGAGTGAGGCATAGTGGGGCTATGCCGAACGACGAGAACGCAGCCAGGGCGGATTCAGACAAGCAGGATGCAGTGATTATTGATGCACAGCTCCTTAGACTAGAGTAAGTCAGAATTTCTTTATCCAAATGTGAACACAGAAGGAATAGCGAGATCTGCGAGCAGTATGCCTCCATCTTGTATCAATACACCGTCTATTTGCGGGTATAAACCGCCTTTGAGGGTGAGAAGCCTAAACTCAATCTTATGTGTATCTGATACATCACCCGTATCTATAACAAATTCGCCTGTGCTGTTCTTTACTGTGTAATCCATTCCATAAAACATAGTGGCAGAGAGCAAGATGGGAAATTTCATCAATGGCTGACGGGGGACAAATACCTCAAAGGGAGAATATATTAAACCGCCTACTATAAATTCAGGCAGACGGTATACATCGCCGGTGGATTCACCGCCTATACCACCAATAGGAAGTCCTTCTTTAATGATTTTGCCGGAAAATTCCTGTTGAACTTTTTTGGGATGCATAGATAAGACCGGAATGACTGCACCGGTATCTATCATGGCCCAATTGTCGTATAATTCGATGATTGGCCTTTGATACTCCTTTAGCAAGGGAATTTTTATCTGTGCCATTTTAGCTGCCTCCATAGCAGTAGAATAATGATAGACGTTTAAGCAATTATAAGGCCATTGTTCCAGATTTGCCGTAGGCAAATCCTCCTCTCGGCCTTTCAACGAGGCGGGAGATATGCTCCCGCCTGTTAAGATGTACACCCCCACTTACGGAAGTGGGGGACATCTTTTGCCTCGTTATAAAACACATAGATTACCAAGAATTATCAGAATAATGTAGGCAATCGGCGGATGTAGCAAAAAGAGCAGGAACATTGCGGTTATCCCTGCTCTTTTTTATGGCTTGTTTCTGTACTCACTTCCCGGTGAAGGTGATATGGGCGCCGTTGCTGAGGATTGGCGTGGAGGGGCCCTTGACGATAATCTGGCCCGGCATGGAGCCTTCGCCGTTGAAGATTACGGTGCAGTGCCCTTCCTCCCGGATATTGGCATTTACGTCGTCGCCCACCTTTTCTACGGAGTATTTCAGTCCGCCCATCAGCAGCTGATCCCCTACCTTGATATCCTCGGCCAGTTCTCCCGGCGTGTGCTCGATGACCATGTCGGCCAGGTTCGGGCGGATGCCTTCATCCAGCAGGATGGTGCTGTTGTTATTCTCCAGGAATGTCCGCGCCAGCTTGCCGATGCTGGTGATGGTAACGTCGTACTTGATTTCCATAATGACTTTCCTCCTCTTGCAGTGCAGGAACTTGCAACCCCATAGATGCAACTTACTTCTTCTTGATGCTGCTGCCAAAATCCTTTTTTTATTTTTAGTCAGGCTGAAGAATTTTCCATAAAAAAATTAAGAAAGCAGGAGAAAGCGGGGTGTATGGCGAAAAGTAAGCATAAACCCCTATGGATGCCTGCCAGGGGTGGCTATGTAATTATAAATGAAATTTATATTGCTTTTTACGTTCCATTAGATATAGCTATTTTAGATTTACTGGTGTATAATAGTTATTAAATTCCCAATTTGCCGGAACAAGCCGCGGTGCTTGCGGTCAGAGGGAACCAGCTAAGGAGGTAGTAAAGTGGAAAAACGGGAGAGTTTATGGGAGAAATGCCTCAGGAAGGGCATCAGCCGCCGCACCTTCATTAAGGGCTGCACCGGCCTGTGTGCCCTGATGGGCGTGTCTGTGGATCGCCTGGCGGAAGTGGTGGAGGCAGCGGAGGCCAAGCCTCTGCCGGTGGTCATTTGGATTCACGGGCATGAATGCACGGGCTGCGATGAATCCTTTATCCGCTCGGCAGCGCCCCTGGCCAGCGATTTGGTGCTGTCCCAGATCGACCTGGAGTATGATCATCTGCTGTCGGCTGCCTGCGGTGAGCCCTTCGAGGCCCATCTGAAGGCTACCATGGCGGCTAACAAGGGCAATTATATCCTGGCGGTGGAGGGTGCCACCTGCACCAAGGACAACGGTGTGTACTGCATGAGCGGCGGGCATACCTTTTCCTCTCTGCTGAAGGAGGCTGCGGCAGGGGCTATGGCGGTTATCGCCTACGGCACCTGCGCTGCTTACGGCGGCATCCAGGCCGCGAAGCCCAACCCCACCGGTTCTTCCGGCATCGGCGCTTTCTGCGGCGCGACCCCGGTGGTAAATGTGCCGGGCTGCCCGCCCATACCGGAGGTCATGACAGGCGTTGTGATGCACGTGGCACTCTTTGGCTCCCTGCCGCCTCTTGACGGGGAAGGCCGCCCCAAGCAGTTCTACGGCAACCGCATCCATGATACCTGCTATCGCCGTCCCTTCTTCGATGCTGCCATGTTCGCCGATTCTTACGACGACGCAGGGGCGAAGGCGGGCTGGTGCCTCTACAAGCTGGGCTGCCGCGGCCCGGAGACCTATAATTCCTGCGGCAATATCCGCTGGTTCGAGGGCCTGAGCTATCCCATCCAGTCCGGTGCCGCCTGCATCGGCTGCGCCAATGCGAATTTCTGGGATGATGGGGTGGGTTCCTTCAGCGAACGCCTGCCCAAGTACGGCAAGCTGGGCAATGCCGATAAGATCGGCACGGCTGTGGGTGCGGCTGCAGTGGTGGGCGTTGCGGCCCATGCGGCGGCTTCCGTGGTGCAGAAAGGCAAGCGTGAGGCAATCGAGGCCGCTGAGTCCGGCAAGAAGGAGAGCAGGTGAGACTAGATGAAACATGTAGTAGTAGATCCCATTACCCGTATTGAAGGCCATCTCCGCGTCGAGGTCTCGGTGGATGAAGCATCCGGCAAGGTGACAGACGCTATTTCCTCCGGCACTGCCTGGCGCGGGCTGGAGATTATCATGAAAGACCGTGATCCCCGTGATGCCTGGGCCTATATCCAGCGCGTCTGCGGCGTCTGCACCACGGCTCATGCCTTAGCTTCCGTGCGTGCGGTGGAGGATGCCCTGGGCATCTCCATCCCGAAGAATGCGAATTATGTCCGCAATATCATGGCGGCGACCCTGACTGTGCAGGACCACATCGTGCATTTCTACCATCTGCACGCCCTGGACTGGGTGAGCCCGGTGGAGGCCCTGGCGGCAGACCCGGTGGCCACCGCCAATTTGCAGAATACGGTGCTTGCCACCTACAAGCTGCCTTTCCGTGCGCCGGAAACCTCCGCCACGGAAGCCTTTGAGCATGATTATCCGGCGGCTACGCCCTCTTATTTCGCTGAAATCCAGGCCAAGGTGAAGGCCATTGTGGACAGCGGCAAGCTGGGCATTTTCTCCGCCCAGTGGTGGGATCACCCGGACTTCAAGATCCTGCCCCCGGAAGTGCATCTGATGGCGGTGGCTCACTATCTGGAAATGCTGGACAAGCAGCGTGAGCTGGTGACTCCCCATGTCATCTTCGGCGGCAAGAACCCCCATCCCCATTATGTGGTGGGCGGCATGCCCTGCTCCGTTTCCCTGACGGACGGCAATGCCCCGGTCAATGCGGCACGCCTGGGCGTGGTTGACAGGGCCATCAATATGGGCCGTTCCCTGATCAATAATTACTATCTGCCGGATCTTCTGGCCATCGGCCATCTCTATGTGAAGGCCGGCAAGGTGGACGGCGGCGGCCTGGCCGGTACCAGGGTGCTGGGCGTGGGTGCATATCCTCTGGAGACCTACAGCGCCACCTCCGACGGCGGCTTCTTCAAGGATCTTTTGGTGCGCTGCAACGGCGTGGTGGAGAACTTCAAGGACGGTGTGGCAAATGCCGTCTACAGCGAGATCTCCGCAGAGGATCTCACCTCCTCCGACACCCTCACCGAGGGCGTGGAGCACTCCTGGTACAGCTATCCGAAGGACGGGGATCTGCACCCCTGGGATGGCGTCACCGAGCCGAAGTTCACCGGCCCCAAGGAGGGCACCGGCACGGAGTGGAAGACCCTGAACGAGCAGGGCAAGTACTCCTGGCTGAAGACCCCCAAGTGGAAGGGCAAGGTCTGCGAGGTCGGCCCCCTGGCCCGCTACATTATCGTTTATACTAAGGCCAAGAAGGGCATTTTGGGGGATCTCACCTGGGCCGAGGATATGATGGTCAAGCAGGTGGAGGCAGTCTCCCAGGTGCTGGGAGTGGCCCCCGAGGTCTGGCTGCCCACCATGGTGGGCCGCACGGCTGCCCGTGCCCTGGATGGGCAGCTTGCCGCAGAGATCAACAAGTATTACTTCGACAAGCTGGTGGCGAACCTCAAGAGCGGCGATACCACCATGGCCAATATGTCGAAGTGGGATCCGGAGCGCTGGCCGGCGGAATGCAAGGGCGTGGGTCTCTACGAAGCACCTCGCGGAGCGCTGCAGCACTGGATTTGCATCAAGAACGGCAAGACGGCCAATTACCAGTGCGTGGTGCCCACCACCTGGAATGCCTGCCCCCGCGACTCCAAGGCAGGCCAGGGCGCTTACGAGCTGGCCATGATGGATACCAAGGTGGCCGTCCCCGACAAGCCCCTGGAGATTGCCAAGGTCATCCGTTCCTTCGATCCCTGCATGGCCTGCGCCACCCACATGTTCAATGCCAAGGGTGAGCGCCTGGGGGTCATGACCACAGATCCTTATTCCGGGACCCGCATGGATAAAGAGTAACGGGGAAAGGAGCTGCACAATGAAAGAAGTAAAACGCAAGGAATTCTATGTGTTCAGCCCGTTCCTGCGCGTCTTCCATTGGATCATGGTAGTTTCCATCGTCGTCCTCTTCTGCACCGGGGTCATTATTGCCACCCCCCTGCAGTCGGTCAACCTGGAACCCACCTACTCTGTGACCTATATGGATTTGGTGCGGGATATCCACTTTGTGGTGGCCTTTATCTTTGCCGCCTCCTTCATCCTGCGCGTCTACGGGTTTGTAATCAATAAGGGGGATCGGCTGTTCCCCCACTTCTGGAAAGGCTATTTTTACCGCCAGACCATCGAGGTGGCTCTCCACTACATGTTCCTGAAGTATGAGCATTCCTCCTTCCTCAGAAACCCCCTGGCCAGGGCATCCTACGCTATGCTGTATGTGCTGGTGGCGGTGGAGTTCATCACGGGCTTTGCCATGTACTTCCTGGCCAATCCCGACAGCATCTGGGGCGGCATCTCTGCCTGGATCATTATGGTCTGCGGCGGCGAAATGATGGCCCATCTCATCCATCACTACGTTGCCTGGGGCATCATCCTCTTTGCCATTGGCCACCTCTACATGGTCATTCGGGCGGAGTTCATGGAAGGAGAGTCCGAGGTCAGCGCCATGTTCTCGGGCTACAAGTTCCTGATCCATAACCCCAAGGATGCCACGGACAGCGACCTGAGCGGCGAGAAGCATTTGATCTGATTCCCCCCAGGGGGGTCGCAGGAAATTGCACAGGGTGCTAAAATTACAGGAGTTGCAGTTTTTATCTGACAGGGAAAGAGGGATGTACTATGTGCATGGAATGTGGCTGCGGCCAGTCGAATGGCAACACCCGCCTGCAATTTACGGTGACGGGCTACACGGAGGAGAGCGCCAAGGAGTGCGAAAGGACCCTTTTGGGGCTGCCGGGTGTGCTCTTTGTCCATATCCACGCCCATGACGGCGAAACCACCGTGGATTATGCGCCGGGCAAGACGAAACTGAAGGATATCCTCGCAGTCTTTGAGGAGAGGAATCTGGAAGCGGCACTGTAAGAAAACACAAGACGAGGGAGCGCCTTCCGGGGCCTGTGTGGGCGGAGGGCGCTCCCTGTTATTTTTGCACAAAGCAAACTGTGCAGCACTCCATGTCCGCCCCCTTGGGGGCGCGAAGCGCGGGATGCCGGTGGCATCCCTGGAACGGGGGACAAACGAATGATTGGGAGAAAGTCATGCACGAAATGTCTATAGCGGAGGGCATCCTGGATATCGCCCTGGACTACGGAGCGAAAAACGGCGGAGGCCGTATCGCGGAAGTCGGTCTCATCATCGGGGAGATGAGCGGGGTGGTGGAGGAATCCCTGCGCTTCAGTTTCGATATAATCGCGAAAGATACCCCTGCAGAGGGGGCAGTCCTTAAAATAAAGCGCCTGCCCCTCCTGGGGCGCTGCGTGAAATGCGGCAAAGAGTTCCATGTGGAGCATTACGATTTCTGGTGCCCGGAGTGCAAGGACGGGGTGCTGGAGATTATTTCCGGGCGGGAGATGCAGGTGGAGTATCTGGAGGTGGAATAGCTATATGGAAATCCAAGTTATGAAGAACATCCTGGGGGAAAATGACCGCATCGCGGCGGAGAACCAGGCCATGTTTCGTGATAAGGGGGTCTATGTGCTGAATCTCATGGGCTCACCGGGAGCGGGCAAGACCTCGGTGCTGGAAAAGACCATGGAGCATTTGAAGGATAAGCTCTCCATGGCGGTTATCGAAGGCGACCTTTTCACCAGCAAAGATGCGGAGCGCATTGATAAATACGGTGTGCCGGTGATCCAGATCAATACGGCAGGGGGCTGCCATCTGGATGCGGCTATGGTGCAGAAGGCGGCGGCCTCCCTGGATCTTGCCGCCCTGGATCTTCTGATTGTGGAGAATGTGGGCAATCTGGTCTGCCCCGCGGAGTTTGCCGTGGGGGAGCAGGAAAAGGCCGTGGTGCTTTCCGTTACGGAGGGGGCGGATAAGCCCCTGAAGTATCCCCTGATGTTTAAGGAGGCAGCGGTGGCGCTGCTGAATAAGGTGGATCTTCTGCCCTACTGCGATTTTGATATGCAGGGGGCCCGGGATGATATTACTGCCTTGCATCCGGGGATTGAGGTGATAGAGCTGTCCTGTACCAAAGGGACGGGATTGGATGCGTGGTGCGAGTGGCTGGAGGAACGGGCCAGGCGGTAAGGCAAGTGCGTGGTGTTACTTTCTTTGTGTGGACAAAGAAAGTAACCAAAGAAAACCGCCGCCCCGGTGTCCCACCTCGTTCAGATACGCAAAAATAATTGTTCGAGATGTGGTCAGATGCAAGGAAGAGGAAGGAGCCATAGCGGGCTATGGCGACTGACGATGACGCAGCAGATGGCCGCATATCGGGCAATTATTGCGGATATGGACGAGGCGGGACACTGGTTCCCTTCCTTGGAGAACGAGGGCGGCAGCGCCCATCCCTGGGCGCGGGGGTTACGGGGAGTGAAAATAAAAGCCTTCCCCTCTGGGGAAGGTGTCAGCCGATAGGCTGACGGATGAGGTGGATTGCAGGAGGCTTTTATGGCGGATAGGTTTGGCAATGATGAGGCGGAAATCGCCAGGGAGCTGGCAAGAACCTTGCACGCTGCGGAGATTACGGTCTTGGGCATCGGCAATATTGTCCTGCGGGACGAGGGCTTTGGCGTGCGGGTGGTGGAGTACCTGGATAGGCATTATGTTTTCCCGGAGCAGGTGCAGCTTGTGGACGGGGGGACATTGGGCATTGAGCTGATGCAGTATGTGACGGACACCAAAAAGCTTTTGGTTATCGACTCCATCAATGGGGGCGATGTGCCGGGGAAAATCTTCCGCTTCCACAATGATGCGGTGATGGAGCACTTTCAGGACAAGCTTTCTGCCCATGAGGTGGGCATTCAGGATGTGCTGGCGGCCCTTTCCGTGACGGGGCGGAAGATTCCCGAGGTGGTGGTCATAGGCGCCCAGCCCTATGACCTGGAAGCCGGGGTGGAGCTGTCGGTGGATATGGCAGCCCTCCTGGAGCCCATGGCGGAGCAGGCCCTGAAAGAGCTTGCGGCCTGGGGCGTGGTGCCCACGCCCAGGGAGGGAGATATAGAGCAGGATCTGTCACGGGTGGCAGAGGAACTGACGCGGGGGCAGGGGTGAGATACTATACTGCCGTAACGTAGATTGTGCTAACTCACCATCACCAGTCCGCCCCCTTGGGGGGCGGGGGACCGCGCAAGCGGGGGTGGGGGCAGGCGGTATATCCCAATATGCTTGAACAGGAAAAGAGAGGTCTTCTATATGTGTTTAGCTGTGCCAGCCAGGGTGCTGGCGATTGACGGGGCTATGGGCACTGTGGAGCTGGCGGGAGTGACCCGTGATGTGAGCCTGATGCTGCTGCCCGAGGCCAGGGTGGGGGATCATGTGCTGGTGCATGCAGGCTTTGCCATGCAGATAGTGGACGAGCAGGAATTTGAGGAAACCCGTGCCCTGCTGGCGGAGATGCAGGGCGGCCCAAGGACGGTGACTGAGCTTGGAGGCTAGAGAGGCTATGGGGAGAGAGCAGCAGCGGGAGCTGGCCCGTAAGCTGCTGGACAGCATCACGGCGTTGGCTAAAAAGGCAGGCAGGCCCTTGCGCTTTATGGAGGTCTGCGGCACCCATACGGTGGCCATTTTCCGGGCGGGTCTGCGGCAAATGCTGCCCCCCGGCCTGGAACTGGTATCGGGGCCGGGCTGCCCCGTCTGCGTGACCCCGGATTCCTACATGGACAAGGCCATTGCCTATGCCAAGCGGGAGGATGTTATCATCACCACCTTCGGGGATATGCTGAAGGTGCCAGGCTCCCGTTCCAGCCTGGGGGCGGCCCGCACGGAGGGGGCGGATATCCGCATTGTCTATTCCCCCCTGGACAGTTTGCAGGTGGCCCGGGAGAATCCCGATAAAAAAGTCATCTTCCTGGCGGTGGGCTTTGAGACCACCGCCCCCACGGCAGCCGCCACGGTGCTGGCGGGGAAGCAGGCTGCCTTAGGCAATCTCTACATGCTGTCGGCCCAGAAGCTGGTGCCCCCGGTGATGCGGGCACTTATTTCCGACCCGGAGGTCAAGGTGGACGGCTTTATCCTGCCGGGGCATGTGGCAGTGGTGACAGGCACGGAAGCCTTTCGCTTCCTGGAGACTGACTGCCATCTGCCCGGAGTGGTGACAGGCTTCGAGCCCCTGCAAATCCTGCGCTCCCTCTATCGCCTGACCGCCCAGGCTGCGGCAGGGGAGGCCAGGGTGGAGAACGAATACGGCAGCGTGGTGCGGCCGGAGGGCAACCCCAAGTCCCGGCAGGTGACGGAGGAAGTCTATGAGGCCGTCAGCGTAGAGTGGCGGGGCCTGGGGGAGATTCCCGCTTCGGGGCTCAGGATGCGGGATGCCTATGCAGAATTCGATATTGAAAGGGTCTTGCCCCTTAAGGCTGAGGAGCTGCCCCCGCCGAAAAAGACGGCCTGCCGCTGCGGCGAGGTGCTGCGGGGAGTAGTGACCCCCAGGGACTGCCCCCTCTTTGGCACGGCCTGCGTGCCCACCCACGCTGTGGGGCCCTGCATGGTTTCGGTGGAGGGCGTCTGCGCGGCGTGGCATAAATACGGGAAGGGAACATTCAGCTATGGCATTAAATGAATCAGAGTACATCACCCTGGCCCACGGTGCCGGGGGCAAAATCAGCCGGGAACTGATGGATAAGGTTATCCTGCCGGAGTTCGGCAATCCTATCCTGAATGAACTCCATGACGGCGCCAGACTGGAACTTTCAGGACGGCTGGCCTTTACCACGGATTCCTACACGGTACAGCCCCTTTTTTTCAGCGGGGGCAATATCGGCAAGCTGGCGGTGTGCGGCACGGTAAATGACCTGGCCATGACCGGGGCGGTGCCCCGCTATCTCTCGGCTGGCATCATTATCGAGGAAGGCTTTCCCATCAAGGACCTGCGCACCATCGCCCACACCATGCGCGAAATGGCGGAGGCGGCAGGGGTGGCCATCGTCACCGGTGATACAAAGGTGGTGGGACGCGGCAAGGCGGACGGCATCTTCATCAATACCGCCGGCATCGGCGAACTGATTGAGGGAGTCAGTATTTCCCCCAAAGAGGTGCGCCCCGGCATGAAAGTGCTGCTCTCAGGCTACCTGGGGGACCATGCGGCCACGGTGCTGGCAGGCCGCCACGGCCTTCAGTTGCCGGACTATATCAAGACAGACTGCGCTCCCCTGGCCCAGCTTACTCAGGCCCTGCTAAAGGCAGCCCCTCACACCGCCGTCCTCCGGGACCCCACCAGGGGCGGCCTGGCAGCGGTGCTGAACGAGATTGCCGAAGCCTCCGGCGTGGGCGTTATCATAGAGGAGGAAAGGCTGCCTGTGCGCCCGGAGGTGCAGGGCGTCTGCGATATCCTGGGCTTTGACGTGCTGGAGCTGGCCAACGAGGGCAAATGCGTCGCCTTCGTGCCGGAGGAAGAAGCCCCGGCCGCCCTTAAAGCCATGCAGCAAAGCCCATATGGCAAGGCCGCCTGCATCATCGGCGAAACCACGGGGCAGGCAGCCGGACAGGTAGCCCTGCGCACCGCCATAGGCGGCCTGCGGGTAGTGGACATGCCCCTGGGAAACCTGGTGCCCAGGATTTGCTGATACAGTAAAAAAACAGACAGAAAAATCCCCTGCGGACAGGCTGGGCGCCTGATGAACCGCAGGGGATTTCACATGAGTTAAAGCTGTGCCGCATACTTGCCCTGCTCCGCAGCAGGGATTTTCAGTGCATCCATGGTCTGCTGGGCAGTCCACCCAGAAGTTTCCATCAGATTACGGATGTTGTTGACCATCGTCGTGTCTCTGCCCTTGGCCTCGCCATCGCTAAAGCCATCATTTCGTGCTTGATTTATCCCATTCTCCCATGCTGCCCACATATTGACCACCTCTCCTTTCTCGTCAAAGCGAATATCTGCCCCCGTGACCGTCCTGATAAGGTCAGCGGTTTCCCTGTCCATCTCCTCGAACCGCTTGTTTCCTGCCATCCAGTTTACATCCTGATCATTCCTGTGTTTGGCAAATTGCATGATTGCGCCAAGCCCTGTGCGGAATTTGCCGAAATCTTCCTCCGGGATTTGTGCCGGGGTGAGAAGGTTGAGTTTGTAGTCCGGTACGAATTTGAGCAGCCGTTCATCCGTCACCGAGAGCATCTCATGGATGCTGGTCGGTGCGTCCCACGGCTCGGCGCTTAAGCAGAGGGTCAGCGTGATGACAGGCTCAGTCTATCGCCTTTGCGAAACCCAGACAGGAACTCCTCGTTTGACTGGCTTGTGTTGCTCTTGCGATAAGAAGCGGCGGCTTCCGTCACCTGCTGAGAGTAGTTCAAGGCATCATATAGCATCCCACGGACAGGCATCGCGTAATGTATGTGCGTCTGCAACTCCAATCCCAAGACAAGATAAATCGCCTGTTCATCCTGCATGGCCGCATACAGCTTTAATATATCGCGGTATTTTTGTACGGCGACTTTTGCCTTCGCGCCATACGGCAAAGTTATCCCTGTTGTGTCCATTGGGCTTAGGTCATCCGGCTTAGGGCGTGTTGATTAATTCACTCAGCCCATCTTCATGGGTCTTGACTGCCCCTGCTGCGTTGACAAATCCTCAGCATAGCACCACTATGCCTGCGGTTTGTCGCCTTGCATGGACAGCCAATCCCCACAAATCTGGACTAAGCTCATTTAATCAACACGCCCTAATCACATAGTCTCCGTTATATATGGAAAAATTAAAGGCATCGGCAAATCGTGTTTTATCAGACATATATGCCTTGGCCTCGGCATCAATAGCACCCATGCACACCATTCTCCCTACTTATGATTTTACCACGGATGATACCTTCTCTCAAGAGGCATACACCCGCTTCAACTTGTTCGTATTCGACAATGATTTGTTCATTTCCTGCTTGCCTCACATGAAATCGTCTGGTGAGGCCGCAGGAGGAGATTGTCGCCGTTGCCACCCTCGCTCGGCAGACACTCTGCGACACCACGAAGCTGGAGCAGGAGAAAGCCTTCTTGGGGCAGGAGTTAGTTCTGGTGGAGATGACCCAGAACTGCATCGCTGAAAACGCCCGCATTGCTCAAGACCAGGGGAGTACCAGACAAAGCCATGCAGCAAAGCCCCTACGGCGAGGCAGCCTGCATCATCGGCGAAACTACGGCAGATGCAGCCGGACAGGTAGCCCTGCGCACCGCCATAGGCGGCCTGCGGGTAGTGGACATGCCCCTGGGAAACCTGGTGCCCAGGATTTGCTGATACAGTAAAAACAAACAGAAAAATCCCCTGCGGACAGGCCGGGTGCCTGATACGCAGGGGATTTGTTACTAATATTTTTGCGAGTAATTGTGTCATACATTGCTATCCGGCACAACATTTTTGCAAAAATGGTCGTGCAGATGTAGTTAAGTACGCCGATGAGCAAATACGTTTAACCAATCATATAATACAGTCCAGATAAACTAACATATCTTAGAATAACAAAAGCCCCCGCCGAAATGACGGGGACTTCTCTTTTTTGAAGATAAAACCACCAGTGATAGCCTTTTTATATATAGTTTTTCACAACATTCCATAAAGCTCTTCCGTAGCGAGTCATGTCTATTGTTCCTACATCTTTCATACCATTACTTGTCTTAGCGATTATGTGTACAGAACCATCTTTCCATATATGAAACTCGCCTGATTCTATCCTAACTGATTCATCTTTTACATCTTTTGTATTTAGCCTAACTATTTTTTTATCCTTATTTGTATATGTTCTTATTGTTTCTGTCATTACATAACAATCGCCCCCCAATTCAGTGTAATAAGCCCATACATCCTCAGCATATGCTGCATGATTGATACATAGTTGGCTTCCAACAGCCATAGCAAAACCTAACATAAATGTGGCAAGCATTTTTCTAATGTTCATCTTCTTTTCCTCCTTTTGCTATCGCTATTCAAAAACCGACTTATCTTCTTAGTACCTTTTCACTTTTCCATTGGTTTGGATGTCTATTTATAGAAAACTTATAGAAGAAATCTATTAAAGCATATTCCACGGGAAAATCAGATTTTTTACATCTACGATACTCAGTATTATCTTTTATCCAATGTGCAGGGCCTCCTGGACACCCACACGGAAAGGTGTAATCAATGTAGTAATATTCACGTGAATCAGGGAATACAGATTTTACTTTACAATCATATTTATAACCATCAAAGTATCCATTATGAGACATGAGTGTTTCATGGATAGTATCAGTGACCAAATATGCTTCGCTGCCATCTCTGTAATTTCCTATGTAATAATCACTGGCCTCTGCATGAATATAAAACGCCGCACTAAACAGACAGCTTAAAGTTATCAGTAGGCATAACATTATTCTTTTCAAAACAAAGACCTCCCTTATTAGGTAAAGAAAGAATATATCTGTTTTCTATATGTAAATTCGACAAATATTCAGTTTCTCCTGCCTGTAATATAAAAAACCTCCGAGGATTTCTCCCCAGAGGCCGTTTCTTACTCTGCTTTGTAATCCTCAACCCATTTAATAACTTCCTCTAATAACAAAAGCCCCCGCCGAAATGACGGGGAAAGCCCCACCACGAATGATGGGACTTATTATATTAGTCTTCAAAAAAACTTGAAATAGAGCGTTTAGCCCTCTCCACATTGTGTCTAGCATAATCAGGCACGGTTTCTTTAACATTGGCTCCTTTAGAGCGATTGCAATGCTTACACATACATTGTAAATTATCTGCGCCATTACCACCGCCATATTTTTGCGGGAGTATGTGGTCTATGTCGGCATCTCCTTTTCTTAATTTCTTGCCACATCGCACACAGGTATACCATCCATGATTGGAAGGGTTGTTATCAAAGTAAGTGTCTCTGTAACCCATATTACCACCTCTTGCCGCGCTCTCTCAGAACCCTTTGAGCTTGTCTGGCCTCATTATAGTCAGTAAAGCCTTCTCCACGAGCCAAGCTTCTTAGATAATATGTAGTGACCCCCCAATTGCAAACCGTGGATTTACCTGTAAAATA
>CAMVGU010000007.1 GCA_947167105.1 uncultured Selenomonas sp. | reverse complement strand
ATAATTTTGGCACCAGGAAGTGTTACCCGAATTTAGGCAGATTTGAAACACGCCTGAACCACCACCGTATCGCCAGGTTGCAGGGTCGCCATCATTGCCACATAAGCTGGGCGATCAAAATCTTTGCCGCTCTGCTTGTCGGCAAAAATGTGCTCCGCCGTGATGCCGAATTCCTACATGGCAATCCGTTGACGGTCATCATGCTGCGTGGTGGTAGAAACTCTGATGTATCCGTAGGTGATACCATCAACCTCGCTGTTCTGCCGGGAGTTACAAATGTTGTTGAGATCCATATAGAATTCCTCCTTCAAAATGTAAAAAAACACTCTTCTAATTTTAGAGGAAGTCTTATATAAAGAGGCAGAAGATGTCCCCAACTTTTGTAAGTGCGAGGGACATCTTTTGCCTCTTTTGCAAAATCTTGAACTTGTCTAGCACGGTACCCAGAAAAAAATAATCCCCGAAGCCCCTTACAGCAAGGGATTTCGAGGATTTCACCCCAAAGGGCGATGGCATAATTCGGTTCTATATATTCCATACATACCGGCAATACGCACAAAACTTCCGAGAATAATATCACAGCTGTGCATCAAGATCGTTTTTATCTGTGGTTTTCAATATAGTCAATTTTCCACCCTTCTGCCGTATGTATTACCGTGGCAGTGCCATGGTAATAGCTCCTACCTCCCGGGTTGTCCACTGCCGTCAAATTATAGGCTAACACAACGCGATTTTCTTTGACAGAAACCGCACGAACGTTAGATACGTTGCTGCTTACCGTATTCCTAAAACCTGAAGCCCATCCATCATAAGTCATGCGGTTTTGCATATTGACACTCAGGCAATTATAGGCATTTCTCAGTTGATGTTGCGTAATATATCTATGAAACTCACTTAAAACATTCCTGGCCGTTGCTTCAACTCTTCCTAAATCCACTTCATACTCTACTTGTGCGCCGGACTCGCCTTCTACCTTTCTGATGCTGATATACTCTACCTTCTTGTCTTTGTTCATCGCAAAGCGCAAACGCATATTCATTCCGTTATCCGTGGGAGTATCATATTCATATAGTTCAAGTTCTTCATAAGGGCTTATGATCGCGTCCTGCCCATAGGCCGCCAGCACCTCATCCAGAGAAGAGTTTTGGTGAATACCTTTTTGGGTAGCAACTTTGTCACTGTTCGATTCAAGGCCAGTAACTATGTTATTCGTTACAATCACGTTAATATCATCATAAACGTAGGCCGTTAATCCGTTATTTCTGGCCTCCATTTTGTTTTCTTGTCCCATATCTTCCCGGACTTGATCCAGGCTCTCTCCGATGAATACCTTGCCGATACCTGCCCCAGAATCTGACCGAAGGAACGGTTCTGCTTTTACTTCCTGATTCTCCTCCTTCTTTTCCTGGTTCTGTTGTTGTGACGCAGTGTCAGGTACCTGAGCCGTCTGCATCGTATAGAAGTAACCTGCTCCCGCTCCCAGCAAAAGTACAATCAAAAGCATCCAAAAGTAATTCTTTTTATTCCCTGCTGGATATTGACCCTCATGAAACTCGTTGGGATTTGTTGCTTCGCCGAGACTTTCCATTGTGCCTGTAGCCGGGAATAGTTGTGTGTCCGCCAGCCTTTGCTCTTTCTTAAAAGTTGCTGGCTTACCAGCTTCATGGCCACAATATACGCAAAACTTTCCGATATTCTCCTTCCCGCACTTTGAACATAACCATTTTTTTTGCAGGCTTACGCGCTGAGGTTGCGGCGTTCCACAGCGCGTACAAAATTTTCCGGAACTTAATGTTCCGCACTTAGCACATATCCATTGCTCATTTCCCATATTCCTCACGCTTCCCATTTAAGCGATTTTCTTTTAATCAAAGCATCGCCGATACTTTGAATCCAAAAATCTCAATACTTGATGCTACAAACAAAAGCAACAGCACTACTAAAATTGACACGACGAATCCCGGTAGTTTTTGTCCTGCCATCTCTGCCGAATCCATCAGCGCCAACTTTACCTCATTACATATACTGCCAATGTTGATAGGCAATTTCTTTTTCGACAGTCGGCAGGCAGAACACGCAATGATAACGACCAATGTTCCCGCTAACAAAAAATAAACGCCCATGCCAAGACCTACTATTTTATCTGCATACTCCTTAAGTAAGCTCATTGCAAAAGCCGCCTGAGGATCAACTCCCTTTCCTAGCTTCGACAACTCACTGATTTTCTCACCTGCATCTGACACGACCGTATAAAGCTTATAATAGATTACACTAAATGTAACAAGTATACCGACATTTATCGATAATGGTATGTTGTATTTCTCCTCGCTAGCATAATACCCGGCTATACAGCAGAGTGACAGCATCACGAAGCTCAGCATCTGGCTTATGGATACCATTGATGTGATGCAACTGATCAGGCTGATGCTGATAAGGGGCAGAACCACTGAGATTGCCGTCATCCCCATGCCGATATAGGCTAGTTTTTCCCAGCGAAGCACATTGCTTACTTGGCTGAAAATATGCTCAGAAAGTTGCTGAGCTATGCGTGCTGTATCCGTCCCTGCCTGTGCAAGCACTTGCTGCGTAGTTGGCTGCGATACTCCCTGCTGATTCGTTTGATTCGATTGGTCAGGTTTATGTTCTGGCTGTGCTGCCCCGCAATCGGAACAGAACATAGCATCGTCTTGAAGGTCGCAATGGCACTGAACACATTTTTTCATTATAAATCTTCCTCTCAAAATTCTAAATCAGATTCTTGCAGCTACCCAGTGAATATCATGCGCATGGAACTGGAAATTATTATATGTTCCTATGCCATCCGCCTTGCCAGGCAGTCGGATAGTATATTTCCAGGGGGCAATAGTTTTTGGTGGTATGAACATCCTGGAAAGCTTTGTATCCGTCCATTCATAGTTCTGAATGGACAGCACTTCATCCTCCAGGTTCCTTAATGTCAAATCGACAGACATTCCCTTAAAGCCAGTGATGCGATCTGATGTCCCATTATAAAACATGCCACGAACCAGCAAATCATGCCCTGAAACAACAACCTCCTGTGGTAAAAATACCAACTCATTCTTTTGTTTGAGTGTTTCATTGTCATTCTCAAGGCGCTGTTGATAAAATTTCATTTTCTCCCGATATGCAGTATGGTCACGAGCCAGCTTCTTTTCCACATAGGATTGCAAATTATGAGGCAACTGATCTATCTGGGAAATTTCCTTCATATCAGTTCCCTTGATGTTTACATCCTCAAGCTGATTGACCGCCTCCATCGCGTTCTTGAATTCATCGTACATCGAATCAAGTTTTTCTCCTGACTTGCGATCAATGACAAAATCTTTATTTTTCAATACTTGATTTGCCTTTTCCAACACGTCCTTATTTGTCTCAATAAATGCTAGTATATTTTTTTTCTGTGTCTTCTTGTCATCAGGAGCCTCTGCCTTGTTCAGTGCCTCCCGGGCTGCCTCCATTCGTTGAATTTCATCATCAATTTGTTGAACAATATTCTTTGTTTCATCGGATTCCGCATCTCCGGAAAGACCACCTATCCCCTTAACAGATTGACCCATTTCCGTCGCAGATGCCAGTACCTCCTCACATTTGGCATCGTACCTCTGCTCTATGTAATACCCATATCCAAAATAGCCCGCCGCACAAAGAATGGCAATCCCCACGGCAACAAAGAGGCTTTTGCTGTTTGCATTGCCATCTGACTGGACATTTATTTGTTGCTGCCCAGTCAGCGATACATCCGGAGCGACCCCCGGATCTGCAATTTTCTGAGGCTGTCCCGATATCTCAGTGCCTGTGCTATTCACCTTTCTTGTGCCACATCCAACACAGAATTCACCCGTATTATCGCAACGACCACATACCTGACACGTCCAAATCAAAGGCGCATGGGGTTTCCCGCAACGAATACAGAACTTCCCCGTATTCCCCTCCTTGCCGCAACTCGGACAACGCCAACCTCCTGTTGATCCTTCCATAAACTATCTCCCTTTTCTTGAAATTATTCATAAATAAAATTTATACAAAATCGCACCAAATCCCTACTGTATATACCGCAGATGTGTTGTTGCTTGCAAAATATTCACGCCCGAACAAAAGGCATGAGCGGAAGCCCACTTATGCTTCACCCATGCCTTTTGTTCTATTGCTTTATCACTGAATAAACTGTGCCTTTTGCAATGCTGCCTTCAAGTCTGACTTGGTCAGGCCGCCGGGGAAGGCTCTACCTTCTTTCCATTTGGCTGAGGGTGCGTGCTGCTTCAGGACGTCCGCGCTGGAGCCGATTTCGCTGCCTTCGGAGGTGCAGAGGGGCAGGATATTCTTGCCTGTGAAGTCATAGCTCTCCATGAAGGTGTCCATGATGCGGGGAGCCTGGCCCCACCAGATAGGATAGGCAAGGACAACATTTTTGTACTGTCCCAGGTTCTCCAGGCGGTTCTTGATGGCGGGACGGGCTTTCGGGTCCTTCTGCTCCACCGTTGCCCTGGTGCTTTCGTCCTTATAGTTCAGGTCAGCCTTGGTGTAGGGCTGCTCCGGCTGGATTTCGAAGATGTCAGCATCGCAGATTTCTGCCACATCCTGCGCCAGCCCCTTCGTATGGCCTGTGCAGGAGAAATACACCACCAGGGTATCCTTCCCTGTAGCCGTCCCGCCGGTTTTCCCGGCCGTCTGCCCCGATGATGCCTTCTGCGCCGACGATGAGCTGCCCGAAGTACCTTCCTGTCCGCCGCAGGCGGTGCAGACCAGGGCCAGCACTGCCAGCATCAGCAAGGAAATTATCTTCTTCAATTCAAATCCCTCCATAATGTGCTGTATCGCGTTTTCGCTTTCTTTATTATAACACTATCACGCTTTTGTTCAAGATTTATACTCGCTAAAGAAATAATATTCCTCATGACAGCGAACCGCATCCACCGCTTACGCGGTCCCCCTTCCCCAGAGGGGAAGGCTTTTTGTCAAACCTCAATGCTCCCCTACCCTGTGCAGGAAATTGGCCAGCATCCTGCGTCCCTCCGGGGTCAGGATGGATTCGGGGTGAAACTGCACCCCTTCCACGTCTTTCTCCTTGTGCCGCACTCCCATGATGGTGCCGTCTGCCAGCTCCCCTGTGATCGCCAGGCAGTCAGGCAGGCTTTCCCGCTCTATAATCAGGGAGTGATAGCGGGCCACGGGGATATCCTGGGGCAGACCTTCGTACAGGCCCTGTCCCGTGTGCCGCAGGAGGGAGGTCTTGCCGTGCATGATTTCCCCCGCCCGCACCACGCGGCCTCCGTATACTTCCCCTATGGCCTGATGGCCCAGGCAGATGCCCAGGATGGGCAGCTCGCCTCCCAGTTCCCTGATGATATCCTCGCTGAGCCCCGCTTCCCTGGGGGTGCCGGGGCCAGGGGAGATGACTATGCCCCGGTAGCTTCTTGCCCGTATGGCGGGGATGGTGGTCTGGTCATTGCGGACAACCTCCACCTCTGCCCCCAGCTCCGCCAGCATTTGATAGACATTGTAGGTAAAGGAGTCGTAATTATCTAAAAGTAACAGCACCGTTCTCCACCTCCTCCACTACTTCAAACAAGGCCCTGGACTTCTGCAGGATTTCCTGATATTCCTTTTCCGGCACCGAATCCGCCACTATTCCCGCGCCGGACTGGATAAGGGCTGTCTTGCCGTTCTCGATGCGCATGGTGCGGAGGGTGATGCACATGTCCATATTGCCGGCAAAATCCAGATAGCCCACTGTACCGGCGTATGTGCCCCTTGGTACCTTCTCCAGCTCATTGATAATTTCCATGGCCCGCAGTTTCGGGGCGCCGCTGACCGTACCGGCAGGGAAAGTGGCCTGCAGCACATCCGGCGGTGTCAGGTGCTCCCTCAGCTCCCCCGTGACTTCGGAAACCATGTGCATCACATGGCTGAAATACTCGATCTGGCGCAGTTTCGTCACCCGCACCGTGCCCGGCCTGCTCAGGCGTCCCAGGTCGTTGCGGGCCAGGTCCACCAGCATGGAGTGCTCCGCACATTCCTTGGTATCCGCCTGGAGGTCTGCAGCAAGCTCCTCGTCCTCCGCCTCATTTTGCCCCCGCTTGCGGGTGCCTGCAATGGGATATGTATAGATTTTCCTGCCGGACACCTTCACCAGCATTTCCGGCGAGGCCCCCACCAGCCTTACCCGCTCAAAGTCCAGATAGAACATGTAGGGGGAGGGGTTGACCTGCCGCAGGCGGCGGTAGAAATTGAAGCAGGGCTGGGTCAGCCCGGCGCGGAATTGCCGGGAAGGCACCACCTGGAAAATATCTCCGGCAAAGATATGCTCCTTGGCCCGGCGAATGCCCTCCAGAAAATCCTCCGGAGCCTCGCCATAGCGGGCCAGGAAGTCCACCTTGCCCTCCTTGCGGGGCTGCGGCTGGGGACGTGGCGGCAGCGGCCCTGAAAGCTTTGCCACAGCCGCCTCCATGGCCTGCTCTGCTTCCCCGTAGATTTCCTCCGGCTCACGGCCGCCACACTCGGCCAGGTACACCAGCCGCGCACTGTTTTTCAGGGCATCGAAGACCACCAGCAGGCGGCAGGCCATGAACTGGCCTAAGAGCTCATCCTCCTCCAGCTCCAGCCCCCGCACCCGATCGAAGGTGGCCACCACTTCATAGTTCAGGTAGCCCACCAGGCCGCCATTTGCCAAGGGCAGCCGGGTGTCCTCCAGGGCAGGGCGGAAGCGGGCCAGCAGTTCTTTCAGAGTCTCAACCGGCGGCCCCTGCAGACATTTCATGATGTCATCATGCTGCAGCATCAGGCGGTTCTTAAAGACCTGCACCCGCAGGAAGGGCTGGAAACCGATGAAGGAGTAGCGGCCAAACTGCTGATGGGTGGTGTCCACGGATTCCAGGATAAAGCCCCGGTTGCCCTCCACCAGCTTGCAGTATACGGAGACCGGCGTATCCAAATCCATATTCAGCTCCGTCGTGATTGCCACCAGATTATGCTGAGATGCCAAATGGGTGAATTCATCCAGCTTTGGCCTGAGTTCCATGCTACCATCTCCCTCTCCTGCGTATGCAAAAGCCCCGGCAGAAGCCGTAAGGAACTGGAGAAAAGGAATTTCGACAGTCCCTTAGCCTCTGCCGGGGCGAAATTGCTTCGCGGCGCCCGCTGCAAGGCTGCACATCTATGCAGCCCTGGAGCTCTTTGCCCCTCTGCGATTTGCCTGTAAATGTAAATTTGTTAATTGTAATTGACAAAATCTATTCTACATCCAGGCAGCCTGCTTGTCAACGTAGCTACTCACTTTTTCCCTGCCACCGCATCGAAACCGGCCTGCAGGTCAGCGATGATATCATCAATATGCTCCGTGCCGATGGAGAGGCGGATGGTGCTCTGCTTGATATCCTGCTCCGCCAGTTCCTCCGTGGACAGCTCCGCATGGGTGGTGGTGTAGGGGTGGATGACCAGGCTCTTTACATCCGCCACGTTGGCCAGCAGGGAGAAGAGCTTCAGATTGTCAATGAAGGTGAAGGCTTCCTGCTGGCCACCCTTGTATTGTATATGTGAACGAGGCGGGACACTAGTGGCCTGGGCCAGGATTTGTCCTCGAAAAATTCCAGCCTGAGGTCATAATTGCTCAGAACAAGCAGGTAAAGTCCAGTTTGATGTAGAAGTGAACAGCAACCTGAAATATTAATGTTTTTCAATCTCTGGACAAGCAAAAAGGGGGGCAGGAGCGTGAGCATGGGCAAGGGCAAGGCGAACCGCTTGATCATAGGCGGGTTCCTTTTCATCGTATTGATGTCGGTGACTGTGTTCTATGCCATGAACAGCCAAATGGAAGAGCGTACGCAGGAGGATGTGCGCCAAGTGGCCCAGTCTTATGTAGAAGGCATCGCGATGGAGGAGATACATCACGCCACGACCATCGCGGACATACGCTTCGGGCAGGCGTTCCATATGGTGGACTGGGTGAACAGCCATGCAGACGTGAACAGTGCCGACTCGGTGGCAGCAACAATCCAGAACGTAGCTGCCTCGCAGTCGCTCTCGACCTGTGCCTTGGTGGCTGAGGACAGGTCGGTGGAGACTGTGTACGGCGTTCCGTTCGTCGAGTTTGGCGACCCCAGCTTCGTGCAGGAGCACATCAAGTCAAAGAAGATAGCCATGACAGGCGGCCGCAACTGGCGTGGGCAGGTCATTGTCTGGTACATCCCCGCAGTCTACCCGATGAAAAACGGCAAGCAAAGCGCGGGGCTCATCTGCTGCCGTCCCATACGTTCATTCATAGAGAAGATGCACCTTGATGCGGACGGGACGCTGGCGCTGTTCTATTTAGTCCGGCTCAATGGCACTTATGTTGCCCAGCCCTCCGGAGATTATTCGGGGGATACGTTCTTTGAGAACATGGAAAACAGCGCAGTCGGCCTTGAAAAGCCAATCGGGGAAATCATAGAGGACTTCCATGCAGCCATAGCGGAGAGGAAGTCTTTCAGCTATATAGCCAGGTACAGCAATACGGCAAGCGGAGCCTGGGAAGGGCGCAGCGTGCTCGCGATACCGCTCCCGGACAGCAACTGGTACCTCGTTTGCGTCATGCCCTTCAACGCCATGGACGTGATGATCACGGATATGGGCGCAACGCGGGGACGGATGATGACGATAGCGGTGGCGTTCCTCTTCTGCTGCGTGCTGGTCGTATTCATATTGTATTACCGCATGACCCGGGAGCAGATCCTTGCCCTGGAGGAATCCACCCAGCGGGCCGAGAATGCGATGGCGGAGGCTGAGGCAGCCAGCGATGAGGCAATGCGGGCCAAGCAGGACTCCGATGAGGCGCGGGCGCGGGCTGAGGAGCTCCTGACAGAGGCCGAGGCTGCCAATGAGGAGGCCGTGCGGGCACGGACGGATGCCGAGACGGCACGGCAGAAGGCCGAGGATTCGCTTGCCGAGGCAGAGGCAGCCAATGAAGATGCCATGCGGGCGCGCGAGGAGGCCGAATCCGCCAGGGCGGAAGCCGAGCACGCCAACAAGGCGAAGAGCGAGTTCCTCTCGAACATGAGCCACGATATCCGTACGCCGATGAATGCCATCGTCGGCATGACGGCCATCGCCTCGGAGCATATCGAAGACCGTAGGCGCGTGGAGGATTGCCTCCGCAAGATTACGTTGGCCGGCAAGCAGCTCCTGGGCCTTATCAACGATGTGCTTGACATGTCGAAGATCGAGAGCGGCAAGCTCGTGCTGAACATGGAGGAGCTTTCGCTCCGCGAGAGTATGGAAATGATCTGCGACATCGTGCGCCCGCAGGTGAAGTCTGCCGGGCAGAACTTCGACATCCTCATCAGCGACATCATTTCCGAGCACGTATGCTGCGATGGCGTGAGGCTAAACCAGGTGCTGCTGAACTTCCTCAGCAATGCCATCAAATTCACGCCCAAGGGAGGCTCCATCTCCGTGACGCTCAGGCAGGAGGCCTCCCCCAAGGGACAGGGCTATGTCCGCACGCATTTCTATGTCAAGGATTCCGGCATGGGCATGAGCGAAGAATTCATGGCGAAGATGTTCAATGCGTTTGAGCGGGAAGACAATCGCCGCGTCCACAAGATACAGGGCACAGGGCTGGGGCTGTCCATCACGAAGTACATCGTGGAGGCCATGGGCGGCACCATCGAGGTCGATTCTAAGATTGGCGAAGGCTCTACGTTCCATGTCGTGCTGGATTTGGAGCGCATCAAGGAGCTGACGGGCGAGATGAGGCTGCCGCCATGGAAAGTCCTCGTGGTGGACGATGACGAAGACCTCTGCAAGACGGCAGCGCTTTCGCTTGCAGAGCTGGGCACTAAGCCGGAATGGTGCCTGAGCGGCGATGATGCGCTCTCCAAGGTGCTGGAAGCCCACAAGGCAGGCGCAGATTTCTTCGCGGTGCTAATCGACTACAAGATGGCCGGCATGAACGGCATCGAGACGGCCAAGGCCATCCACGAGAAGCTGGGCGATGATGTCAGGCTGCCGATCAACCTCGTCTCCGCCTACGACTGGTCAGAGATAGAGGACGATGCCAAGGAGGCAGGCATCACGGGATTCATCGCCAAGCCGCTCTTCAAGTCCACGCTGTACCATCAGCTCAAAAAGTATGAAGAGGGGCAGGAGGGCGCAAAAGCAGAAGCGGTGCCACTGGGCAAGGAGGCGTCCATCGATCTCTCTGGCATGCACATCCTGCTGGCGGAGGACCAGGACGTGAACGCAGAGATTGCGATGATGATGCTGGAAGAGGCCGGAGCCTCGGTGGATCATGCCCAGGATGGGCAAATCGCGACGGAGCTGTTCCAGAACTCTGCGGAGGGCTATTATGCCGTCGTGCTCATGGATCTCAGGATGCCGCATATGAACGGCTTCGAGGCGACAGAAACCATCCGTGCCATGAAGCGGGCCGATGCCGGTACAGTTCCCATCTTGGCCATGACGGCGGACGCTTTCGCCGAAGATGCGCAGAAGTGCCTGGCAGCGGGCATGAACGCCCATATCGCGAAGCCCATCGACTTCGATGCCCTGAAAAGAACACTTATGAAGTACAAACGTGCGGGAGGGGGGAGATTAGCGACACTCCGGCAGCCGTCAAAGTGAACAGGAAAGCGGCCGTTGCTTTTGGCAGCGGCCGCATAAGGGAAGCAGTTCAGTCCTGCGCCAGCGCGAGCATGTCGTCACGCAACTTCTTGATAGGCGCATAGATGGCAGGGTAGTCGGCCTCCTCGCGGGAGCGCAGCTGGTCGGTCAGCTTGGCCATCGGCTCGAAGAGCGGCCCCAGGGCAACGCTGCCGAGGATGCCCTTCAGTGCATGGGCCATCTCGAAGCCCTTCGCAAGGTCTCCCGCCGCCAATACCTCGCCCAACTGGTCGAAGTATTTGTTGGACAGTGTCTTATTGACCATCTTGAAGTAAAAGGCTTCCTTGTTCATGCAGCGCGCCATGCCGTCCTTGGTGTCGATTCCCAATTCTTCAAGGTTCTCCAGTGTCAACATTTTTGTCCCCCCTATGCATTATGATATTATTATACACCATATTGCCGATTTCAGAAAGGAAGATGAATTTCAAGTGGATGGGATGATGAATTTTTTGGGGCTGATGGACAAAAAGCCCATGATCCTGGCCGTAGATGATATGGAAACGAATCTCATGCTGCTGGAGGAAATGCTGCAGGAGGATTTCGATGTACATTGCGAAAGCTCCGGCAAGACGGCACTCGCCTGGCTGAAGGAAAACCACTGCGACCTCGTGCTGCTCGACTACCACATGCCGGAAATGGACGGCATGGAAGTCCTGGAGCACATGAAGGAGAGTGAGAGCCTGCATAATGTCCCCGTTATCTTCCTGACGGCGGACATGACCCTGGAGTCCTACGGCTTTGAAGCGGGGGCGGTCGATTTCATCCTGAAGCCCTTCATGCCGGATGTCGTCCGACTCCGCGTCAAGCGCATCCTGAACTATGAATACCTGCAGGCCCATCTCGCGGACGAGGTGAATAAGCAGACCAAGCTGGCCGAGTCACGGCGCGCCTCCCTGCAGCGCATCTTCGAGCAGACGGTGTTCGCTCTGGCACAGGCCATCGACGCCAAGGACAAGTACACGCACGGCCACTCCAGGCGCGTGGCCGAGTATGCGCGGCAGATTGCCCGCGTTGCCGGCGAGGCTTTCGAGGATCAGCGCTTCATCTACTATATGGGACTGCTGCATGACGTGGGCAAGATCGGCGTATCCAATGCCGTCATCAACAAGCCGGGAGAGCTGACGCCGGAGGAATACGATGAAATCAAGGCCCATACATGGATCGGCTCGGACATTCTGCAAAGCATCGAGGAGTTCCCGCAGTTCTCCCAGGGCGCGCGCTCGCACCATGAGCACTACGATGGCACCGGCTACCCGGACGGCCTGAAGGGGGAAGAAATTCCCGCTCCCGCAAGGATCATCGCCGTGGCCGATGCCTATGATGCCATGACTTCCAAGCGCAGCTATCGCGATGCAATGCCGCAGGACGCTGTAAGGGCGGAAATCGAAAAAGGGCGTGGAACGCAATTCGACCCGCACTTTGCCAATATCATGCTCAGCATGATAGATGCCGACGAGAGGTTCCTCATGAGGGAAAGTCCCACCATGACGCAGCCCCGCAAATAAGGCAATCCCAAAAGACCCCGAAAGCCTTTGCGTAAAGTGCTTTCGGGGTCCTTGCTTGTCAACGCGGAAACTGTCACTTTCCCGCTACCGCATCGAAACCTGCCTGCAGGTCTGCGATAATGTCGTCGATATGCTCCGTGCCGATGGAGAGGCGGATGGTGCTCTGCTTGATATCCTGCTCCGCCAACTCCTCTGGGGACAACTCCGCATGGGTGGTGGTGTAGGGGTGGATGACCAGGCTCTTCACATCCGCCACATTGGCCAGCAGGGAGAAGAGCTTCAGGTTGTCAATGAAGGTGAAGGCTTCCTGCTGGCCACCCTTGATTTCGAAAGTGAAGATGGAGCCGCCTCCATTGGGGAAGTAGCGCTGATAGAGGGCATGATCCGGATGCTCCGGCAGGGCGGGATGGTTCACCTTTTCCACCAGGGGCTGGGATTTCAGGTAGTCCAGCACTTTTTTCGTATTCTCCGCATGGCGCTCCAGACGCAGGGAAAGGGTCTCGATGCCCTGCAGCAGGATAAAGGCATTGAAGGGGGAAAGGCTCGCCCCCTCATCCCGCAGGAGGATGGCGCGGATATAGACCGCCAGGGCCGCCGGCCCCGCCGCCTGCACGAAGGAAACGCCGTGGTAACTGTCATTGGGCGCGGAAAGCTGGGGATACCTGCCGCTCTTTTCCCAGTCGAAATTGCCGCCGTCCACGATGACGCCGCCCAGGGTCGTGCCGTGGCCACCCAGGAATTTGGTGGCGGAATGTACCACCACATTGGCCCCGTGCTCCAGGGGACGGAAGAAGTAGGGCGTGCCAAAGGTGTTGTCAACCACCACCGGCAGGCCGTGCTTGTGAGCTACTTCGGAAATGGCATCAATGTCAGGAATATCGCTGTTGGGATTGCCCAGGGTCTCCAGATAGACCAGCTTGGTATTGGGCTTAATGGCCTGCTCCACTGCCTGCAGGTCATGGGCATCCACAAAGGTGGTCTCAATGCCGAATTCCTTGAGGGTCAGCTTCAGGAGATTATAGGTGCCGCCGTAGATGGTCTTCTGGGCCACCACATGGTCGCCTGCCTTGGCCAGGGCGGTGATGGCGTAAGTGACAGCCGCCGCGCCGGAGGCCACTGCCAGTCCGGCCACGCCACCCTCCAGGGCAGCTACCCGCTTTTCCAGCACATCCACCGTGGAATTGGTCAGGCGCCCGTAGATATTGCCCGCATCCCTCAGTCCGAAGCGATCTGCCGCATGCTGGGCATTGTGGAAAACATAGGATGTAGTCTGGTAGATGGGCACCGCCCTGGCATCCGTTGTCGGGTCTGCCTGCTCCTGGCCTACATGCAGCTGCAGCGTTTCAAATTTATAGTTGCTCATGGTTGATTTCCCCTCTCTGTTGCAATACTCATTAAAGAAAACATATTCCTCGTGACAGAAGACCTCATTCACCGCTTCCTAAAACATATATATATTATATGTTTTAGGTTACGCTTATTATAATCAGAGTAACCTACTTTGTCAATATGTTTTTCTGATGTTTTATTACTTCGTCAAAAAAATCTCCCCTTGCTAGTGTAAGACCTCATCCGTCAGCCTTCGGCTGCCACCTTCCCCAGAGGGGAAGGCTTTTGTCAATCTAAATATACGCTCAGGAGTCAGGCAAGGCCTCTGTCAGGGTATGCCAGGCCAGTACCGCGCATTTCACCCGGGCGGGCATATCGGCAATGCCCTGCAGGGCTACGGCTTCCCCCAGTTCTTCCAGGTCCTCCTCCGAGGTTATTTCCCGGCGCACCATGGCGATAAACTTGGCTGCCAGCCTCCGGGCCTCTGTCACGTTCCTGCCCTGCAGCAAATCAATCATAATATCCGTGCTGGCCTGGGAAATGGCGCAGCCTACGCCCGTGAAAGCGGCTTCCCTGATAACTCCCTCCCGGACATTAAGCTCCAGGGTGATTTCGTCGCCGCAGCTTGGATTGCGCCCCGGAGCCACGCAATTTGCCTGCTCCAGATGATGCTTATGCTCCGGGAAGCGGCTGTGCTCCGTTATGACTTCCGTATAGATGCTCTCCATATCATTCAAGGTGCATGACTCCTCTCACTTTGCCCAGGGCCGCCAGCCAGCGGTCGATATCCTCCCTGGTGTTGTACAGGTAGAAGCTGGCCCGGCAGGTAGCATTTACACCCAGGTATTTCATCAGGGGCTGGGCGCAGTGATGCCCCGCCCGTATGGCTACACCGTAGCTGTCCAGGATGGTAGCCACATCATGGGGATGCACATCCTGCACATTGAAGGTGATAATGCCCGTCTTGTTGTTTTGCCCGGAATCACAGCCGTACAGCTTGATAAAGGGCAGCTCCCGAAGCCTGGGCAGGGCATAGTCCAGCAAATCCTGCTCAATGGCCTCAATGCCCTCGAAGGTGAGTTTTTCCAGATAATCAATGGCGGCCGTCAGCCCTGCGGCCCCGCCCACATTCTGGGTGCCGGCCTCGAATTTCATGGGCAGCTCCGCCCAGGTGGCCTCCTGCTCCCCCACATATTCAATCATATCGCCGCCCCTGAGGAAGGGGGGCATCTTGTCCAGCAGCTCATATTTTCCGTACAGCACCCCAATCCCCATGGGGGAGAGCATCTTGTGGCCGGAGAAGGCAAAGAAATCCGCGTCCATGGCCGCTACATCCACCGCCATATGGGCCACGCTCTGGGAGCCGTCCACCACCACCACCGCGCCGACGCTGTGAGCCTTCTTGATAATCCCCGCCACATCATTTTTCAGCCCCAGCACATTGGAGACCTGGGTGACTGCCACCAGCTTCGTGCGCTCCGTGATTTTCGTCTCGATATCCTCCGCACTGAGATTGCCGTCAGCTTCCAGATAGATGTATTTAAGGGCGGCACCCCTGGCCCTGGCCACAAACTGCCAGGGCACCAGATTGCTGTGGTGCTCGGCAATGGTGATGAGGATTTCGTCACCCTCGCCTATATTGGTCAGCCCGTAGCTGTAGGCTACCAGATTCAGGGCTTCCGTGGCATTCTTCGTAAAAATGATTTCCTCCGGGCGCCTGGCCTTGATAAACTGCGCCGTGCGCACCCGGGCCTGCTCGTAGATATCCGTGGCCTGCACGGACAGGGCATAGGCTCCCCGATGGGGATTGGCGTTGCAGCCCCCATAGTAATGGCAGATGGACTGCACCACGCTCTCCGGCTTCTGGGTGGTGGCGCCGTTATCCAGGTAAACAATCCTGCCCCTGTCCCCCCTGGATTGGGCGAGCAGGGGGAAATCCTTCAAAAAGCTTTGTGTCTCAGGCATGTGCAAGCCTCCCCTGCAAATACGCGTATATTTCCTGCCCCAGAGCCTGGCCTGGGATGCGATCCAGCACCGGATTGGCGGCGGCTGCCACTATCAGGCGCTGGGCTTCGGACAGGTCCAGCCCCCGGCTCATCAGGTAGAAAAGCCTCGCCTCATCCATGCGGCCCACGCTTACCCCGTGGTGCCCGTCCACATCATCTTCGTGGGAGAGCATCAGGGGCACGCTGCGATTCCGCACATCCTCCGACAGCAGCAGCACCTCCTCATTTTCCCGCCCTACGGAGCCCTTCGCCCCCTGCAGGAAATCCAGGGTGCCGCGGAAAATCTTCTCCGCGCCTCCCGTCAGCGCCCCCCGCACCTGCATATTGGCACGGGTGTCCCTGCCCGACTGGCGGATGATGTAGTTTAAGTCCAGCCTGCGCCCGGCATCCCCCAGATAAAAGGCCCAGACATCAGCTTCGCTGTCCTGCCCTGCCAGTTCCACAGTAAGCTCCGCCGCCACCGACGCGCCCCCTGCCAGGACAGAGGTATAGGAGAATTTGGCACCGGCAGCAGCCCTTATCTGCAGGCGGCTGCTGACCCCTGCCGTCACAGGGGCCAGCTCCGCCTGCACCAGATGCAGCTTCGCCCCCGGCTCCAGGCAGATTGCCAGCTCCAGGGCGCCGCCTTCCCGCTCCGCCAGCACCAGTTCCTCTGCCTGTCCCGCCGCCACAGTGATTTCCTGCCGCCCAGGATTCACCCCGGCCAGCCCTTCCGGCACAGGAGCCTCATTGACCCCCAGCCAGCCCCAGGTACGCAGGGGGATTTCCGAAAATATTTCCTTGTTAAGCAAATCATTCATAAGTACCCACCTGCTTCTCAACCCATGGTGCCTTCCAGCTCCAGGCTGACCAGATTATTCATTTCCACTGCATATTCCAGGGGCAATTCCTTGGCAATGGGCTCCACAAAGCCCCGCACGATCATGGCCCGGGCCTCGTTTTCCTCAATGCCCCGGCTGGTCAGATAGAAAATCGCCTCATCGGAGATACGGCCGATTTTCGCCTCATGGCCGATATCAGCCTCCGCCCCCTCCACATCCATCACCGGCAGGGTATCGCTGCGGCTTTCATCATCCAGCATCAAAGACTCGCAGTTCACCGAGCATTTCGCATAGGGGGCCTGCTTTGTCACCTTGACCGCGCTGCGGTAGGTGGCCGCCCCCCCTGCCTTGGAAATGGTGCGGGTATTGATATTGGCACTGGTATGGGGAGCGGCGTGGATGACCGTGGCCCCCGTGTCCAGATTCTGTCCCCTGGAGGCAAAGGTCACCCCCGTAAATTCGCAGCGGGCATTTTCCCCATGGAGCACGCTGCAGGGATAGAGACAGGACACCTGGGAGCCGAAGGAGCCGGAGACCCACTCTATGAGGCCGTCCTTCTCCACCAGGGCCCGCTTCGTATTCAGGTTCATCATATTGCGGGACCAGTTTTCAATGGTGGAATAGCGCAGGCGCGCCCCCTCCTTGACAAAGAGCTCCACGCAGCCCGCATGGAGATTCGTCACATTGTATTTCGGTGCCGAGCAGCCCTCGATAAAGTGCAGGCTCGCCCCCGGCTCCAGTATAATCAGCGTATGCTCGAACTGGCCCGCCCCTGCCGCATTCAGGCGGAAATAAGACTGCAGGGGAATCTCCACCTGCACCCCCGCAGGCACATGGACAAAGGAGCCGCCGGACCAGACCGCCCCGTGGAGGGCCGCGAACTTATGATCCTTAGGCGGCACCAGGGACATAAAATACTCCCTGACCACAGCCTCATGCTCCCGCAGGGCCGTTTCCATATCCGTGTAGACGACCCCCTGCTGCACCAATTCCTCCTGAATGGAATGATAGACCACTTCAGAATCGTACTGGGCGCCCACGCCTCCCAGGGACTTCTGCTCCGCCTCCGGTATGCCCAGGCGGTCGAAAGTCCCCTTGATATCCTCCGGCACTTCCGACCACTTGCCAGTAAGCCGGGCATCCGGCTGCACATAGGTCACTATCCTGTCCATATCCAGGGAGGATATATCCGGCCCCCAGGCGGGAAGCTGCAGGCTGTTATATATGGCAAGGGACTGCAGGCGAAAATTAAGCATCCAGTCCGGCTCCTGCTTGCGCCCCGAAATATCCCTGATAACAGCTTCCGTCAGGCCGCTCTCCGACTTGTAGGCGGCATTGTCCCCATCCCTGATATCATAGAGGGCGCGCTCAATATCTGCGACATAAGTCTTCTTCTCTGCCATCCTATCCGCCTCACTCCCCGGCAGCCAGCAAAGGGGCAAAGCCCTGGGCATTGATTTTCTCAATCAGCTCCGCCCCGCCCGTCTCGGCAATCCTGCCCTCCAGCAGCACATGTACCCTGTCCACCCTGAGTTTCTCCAGAATGCGCGTATTGTGGGTGATAATCAGGCAGGCATCCTCCGCCGTGTGGAATTTGGCCACCCCCTCCGACACAATCTGCACTGCATCCACATCCAGGCCGGAATCCGTTTCATCCAGCAGAGCCAGCCGTGGCCTGAGCATGAGAAGCTGCAAAATCTCCGCCCGCTTCTTCTCGCCCCCGGAAAAGCCCACATTCAAATAGCGCTGGGCGTACTCCGGCGCCATGGCCAGCCCCTCCATCACGGCCTCAAGCTCCTTGCGGAAAGGCAAAATCTTTACCTTCTCCCCCGTAACAGCCTGCCTGGCCGTGCGGATAAGATCCTCCAGACGAATGCCGGGAATCTCCTCCGGCGTCTGGAAGGACAGGAACAGCCCCCGCCTGGCCCGCTCATAGGTGGGCAGGGCCAGAAGATCCTCTCCCTGCCAGCGGATGCTGCCGCCGCTCACCTGGTATTTGGGATGCCCCATCAGCACATTCATCAGCGTGGATTTGCCGGAGCCATTCGGCCCCAGAATCACATGCACCTCGCCCCGCCTGACGTCAAGGCTCAGAGAGTGCAGGATTTCCCGGCCCTCGACCCCGGCGCAGAGACCCTCTATCTGCAAAAGTTCTTCTGCCATCAAATTGCTCTCCTTTATGCTTTCGTTTTTCCTAGCTTCTTTGTAGGTTGATTTATAGTATAAGCAGATATTCCCGCCATGTCAATAGGTTTATCTTGCCTTTTATCCTGCCTGCATGTATAATATTCATATATGAACACAGGAGGAGCGAAAGATGCTTATTTCTACCAAGGGGCGCTATGCCTTGCGCATTATGATCGACCTGGCCAGGCATGACAAAGCTGAATACGTGCCGCTTAAGGAAATCGCCGAACGCCAGGGCATGTCCGAAAAATATCTTGAAGCCATCATCAAGGTACTGGTCACAAACAAGATGGTGACCGGGCAGCGGGGCAAGAAGGGCGGCTACAAGCTCTGCAAAGAACCTGATGAATACACAGCCTGGGACATTATCTCCGCCGTGGAAAATGACTTCTTCGCAGTCTCCTGCCTGGCCCCGGAAGCCGCCGCCTGCGAGCGCGCCGAGCACTGCGCCACCCTGCCCATGTGGAGGGATTTCAATGAGAACCTGCGGCAGTTCTTCCAGAAATACACCCTGGAGGGCCTCGCCAGCCAGGGAGAGGCCTGACACCGGGAAAACAATCCTTGGACTTGTCGGGAATTCTGTCAATACAAAGTAAAGGGTCATGCAAGCCAAATGCTCGCATGACCCTTTGCAATACCAACAATTATCACCTGTCAGTAATCATCGTAGCCGTCGCCGTAATCGTTGCTGCCGTAATCGTCCGTATCCCACCAGTCATCCTCATCGGAATCGTCCGTGTCCCAGTCATCATCATCGTCATCGGAGTCGTCCGTGTCCCAGTCATCATCATCCTCATCGGAATCGTCCGTGTCCCAATCATCATCAACATCGGAATCGTCAGTATCCCAGCTATCACCCGCGTCGGAATCATCCGTATCCCAGTCAGCGTCATAAGTGAAATCATCCTCAATCCCATCGTTATGACTCTCATAATCTGCATCTTCACTGTCAGCATAAATAAGGCTACCGTGATAATGCTCCGTTGGCTCTGCATATGGAGAGTGGGATGCAGAAGCCGAAGCTGACCCTCCGAAAAGGTGGCTAAAGAGTGCCCCAACAGCTGTTCCTGCTAAAAAATGCCTAAATCCGCTTGATGTATTTCTGCTCTGGACAGCGCCGCTATTTCGCAGGGGCGGCCTGCTGCCAGCCACCGCACACGGCCTGCCGCAGTTGCCGCAGAAGCGCGGACTGCCCTCCAGCCTGGCCCCGCAATTTTTACAATACCTCGCCATGGTCATTCACCTTACTGGTTTATCTCATTGAACGTTACAATTCGCCGCAATTTTCGTCATGCCTTGGCTGTAATCGTTAGCTGTAAGCGTTATTGGTATGCAAGGTTATTTTTATTGGCAATGCGCTGGACATTTTCTATGGAGGTAGAAGCGAGACGGGAGATTCTTTCATAGGGTTCATGCTCGTGGAGCAGGTTGAGCACAAATTCCGTCGTCTTTGCTTCAGCAGCCTTTTCGGTAGCCTCTTCGGCAGCCTTTTTGGCAGCCTCCTCAGCAGCCTCCTCTGCTCTTACCTCCATAGCTCTATTCCAATCCCATTTGAAGCTTACCATATCGAAAACCTCCTTTTGTTCCTTTTGGGCAAAGTATGCAGCCAAAAGGTCATGTTCCTTGCAATATCGAATGGCCAGGGTTATGGCCTGGCGAAGCGTTTTTCCGGCAGAAAGTTCTGTACGTACCTGTGAGACGAAAATGCTGTAGCATTTCAGGTCATGGCATTTTTGCAGCAGTTCGCTGTTTTTCCCATAGTTGATGTTAAAGACCCTAACCTTTAACTCCAGCATATTGGCGTTTTCTTCAAATGCGTCAGAGAGCTGCATTGTCCATGCTTCCGGGGCATCATCTGTGCCGTTGTAGAGCACATAGAAATGCGGTGCTGGCAACGGTATCCTTGCTTTTTTATAAGGCGCATCCGGATTTACTCGCTGTCGGTACAATTTGGCTATGTACCACAGCATGCGCAGAGGCATATTTTCCGAGAGCGTTGACTGGTGCTCCATCAGAATGATGTGACGATTGCCTGCCATAAAGCTGATGTCGTTTTTGATATCCTCGAAGAAAGTGCCGCGGAGAGTGGTAATTTTGATATCCTTCAAGGGGACAAGATTTCCTGTCAAGGCCATATACATGCTTTGCAAGCGTCGTTTATCGTTGAAGATGTCACGAAAGAGCGAGTCCTTGTAGGTGCGTTTGGCTTTCATCCTGCTGCTCCTTTCTAAGGATATTATACCATATTTTCTTGCCTACAGCTATTAGGGCGTAAACACACAAATAAAGGGATACCCTTCAGCATCTGCTCCCACGGGGAAGCATGAAGCCGAAGGGTATCCCTTTCAATTTTTTTACTGCTCCAGCAGCGGCTGGCCGTCCACCTGCTCATTGTCCTTCTTGAGAATGATGAAGGCATAGGCAGTAGCCACGCAGACGATGCCGGAAATCACCAGGAAGGTGCTCTGGTAGCCGATGTTGTCATGAAGCGCTCCCAGGGGCGTGGAGAATACAATCTGTCCCACCTGGGCGGCAATCTGGAAGCCCACCATATAGAGGGTGGCGGAGATGCGGGTATCAAAGTGCAAGGTGAAATAGCGGAACACTGCCAGGATGAACAGCGCCGTCTCCGGGGCGTGCAGCAGTTTGATGATGCCGACGCCCAGGGGGCTGGTGGCCAGGCCGCAGCCGCCGATACGCAGGATCATGATGGTGCAGCCCAGGAGCAGCGCCTTGCGCACGCCGATTTTACCCATCAGCACGGGCACCAGGCCCATCATCAAAAATTCCAGGAAAACCTCGATGGAATTGAGCACCCCATAGGCCTGCTGCCCTTCCTCGGGGGTGGCAAAGAAGCGGGTGAAGAACTCGGGGAACATCTGCTGGTCAAAGACGGTGTAGAAAGTCCAGCTCAGAATCACGAAGATAATCATTTTCCAGACATCCGCCAGCTTGAAGACACCCAGGATTTCCGAGAAAGAGGGGGTCTTGTTCTCCTTCTCCCCCTCGACCTTCACCTCATAAGCCTGCACCTGGGCCGCGTCATTTTCCGGCTTCAGGGAAAGCATCAGGAAGAGATGCACTGCGGCCACAGCCGAGCCGCACCAGAAAATCAGATTCGGGTCTATGGTGAAGATAAAGCCCGCTAACAGGGCCGAAATCGCGTAACCGAAGGAGCCCCAGGCCCTGGCCTGGCCGTACTCGAAGGAGTAGCGGCGGCTCAGGCGCTCCGTCACGGCCTCAAAGACCGGGCAGGCTGCCAGGAAGCAAATTGCAAGGTAGATAGCGCCGATGACCGCACCCAGATAGAAATTCGCTGCCAGCATGGGCACATAGACCCAGGTGAAGAAGGGGCCAAGGAGAATCTGGCAGCCCAGGAAAATCTTCAGCAAGGTCTTCTTCACCCCCAGCTTGTCCTGCAGGGAGCCGTAAATGAACATCAGCACCAGCCCGGCTGCGCTGCCGAAGGAATAAATGGTGCCCACCTGGGCCCCGGTGAAGCCCTGCTTCGTGGTCAGCCAGATTTGGAAGAAGGACCACCAGATGCCCCAACCGGCAAAGAACAGCAGGATTTCCAGGGAACTTGTCCGATAAAAGGGATTGGAGAATGCTCTCAGCATCTTACCCATGATGTCAACCTCCTAAACTCAAAAGATATCATCAAGCTCGTAGAAGACGCCCTTGGTCATGCGCACCGTTCCCTCCTGGGGCTCCAGCACAATGACCCGCTCCTCCGTCTTAGGATAGAAACGTGTACTCAGCACCGCCTCGCCCTCGTTCAGGAAAATCTCCAGGGAGGAACGATCCTCAAAGACCCGCAGGGAAAGCTTGTCCTGAGAGGAAGGGAGCCGGGCCCAGCGGGACTCCTCCCGGCCCGTGGCCGCCGACTTCCGGGAGAGGCGCACCTCGCCCTTTTCCTTGTCCACCATGACAGATACCTCATCCTCGAAGCCTGCCGCAAAGTGGACAGCCAGTCCCCGCGCCCCGGACAAATCAAACTCCGCGCACAGTTCCCCGGTTTCCCGGTTCCAATCGGGGAAGGAAACCTCCTTGTCGAAATCTGTGGCAGGCTGCGAGTGCTCTGCCCTCCGCAGTTCCAGCATTTCCCTGGCTGGTACCGTAACCACCTTGTCATTCCTGTAATGCAGCTCCCTGGGGATGGTCATCTGGCCGCACCAGCCGTCTTCCTGCTCCGGCATGGTGCTCTCCCACATATTGAGCCAGCCTATCATCAGGCAGCGCCCGTCCGGCACCTGCATGACCTGGGGCGCATAGAAGTCAAAGCCGTAATCCAAAAGCTCCATACTGCCGTGGTAGAAAATACCGGCCTCATAATCCATCTTGCCCAGCATCACCACCGACTGATGCAGGTTCAGGAAGCGGCGTCCCTCGGGCTTTACCCCCTGGGGGGAGAAAATCAGCGCCTCGTGGCCGTCAAACTCGGCGAAGTTCGGGCACTCCCACATAAAGCCCTGATTGCCCTCGGCTTTGGCCATCACATGGCGGAAGCTCCAGTCCTCCAGGTTCTCCGACTCAAACAGCAGCACCTGGCCCACATTCTCCGCAGTCTGGGCGCCCACCACCGCATAATAGCGCCCTGCATGCTGCCAGACCTTGGGGTCACGGAAGTGATGATCCTCCCCCGTGGAAACCTCCTCCGGCAGCTTGATGACGGGATTGCCAGCGGCCTTCTCGAAGTGGACGCCGTCGCGGCTAAAGGCCAGGGCCTGGGTCTCGATGCGGTCGGGCTTCCCAGGCTTCTTCATAAGGTCCACATGGCCTGTGTAGAGAAGATACAGCTTGCCATCCTTTTCCAGACCACAGCCGGAAAAGCAACCATCCGCATCATAAGTCTGATCCGGGAACAGGGCCAGCGGCTCCCGCCGCCAGTGCACCAGGTTCCTGCTTGCGGCGTGTGCCCAGTGCATGGGGCCCCATTTCGGCTCGAAGGGGTAATACTGATAGAACACATGGTACTCACCCTTGAACCAGGCCAGCCCGTTGGGGTCATTGCACCAGCCGCAGCGGGGCGCAATGTGGAAGCGGGGGTACCAGCGGCGCTTGATTTTGGGAGCGTTGGCAGCGATAAAGGCCTCTGCCTCGGCCCGCATGTCAGATGTAGGCATTTCTTTCACCTCATAACCTTGTCGAACCGGTTCGGCAAACACTTCAGAGAAAATCGAATTAGTTCCGACTTTGTATCATCGAACCGATTCGATAAACTGATTATAATCTGTTCCTTATCGTTTGTCAATTCTTTTTTACATTTTATTTTTTCGTTTTTCTTGCTATTATCCAAAAATACTGATATTTATGTGACTCTCCTAGGGCGTGTTGAAAAACTCCACCTGCACGCTACAGCGGCCATTTTTCCGCCTGTCTGCGTCAGTGAAACCTTGACGTAGCCGTGCCCCCAAGGGGACTAGCTATGCGTCGCTACGACTGCGGCTTCACTTCCTTGCCATACGAAAAACTGTCTCGCTGTATCGCACAGTTTCCGTTTATCAACACGCCCTAACTTACGGTAAACGCCAAAATCATTGTAAATGCGATACCCAGCCCAAAAAGGCTGCCGGACAGGCAACCTTTTAATTTTATTTCTTTGTAATTTCGGACGTCACTTCTCCATGCTCCTTGCTGACAGCCAGCCAGACCAGCGGAGAAGCCTCAACTATCTTCCTCTTATTTCGCTCATGCAGGTAGACGGGATTTAACTTCTTCTTCCCATACCTGAAAGGGGTTCCCTGTGTCCTCTCCGTAAGGAGCTTCGTAAAGAACTGTTCCCAGCTGAAGAAGTCCCTGCTTTCTATGAACTCCTCCGGCCTCTCCAATATTGTACGAATTTCATGTGAATTCAAAAGTCCTGCCTCGAGTATAAGCCACTCAAAGGATTCTGGCAGGTAAAAAATAATGTTACCCCTGTCTCTGGCGAGGCTCCTTAATCTCGCCATCTCCGCTCCCAATGCCGCCCCATCTGCCACCACGCATACAGTTGCCTCTTGGGCTGTGGCTTTCAAAGCCTTGTATAAATTGGATTTACCACCGGCACTTTGGCAGATGATTCCCTTTTCCTTGCCTGCAGCTGCAAAGAATTCAAAGCCGGAATTGGAATCTTCTACCAAAATCATCTCCGGCTTTGCCATATTGCTGACCTGCTCTGTATAAATCTTATAGGTTTGCTGATAAACCTTCCGGGAATTCTGGTACTTCCCCGAAGAATGCAAGCCGTAAATCTCATCAATACTGTAGGGCAGATTATACAGGTTCTCTCTCGTTATCAGGACAAAATAATTATCAGATCCCTTCACTGCGCTGGCAAACGCCTCTGTGCTCACAAAGATATTGCCCTCATCAATGAAAATAATGGTCTGGTTGTATGATGACAGGATGGCCTGCCAGTTCCGTCCCTCCAACACGGCACAGGGAACATCGCAATTTACCTCCACGCCGCTGTCCGGGCCAAGATCCATATACTGACGCAGCATTTCCACCAAGGTAGTCTTGCCCGTAGCGCTGTCCCCCAGGATAATGGTGATATTGCGCTTGACCAGCAGCTCATAGTGCAGCCTGTTGTTCTGGACGATGATGCTGTGGCTGCCCTTCATACGAAATCACCTGCAATATAGGCAAACTCCGAATTATTGCGTACCACATCCCCAGTATTCAGGATCTTTGCCTCAAAACTTCCGTTCCCGAAATCCATGATATGCCGCAAATTGATGGTGAGTTCCCTTTCCTTGGCCAGCCTCAGAATCCACCTGGCACAGTTGTCCCCGCAAGCGGAGGCATTGAATACCTTGCCGCTCCTGTCAAAGGCCAGCAGAATCAAGGTCTTGACTCCACCTGACAATTCTTTGACCGAAATAGGGCCCAGCACAGGGCTTTCCACCAAATGGGGGCCGATGATTTCCGACTTGTCCACGTCCTTCACCATGGCTGCCGTCAATGGATCTATCAGCCACTCATCTTCATAGCGATTATCAAAGTATACCGGTGGATGGTAGACCGCCCCCGGCATTTCTCCCAAATATATGTTAAGCATAGAGATACACCCTTTCCTGTCAACCGATAATGTAATTATGAACGCCTTTGAGGAAAGGTTGCTCATTATCTGCCACACATGGCTTTATGCCAATAGTATAACATTTTTCACGCTAATTTGCTATATTGTGCGCTATTATCACCACCTTGCAAAAGGAACATGCCAAGGACAGCTTTTTATAAGAGGAATAGGAAGATTGATGCCGAATACTCAAAGAGGATATTATCGTGCAAAAGGAAGGAGCACTGACATGAAGCATAAAATAACCCTATCAATAACGGCAGCCTTAGTTGCGGCAAGTCTCTGGGGCAGTCCTGCCCAGCTGCCCTGGCAGGAGGACACAGGATTGGCCCTGGCTGCCCAGGCGGATTACACCAGGGCAAAGGTCTATACCAAGCATGATTTTCGGCTGAAAATCCCTTCAGCCTATGACCGGCTTTTAATCACCAAGGCCGTGGACAGCTTTGGGATGCTCTTTTCTGTTGCGGAAAGGGCTTCCGTGGAAGCCACCCCCGGAGGGCTGGAGGAGGACACGGGGGCAGGCTGGCTCTTTACCATCGGCTTTGTGGGAGAGCAGAAACTTGCTGAGCTGATGGAAAATGATGTGCCGGGGCAGGAGCTTTTTGCCAGGGACAGGGAGGGCAACTTCTACCTCTACTACCATCCAACGGATGTGCGCTACGTCCGGGAGAGCCCGGAGGCCATGGAGCGGGATCAGGGGCAGTGGCGGGAGCTGAATGAATGGGCCTGGGACAGTGTGCGGCAGGAGTTTCTAAAGGACAATCCCCAGCTTATCCCCTATACCGCAGAGGACTGGCAGGTGAATAAGGAAATGGCGGCGCGGGGCGTCACCCCGGCGGCTTTCCTGGGGGGCTGGGCGGACAAGACCTCGGGGCGCTGCTATATGGAGATTAAACAGGGCAGAGAAAAGGATGCCTATGATGTCAAAATCAACTGGGGAGACAGCGCCAACCGCACCTATGTATGGGAAATGACCGCCCTGGCCCTGGACAGCCATCAGCTTTGCTACCGTGATGCCCGGCACTACAGCCTCACCTTTGACGGCAAGGGAGGGGAAAAGCGGGATATGAAGTATGAGAACGGCAGGGGCATTTTTACCCTGAACAGCGCCAATGAAATCATGTGGCAGGATGAGACAGGCCACGCCGGGGATGATGCTGTGTTCATCACCGTCAAGTGAAGGCGGTAAAATCATATGGCAAATATCAAGGACGTAGCCAGGCTGGCCGGCGTCAGCACCAGCACTGTCTCCCTGGTGCTCAATCATAAAGGCTATGTATCCGAGGCCACGCGGGAAAAGGTGGAGGCTGCCGTAAGACAGCTCCACTACGTCCCCAGCGAAGTGGCCCGCAATCTCTCCCTGAACCGCACGAATCTCATCGGCGTCATTATCCCAGATGTGGCCCATCCCTTCTTTGCCTCCCTGCTGCATGAAATCGAGCTCTCCCTGTACCGCTACGGTTACAAAACCATGGTCTGCTCCACCTGCGAGAAGGAAAACGCAGAGCTGGCCTTCCTGGATATGCTGCGCCGCCACACCATGGACGGCCTGATTATCGGCGCCCATGCCCTGCATCTTGAAAGCTATCAGCGCATCAAGTTGCCTATCGTTGCCTTTGACCGCTTTTTGAGCCGGGAAATCCCCATCGTCAAGGCGGATCACATCCAGGGCGGACGGCTGGCCGCAGAAGCGCTGCTGCGCCGCCGGCCCCGCCATGTGGTGCAGATTGCTGGTTCCCCCGGCATCAACACCACGGCCCACGCCCACGAAGATGCCTTTGCCGAGACAATCCAGGCCGCAGGCATCAGGCTCGACTCCGTCATCATGCCGGACAACGCCTTCCGCCCGGAGGACTTTGCCGCAGCAGCCGGGGAAATCTTCGAGCGCTACCCAGATGCAGATGCCATCTCCGGCACGGATCTGGGCGCCATTTATGCGGTCAGGGAAGGGCAGCAGCGGGGCCGCCGCATACCCGAAGACCTCTCCGTAGTGGCCTATGACGGCACCTACCTGACCCGCCTCGGGCCGAAAGTCCTCACGGCAGTTGTCCAGCCCCTGCCAGCCCTGGGGCAGAAGGCCGCCGAAGCAATTATCAGCCTGATCCGGAAAGAGCCCCTGCCCTCCCTGGAGCCACTTGCCATGGGCTTCCAGACCGGCGAGACTGCCTGAGAGAGCTGCACTTGCAATACTATTTGAACCGTCAGCAGGATTTTGGCAAGGACATGGCGAAAGTAGATAGTGAGGTAAAAGTATTTAGGAGGTAGAAACCATGAGCAAATACGCAGGCACACAGACAGAGAAGAACCTTCAGGCGGCTTTTTCGGGAGAATCCCAGGCCAGGAACAAGTACACCTACTTCGCCTCCAAGGCCAAGAAGGAGGGCTACGAGCAGATTGCGGCCCTGTTCCTGAAGACTGCCGACAATGAGAAGGAACACGCCAAGATGTGGTTCAAGGAGCTGGAAGGCATCGGCGACACCAAGGCCAACCTGGAAGCCGCAGCCGCAGGGGAGAACTACGAGTGGACGGATATGTACGAGGGCTTTGCCAAGACAGCCGAGGAAGAAGGCTTCAAGGAGCTGGCCGAGAAGTTCCGCCTGGTGGCTGCCATCGAGGAGCACCATGAGGAGCGCTATCGCAAGCTCCTGCAGAATGTGGAGCTCCAGGAAGTCTTCAAAAAGAGCGAAGTGAAGGTATGGGAGTGCCGCAACTGCGGCCATATCGTGGTAGGCACCCAGGCACCGGAGATTTGCCCCACCTGCGCCCATCCCCAGAGCTTCTTCGAGATCAGCGAAGCAAATTTCTAAGCACAACCTTGAAAGCCCCCAAGGCGGGAGATTTCTCCTGCCCTGGGGGCTTTGTTTTTATAGTAAACGCCAAGCCTCTCCCCAAAGAGGCGGTCTTACGTTTCCTTATGAGATATTGACATTATCCTCCTATTTGTATATACTAGGGATATACAAATAGGAGGAGGTGTTCTTCATGGTAACTGCTGCCTTGCAAAAATGGGGGAACAGCCAGGGATTCCGTCTGCCGAAAAAACTTCTTCGGGAATTGAACTGGAAGATAGATGATAAGCTTATTCTTTCGAGGCAGGATAACAAACTGGTCATAGAACCTGCTCACCCGCACAAAAGAAAAACGATAAAAGAATTGTTTGAAGGATATACCGGAACTTATCGGCCACAAGAAATGGATTGGGGAGAACCTATGGGGAGCGAAGTATGGTAATCAAACAAGGAAACATTGTTATGGTCAGCTTTAATCCTCAAAAAGGTCATGAACAGGCAGGATACCGGCCTGCATTAGTTGTCAGCAACAACATATTTAACAGAAGAACAAATTTGGTGTTGGCGTGCCCTATAACCAATACCGATAATCATTTCCCTTTGCATGTTGCCCTGGATGAGCGAACCAAAACCACGGGTGTTATTTTATGCGAACACATACGATCATTGGATTTGCAAAGCCGGCAGTACAAATACGTCGAAGACGTACCATCAGACATACTGGAAACCGTGTCCAACATTATTTTTTCGGAGGTAGAAATCGAATCTGATTCGGATTCCTGACCTAAAATTTGCCACAAAGAGCCTGTCATTTCCAGACAGGCTCTTTTTTTAAAAGGACATCTGAGTGCCAAAAGTATCCCACTTTTATTGAAAATTGATTTCCGTGATGATTTTCTATGTGCTATTTTCTCAATACAATACATGCTCCACGCCAAACCACTGTGCCTTGTCATCCCATTTGAAGCGGAATTCACCTTCTTTTATAAGACTGCCATGCTGTCCCAGGTCTTTATGATACCGGCTATATTCGATAACAATCATATCCCCCCTCACACGAAAATTATCGCAGCAAATTGATTGCCCCTTCCAAACATAGGCATAACCGGCACGAGCAGCCTCTCCAAAATATTTTACTGTAACCAAATCCGAATCAATATACTTTGCCCAAGTGCCATCTTCTCTCATACCAATCAGTGTCCACCAGGTTTCATCCGGTAAATCATAGGTAGTATGAATCATATAAAAAGTCATACCCTCGCTGGTATTAATCTTAAAAATTTCTTCACCAAAAACCTGTGAGCTTATCGGTACTGTATTATTTATATCTTTTCCTCCAAAACGAATTTTACTATCATTATTCATGTTGTACGAATTATAGTGAGCATATAATGCATCACTTCCATTTCCATAGCGAGCAACACCTTTACCATACATTATCGGATTATTTTTTTCAGAACCATTAAATATTCTTGTTTTCCCCTTATACGTTTGTTTATAAAATTCTCCCTCGTTAGCTGATGCGTTCCTCACAGCCATTCCTCTGCCAGTCCAAATTACACTAAAGCCAGTTTTTACAGGTTGAGAAAAAGTCATTGCAAAACACTGTGTCGACAAAAGCAATGCCCCCATGGTTAACAAAAAAATCTTTTTAAACATGCACGATACCTCCTCTCTTGCATTTTTTATTTAAATCACACCGACATAGTCTATCACTTGCTTCTAAAAATTTTCCCCTTATCCATATCTGCAATGAGTTCATCAACAATCTTTTGAGCGGCCTGGTCTAATGCTTTCTCATATAGTTCCATGCTGAGTTGATTGCTGCCTGCTGAAATCATCCCTACCTGCACCTTATCTTGCTTGCTGGAGCATATAATCTCCTTATGCCAAATCACTTCACCTGTTTCAGCTTTAATAATGCGCAAATCATTTTTTAAAGTTGTGCCGGTATACGTTTTTTTCGTACTTTGTGCTATATCCTTTATAACATCACCCCATCCGCCTCCAAAATGTCCGGCAATAGCGCCGAACAAAGACGCCGCCGTATTAAATCCATAATCTGACTCAGTCCCCCTGGCAATACCAAGGATTGTACCTTGTATGAGATATTTCACCCCATGTTCCCTTCCGATGGCTGCAGTAAGTTCCGGCGACACACTTTGTCCCATTTGCGAACTATCTATTGACGATGCTTCATTACTGGATGCAAATATCTCATCAAAATTCCCTGCTTTTGCTGCATCAGCAGCCCCAGCAAAGCGCTGATTTTCATCATACAACTGATTTTCAATATTTTTATCTATAGGTCTGGTTTCTTTCAGATGGAAGCGGCCACTAGCCACTAATTTTTCCACCACCAAATCTGAAAGTTTCTCCTCCGGTGCCAGTCTTCTAAATCTGGTCTTATTAACAAACTTCAGCATTACACATGAAGTCGGGTCATTCTCCTCCGCTTGCACAGTGTGCATAAAGGGCAGCAAGCTCACCATGCAAAAAATTATACCAGTAATAACTTGTAAAGTATTCCTTATTGCCATATGTATCCACTCCCATCATCTAACAATTTTCAAATCAGCCGGAACAGAAAAATACTGCTGTTCCGGTATATTGTTAAAAGTTTCAAACTGTATGACAACTTTCTCATAACTATCCTTTGGAGCAGATGAATTTTGTAAAAATGACGCATATGCCATTTTTATCAGATCCACTCCTTGAAAATAGCACCGCACAGCATGCAGTCTACCATCTGCAACTCCCGAATAATCTTCATATGTATAGCCATCCGACGTTGCACCTGACGTTACATAGCTGTATTCCGGCAATACTACATTTACTTTGCTTATAGGATAAATAGCTGCCAGCATTTTTACAAAAACAGGATTTTCTATGTCCTGAATTTCCTCCTGATTCCTATATACCTGTCTGCTCCAGCCATTGCCATATTTTTCTCCCGGTGCCACCTCATTCCTATGTATAAAGCCATGCTTACCAACATGGCAACCGATATATTTACCCTCTTTATAATATTCATGAAAAAAAGAAAAAACTTCACCATTGATAATGAGCTTGCAGTTCCCTCCCATTTCCGTATATCGATTATTCCCATCCATAACAAGAATATCCAGGCGTTTTTCCCTTTTACTTTTTTCCTCGTCCTTGAGTCTTTGTGTGTCTTCTTCCTTATATCCTAGTTCAGAAGGTGTATAATACACACCTTCCGTCAGGCCCATCGCCTTTCTCATTTCCGGTATATCATAGTTTATAATTCTATACTTAATGGTAAAGGAACCATTAGATAAAATATCACGATATTTATCTATACCGGCAGTTTCACCATCACTTGCAAATACTCCTGTGAAAATAATGCATGTAATCAAACAGACATTGGCAAATAGCTTAGGACGCATCTACAGCACCCCCTAGCACTCCCACTTTTACAGGAATGCCTAAAAAGTCATTGGCATCACCCATACCTGCTCCATATAGCGGAATCTCTTTTTCAAAAACGAAGGCATTCTCTGGTATTTCATGTGAGATTTTTCTAACAAAAAGTTCTTCTGTCAATTCATCCACTCCATCTTTATTGACGAATTTTTGCACGAGCTTCAATTCACCATCTTTATATAGTGCATAATACTCTGCCCCATCCTGTGCCTTATATGCATCACAGTCATACTGTTCTTTTGCCACTTCCGTCTGATAACTTGACATCAATGTTACGACAGGCAAAGGGTTTTCAGAATCTCTAAAAAAGTCTGCCTTGACAAACGGCGCAAACTCATCCGGCAAGCTCAGTTGCATTCGTATAGTATACCAGCCTTCGGCTGGATCCAGTTCAGATGAATACAAATCACCCTCTGGCAATACGACAGCCGTTATATCTTTGTCTGCCTTTGCATGCATAACTGCCATCGCATTATCGCCACAGGAGAAACGGTAATAATTACCGTCTTTGTACATCAATACCGGTTCAGTTAAAGTGCTTGCATCTTTTACTTTTATAGGTACTGGAAGAAATGGGATACTAGCATTCTTGGCAGGTATTTTCCTTCTCCATTTTTTTATTCTCTGACTTTTATCATTTATCATTATATAATCAATACCTGTTCCTAAAAACTCGTATTTTCCTGAAAAAAGGTCTATAGATACTTTATTTCCTCCAGATAGTTTTGCAGTAGGTGGTACAATCATTCTACCAGATATTTCCTTGGGATCATCTTTGCCTGGTTTGATACTATTAGTTTTGAAATTATATGAACGCAAGCTGTATTCCACGCAATATTGACCTGATTCAAGAATTCCTCGATATTCATTTGCCGCCGGTTGCTCTGCACTCACTGTACTCGAACATACCATTATCATGGCCACACTGATAATCATTTTTTTCAGTTTCATTGGTTTCGCCTCCACGTTTCCAATGCATGAGTATTTTACTCATGTATTGTTATTATAATCTTCTGTTAGATAATTGTGAGTACCACGTCAGCATAAGCCAAGTGTAAGAAGTGTGTTATATATTCTTTCCGTATGAATGAAGTTCTTTATATTTATTTTTAGGCTGTCATCATTTATAGAGAATTTCACTGAATTATTTCCCTCATTTAGATATATGTGCATAGTCATCTGTTTTATCATTACACCGGTTTTTTTATCAAACCAATCAACCAAAATCGACAAACGCCCATTTTCATTAACCAGTGATGATAAATCTATCACACGATAAAAATCCTTCTCCTCTGTTATCATGGGATAAAACATATTGTTGTTATAATAACGTATTTTACTGTATCTATTTTCCGCAAGAATATTCAACGCCGCCTGAAGGATGATTCCCTCATCATAGTTATCCCTCACCAAGCCATGATGGTCATATAACGGACCTCGTGAAAGTTTTCCATCACTAATGATAGTGTGAACTCCACCATACCTCCATTCGCCATGCTCCCCTCCCACTTTCCACATTCTATTTTTGTACTTGTGATATAAAACTGCACCCATCGCCACATTGTAGACTGTAACAAGTATATCACAGCCTTCACCGTGTAAATTACAAACGCTGTCAGCTGATATATAATAGCTACTACCGCTGATTTCCCCTCTATCAAAAAGCCATACGTCCTCAGCATGAACAATGTTTATACAGTTAATATGTAGATATATAACAGAAAGCAGCAATCCTATTATAACCCTATACATTTGTATTCAGCCTCCTTTTTGACATTTGCCCTATTTCATCTCACCCCATTTGCTTGTATCTGCCACCAGGGCGGACACTATAGTTTCGGCAGCATCATCCATTGCCTTTGCATACATTTCGGCTGTAATTACAGCATTCCCAATCTGCACCACCTTATTCTTGCTTGAATATTTTTTTATGACGCTTTTTCCTAACGCCTGCTTATCCCATATCACCTCTCCAGTATCGGCTCTGACGACACGAAGGGCCACCACTACACCAAACATATTCTTTTCCATTGTTGCCCCGCTTAATATCCCGACAACGGAGCCGGCCCTGCCTGCGCCGAGAACATTCAATGTATTGCCCAAAACTGAAGCCCACTGACCAAGTTCCTCCTGCAGCATCTTCCCTGTCCCCATACTGATTATTGTCCCCTGAACCAAATAATCAGCACCATGCCTCTTTCCAATTGCTGATGTCAATTCAGGGGAAAGTCTTTGTCCCTTCTTGGCATGGTCAAGATCAGCCGTTTTCTTCTCATGAAATCCCTCTCCCTCAAACAGAACATCATAATTTTTAGTCCGAACAGCAATCTTAGCATTTCGTTCTAAAGTTGCCTCTTCATTATAAAGCCTTTCCTCCGTAGCAGTATCAATAGTTCTGGTTTCTTTAATTCTAAACTTTCCACTTGCAAATAACTTCTCCATCACCAGATCCGATAAATATTCAGCGGAGCCTATTTTGTAAAAACGTGTATCATCAGTAAATTTCAATAACACCAGAGATGATTCTGCTGCGGATGCTTCGGCTGTCAAGCAAAGGATAATTAACATGCAAAGAGCCAGCATTCGATTTATCACCGAAAAATTGTAAAACAATCTACCTCACCACCTTCAACTCCTCTGGCAATTGTAAATATTTCTGATCTGGTAAGGGTGATATATCCTGTACATATATGATAATCCTCTCTATTTCCGGTTTCTCTCCCGCCATCTGAAAAGTGGTAGCTGATGATATCTTTACAAGCTTGTCCCCCTGGAAATAGTATCGTATCGCACTTACCCAATCCTGTTCCTCACCTTCATCATACTCATACATTTGAACTGGTTCCAAATCATAATACGTCAGTCCTTCTTCTGTCGTGCCGGATCCAACCTCATGATAGCCATCGAATATATTTTTTGTCCATTCGGGAAAGAGTGCCGTTATTACTTGTTTGAAATACGGATCACCAAAAGGTAGATTTCCATCGTAAGCCCCAGCCTGGCGAGGCACTATATTCTTGTCCCTTTCAGAATATATACTGCTATATTTTTCTTTACCGCCACGGAAACAAGATCGTTGAAAATCAAGTATTTCTGCCCCTTCACCCAAATGACAATAAGTAATTATGTACTCACTATATCCTTGCCAAGGTTTTGTATCCTCAGAATACCAGACATCCATATCCCTGACTACAAGATACTTAGGCAAATTACTTGTGCCCTCACTTATTTTTTCAATACTCGAATAATATCCAGCCCCGGACATGTCCCTCGTCATCTTTTCGATCCCTTTTTGTGTGCTGGAATCATATACCTCATAACGAATGGTATACCTTTCGCTCTCTATCAACCTCCTAAAGTTATCCAGTTGATTGGCATCTGCCATTGAAGAGGAACAGACAAAAAAGAACAGCATGGCGCAAGTCAATAATCTCCCCTTCACTGCTTTCGACCTCCTGTTTCAATACCTTTCAACCAACACAGGTTCTCCAAGAACATCATTCATATTGCCCTTGTCCATAGAATAAACTTTGCAGCCCTTTGGAAAAGCAAATATATGCTCTGGCAAAGAATTACTGATTTTTTCAAAACGAACAAATTGCCTAAGTGATGACGGGGAATGCTTTTTCATGCTCTGGGCCATTCCACGGGGCAAACTGCCGTAAATTGTTGTTGCATCATCATTAGCAACTACTATCATTGTCTCTCCATATTTAAGTACTCCATTTAAATCATAGTAAAGTTTACAAATCTTCATATCTCTTGTTTGGTTTTCTCCATTTACCGTAAATATTAATTTTATCTTGTACTCATCGCAGGTCAGTTCTTCTCCCAATAGAGATTCTTTTTTACTGCCCTCATATACTGAGCTATATTGGGATTGAACCCCAAAATTAATATCATCCCCTCCTACCATGAATTTAGACACCAAGTGACTGTTTGGCAAAAATGCCGACAAAGCTTCAGGAATCAATACAGCTTCCTTTGCCATGTTCCACATTTCATGTGAATTTACTGTATCAGATTCCAATTCCTCCTCGGAAGCAACGATGGCGTGTTTCCCAAAGAACTGATAATATTTCTTATTCTGATACATAACCTCCGGCATAAATGTATCTCCTCTACGCATGGCCTCCTTCTGCCAGTCTTTAAATTTACCATTATTACGCATAGCCATCCTGTTTCCAACGTGAAATGCACCGGTAGCATAGGAAATTCGCTTGTCACCATCAAAAGCTAGCAGTCTTTTACCATTGGTGCGCAACGACCCCATAAAGACATTTCCATCGTATGGAATCAATTCATATTCTATGCAGAATTTGCCAGACGAAAGTATCTTCCTGTACATATCAGCGTTTGTGTGCTCTGTAGCAGATACCAGCAGCGAATTTACTATAATAAAAAAAGCTACCATAAACATTGATGATAAAATCCGACATGTTTTTCTTTTCATGCTAAGACACCTCCAAAAGTATACCCATGTAACATTATTACCGTTCAGCCATACTTTAACGTTCATCAGGCAATCAATTTCTTGCACAAAATACATGCCAGCCAGAGACAGAAAATAAATCCAAACAAAAGTAAAGTCATTCGACCAAATTCAAACTATATAATATCAACGATGTGCGTATTTTCTCTGAAAAAACACGCACATCGTTTCAATAAAGTGAGAGATATACTCCCTCTATTATGTATATGCCCAACTATTTGGTATAACGAGATACGTATTGGAATCGGTGAGCAAAGTCAGACAATTTTTTCGATCTATCTCTGACTATGTTGTCAGGTGGATTAGCAAAATTTGCATCCAACACACGCACAACTCTTGTGTTGGGATTGTATGACACAAAGATCATTGTATGTTGTCTTGCATTACTTCCATTTGTAGTTTGGAGAAAATCTCCTGGCTTGCACTCCTGTAACAAGATATGCCATGCGTTCTCGTTTATGTATCCTGAATATGTACACGAAACACCAGAACTTGGATTTTTGAGAGCATATGGTTTAGACCAATCAAGTTGGCTACCTGCAATAACCCCATGTAATTCTCTAAACACATAGTTTGCAAAGCCAAAGCAAGTACTGCCTATTCTTTCACTTTCACGATTGTCCCATTTCTTCCCCTTCCACTCAGAAATAACTTGTTGCAATCTATTAGTTATTTGCGTTGAATGCGTATTAGTTGGATTGTTTATTCTAACAGTTTTTGGGGAACTTGAAAGTTCTTTGTTTTCTCCACCGCCTATGTTTATACCATAGACATATACAGATTGACTACCCGTGCGATTTGTATTAACGGTTGCCTCAAAACCGTGATACTCTCCCACTCCTGCTAAAGCCCTATTTACGTCTGGACGGTATGTGTTAGCATATATTTCATGTCCCTCACCTGAACCTGCAGGGCCACCAATATACACATGTACTCGAATCTGCTCATTCACATTATCTCTATCAAGAGCCCACCCGCTAATTGTAATTTGATTATTCGCATTGCTAACGACACTGTCGAGACATCCTTCCGGATTATGCCCATTGTTTATTTGCTGAGATTGTGAAGCCGTATTAAATATGTTCTTAGGTACCCATCTATCTTTAGTACCATTTCTTACTGGATACCTTACATAATATGCCCTGTTTGTTTCTTGTAAAACTATGACCACATCTCCCTTATCTACTCGTTCATTACCTGTTCGCTGAGTAAGAGACGAATTTCTGTATGCCGGCACTGTGTTATCAGCAGTCCTTTGATATGCAGCCAGTACTGTGGAGGAAAGAAGCAACATAAAGAACATTGTCGCTGTCATAAATGCAAAAAATTTGCGTTTCATCTTTATCTCTCCTTTAGAGTTTTTCTTTAAAAAATCTTCTTCACTTAAAAATAATGGATTCTCTTTTGCAAAACTATATTACGATTATCCAATTGCTGTAACAACATTATCTTACAAAGACAACCGCACAACAATCCAACATACGAGAGGATTCATTAGCCATCAAAATCTTATCTGCATCCTCCACGGAAATAACTGCATTCACCTGATTGGTGCTGTTGCCACCGCCTCGCACCTGTACGGCTTTTACTACTAACGGATTTGCCCCGGCTCGTTCGCTGCCCTCGCTGACACTACGGCTATACCCCACCATGCCCTCGGTGATGATGGCATCATACTGCAAATTCTCAATACCATAAATTGCGCGTCCGTTAGTATCATAAATTACCGGGGAAAAGGTTGGCTCAAGCCCAAGGCCAGATGCATCAATTATCACGCCGGTATACCCTGCACTCTGAGCCTCGACTGCCTCTCTCCTTACAGGCATAATTGGCTTTTCAAACGGTTTTGGTGTATCTGATACCAGGGATGGCAAAATGGCAGAAGCAATGCTGTCCGATACGCCATAAATGGGCACCCTCATCTTCACATAGTAGCCCCCATCAGGCATGGATTTCTCCTCAACGATCTGCGCTCCCCGCAAAGTGCCCGTGATTTTCCTGTTTACCACATCGCTTTCTATAATCAAATCCCGCATGGTGGTTTCGGAATCTATTGACATACCTTTGACAATGCCGATAAGGTTACGCTGGGCTGCCATGATGGCTGCTTCACGGGAAAGAGCCATGCCACGATTATCTGGGCGGCTGATGCCGATAGCAATTATATCTGAGTCTGCCCCCGTTCTCCAATTTATTTCTGTAGTTATTTGCTCTGTTATACTAACATCCATACTGGCCTCGACCACATCGTACGATATATTTCCTGCAACAAATGTTACAAATATGCTAAGAAATAAAGAACAAACTAATTTAATTTCTCTAAAAAAAATTGTCATAACGAATCCTCCATTTATCTGCCAACTACAACAATATTTTTTTCATTATGAAATCAACGTAAATCCACTCCTGCTTGCCAGCCCCAGCCGAGATAATCATATTTTTGAAGCAAGCTATCCAGTGACTGTTCTCTTACAGTTGCTAACGCATGAATAACATTTCCATTACCGACATATATTCCAACGTGTCCATACTTGTATCCAGCGCTGGATCTATTCTTACTTCTTAAGTAAACAGCCGCACCCAAAGGAATATTTTTATCTGACGATACACACCATTTATTACATGCCTCTAAAGCCGACCCCGCGGACCCTGCTGGTAAACCTATTCCTTGTCCAACAACTTTTACAAATCTTTGACAATAATTATTGTATTCTTTTGAGCCAATATATCTTCTCGCCATGTCAGCCATTGCCTGCTGTCGGTTATTAATTATTGGCTTGTCTAACGACACATACTGGCTTGCTACATATCCTATACGTCCATTGTAATTAATTTTAGACCATCCATTAGGATTGTTGTGCTCCAAAACTTTTAACTGTGTTCCATTTGCTATTTTTCCATAGGAAGTTGTCCCCGTGGATGGGCCTGATCTGAAATTAACATTTGCTCCATTTGTCTTAATCCAACCATCTCTTTCCTGTTGAACAGGTGCAGGAGCAGGCACACTCGGAGCACTTGTGTTAGTAAACTTCCATTTATGATGAGCCGAATTATTTTCTTTTGTCCAAAGCTGCACATTCGTTTCATCTTGTTTCCATCCGCCAGCACAATCAAAATTAAGATTTTGATTGACCTTCGCTATCACATGATAGGAGCCACCACCGCCATCAATCAGCTTAAACATCTGATTATCTGAACCAGTCCATGGTCTCGAAGAAATATTTGCACCAACGCCATTGCCATCGGCTGTAATGTAGTTATCGCAATGTCCGTCTTTCAACGAAAACCAACCATTCCCCCTATTCTGCAAATAAAATTTCTGATTGTTGCCTCCATGCAAAGTGTACATCATTACATTTGCGCCCGAAGCACTGGAACTACCATTAACATCAAGCACACGTCTCAAATCGTGAGTAGGAGAAATCTGATACCAACCATCTGGCAAAGTCCTAACCGTATTATTTGTTCCTACAGTTGCTCCTCTTATATCAACTGTCAAATGTCCAATTTCCATATTACCGCCGCCACCTATATTTATAGCATAGGCATATATAGGCTGATTACCGGTGCGTTTAACATTTATCTTCTCGTAAAAACCATAATACTCACCTGCCGGTACTCCTTGATTTGTGAAATACTGACGAACGTCAGGACGACTTTTATTAGCTACAATCTCATACCCTTCTGCTCCAGAATTCCAAGCACCTCCTACATATATGTGAACACGTAAGGATTCGCCCATATTATCTCTATCAGCCGCCCACCCTGTTACCGTTATTTGATTAGGGTTATTGCTCACAACAGCATCAAAATTTCCCTGCGGATTATAACTTTGCACAGCAGGTGTTACCGCCGAACTCGGCACCCATCCCATCTTATACCCAGTGCCATTATCGAGCCTATAAACAATTTGTGCCCGGCTGCCGTTATCCGCTACCACAATCACGCTCTCATTATTTGACACGCTGCCAATAGTTGCGCCTCCGCTGCGGGTACGGTATACGGTCTGATTTCCTCTTACGTTAGCCGACCTATTCGTATACCCAGCATCCGCGCATACATCCGTTATCCTAAACCAGCGAGTTACAGTTTTTCCACCGGAACCGGGGTAACTTCCGCGACACCAACCGTCACCACGAACCTCCAGGATTTTTATCATGTCCACATTAGCCGAAATATAACCTGCCCTTTTGGCTGCACCTGGAGAATTATAAGTATTCACCTGATGATCACAATAACATTGCAATGGCAATCTATCTGTCACTACTCCGGCCTCGGCAAAGCTCCCTATTAATAATGAGCCGCTGATAAGACCAGCACATAACAGTTTTTTCAAAAGATTGTATCTCATCTCTGGACACCTACCATCTATTTTTATTATTCCTTAACTTTTTGCAAATACCAACTGGTAACAAACTTCCCGTGTACACCTCTCACATGACCTGCTGCCGTTAATTTTAAGTTATAGCTCTTTCCGCATATTTTACACTTGTATTTTACAGACTCCTTTTTCTTTTTTGCATAATATTCTACAGAAGTACCCTGTACATCAACCGAGTTATCTTTCATTTCAAAATAAATCTTGTTTGTATGTTGGCAGTTAAAATCCATATAATTTTGCAATCCTGCCTCCGCACTGTTTGAAAGCATAAGCATGCCTCCAATCACTCCTGCGCATACCATTTTTTCACCAACACTTCATCATGAGCACTCCTTTCTTTTACTTCATCATCTAAAGTCATTTTAGTTTATTGGTAATTTCCTCTATTTTCCAGCCCATGGCTGTTTTTGCCATCACTGCCGTCCCCGTGTAATTTTTTTCGCCGCCTGGATTATCAACTGTCTTTAAAAAATATGTCAAAGCCATTCGGTCATTGTTTTCAAAGGCAACTTTCACGTCATAGATTTCACTGCTGACAGTCGTTTTGAATCCGGGTGCCCAGCCTTCATAAGAAACTCGTTTTTGCATATTCGGACTCATGCAATCATAGGCCTTGCGTAAATCTTTTTTTGTTATGTTATCATGAAATTGAGACAGAGTATTTGCCGCTTCCAACTGTACCGGCGTTAGCTTTTGTTGAGGACTTTTGCCATCTGTCATTGAAGCTTCTTTTGCTCTTGCCTGTTCATATTTTTCTTGTGCCCCCGGTGGATATTTAGGCTCCGGCAAAACTGGCTTAGGCATTTCCGGTAAAGCAGGTTTCTCAGGCAGTGCTATCTGCTCTTTGCCCTGTTTGTTTTGTACAGCTTTATTTGTCTGTTCAGCTTGCTGGCTTTGCTGTGTTCTTGCCACTGCATTGCTTTTGCTGTCAGTGAATAGGGAACCTACCATACCCGGAACAACAGTAACCAATGCCATAATAGCAAAAATAGCTAATACCCCTCGCATTTCCCCTGGAGCTTCCATCTTAGCGATAAAATCTAGAACTTTATTCCCCTGAGATTTCACCTCAACCTGAGTACCCAAGGGATCTGGACCATATTCATTCCCACCGCGCATGCCATCAGCACACATTAAGTATATCCAAACCAAAATCCCCACGAATGGCAGGCCTAACACTATCACAAAAATAGTGGAGCTAAGAATAGGTGAATCATCATCGCCGCTGCGGAGCAAATATTTTATGCACCACAGCATACCTAGAATTGGTATCGCCGTTTTAATCAGAAACCAACCCGATCTTCCCAAGTCGTGGCAACGCCTGACACAAAGCATACCTATAGGTATCAGCCAAACAACTCCTAGTGCCAATCCTAAGAACGAAACAATATCATGCGGTAAAAACATCATCAATATACTGACCGGTACGAAAATAAGCTGAACCAGCATCAGCCTGAGAAAATATCTCTTTCTATTTAATCGGTTATCCCAGCGGAAAAATATCTGCCGCCAGCCCTGGTCAGGGACATAAGGCTCCTCCTCTACGCATGGTACCTGCATGTAATAAACCGGCTCTTGGGACTGCGTCTGCAACTGTATTATGGGAGGCGGGGCTTGCACGGGCATATGGGCAGATGTTCTTTCTTCTGAATGCTCCTCTTTCGTTTGCTCTACCGAAGATTCATATAATTTCGTTCCGCACTTATGGCAAAATTTATCTCCTTCATTTACTGCCAGACCACAGTTGTGACAAAATCTTCCCATATTGCCATCACCCCCATCAAATTAGAAGCTATCATCTATCACTAAGGCTCTGCTGATTCCTAACCTTCATCACTTCCCGTAACATGTCCAAATCCTTCCCATCAATCTCTCCATCCCCATTCAAATCAGCATTTTTCCTATTGACAGATGCCGTCTGCCCCGCCATATAATTCGTAAGCTCCTGCACATCATAGCTGTCAATCTTACCATCCCCATTGACATCCCCGGTGCCCTTGCCTTCGCTTTTGATAAGATTCACCAGGGCATGCACATCCAATAGAGAAATCACTCCATCCCCGTTTACATCTCCGCGTCTGCTGTCCATAAACTGGAAATCCTGCCCTATGTATTTTTGCAGAATTACGCAATCCAGTGCGTTCAGCTCACCATCCCCATTGACATCTCCTGCCACAAAATCACTGACATTGGCTTCCGCGGCTTGCTCTTGCGGCTCTACGAGGTCCGTTTCCTCTACCGTTTCTACTGCATTATCTACAGGCTCGTAGCTATCTGTGATTACTTCATCCTCGATATTTTCAGGCGCGTAGGTTTCTTCTGCACTATTCGTACCTGCCGGTGTCGGATTTTCATTGCCATCATATTCCTCGTTGGAATTCCAGTCACCCGTAGTGACCTGATCCCAGTCCTGCTGTGTGTTTACTTCATCGGCGGGTGATTCGGCAGGTACCGCTCCGCCATCATAGTTTTCTTCTGGTTCTATATTTCCATCGTATCCCGTCGCTTCTGTAGGCACTATTCCATCTTCATTCATGCCATCACCTGCCAAAGTAAGCCCCGGAGACGCAAGCAGGAACAATCCAGAAACAGCAACCAACAAGTATTTCTTCTGCCATTTCTTCATATGATGCTACCTCTTTTCACTCAAAAGCACGCACACCGAATAACCTCTCTGTAAGCTTATCCACCATAGCATAAGCAGCCTTCTTGATGGAATTGTGGACACTGACCTGGGATATCCTGGCCGTGCCTATGGTGATATAGCCCCAATTTTCCTTACCCACTTTGCCTATGGCGCTTTTCGATTTTCCCTCACCCTTGGCAGCCATAACAATATCCCCTGTGGTCACATCCATCATGCGCGCTATGATATGTGCTTTCACTGTATGCACATCTCCGCCTACATAGTAGATATCCAGCCCCGTACTGCTGCCGGTGACATCGTTCAAGTTGCCATAGATTATATACCGCACTCCCAGGATTTCACCGATTCTCCTGGCTGTATCAGGGTCAATCAAACCTGTGGTGTTCAGTCCTTCTTTGGCCAGTTTATCAGCCAGCAGATCCTTATCCACCACATCATATTTGCCGCTTTCTACCAGTGCCTCAATTATATAATCTGAGGAGGTCTTCTCCGTATTGTCCAGTATGATGTCCGCAGCTGCCGCTCCTACGTGCTTGCCAAAATCCATAACTGCCACAGCAGGTCTTTCATATACCGGCAAAACAGCAGCCTCTGCCAATGAGAAATTGAGCAGAAAACATATAAGCAACCAAAAGCTATATTTCATCCTACACCTTTCTCCTCTTTGCCTTGCCGTCCATTTTGGCAATTATGCCATAATTCTTGTTATAAATCAGATCCACCACTGCTTTATAAAGGGCATTGCGCACCTGCACCTGGCTAAAAGCCTGAGTACCAATCACAATTTTCCTTTCCCTGGTAACGCTTCTTGTTGCCAGGGGAAGAAGCGCCTGATTCTCTTTATAGTAAAGCCCTGGGGCAAAATATTGGCTGCTGCCTATTGCATACCCGTTAGTTTCATAAACAGAATTATCTCTGTAATCTGCCGCTGCATATTCTTCAACTTCCGTATCTGCTACAGGTACTAACTCGCCTTCGGTGCTATAACTGCCCTCTGTTTCATATGTACCACTGCTGTCATAGGTTCCTGTGTTGTCATATGGCTCATAACTTCCTGATGTATCATAACTGCCATCATCATAATCCTCAAGCTTTGTTTTTCGCAGGGTAAACTCAATATTGGTACTGGCTGATTCCCCGGTACCGCTGGCAGCGAGGACAATCCTGCCTGTCTCCACATCTATGAAACGCGCCGTTACATTGGCTATGACAGTGTTCTTGTTAAAACCTGCCCCTCCCCATTGGCTGTCGGAGTATGAAGCACCGCTTTTCTTGGTGCTAAGACCAGTCACGCTGCCAGCCACCAGGTATCTGACACCGGCCAGCTTCCCTATCTGCACCGCAGTCATAGGATCTACCATTCCCGACATATTGAAGCTGTGTTCCTTCATTATGGCTTCCAGCATTTCCCGCTCTATGACATTGAAGCGCTCCGAATCCAGCAGTTGCTCAATAACGAATTCAGATACCAGCGAGGCATCACCCATGGTAAGCTCCCTTGAAACCGCCGCTTTATTGGCGTATGGAAGGACAGCCACATTGGGATAATCATACAGTGAAGCTCCCTCTGCCTGCAGACTCGTGCCAAAAACAAGAACACTCATTATTAGGGCCAATACACAGAAAATCCTTTTCATATCCAAACCTCCCCGGAATCAGGTTATCCTCAGCTGGCAGCTGTCACCGGCTATACTCTCTATGGCTATACCGCAAGAGGATACGCTTCTGAGCTGCCTCACTATTTCATGGGGCTTTTGGTGGGATTCCACCGAAAGCACTGCTCTCGCCCCGGTTTGTTCCCTTACATACACATTATCTACAGCCCCCAAGGAGCGAAGTTCCTGCAAAACCTGCTGAAGCTTTGCTTCACTGCCGGCAGTCAGAATGAATTCCACTCCCTGCACAGCCTTGGCGCCATGCTTCTTAAAGGTTTCCGCCAGTCTTTCCGCCGCTTGTCCTGCAGCCAGAATCACTGCCTTGTCCCCGGCTCTGGCTGTGTTGTTTTCTATGCCAATGCCTTCCGTCACAAAGGTTCCCACTATATTCCCCGAATTATATTGAATCACATCCACTTTCAGAACTGCCTTCACATTCATAATGGAGGTTTTCAGCATTCCCGATTCCTTATAGCGAGGAATGGAGACATTATTGGCATCCCTGGTAAACGACCCTATCACAAGATAATCTGCCACATGGTCGGCCTTGCCCTGAAAGTTCCCCCGCCTGCCTCCGTATATGTTCCTGAGAAACTGAGCATCGCGCAAATCCGCCACCTGAGCTGCATCCAGCACATGGGAAAAGCCTGCTTCCAACAGCTTGCTGTTCAAAGTGCTTTCCGCTACCTCATTGTGCACCACCTGGCCGGTGGCATCCTTTTCCAGCACTGCCACCACTATGCGCGGATCATTCAGCCTCATAATCATGGTCAACGAGTCCATCAACTTAGCATTGGGATCAGTGTCCACATCAATCCTTGCTCTGACCCTGTAAGTAGCAGCATCTGCCTGCCCTTCCTCCAGAACTGTCACTTTCCTGACAAATCCCTGGGATTTTTTATAAACTCCATCCAACTTGATGACCAAATCCGCCATCAGGGTCTGGGAATCTATAAATGTCCCCACCACCTGCTCTACCGCATTCCTGGACGCATCACGCAAGGCACTGTCCCTGTCAGCCCCCATGCCGACCACAGTGACCTCTTGGGCATGGGCAACATTGGGGTATATCATGCCCATAACTGCAAATATCAGCCCAAGAACAAGATTCCTTAGTATAGCAATTTTTGCAATCATAGGCTCCTCCTCATTTTTACACAGTGTATTATTTTCACAAAACGTCGTGAAAGTGGCAATACTTCACATGATAAGGCACAAAAACCAAGCCCCATGTAAAAACATGATGACCATTACCTATAGCAATATTATCGTTAATTTTTCAAAAAAAATAAGGCCTTCCGTGGATTTTCTTCACCCCTATATAATTTGTGTGGTATATCTTCACGACTTTTGCCTATAATAACTTTCATTTATAATAACAGCAAGAGGATGTGACTCCATTGAAAACCGCACAAATCCTGCGAGAACTGCGAGAGGCTCGCCATATGTCCCAGGACGAGATTGCCAAGGCCCTGGGCATAGACCGCACCACCTACGTGAAATATGAGCACGGCGGTAGCATAAAGAGAAACCTGCCCAAGCTGGCAGACTTCTTTCATGTTTCTACGGACTACTTGCTGGGGCGCTCCGAGGGAGTTGACTATGGCCAGATATGCCGTGAGGCTTTGCCACAGGCGGGTGACACGACTCTTGCTTCCTACAGCACCAAGCCTGTCTATCACGCACCGCCCTACTCCGAGCATGAGTCTAATCTCGTGAGAAAATACCGAAAATTAAAGCCGGAACACCAAAAGGCCGTGGATATCCAGGTAGACTACTTCCACGATATAGACAGCCAATAAACAGCAGATTCCTGACTATCTCCAAGCTCGCTTCAAGCTTAACGAACTGCCATGTGTATATATTATACAAGCCCCGCAAAGTTTCCTGCCTTGCGGGGCTCTTTTATTTCAGGAAGCTGCCATGCTTTTTCTTGTCCTAATTTTGCTTCTCCACGCACTCCAGGGCGCTCTTGACCACATCGTCCATATCGTAGTAGCGGTACTCCGCCAGGCGGCCGCCGAAGATAACGCCCTGCTCGTCTGCGGCGAGTTCCGCGTACTGCCGGTAGAGCTCCTGGTTGCGGGCGTCATTCACCGGATAGTAGGCTTCCTGCCCCGGCTGCCAGTCGGCAGGGTATTCACGGGTGACATAGGTCACGGCCTGCTCGAAGGCTTTCCTGTCCTCCGGCTCGAAATGCTTGTGCTCGATGCTGCGGGTGTAGGGCACCTCCCGCTCCGTGTAGTTCATCACCGCCACGCCCTGATGGTTCTGCTCCGGCAGCCCCTCCGTCTCAAAGCGCAGGCCCCGGTACTCCAGGCGGCCCAGGCGCCCGCCGAAATACTCATCAATCAGGCCCGTGTAGACCACTGTCTGCGCCTGTCCCTGATAGGCCGCCCGCACGGCCGGCTCATTATAGTCCACTCCCGTGCGCACTTCCACGCCCTCCAGCAGCGCCTCCGTCAGCTTATTGTAGCCTCCCATGGGAATGCCCTGCCAGCGATCGTTGAAATAATTATTATCGAAAGTCAGGCGCACAGGCAGGCGCTTGATGATGAAGGCCGGCAGTTCCTTGCAGCTACGTCCCCACTGCTTTTCCGTGTAGCCCCGGATAAGCTTCTCGAAGATGGTGCGTCCGATCAGGCTGATGGCCTGTTCCTCCAGATTTTCCGGCTCGCCGATGCCCGCCGCTTCACGCTCCGCCGCGATTTTCGCCTCGGCCTCAGCGGGGGTACGCACATCCGGCCAGAGTTTTGTAAAGGTATTCATGAAGTGAAGGTATGGGAGTGCCGCAACTGCGGTCATATCGTGGTAGGCACCAAGGCGCCGGAGATTTGCCCCGCCTGCGCCCATCCCCAGAGCTTCTTCGAGATCAGCGAAGCAAATTTCTAAGCAGGAACCATAAAAGCAAAGTCCCCGAGGCAGGAAAAATCTGCCCCGGGGATTTTGCTTTTATGAACTGATAAAGCAGCTCAGAACCTCAGGCAAGCCTTCAATCTGGCAAAATCAATGCAGGTATCATCCCTGGCATGGCTCTCAAAATAATGCTGATGCTGCGGCTCTGCCGACTGAAAGCTCTCTATGGGCTGCGCCAGGCAAAAGCACTGCCTTGTCAGCCTGGGGTCGCTGTTCGGGTCGTTCATGGTCAGACCTAAGCAGTTCCCTGCCGGGGGCTTGCCCCTGCTGGCAATGAAATTTACATGCAGCTCTACCTGTGGCTCGTCCTCGGCATCTGCATAAAAGACACCTGCCCGGTACATTTCTCCCCGTGCCCGCCCCTGCCCGTCGGGGACATAAGGATTCACCACGGCAAAAAAGACATCCATCAGCTTGGAAAGATCCATCTTCTTGGGATTAAAGACCACTTCCACCCCCATATAGGCCCTGAGGCTGCCGTCAGCTACACTGTCGAAATCCGCTGCCCCATGGGCATTGATATAGCCTGTACGTGTGTCTGTCACCCCCGGCAGGTTGCAGAATACTTCCTGGAGCTCGTGGAAATCCCCGCCGGAGAAATAAATTTTCTTCGTGTACATGAATGTCCTCACTCCCGCTCGGGGTGGAAAAGATCCACCTGCCGCATGGCCGCCCGCTTCACATCAAAGAGATTAACGAGTTCCGCCACCGCCTGGGTGGGTGAAATCGTTCCTTTCAGCACCGCCTCCCGGATCTCCGGCATGCGTCCCGTGACCACGGCATCCTCAAAGAACAGGTTATGCAGATGCTCATCGATCATGCTGTGCATCCAATCCAAAAGCTGCCCTTCCCGGCGCTTTTGCCAGACGCCGCTTTCCGTGGTCATTTCCTGAAAGGCCCGAATGACCTGCCAGAGTTCCTTCAGCCCCGTTTTTTCCAGGGCGGAGCAGAGATAGGCATGGGTGGCCCAGCCGGGGGTGGCGGGGCGGATGTACTCGAGCATGCGCTCATATTCCCCCCTGGCTACCTTGGCCTTCACGAGATTATCCCCGTCGGCCTTGTTGATGACAATGGCATCCGCCAGCTCCATGATGCCCTTTTTGATGCCCTGCAGGTCATCGCCCGCTCCCGTGAGCACAATCAGCAGGAAGAAATCCACCATGGAGCGCACCGTGGTCTCCGACTGCCCTACACCCACCGTCTCGATGATGATAATGTCGTAGCCCGCAGCCTCGCACATCAGCATAGTTTCGCGGCTCTTACGCGCCACCCCGCCCAGGGTGCCCCCCGCCGGTGAAGGCCGGATGAAGGCTTCCGGGCGGCGGGAAAGGGTGCCCATGCGGGTCTTGTCACCGAGAATGGAGCCGCGGGTGACAGAGCTGGTGGGGTCAACGGTGAGGACAGCCACCCTGTGGCCCTCGTCGCAGAGCATATTGCCGAAAGCCTCGATGGTGGTGCTCTTGCCGGCCCCTGGCACGCCGGTAAAGCCGATGCGGAGGGCCTTGCCCGTGCGGGGCAGCAGCCTCTGCAGCACCCGCTGGGCCTTGGCAAAATGGCGGGGGCTGTTGCTCTCAATCAGGGTGATGGCCCGGGATAAAGTCATGCGATCCCCCCTGGCCACCCCCTCCACATAATCGTCCTCGGAGAGGATCATGCGGCGCTTGGGCTTTACCCTGCCGCTGGCGATGGCCGGATTGATATTGCCCACGGTTGTATCCTTGATGCCATCAATGCCACTCATAACAGAACAGGCAAATTTTTCATTGGGTTCCTCCGGCACCCAGCTGGGCTTGGAGGTTGTGTATTTCTGCTCCATCTGTACCCCCTCCCAAAAGAATCAATCAGCCCTCCCCTTCTCTGCGGGGAAGGGGAAGGCCATATCAGCTTATTTTTCTTATTCCTCTGCCATTTCTTCCCTGGCACGCTCCATAAGCAGGGTCAGGAGCTTGATGCCCGCTTCGGGGATATTGGTTCCCGGTGCGAAAATAGCCACGGCACCATGCTGATAGAGATTGTCATAATCCTGCACGGGGATAACGCCGCCGATGCAGACCATGATGTCCTCGCGGCCCAGCTTCTTCAGCTCATCAACGAGCTGCGGCAAGAGGGTATTGTGCCCGGCAGCCAGGGAACTGAAGCCTACCATATGCACATCGTTGTCCACCGCATCCTGGGCAGTCTCCTCCGGGGTCTGGAAAAGTGGCCCCACATCCACATCCCAGCCCATATCCGCAAAGGAAGAAGCGATGACCTTCTGGCCCCGGTCGTGACCGTCCTGGCCCATCTTCGCCACGAAGATGCGGGGGCGGCGCCCGGTAAGCTGCTCGAACTCATCCGCCATGCTTCTGGCCTTGTCCAGCTCCGTCTTGTCCGTAAACTCGGCGGAGTACACGCCGGAAATGGTGTGGATAACGGCCTGATAACGTCCCGAAACCTTCTCCACCGCATCGGAAATCTCGCCCAAAGACGCGCGCACCCGCGCGGCTTCCACGGCACATTCCAGGAGATTGCCGTTGTCACGGCTTTCCGCCGCCTTGGTAATGGCCTCCAGGGCGGCGCGCACATCATCTTCGTTGCGCTCCCGGCGCAGCTTCTCCAGGCGCTCTACCTGGGCATTGCGGACAGCGGTATTGTCGATGGCAAGAATCTCCAGGGGATCTTCCTTCTCCAGGCGGTACTTGTTGAGCCCCACAATGGTCTCATTGCCGGAGTCGATCTGGGCCTGGCGGCGGGCCGCCGCTTCCTCAATGCGCATCTTGGGCAGGCCCGTGGAAATGGCTTTCGCCATGCCGCCCAGGGCCTCCACCTCCTGGATATGAGCCCAGGCCCGGCGGATAATCTCATTGGTGAGGGCTTCCACATAGTAGGAGCCGCCCCAGGGATCGATAATCTTGCAGACGCTGGTCTCATCCTGGATGTAGAGCTGGGTATTGCGGGCAATACGGGCGGAGAAATCCGTGGGCAGGGCAATGGCCTCATCCAGCGCATTGGTGTGCAGGGACTGGGTGTGGCCCAGGGCTGCCCCCATGGCCTCCATAGCCGTGCGGGAAATGTTGTTGAAGGGGTCCTGGGCCGTCAGGGACCAGCCGGAGGTCTGGCAGTGGGTACGCAGGGCCATGGACTTCGGGTCCTTAGCCCCGAAGGACTTGACAATCTTCGCCCAGAGCACCCGGGCCGCCCGCATCTTGGCCACTTCCATAAAGTAGTTCTTGCCGATGGCCCAGAAGAAGGAGAGCCGCTTGGCAAAGGCATCCACGGGCAGCCCCGCCTTGATGCCCGTGCGGATGTACTCCAGGCCGTCCGCCAGGGTATAGCCCAGCTCGATATCCGCCGGGGCACCTGCCTCCTGCATATGGTAGCCGGAGATGGAAATGCTGTTGAACTTCGGCATGTATTTCGTGGTGTACTCGAAAATATCCCCGATGATGCGCATGGACATATCAGGCGGATAGATGTAGGTATTGCGCACCATAAACTCTTTCAGGATATCGTTCTGGATGGTGCCCGCCATAATCTTCTTGTCCACCCCCTGCTCAACGCCGGACTGGATAAAGAAGGCCAGGATGGGCAGGACAGCGCCGTTCATGGTCATGGACACGGACATCTGATCCAAAGGTATGCCGGAGAACAGGATGTTCATATCCAGCATGGAGCAGACGGACACCCCTGCCTTGCCCACATCACCCACCACCCGGGGATTGTCCGCATCATAGCCGCGATGGGTAGGCAGGTCGAAGGCAATGGAAAGCCCCTTCTGTCCTGCGGCCAGGTTCCTGCGATAAAAGGCATTGGATTCCTCCGCCGTGGAAAAGCCCGCATACTGGCGCACAGTCCAGGGACGGAACACATACATAGTGGAATAAGGCCCCCGGAGGCAGGGCGGAATGCCGCTGGCAAAATCCAGATGATTCATGTGGTCGTATTCATCGTGGTTGTAAAGGGGCTTGACGGGAATATGCTCCATGGTGCGGCGGGTGAGGGAGTCAAACTCCGCCCCGGCCTTGGCCTCGAACCGCTTCTTCCACTCCCCGGCATCGGCCTTGGGAGCATCCTGCAAGCTGATTTTAGTGAAATCAGGGTCTTGGCCCTGAGCATTGGTGTAGGCTGCCATTATGCAATCATCCCTTTCTTTTTCTGTAAAAGCTGCAGGATCTGGTAACAGTTGGCACGGACAGAAATGTACTCGTCAATGCCCGCTTCCTTGTAGGTGTCCAGAAGCTCCTTGGGAGCCGCGCCTGCCAGGAACACCGTAGCCTGGGGCAGCGCTGCGTGAAGCTTCGGCGCAAGCTGGGGAACTATGTCAGGATAGGTGGCATCAGTGGAGCAAATGACCACGGCATCCGCTCCTGACTCCCTGGCGGCAGCGGCAGCTTCCTCCACAGTGGCAAAGCCGTTATTCGTCAGCACCTCAAAGGCACCAACCTGCAAAAAGCCTGTGGTGAAGTCCGCCCGGGCCTTATGCTGTGGGATAGGCCCCATATTGGCCAGGAAGATTTTCACATTATCCTGATGCTTATCCCTATATGCCTCCGTGGTCTGCCGCAGAGCCTCGAAACGCTCGCTCCAGCGATGGGGCGCAATGGGGGCAACCTTCTCCGCCTCCCGGCTGTCACCGTGCAGAGCATCTGCAATCTCGGCAATAGTGGCCCCTGCCTGGGCGGCGGCAATGGCAGCATCTGCGCCGGCTCCTGCCCCTTGCAGGGCCGCCAGCTTCTCCTGCTTGAAGACCTCATCCAAATCGGAAAGGTAGGCCTCCACATCGGCTGTTCTCTGCCGCTTCAGTTCTTCTGCGTCTTCCGTCCTGGGGTTCAGCAGCTTTTCCGTCATATTCGGGTACATATTGTTGCCCACGATGCGGTCACGGCGCAGCTCGGCGGCCTTAAAGCGGGACTCCAGGACAGAGGCGACAGCCTCCTGGGGATAGCCTGCCGCAAGGGCCTGGGCAATGCCGCCCTTGCCCTCAATGGCCTGAAACTCCTCCCAAATCTTTTCCTTCATCTGTTTGGTGAGAGTTTCCACAGCCCAGGAGCCGCCCGCCGGGTCGATGGGCTGCAGGAGGCCGAATTCCTCCTGCAAGATGATCTGCACATTGCGGGCAATGCGGCGGGAGAATTCATCCCCCTTGCGGATGGGCTCATCAAAGGGGCTGCTCTCAAAGGAATCCAGCCCGCCTACCACGCCGGAGAAAATCTCCGTGGTATTGCGGAGCATATTCACATAGGGGTCGTAGACGGTCTTGAAGAACAGGGCAGGCTTCGCATGAATGTGCATGCGCTGCGCCTCCTTGCTGCCCCCAAAAGCCTCCACAATCTGCGCCCAGATGGGGCGCAGCGCCCGCAATTTAGCAATCTGCAGGAAGAAATTGGCCCCCATGGAAAAGCCAAAGACAATCTGCTTTGCCGCCTCGTCAATGCTGAGGCCCCGCTTTATGAGGGCGCGGATATAGGCAACCGCCATGGCCAGCGTATAAGCCGCCTCCTGGACATCATTGGCCCCGCCCCGGCTGAATACATCGCTGCGGACGAAAATGGTCTTAAGATCCGGCGCATGCTCCTGCACCCATTTCGCGCAAATTGCCAGCTCGTCATAGAGCTTTTCCAAAGATACAGGCAGAGTGCCATGCTCGGCCAGCTCGCCGATGGGATTGGCGCCGATAAAGCCCCTTAGCTGCTGCAAATCCCTGCCGGAGGCCTTGAGGCTGCCCATGGTCAGGGCCAGCATGGGCAGAGCCGAGGCACCTGCATAGATGTACAGTGGGAACTTATCCAGCTTCAGCCCCTCCAGCAGGACGTGCATATCATCCATGGTGGTCACGGAAACGCCCTGATCCCCTGGAACCTCTGCCTCGCGAACATCCCTGGCCGCCAGGGTGGCACTGTCCAGGCGGATATTGTAAATAGTGGAGCCTTTCTCCTGCTCGTGGCGCAAAAGCTCATTGTTCTCCCTGGGCAGCGTCTCGTCACAGGACTGGGCAATACCCCAGGGCTTGCCCACATAGCCGTTCTCCTGGGCCCCCCGCAGGAAATCCCCCATGCCGGGGAAAGAGTCTCGCGGCAGAATATCCTCCGTGTCCTTGCGGAAATACATGGGATCAAAGGTAATGCCCTCATAGGTCCTGGTATACATCTTCTTATCGAAGGGCGCCCCCTTCAAAAGAGTAATGCATGCCTCCTTCCACTCCTCATAGGTGGGAGGGGTGAATTCATCCAGGGGCACATCGGGAAAATCCGTCTGCTGCTCGGCCTTTTTCAGGATTGCCTGAAGGTCAAGCTCGCCCTGTCCGCCAGTTCCACTGCTCATAATACAGCCTCCTTATGAGATATTTTGAAAAAAAATAGCAACCTGCCCGCGAAAAACGCAGACAGGTTGCCTCTCATGCTTGCAGCCCAACCCCGGGAGCACCTCCGAAAAGCACTGCCACAAACGCAGTGCTCCCCCGAATAAACGCTCCCTTGCCAGGACCATAACGCCTAGATTCAATCCCCTACCCATCGCTCGCAGGCACGACGCACCAGACAACCGATGCGCCAACGGTGATGCTAAAGCAGGCAGTTCTCCTGGCTTGGCTTCATCGCCCTGCACGCCTTCCCAAGGTACGCATATCTACCCCAGTGACATAATGCGCAAGACTCCCCCTCACAGTGGCGGGACCGCTCCGGCTTTGCACCGGATTCCCTATTAAGCTCTGTGAGCACCTGCTTCCTACCATATTCAGTTTGCATTACAATATTAGTATAAATTATGGGATTTGTCAAGAAATTTGGACAAACTTCTCCACGCACTCCAGGGCGCTCTTGACCACATCGTCCATATCGTAGTAGCGATACTCCGCCAGGCGGCCGCCGAAGATAACGCCCTGCTCGTTTGCGGCGAGTTGCGCGTACTGCCGGTAGAGCTCCTGGTTGCGGGCGTCATTCACCGGATAGTAGGCTTCCTGCCCCGGCTGCCAGTCGGCAGGGTATTCACGGGTGACATAGGTCACGGCCTGCTCGAAGGCTTTCCTGTCCTCCGGCTCGAAATGCTTGTGCTCGATGCTGCGGGTGTAGGGCACCTCCCGCTCCGTGTAGTTCATCACCGCCACGCCCTGATGGTTCTGCTCCGGCAGCCCCTCCGTCTCAAAGCGCAGGCCCCGGTACTCCAGGCGGCCCAGGCGCCCGCCGAAATACTCATCAATCAGGCCCGTGTAGACCACTGTCTGCGCCTGTCCCTGATAGGCCGCCCGCACGGCCGGCTCATTATAGTCCACTCCCGTGCGCACTTCCACGCCCTCCAGCAGCGCCTCCGTCAGCTTATTGTAGCCTCCCATGGGAATGCCCTGCCAGCGATCGTTGAAATAATTATTATCGAAAGTCAGGCGCACAGGCAGGCGCTTGATGATGAAGGCCGGCAGTTCCTTGCAGCTACGTCCCCACTGCTTTTCCGTGTAGCCCCGGATAAGCTTCTCGAAGATGGTGCGTCCGATCAGGCTGATGGCCTGTTCCTCCAGATTTTCCGGCTCGCCGATGCCCGCCGCTTCACGCTCCGCCGCGATTTTCGCCTCGGCCTCAGCGGGGGTGCGCACATCCGGCCAGAGCTTTGTAAAGGTATTCATATTGAAGGGCAGGTTGTAAAGCTCCCCCCGGAAATTTGCCACCGGCGAATTCACATAGTTATTGAATTCCACGAATTTATTCACATACTCCCAGACATCCTGATAGGAAGTGTGAAAAATATGGGCGCCGTACTTATGCAGCCGGATGCCGTCCCGCTCCTCACAGTAGATATTGCCCCCCGTGTGAGGGCGCCTCTCCAGCACCAGCACGGACTTCCCCCGCGCCCGCATCTCATGGGCAAAGACAGCACCGAAAAGACCGCTGCCCACAATCAGGTAATCATACATATGTTTCATCCTCCTGCCCTAGACTGTCCCGATATTTCAGGAATATTATAACGCCATTGTTCAAGATTTCGCAACGCGAAATCATTCCAATCAGCGTTTCGACGAGTTATAACGAGTTATAACGCCATTGTTCAAGATTTCGCAACGCGAAATCATTCCAGTTTCCAGCGAGAAAACTCAACATTTTCCCTCTCAGATGCAAGATAATTGATGTTGATTTACTATGTTAGCTGTTGATTTATCCCCTTTTTTCCTTTACAATGATATTATTGTATGCAAAGACAAAGATTAACGGAACACGGAGGGGCTGTTATGCTGGGATTGGAACGGCGGCAGAAAATCATGGAAAAGCTGCGCCTGGAACAAAAAGTCTATGTAAGCGAACTGGCCAAGCTCTTTAAGGTGACGGAGGAGACCATCCGCCGCGACCTGGAAAAGCTGGAAGCCCAGGATCTGCTGCGCCGCAGCTACGGCGGCGCCATGCTGACGGAGCGCACCAATGAAGATCTATCCTACGCCAAGCGCAGCAATATCAACAGCGAAAGCAAGCTCGCCATTGCCCAGAAGGCCGTCCCCCTCATCAGCAGCGGCGACACTGTCATGGTAGATGCCAGCACCACCTGCTACGCCCTGCTGCAGCAGCTAAAAAGCCGCAAGCAGCTCACCGTCATCACCAACTCCGTGCGGGTGATGAACGACTTCGCAGGCTCCGGCTTCACCCTCATCTGCACCGGCGGCGACCTGCGCCCGAATTCCTGCGCCCTCACAGGCCCTCTGGCCTGCCGTGGCCTGGCCGGTTATTATGTTGATTTTGCCCTTATCTCCTGCAAGGGCCTGGATCAGCAGAAGGGCCTGATGGAATCCAACGAGAGCGAAGGCGAAATCAAGACCCAGATGATGCAGCAAGCCCGGAAGACCATCCTCCTGGCCGACCACTCCAAATGGGGCAAAACTGCCTTCGTCCGCTTCGCCGGTTTCGAGGAAATAGAAACCCTGGTCACTGACATCCCCCCCGCACCGGACTGGCAGCAATTCCTGGCCGAGAAAGAGGTCAGGCTGATTGACTGAGGGGCTGCTCCGCAAATTACATAGCCAAAAAACGCCAAAAACCGCTTGCGTTCTCGACACTTTTGACATGTAACAGAAATCGGTTCATACCAGGCAGGAAGCTTCCTTCCTCTGCAGGCAGAGGCTGAATGCTGATACAGGACGACAAAAAGAGCCTATCCCGTAGCGGATAAGCTCTCTTTTCAGTCAGGACTAATCACTGGATTTGCGCAGCGTATTTGGGCTGTTCCTCGGCAGGAATGCCCAAAGCATCCATGGCCTGCTGGACGGAAAGCTTCAGAGACTGCATCAGGTTCCTTATCGAAAAAATCATTGCCTCGTCCTTGCCCTGTTGGATGAGTTCCCTTTCAATTTCACTCATTTCCTCACGTCCTTTCTCAGTAGTCTTGTAGTACCTGACCTTCTCGGCCAGTTCAGGATAATACATGTCATCTGGATTCCTGCACCACAGATCATGTACCAGCTTTCCCAAGGGATCATCACCACGGTACTGTCCGTTGACGTAAAGTATTTCCTGCCCGTCCTTAAACGGGGCATTGCCATGACTGACGATTGCTCGCCTGATGGTATACAGCGGATCTCCGAACCCCAGGACATCATTTTCGGTAATCATAATGACACAGGTATTCGGCAGGTCTTTCCAGTCAGTGCCTTTATCCACGGACAGGTAGTCCAGCATGCTGGCATTGTACCTTGCCCGCTGCGGTACAGCGCCCTCGTCCCCTTTCTGGATTTCGAAGTCGTACTTTTTGCCGCTACCGTCGATAGCGAACACGTCAAAACGGACGCCACGTCCCACGAGGGTGAAAATGTCCTTCTCGTTGAGGAATTCTGTCACCACTAGATCATCCTTGCATGTGATGACCCGCAACATTCTCTCAATTCCCGCCTTGTTCTGGTCAAGGCACTTGTGGAAGAAGATGTTGTCCATCAGGCAATAATCCGGCAGCCTGCCAACGGCTTGCTACTGTTTTGTGTTGTCCAAACGAAACACTCCTTTTCCCGTATTTTACAATGAATGCTCGGATAAATCAATATAAAATACAGGTAGCCGCATGATTGAATTATCGCAATTTTACATCATAATAAACTCCTTCATAAAAGCGAAAGATATCGTGTGTGGTACCGGATTGCCGTCTCAAATACATAGTTCCATAGCCACGACCAACCAATAAAAAAGCAATCTGACACATGGGAAATATTTTGCCGAGTTACACCACAAAATCTATAGCCAAAAAGTGCCGAGAAACCGCTTGCGTTCCCGGCACTTTTTGGCATATAACAAAAGGATTTAGAGTGCTGATACAAGTTTCAATATATTCTCTCTGGAACTTGACCCCAATCTTGTCCACGTTTCCTTTCAAAAAATAACCATAATTTTTTTTCTACAGGATTATTATCAAGATAATCTAGGGGGCCTTTCCTTGAATGATAAACTTGCTTTCCATTCTTGTTTATGCTTACATTTTGTCCCATATAAAAATCGTATGAAATCCAGTCATATTGGTTAGTGTCAGGCCATACAGCCTTTACTCGACAACTATATGTATCTGCATCGTGATATCCGTTCGAGTAATGGTTTTGTTTACGTATAGATGATGTATCAAGATAGGCGATTTGTCCGCTAGAATATTCGCCCATATAAAAATCGCTTGCACTTGCATTAGATTGATTGCCTAATTGAATAAGTAAAATGAATAAGAAGAGTATTGGCAATTTGAATAAGAAACTTTTCGTCATTAGCGTTTCTTCCTTTCCTTTTCCTGTAACATTCCCTAAATTCTTATATTCGACATAAATCTGGAAACATAAGGTCTAAGCGCATTATTAGAGAGATACACCTAAATCCGTGAAATTAGAACCACCTCTGCCCTTTGTGGCTCGCAAGCTCGCAACCGTTCTGGGGAGGCATAGGATCGTCTAGCTCACGTTTGCCCTCCTTTTCAATGAGGGGGGGGGGGGGGGGGAAGTGCATCGATGAACTTCACAGATTAAGGTTTAAGTCAATGATATTGCGTTCTGCTCCATCACTCAAGTTCCCTTCCGTGATCCCATAATGCGGTCGGGAAAATGCTTTCTACATACCATTTATCATCCAAAAACGACTGCATTTATTGTAGAAGTCGTATGGATCACCGTGGGTGTATGCTGTCCCTCCCCCTATCTCACAGATAACTACATTATCTTGTCCTCGATTACCATACATATCCGTTACAGTTCCTCTCAAATTGATAGTAAATTGATTGACATTAACATTTGCCTCTTTCACTGTTTCGACCAGTTTCATGCATTGATATGATGCGCGTATGGCGTTTCTTTCATGCTCGTTATGTGTGGCCATATTAAGCAAGCCATCAATACCGCCACGTTCAAATGCAGAATTTGTTAGATTGATTGAATCTGTGATTACGACATTGTAACTATCATTTCCAATATTATAATATGTGATTTTACCGGCTCTTTCGAGTTCCGTCAACCCGGCTCTCTTTTTTTCTTCTGCTTTTTGTTTCTTTTCTTCCTCGCTTTTTTTCCACGCCATCCATTCTTCATACTTCTTTTGGTCATCGTATTTCTTTTGAAGTTCTGCTTTTTCAGCTTTTTCTTTCTCAGCTTCTTGCCAGGCTATCCACTCTTCATACTTCTTTTGGTCGTCATATTTCTTTTGGAGCTCTGCCTTTTCAGTTTTTTCTTTCTCAGCTTCTTGCCAAGCTATCCATTCTTCATACTGCTTTTGGTCGTCATATTTCTTTTGTAACTCCTTGTTACGTCTGACGATTTCCTTTTCCATAGCATTTAGTGCTTTTTCTTTCGCGCTTATATCATCCATTTCTTTTTTGTATTCTTCAAATTTTGATAAATAGATTTGCTTATCTTCCCCTTCCAAGCCATTGATACGTTCATTCATTTCCATGATTTTATCCGTGTAAATTACAGCCTTTTCTCTCGCAGTACTCTCCTTCATTGTTTTAGAGTACTCAGCAAATTTCTTCTCAAATACTTCTTTATCTCCTCCAACATAATTTTCTGCCTTTATTAAAATTTCTTTTTCTTTAAGTTCTTTTCCTACTTTACCTTCAATGCCCATAAAAATAACAACAATAATAGGTATTGAAACCCAAGACATTTCGCGTCGTTTTTTTAATTTTATATACTCATCGTCGTTTAGATAGTTGCCATGTGCAGTAGACCTGTACCGCCAGACTTTGTAGGTAAAATAAACACTTGCAACCAGTGAACAAGAGAATGCCAGGAAAGACAATACAGAAATAAGCCCCAGCACAACAATCACCCCTAATTTTATTACAACGCTAACAGTGCGTGGGAGTGCATCGATGAACTTCTCGGATTAAGGTTTAAATCAATGACATTGCGTTCTGCTCTGTCACTCAATTTCCCTTCCGTGATCCCAGTTGCTGTAAATAATCCTGCCGCTTGGGAATTTGTGCGAGAAATGCCCGTGATGCCTTCCGTGGGAAAATCCTCCCTCGTCGATCTGGATAACCTCCCCATTGCGATACCATGTGACAACGCCGGAGCCTTCTGCGTATCGAATGTTTCCGTCCGTCACGAATCCGCCGCTCCAGACAATGCTCTCCCCTTCGGCTGGTTCGGGATTCCAGAGATAGACACCCGTGCGGCTGTCCTCGATCCAATGGGAGAAATCCGGCACAGGGGGAGCCGCGCTTTCGCCGGGTGGCACTGCCACGGGCGCCGGTGGATTGGCGGCAGGTTCCGCTTGGTTCGATGCACCGGACGGTTGGCTCGTGTCCGGATGGACGGAGGTGGACGTGTCGGCTGTTTCCGCCGCACCGCCCGAACTGCCGGTTCCCATAATCTTTGCCATGATCACAGCAGTCTGCAAGACGTTCAGGTCGGTTCCGTTGATGCTCACAGCGCCCGTTTCAAATTCCGTTTCGTCTTTGAACACGAACTGCATTTTGCAATCAGCGGGCTTGTTGTCCCAAGTGCATTGCCCGGTAAATTCCACCACACGTTGATGATCGGTGGATTCGAAGGAGCGCCATTTCGGATTGCCGAAGAAGTTTCCAAACGCCTCACCGATGGCGCGGTTGGGCGCCATCTGCAAATATCCCTGTTTGACCGTTGACACATATTTGTCATCGAACAGGGATTCCACGTCATTTTGAAGGGCTGCGCCGGTACTGCAACCGCAAAACAGGACTGCGGCCATTAACGTCAATAACAGAAACGCCACTAAATTTCGGGGAATTGTGGTCATGCATGATACCTCCTAATCGATCTGTTGTGGCACCTTGCGCGAATCCACCTTGTTGACTTGAATAAAATAATCGACCAATTTCTTCTCCACAGGATTTCTCTCTATGTAACCGGGATCCTCCGCACGAAATGAGTGCCAAACCTTTTTCCCGTTTTTGGTGATGCTGCAGTTTTGGCCAACGTAGATCTCATACGGCACTCTATCGTATTGGTCTGAATTTGAGTAGACAGCCTTCACAGAGCACGCATAGGTTTGTCCATCATAACAACCATTGCTATAATGCGTTGTGACCCGTATGGACGATGTATCAAGATATGCTACACTTCCGTCCGGATATTCCCCCAGATAATAATCTGCGGCCTCCACTTGTACTTGCAATCCGAAGAAAATCAACGTTGCTGCCAACAGAGCCACAAACTTTTTTTGAAACGCTGAATACATCATTTTCGCTTCACTCCTTTGCTTGCTATCAAAATTCACTTGATTCCAAATGCCTGTTGCAATTCATAGGCGATAATTGCCGTTCCGGTGCGAACCTTCTTGTACAGCTTCCACTCATTGAAGCTGAAAAAAGCACCTGCAATCGATTTTCTCCACCAAACGCAGAAAGTGCTGTCATCTTTGAGATTGATGTCATAAATGATGCTGTTGTAGTGTACAGCAATTGTGTCGCCTTCCCGGTCAATTTCCATTTTGTCCCCGTATTTTCGTGAGAGAACCGGCTGTAATCTGTTGTATATGTCGTCAGAGCTTGCACCATCTACAAACTTGAACTTTATTCTCCTTATTTTCCCGCGATGGTGCTCCATCTGAAGATGCTCGATAATAAATACAAAGAAAACTCCCAATAGCCCAACACCGGCAGTCACAACCGCCAACACAAGGGAAGCAATGTATCCCCACTTCGTCCATCCGGTCTTGCTTGGAATCGGCGCCGAGGATTTCAATACGACGGCATCGGGAGGCGCATTTGATGTCATTGTCGGCACAGGCGGCTGTCCAGGTTGCACAGCAGGAACAGTGGATACAGAAGGCGCTGTGGGCACCGATGTTTCTGTTGTTTCGTCCAGATCGATGAATCCTTGCGCCCTTTCGGACAATTTCGCTCCGCAGGAAGGGCAGAAACTTACTCCGTCTCCAAATTCCTTTCCGCATATTTCACAGTATTTCATTTTCCATCGCTCCATTCCTTATTTTGTTCACAATCTCCCGCAACACATCCCCCGGCATCATTCCGTTGGCAGCAATGCTTCCGTCCGGGGAAATGCGGATTTCCAGCCGATGTTTGGATGCGCCCCATCCCTTCTTCCAATCCCTCAGTCGCGGCGTCAGGAAGTGGAATTCCTGGTTGGAGGATCCGACTAGGGGACGGTCATTTTCGGCAAGGGATTCGATGTAGGGGCCGTCGATTAGGAGGTCGGTTTCCCCCAGCAGTGCTTTCTTGTCCGGATCGCGAGATGCGAGCAATTCTCCCATCGTCCACCCGGTAAAGCAGATAACGGAAAGGGCGGGATTTCCCTGCCGCAGGAGCCTTGCCAAAGATGCCAGTGCACCGGCTTGGCAAAACGGCTCCCCTCCGGCAAAGGTAACGCCCTCCAGCTTCGGAACGGCAAGAATCTCCTTAGCCAACACAGCAACGTCTTTGTCGAATCCTCCATCGAAATCCCATGTTTCCGGGGCGGCGCAGCCGGGGCAGTGCCGTGGGCATCCTTGTACCCATAATCCTGCCCGCAATCCCGGTCCTTCGGTGAGAGTAGAGGAAATAAAGTGGTATAGGCGAAGCTTACCAACCATGATGCTGTCCTTCCCTTAATTCTTCCTCCTCATAGTCCCGTTGCTCCTGTCTGAACTGCACTGACTCGGTTTCATAGAATTCTTCTGTGAAATTGGATTGCCAGGTGCGCCCTTCAGTCAGTTCTTCTATAATACCTATGTAATCTGTACATCGTTTTCCTTTAATTCCATCTATATCGCCTTGGACTTTTCCATCAGGATAAATGCGAATTTGCATGGTAGCCACTGTTTTTCTCACTCCCTGTTTTTAGAAATCAATGAAACGGGCAGAATTGGATGCTATTGGTTCCACCTTTATTGTGCGCTCTATTTGTGTGTAGAAATGAGGCTGCACATCCAAACCGGCTACATAGGACATGAATTCATCCCTTGAAGTAAAGCCGGAAACTCTATCGCGCTCTCGTATTATGGCTTCGGCTTCACTCAGATTGATTCCTGGCAGCAGCAGCAAGTCTGCTTTCTCTGCCGTGTTTATGGAAATTACCAATGATATCACCTCTTGCCTAGAAATCTATGAAACGGCCTTCACCACTTGATGCTATGGTAAAATGGCAGCGTACTTCCTCTTGTACCTGCGGGGTAAGCTGGACACGTGCAAAGAGATCCTCAATGGAACTATAGGGGCCGTCCTTTTCTTTGACCGATATTATTTTCATAGCCAGAATTCGGTTCACACCGGATAATTTTGCTAAATCATCTGCTGAAGCATCATTCAAGTTTGGAAGCGCCTTGGGCACAGGTTGTACTGATACGGCAGGGGTAACATCAGCGGTGTGTTGGATTGCTGGCCTGGGCTGGGGAGGCTTTATGCTTTCCTTGACGGGTGGCGACGTTGGTTGAGGGTATTGCTGCTGCGGAGGGGCAGCAGCAATACGTTGTTCCATCTCTGCCTTCAATGCTTTTTGTTTTACCTTGCGAGTTGCGTACCAACCCGGAACTATGAACATGGCAAATATAAGAATTGCCTGCAGAGGTTTGGCTGTAACAATATCACTCAAGCCTCCAATCAAGCAAAGAAAGGCAAACCAGATAATCGCATACCAGAAAATCCACCAAAAAATTTTTTTAGCCATTCCCATCTTTCTTGCCCCCTCAGATAGCCACCGTCAGGACGATGGAATTGTCATCTAAGATTTCTTCGTTTTCTACTGTCAGTTTCTTTTCTTCTAATTTCTTCTTTACACTCATATACGTATGTTCCTGAACATTACTTCTGTAGCCTTCATCTAACTGTCTCATGGCATCAAAGATGGCACGGGTGTCCTTGTAGCCTGTAAAGCTGAGTTCATAAGGAATCCCTGGCTCTTTCTGCCGGAATTCAAGTGTAAAGCCTTCCATCTCGCAGATGAGAGTACGATTCTTACGATATAGTTTCTTCTTTGCACCATATTTCAGCAAGGTCTCTTCCAGCAGTTCCTTATTGGTGTAGATGGTCGGCAAGGTGCCCTCTATTTTGGGTTCTACCTTCACGGCACTTGGCTCTACGTACAGAATCTGCCTGTTGGCACTTTTCTGCAGATTGTGAAAAAATGTCTTGATTTTACTCATATCATCGCTCTTACTGAAATTAGCCTGCCATTTCCCCTCGTATTTTTCCCATAGAAACCATAATTCCTTATCTATATGTGTTTTATACATTTCCCCCCAGGGTTCTGCATCGTGCCCAGCACCTTTGACGGTTTGCAGCAAATCCTTCTCGTCCTTAAAATTCGTAGCCATTCGCATAGTATTTGACTCAACCCACTCGTTGAATTTTTTCTCCCCCATAATGGCTCTCATACCAAGGGCTATGGGAATTACCAATAAACAGATGGACATATCAATCTCTCCCTCTAAATATCTATGGTTCTGCCGCCCCTCTGCTGAAAGACATCATCTTTTTTTCCTGGAGCATCGCTTTTAATCTGAGTCTGACTTTCCTTCACATAATCCTGCCTATCCTCTGGAGCGGTGGCGGCTACGGCCCTGACATTTGCCCAGGTCCTTATGGCGGATATCTGCTCTGCCTGTGTTACCACCAAAGGAACTGTATTGGCAATAGCTTTATCAAAATCTTCCATGCGGATGGCACGATTATCGCAGAAAGCTTCAAACAGGCCGCTGATAACGGCATTTTCTATTTCCGCTCCAACAAAGCCTTCGGTTTCTGCAGCCAGATGTTCAAGCGCATCTTCTGACCACTCGAAGGAACCTTTGACATCGGCATCTTTAAGCCTTCGCATTAAATGTACCTTAAAAATTGCTTTCCTTTCGGAAGTCGTAGGAAGGTCTACAAAGAAAATCTCATCAAAACGTCCTTTCCTCATCATTTCCGATGGCAATGCGTGTATATTGTTGGCAGTTGCAACTACAAAGACAGGATTTTTCTTCTCCTGCATCCAGGTGAGAAAGGTACCAAATACGCGGGTGGAAGTACCACTGTCACCGGAGCCGCTGACACCGCTAAAGCCTTTTTCTATTTCATCAATCCAAAGTATGCTTGGTGCAGCTGCTTCAGCCGTTTTGATGGCATTGCGCATGTTCTCCTCGCTACTGCCTACGATGCCACTGAAAATCTTGCCAACATCCATACGCAAAAGCGGCAGTTTCCACATGGCGCTGATAGCCTTGGCTGTGAGACTTTTTCCACAGCCTGGAACACCGGTAATGAGAACACCCTTGGGAGCTGGCAGACTGTACTTGGCTGCCCTGGCTTGCCAGGAATTATTTCTTTTCAGCAGCCATTTTTTTAGATTGCCCAAGCCTCCCACATCATCAAGATTCAAATCGCTTTGAATATACTCCAGAACACCTGTTTTTTTGATAATCTGTCTCTTTTCCTCCACTATAATATCTCTGCTGTCCTTGTCCAGGCATCCGCGCTCAACAATGGCCCTGGCAAAGGCATTTTCAGCCTCTTGCAAGGTAAGTCCCTGAGCGGCCCTGGCAAGTTCCTCGCTGCTGTTCTCGTCAAGGTCGAAACGAATCTTGGTATTGCCACGATTGTCATTTATAATTCTTTTAAGGCTTTGCTTGATGTCTCGGTAGTCTGGCAAGTCAAAGTCTACAATGGTAATATCTTTTTGCAGTTCATTTGGTAATATCAGGCGGGGAGATAACAGAATTACGTTTTTGGGAACCATACCTCCTTTGAGCATATTTACGGTATCCCTTATTTTACGTATAACCTTCGACTCCGGCTTTCGGCTGTCGAAGTATACATGAAAGTCCAGCAGGACCAGCAAAGCTGGTTTATCATACTTTTGTATAAATTCCAACGCCTTTAAGGGATCCACTGTATCCTTTTCGATTTTCCCGCCAGTGGATATTTCGCTTTCGTTTTCTATGAGTTCTATGCCAGCCGTAATGCGCCAGATAAAAATTACCCGAGCGGTTTTGATAAAGGCAGTATCTTTTCCTATACGGAATAATGTTTTGAGGGCTCTTTCTTCTTCCCAAGTGGGCAGGTATATCATAGGGAATCTGGCTCGGCAAAGATCTGACAGGTGTTTTTCCACAGAATGGCGCGGTTCTGTCATTACATATCCCTCCATACTTGTTACAGCTCGTGCACGATTTTACTGAGCAAATTAGGCGTGTTTCAAATAGCGTTGTTTTAGGTTGACAGGTTTTGTCTACCATAGACGGACCTTATCCAAGTAATACACTCTCTGTGTCCAGTAAAATCGTCATAAATGTACGCATTGGATGGAATCCTGCCTAAAATCTGCACAAAAACTTGTCAACCTAAATAGGCCGTCAATGAAACACGCCGCAAATTACATTCAACCCTCTCTCAGCAGCTCGTCCACAGAACATTGCAAAACTTTTGCCAGTAAAATCAGCATATCAGCCCTGGGCCTATGTACCCCGGCTTCCCACTTGGCCACGTTGGAGCGGTCAACCCCCACCAGTCTGGCCAGTTCCTCCTGGGACATATCGCGCCTTGTGCGATATTCGCGAATCGGATTCATGGGGCACCTCCCTCTCGTGACAATATCTCACCTTTTGAAGGACACTTCACCCTAAAGGCTTCTCCTGACCTACTGCACCTAATCATCTCAATTTTAAAACGATTTGTTTTAAAAGTCAATCCGAAACTAGCTCTTTGGGTATACTTTCCCTATGAAAGGTTGATGCCCATGCGCTATTCACGTATCCGCGAAATGCGCGAAGACAAGGACTTGACGCAGAAGGATATGGCTGATTACCTGAAATGCAGTCAGGTATCTTACTCCTACTACGAGCTTGGTTCACGCAGCATTCCCACGGAAATCCTTATCCGGCTTGCCCGCTATCACCGCACAAGCACGGATTACCTCCTTGGCCTGACGGATCAGAAGGAGCCCTACCCATCCTCCAGGCAGTCACGGTGAGGTTCTTGCCATCTTCTTTGAGTATAGCAAAAACCCCGCGGAAAGTCCTTACCCGCGGGGTAAATCGGAAAATTTTACTGTTCAAAGACAAAGGTAACATTATATCTGTTGTTGAATACTTCCTGAGGCCCGTCTCCGGAGAGGTTCATTCTCAATTCTCTGGAAGGAGACTCGATATCCGGGCGTTCAACGGTGTAGCCCCCCAGGGGAATCGAGAAATCCATACTCCCGCCCGCTTGCAGTGTTTCTCCATAAAGCACCTCACTACGGATTGAGCCATGGTCGTTGTATGTCAGCTCCAGGCTCGGATGCTCCCAAGGCTGCTCCGAGACGTTCTGGACCTGCAGCTTAAGGTTCCAGTCGGCGGGAAATGTGACGGTTTGTGTTCCCTCTCCGCCAGGTTTATCCCAGGTCTGCCACAGGGCTTTGGGAATGTAGAGCATCTTGCTCATGTTATTGATGGGGATATTGAATGCGTTGCGCCCGCGCCACCAGACTTCTCCGTTGCCGTAAATCGTGATGTAAATGCGGTTTTCGCTCCGGGGCTGCTCCTCCGTGTTCTCCTGTGCCGGTTGCTGCTTTTTTGGAGTTTCCACGGTTTTTGGCTCATGCGTTTTTTGTGGCGAGGGCTGCTCCGTGGGGGGAGCAGTCTCTTTTTTTGCCGCGTCTTTTTCAGCCGGAGCCTCTCCTGCAGCGATTGGTTCCTCTGCCTTGCTCTCCTCTGTATGTTCCTGTATTTCTTCTTGCGGGGGCGGAATCTGCACCGGGGGAGGTTCCCTTTGGAAGAGATGTAGCGCTGCACCCAGGGCAAGGACGGCAATGCCTGCAACCAGCCACCGCAGTTTCTGCCAGCGACTCCCATAGCGCACGGCACGCTCTAATGCCGCCATGGAATCATAGCGGCGCTTGGCATCCACTTCCGTGCACTTATCCAGAATCCTGCGAAGATAGCCTTTGTAATCGGGAGCAAGAAGCTTTTTCAGGGTGACGCCGAGGGAATAAATGTCGCTGCGGGCATCGGTCTGTCCATAGCCAAACTGTTCCGGGGGAGCATAGCCCTTTGTTCCCAGGAGGCGGGTATCTTCCTCGCCGTCCTCCTTCACCACACGGGCGGCATCGAAGTCAATCAGCCGCACATCGCCGTTTTTCTGCAGGATGAGGTTGGAGGGCTTGATGTCCCTGTGAATGATACCCTTCCCGTGCAGCAGGGCAAGTCCGCTGCATAGCTGGAGCAGAATCCTTCGGACTTCCGCTTCCCGGAGAAAGCGCTTCCGGGCTACCAGTTCGGACAGGGGCTGCCCCTGTACATATTCTTCTATGACGATGGTGCTTTCCTCATCCTCTGCTACATGGATGACTTCCGGCAGAAGGGGATGGGGTATTTTTTTGATGGCAGCGTATGGCAGCTCCGTCAGATTTATGGTCTTCCATACGATCGGTTTCCCCTCCGGGTCTGTTGCCAGCCAGACCTCCCCCTTGGCCGTCTGGCGCAGCTTGCGTATTTTCTCGAAGCGATTTTCCAGATAGGCAAGCGTTTCTGCCTTCATTCCCGCATCACCTTGCTTTTTCGTGCCATCTGTTGTATCCTACAGCCAAATAAGAAAGGAGTGGCCTGTCATGAGCGAAAAGGATACGGAGCAGTTGCAGCATGAGTTGAGTTCTGCCGATACTGTAAAGGAATATCTTGCAGCCAATCAGGAACACATGCGCCATTTCACCCTCTCAGAGTATCTCTCAAATTTGCTAGAGGAGAAGCACCTTGCCAAGAAGACTGTCATTGAGCACGCAGAGATTGACGAAGTCTATGCTTACCATATATTCGCCGGGCGAAAGCGAAAACCTGCCCGCAGCAAGATAATAGCTCTTGCACTTGCCATGAAGCTGACCCACAGGGAGACACAGCATCTTCTCTACTATGCGGGAGCAGAACAGCTTTATGTGCGAAATTCCTGGGACAGCATCATTTGGCACGCATTGGAGCGCGGACTCACCGTCCGGGAAACGAATGAACTTCTGGCTTCTCTCGCGGAAACAGAATTTCTGGGATGATAAATCCCCGTCAGGTCACTCCCCAGCCAGCAGCCACTTCAATACATTCTGCTTGCGTATGCCGTCATAATCTGCCACGGCCCCTACTTCATCCAGGGTAAGCAGGATTTTCGGGTAATTGTCCTTTATCCGCTGCAGGGGTTTTAACTCCCTTTCCATAACCTCAGGCTGCAGGGCAGATTCGGCCACCTGATAATAGGTGAGGCCATGTTCATTTTTGGCCACAAAATCAACTTCACCATTTGCCATAGAACCTACATACACCTCATATCCTCTCCGCAATAGCTCCAGATAGACGGTATTTTCCAGAATATGCCCCGTATCAAGCCCGCGTCTGCCAATCTTCAAATAGCGAAGCGCTGCGTCGGCCACATAATACTTGGGGTTAATCTTCAAAATATCCTTCCCCCGGATATCGTAACGCTCTGCCTGATAGATAAGCATACTGTCCTGCAGTCCGGTCAGATATTTTTCCACCGTCTTGCTGTCGATTTTCCGTCCGGCGCTTGTCATGGAATCAGCAATTTTGCGGATGGACAGAAGGCTCCCGACATTGGCAAATAAATATTTGACTATGCTCTCCAGCATCTTCACATCTGCTATACGCAAGCGCCCCACCACATCTTTGAGGATTACTGTGTTATACAAGCCCAGCAAATACTCATTTATATCCTGCTGCCTGCCAGAAAGCTGCAAGGTATAGGGGAAGGAACTTTCCGTAATGTAGCGCTCATATATCTCCTGCAAGGTATGGTTAGCAGCCAGACCGCAGGCCCTGTAATACTCCTTGAAAGATAAGGGCAGCATTTTCAGCTCCACATAACGGCCTGAAAGCAGAGTTGCCAGCTCCCCGGACATAAAGTAGGCATTGGAGCCGGTGATGTAGACATCGGCATTTTCCCTGATAAAAAGACTGTCCACGGCCTTTTCAAACTCCGGGACATGCTGTATTTCATCCAGAAGAATGTAATTCATGCCCTCAGGCTGCATACGCGATATGACATACTTATACAGGGCATGATACTCCTGCAAATCCTCAAAGGCCAAATCCTCAAAGTTAATGCTGATGATATGTTCCCTGGATATGCCCTGTTCCAGCAAATAGTTTTGGAAAAGCTCGAAAAGCTTCGATTTTCCGCAGCGCCTGACCCCGGAAACGACCTTGATGATATGCCTGTCCTTATGGCGCCGCAAAAAATCCAGATATTCTTTTCTTTCCAAGAGTTTCACGGTGCTCACCTCTTTGCGCGTTATTATCCATCTTTTTATTATTCTATCATAAATATGGATTACATTCCATATTTTCAGCAAGTAAACTTTTTCTCCTGACTTCCAGCGAACCTCATCCACCGCTTACGCGGTCCCCCTTCCCCAGAGGGGAAGGCTTTTTCGTCAACGAGTATAACTACACGAAATCAACAAAAAAGTGCCGAGAACACAAGGGTTTTCTCGGCACTTCTGTCTATGAAAATCTTTACGCCAGGAAGAATACCTGCTGCAGCTTCGGCTGGGCGCCGGTTTCAGGGTCCATTTCCATGACCATGACATCCTTCATGTATTCATTCCACTTGTCCACCACGGGGCTGTCTGCCTGATGCTTTTCGGCATAGGCCACGCCCTTTTCGCACTCAAAATAGCCGAACAGCTCATTGCCCACGTTCCAGATGGTGTAGTTGGAAATGCCGGCTTCCTTCAGCACCTGCTTCATTTCCGGCCAGATGTTGTCATGGCGGCGCTTGTATTCTTCCAGCTTGCCCTCCTTGACGGTGGCTTTCCAGGCAAATCTTTCCATTTTGCATACTTCCTTTCTTACATAAAGGGGCGCATTGCTGCGCCCCTGTTTTATTGACGAACCACAGAGTATGCCATTTCCCCCACCACCGCTTACGCGGTCCCCCGCCCCCAAGGGGGCGGACACTTAACTGGGCATAGTCTACTGTAATCCAGTATGTTAGATATTGATTACTTGTTATCCGTAACCACCGCTGCATGGGCATGGGCATGGCCAGGCTCTACCAGCCAGCCGTTCTCGTCAATTTCATCGCCGTAGCGATCCCTGGTGATTTCGTCCAGGGTCTTGCCCCGGTCATCACCGCCGAAGAAGGTACCAGCCAGCCAGGAGAGGACACAGAAGCCAATCATGCAGGCTGCTGCCACGCGGAAGCCCACCATTTCCATCAGGATAGGCACCGCGAAGCCCCAGATGGCGGCGGAGAAGCGGGTCACGAAGAAGGTGAAGCCCTGGGCGGTGGCACGGTAGCGCACCGGGAAAAGCTCGGAGCTCCAGAGCTGATAGAACTGCTGCTGCATGGACAGGCCCCAGACCACCGTGAAGAAGACCAGCATCCACATCTGCAACATATCAGCAGGCAGCACCCAGACGAACCAGGAAATAACCCCAAGGCCGGAGAAGATGCCGTAAACCTTGCGACGGTTGAACTTGTCAGCCGTGAACATGAAGATAACAGTGGTCAGGATGCACACCGCAAAGTTACCGGCGGTCAGCGCCAGGGAAGCGGCATTGGAGAGGTTGCCCACATGCTCATAGATGTAGGGCATGAAGAAACCGTTGGTGCTGGCAGCCAGGTTCCACAGCATGTAAACGCCGCAGCACATGAGGACTGTCTTGAAAGCCGTGCCCCGCAGGATGTCGCCGTAGCTGGCCTTGCGTACCTTGATACCGGCAGCTTCCAGCTCCTGCTCCTTCTTCCGTGCCTCGACCCACTCCGTGGACTCCGGCATCTTCAGGCGCTGATACCAAATCCAGGCCGCCACCACGATAAGATGGGCAAAGATGATGCGGTTGCCCAGGAGACCGAAGGCTGCATTCAGGGGAATGGAGGCCAGGAACACCACCACAGGCCCCAGCATCCAGGCAATCTGGGCAGAGCCGCAATGCTTGGCCCGGTTCTTGGAGGGGGCTTCCTCAGCGATGAAGGTCCAGGAGGCAACCACATCCGCCCCCACGGTAAGGCCCACTATCACATAGCCCAGCAGGAACATGGGATAATTCGTGGCCAGGCAGATAAGCAGAACCCCCAACATGTAGATGAGCAGTGCCCAGTTATAAACGAACTTGCGGCCGTACTTGTCGCAGATGCGGCCTCCGATAAGTGCGCCCAGGGCTGCACCGCCCGTATTGGAGGAAAGCGCCGCCAAAAGGCCCATCTGGACGCTGGACATGCCCAGGTAATCGGCCCACATGGAGAGGCCGGAGGCACCGGCCACGATGGAGCCGGCATCGATGTAGCTGATGAGGCCAGCTATCAATGTCTTCTTCCACGCAGACATGTGATAGTCAACTTTCACGCCTAACATTGCATACCACCCTTTCATACAGTACAGATCATACATAAGATGATTGCTGAAACACAAGGCAATTTTGTTGCTTGTCATTTGATTGCCTTTGTTTATGCTCTTATGATAGCACGAATAGCAAAGAAAAGCAAGTATGTTTTCTTGTTTTTCTTTTGTTTTTATGTGTTCTTCTGTACTTGCTCGTTAAATTCGGCCTGGGTGCGAATAATGACGGCGTAACTGGGCAAAAAAATATCCCCCACTTCTGTAAGCGGGAGGACAGACAAAGGGGCTGGGATTACCTTAGGACTTTTGCCCTTTCCCCAGCCTGTAACTTAATGTGCAATCGACAGCCGATTGTTTTTCAGCAATCCCAGCAGACGGCTACTTGGCCCGGATGGCTTGTTTCTTCCTGACTCCCATGCTTCTACCGTCCTTGTCGATACTCCGAACCACTTGGCAAATAACGATTGCGTCAACCCGGTTTTGGAGCGTATCTCCTTGATATCCGCAGCCGTATATTCGATCAAAGGTTCAATTTCGATTGACATTGTTTCTTCTCGTAGAAATTTCTTCTCAGATCTGCTGCTTTCAGCAGCTTCATCCAATGCCGATGACAAAATATCAAATGCCTTGCTCATGCTTATCACCCCTGCAAACACTTCTCCAATACGTCAATTTTCTTTTTCAGTTCGTTACGCTCTGCCTTGCTGAGATTTTCCTGCTCATTTTTGGCAAACACTGCCAATAGTTCCCAATATGAATTTACGAATTATCTTCATTCACACGCCTCCACCACTATTATACTACTATATAATAGTAGTTAGCAAGTTGAGGCGCGACTATAAAAAACAGCCATGATGCCACAGTTTACACCAGGCATCACGGCCGTTCCTTTCATATGCAATTCACTTCAAAAAATCCTGGTTCAAATCAATCTTGAAATCCTTGGCCAGTTGGCGGAAGCCGTCTTCGGGGATGGTCTGCTGCTTGCCGCCCATGGAACGGACTTTTACGCAGATTTCCGCAGCTTTTTCCACGGTGTCCATGAGGCCGAAGGCTTCATCGAAGTCGTCACCGCAGACGAAAAGGCCATGATGTGCCCAGACCACTACCCGGTATTTTTCCATCAGCTTGACGGAGGCATCGGCAATCTCCTTGCCCCCCGGCACCATCCAGGGCACCACGCCGATGCCCTCCGGGAAGATAACGGGATCTTCCGTGGCCATTTCCCACAGTTCATGGGTGAATTCCTTGTCCTTGAGGGGCAGGACAAAGGTCAGGGCGATGAGGTTGGTGGGGTGGGCGTGGTAGATAACCTTATTTCTGCCCCCTGTCATTTTTTTCTTCAGTTCATGGGCGGCCAGATGGGTGGGCAGTTCGCTGGTGGGACGGCCACCGGCTGTGAGGCCCCAGACGATGCCGTATTTCTTGCCCTCGGCATCCACCTGGATAACGGCCACATTTTCCTCCGGGGAAAGCTCCACATTGCGCATATACTTGCCGCTGCCCGTCACCAGGAAGTATTCTCCCGCCAGCTCCGGCACTGTGTTGCCGATGTCCTGCCACTCTTGCACTTCATGCAGGGACTGGCGGACGGACTCGATTTCCTCCTGGGGTATGCGATAGCTCAGATTGCCGCCGTTGCGCTCATGCCAGCCTTTTTTGAAGGCATCCGCCGTCAAACGCACAAAGCCTTCCAGGAATTTGCTTTCTTCGATTTTCATGGGTCTGCTCCTATCTTTTAAATCTCAACCTGTTTCACATCAAAGGATTTCGCCACAGCGGCGCGGGCCTCCGGCAGGTCGCTGAACACCTTGTCTTTCAGCATCTGGGCCAGGAGGTTGCCAATGGCGGTAGCCTCCACCGGCCCCGCAAAGACCGCCTTCCCCGTGGCCTGGGCCAGCAGCTTGTTCAGGAATCTGTCCTGGCAGCCGCCGCCCACCACATGAATGGTATCGTACTGCTTGCCCGTGACTTCCTCGATTTCCGCCACGGTCTGGGCATAGCACTTGGCCAGGCTCTTGTAGATGCAGTACAGAAGCTCACATTCCGTCTCCGGCTTTTCCTGCCCGGTCTTTTCGCAGTAGTCCTGCACCGCCTTTATCATGCTGTCCGGCGCCAGGAAGGAGGCGTCGTTCACATCCACCACCGAGGTGAAATAGCGCCCGATATGGGCCAGTTGATACAATTCCTCAAAGCTGTAGGCATGCTTGAATTCCCTGCGGAGGGATTGCATCATCCACATGCCCATGATGTTTTTCAGATACCTGTAGCGGCAGTGGTAGCCCCCCTCATTGGTGAAATTGTGCTTGCGGCTCTGCTCCGTGCAGTCCGGTATCAGGCGCTCGATGCCCATAAGGGACCAGGTGCCGGAGGAAAGGTAAATGCTGTCCTCGGACATGGTGGGCACAGCCATGACTGCCGAGCCGGTATCATGGGTGGCGGGCAGCACCACCTCGGTCTGGTAGCCGATGGTCTCCGCCATTTTGTCCGTAAGGGGCCCCACCACGGTCTTGGGCATGTTCAGTTTGCCAAAGAGCTTACGGGGGAGCCCTAAAATATCCATGAGTTCCCAGTCCCAATCCTGGGTCTGGGCATTCACCAGCTGGCTGGTGGTGGCATTGGTGTATTCATTGGCCCTCTGACCCGTCAGAAGGAAATTCAGGTACTCCGGCACCATCAGGAAGCTCCGGGCTTTTTCCAGAAGCTGGGGGGTATCGCGCTTAATGGCCATCAACTGGTAAACGGAGTTAAAGAGCTGTTTCTGGATGCCGTTGCGGGCGTAGAGCTTTTCCTCGGGTATCAGCTTATAGACTTCTTCGTCCATGCCCTTGGTGCGCCCGTCACGGTAAGCCACCGTGGGGCCCAGGACGTTGCCCCCCTCATCCAGCAGCACGAAATCCACGCCCCAGGTGTCGATGCCCACGCTCACGGGCACACGGCCCAGCTCCCCGCATTTCTTCATGCCGGCTGTGACCTCGTGGAAAAGGTGCTCCAAATCCCAGCACAGATGCCCGCTTTGCTTCACCAGCTTGTTCTCGAAGCGGTAGATTTCCTCCAGGCGTATCTTGCCCTTTTCCAGCCAGCCCAGGATATGCCGCCCGCTGGAGGCACCGATATCCACAGCCAGATAATATTTATTCGCCATTTTCTGCCTCACTCATCTGCATACAACTTCACAGGGAACATTCAAAATCTTGGCCACCTTCCTGATGGTGTCGATATGGCGGCCCACTGCGGCAGCCATGTGATGGGTGGGGCCTGCCTCGCTCCACCTGTTCACGAACTCCCTGGCCCCGCAGGAGAAGCGGGTACGCATATTCGTATCGCCAAAGGTGAAGATGGGGCCTTCCTCATTGACGCCCTCCGCTGCCACGAACTTGAAATTGCCGTCCTTGTCCTGGGTGATGGCGAGATAGGTAATATCCCCCGTAGGCGGGTAGAACTGGGTGAGGTAGCCGCCCCCCGCCTTGCCGTGGAAAACAGGCACAATCTTCATGGTAGGCTTCTTCGCCTGGGAAATGGCCGCATCGCCGGAGCCGGAATGACCGATGATGCAGATATCTTCGTTGAAGTCGATGGAATACATCTCGGAGAGCTGGCCCGTACCGGCAATGGTCTTCAGGATGGACATGGCCATGGCAACCTTGATATCACCCTCCACCGCGCAGGCCGTGCCCTGCTTAATCAGCATGGAGAAGGCCGGTATCAGCATACTGTCCAGCTTCCCGGCCTGGCCCTTGGCAAAGCCGTCATAATGGGAGGCGATGAGTCCCAGATGCTCGTCCTTCACCCACTGCTCGAAGGCCACCACATACCTGGCCATCTCCCAGACAGTCTCCACTGTGGCGCCGCCCTCGATATCGAAGGTGGCCAGGATATCCTCGGCCTTGGCCCTGATGGCGGCCTCGTCCGTGATATCGTCGGCAATGGCCCACATCTTCTCCCAGTCGAACTGCTTCGTGTAGAGGAACATCCTGTTGTAAAGATTCGTTTCATCAATGTAGAGATCCATCATGCCGGGATAGGGCCTGCCGATCTGGGCGATATTCGTATCCCGGAAACGGCGGCGCACCTGAGCGGCCCTGCACCAGTCCGCAATCTCCGCCGCAGCAGCCTCATCCCCGCCTTCCACGACGCCGGTGATGACCGCATGGCGCTTGCCGGCCCGCTCCAGATCCGCCACAGCCTCGCCCGTGGCACCGCAGGCGTAAAGCTCTCCCAGCCAGGTGGGAATATCCGTCCTCTCATAGTCAGGAGCCTTTTTCTTCTGCAAATTCACCACCACCACCGGCACATCCAAATCACGGATGGCAGGCAGCACATTGTAGCTGGTGGCATAGGTCAGCATCTGCAGGAGCACCAAATCCACATCCGCCGCCCGGAACTTGTCCCCCGCCGCCATGGCCTGCTCCTTCGTAGTGACCAGCCCGCCGTCAATCAGCTCCACCGTATCCGGCAAAGTCTCCTTGAAAGCCCCGTACTGGGCCTCAAATTCCGGCACCAACTGGGGGAACTGGGGCAGATAAGCCCCCAGGGCGATGGAGAAGACACCGACTCTTGCTTTCGTTTCAACTAACATAATGAACCTCCTGTGCATTCATCTGCGTTGTTCTTTGTTCTTGATGATTCTATTATAAGCACAAATACAGAGAAAAGCAAGAGTTTTTCTTTGTTTATTTGTGCTTTATTGAGGTTTCTTGTGGATAAGCATTTTAAGAATTTTCACAGCAATTTCTCCATACACCTTTTCCAACCGAAACAAGAGCCGAACCCCAGGGAAAGCAAGGTGGTTCGGCTCTTGGGCATTCTTCTACTGTCGAAAAAGTGATTCTACGACAAAAATGGAAATAATGCACCAAAATATCAGATTCAGGCAGGAAAAAAACATGAGCTCGTCGAAACGACCGAAACGACAAAGCAAATGAGTGGCACCCGTAGGGGAGATGGAGTGGTTACAATGCCTGAAGCGGAAATCAATTTAATTAAGGAAAAATTCATTCATAGATTATCACCTAAAAAAATCTATCTGTTTGGCTCCTATGCGAAAGGAACTGCCACCGATGACAGTGACTTTGACTTCTACATCATTGTCAAAGATGGTACAGAAAACCTGATGGATCTGACTGCCGAGGCATATAAAGCCATTCGTGACGTGCGCAGTCGCGCGGTGGATATCATCATCGGTACAGAAAGCAGATTTGAGAGTCGAAAAAATCGTATAGGAATTGAAAATGAAGTTGCGCATAAAGGGGTATTGTTGTATGGAACGTGAAAATTGTGTGTGACTCTCATTGCCATTATAAAGCGAAGTAGCGTAAACTATCTTTTTTAAAAGGGTGATTGATATTTCCGCGCCACTGGTGCGGATTTTGGAATCACAACCTCCCCCCCCCCCTAAACCTTCCCCGCCTGTCTGCGGTACTGTGTGGGGCTCATGTGGAATTCCTTGCGGAAGGCGCGGATGAAGGTTTCGGGGTTTACGTAGCCCAGGGAGGTGCCGATTTCCGCTACGGTGCGGTCGGTGTGCCGCAGCAGATGTTCTGCCCGGCGCAGGCGCAGGACGCGTTTCCAGTCGTGGAAGCCCAGGCCCGTGGAGCTTTTAATCAGGCGTGAGCAGTAGGAAACGGAGAAGGAGAAGTGCCTGGCTACATCTGCCAGGGTGACTTCCGTCAGGTGTTCCTGGATGTAGTTCATGACCAGGAAGTTATCCGGCAGGTTGACCTGCTTGGAGACGGAGCTTTCCAGGGTGCCGTGGTAATAGCGCATCAGGTAGGCCAGGCTCATGGTCAGGCAGCCGATCAGGAACTGATCCGTGTATGCGTCCCCCCGCTCCTGGTCCTCGTACATGCGCAGCACGTTTTCCCGCAGGGTCTCGTCCCCGTCGGTGCGGAACAGCAGGTATCTCAGCCTGCTCCCCTCATGCATTCCCTCGGAGAAGAATTCGCTGATGCGGCCTTTCCCCTTGATGAGGGGCGCGAACATTTCATAAAAGGTGCCGTGGCGCAGGAGGATATTGTAGACAATGCCATCTTCTGCAAAGACTTCCATGGTGTGAAAGGTCCCCGGGGCGATAAAGCTGATGTCCCCTGCCCCCATTTCCAGGCGCTCCAGGCCGATGCTCTGGGCACAGTGGCCGGAGCATACATAGGCGATTTCAAAAAAGGCATGGCGGTGCAGGAAGGCAGGGGTATAGCGGTTGTGCCGGGTCAGAAAGATGCTGCGGCCATCCCCCTGGGAGAAGTATTCGCTGTCCTCCATATTATAAGAAATCCTGTCCGGGAACAGCTCGGGTATAATCAGGCGGCGCTCCAGGGCCTCCCCAGGGTCGAGGCGGGCCAGGAAGGCTTGCAGCTCCTCCGGCGCCTGGGAGGCCCGGTAATAGTCACGGTAAAAGATTTCATCCTCATTGAAGGGAACCATGCTCTTTTCTGCCCTCCCAAAACAACCTAAAACAAAAAAAGTCAACCGAAACCGCAAAAAAGCCAATTACCAAAGGCCCGTACTTTCCCTATAATGAAACTGTCATCATCACAACAGGTAGAAAGGACGGGATTTATATGAGTTCCCTGTTTTCGTCAAACAAGACCCTGGCGGGGGCGCTGTACAAGCAGCGTTTCGGCTACGGCCTGGGAGATTTTGCCTGCAATCTGATTTGGCAGGTCATTTCCCTGTATCTGCTGTATTTCTACACAGATGTCATGAAGCTCAGCGCCATAGATATTGCGGCCATGTTCGTGGTCTGCCGCTTTATAGACGCGATTACGGATGTGCTGGTGGGCTTTGCCATCGACAAGACCCACAGCCGCTGGGGCAAGAGCCGCCCCTGGTTCCTTTTCGGCGCCTTCCCCTTCGCCCTGGCGGCCTTCCTGGCCTTCAGCGTGCCAGATATCTCCCCTGACGGGAAGCTGACCTACGCCTATGCTACCTATATTTTCCTTTCCTTCATGTACACCGTGGTCAATATACCCCTGGCTTCCATCCTGCCTGCACTGACCAGCGATATGCACGAGCGCACGGTGCTGGCCACCTGGAGGAAGTTCCTGGCCTTCCTGGGGGCCACCATTGTCTCCGCCACAGCCTTTAAGCTGGTGGAGATGATCGGGCAGGGTGACGAGGTGCTTGGTTTCCGAGTAGTCATGGGCATCTTCGGCCTGGTGGGCTGCCTCTGCTTCCTGCTGACCTTCGCCCTGGTACGAGAAACGAATCTCCAGGAAACGGAAAAATCCGCCACCTTGAAGGAGACCGTTGCCTCCCTGGCCCACAATACTCCCTGGAAGCTTTTCGCCCTCAATATCCTCTTTATGTGGACGGGCTTCTTTATCCAGTCCAGCGCCCTGGTCTATTACTATAAATACTATGTAGGCAGCACGGAAATGGCCTCCGTGGTGGCCACCATCATGTCCCTGGTGCCCATGGTGGCCAATCTCACCGTGCCTTTCCTGGCCAAGCGCCTGGGCAAGCGCAATCTGTATTCCCTCTCGGCTGCCGTGCAGTTCTTCGGACTGGTCATCATCATGCTGGCGGACCTGAGCACCAACGGCATTCTGGCCGGTGCCTTTATCTCCGCCGCAGGCTATGGGGTAAAGGAAAGCATTTACTTCTCCATGCAGGCTGACCCCGTGGATTACGGCGAGTGGAAAACCGGCGTCCAGGCAGCCGGCACCCTTTCCTCCGTCAACGGCTTCCTGGGCAAGGTCTCCCAGGCACTGGCGGGAGGGCTCTCGGGGGTTCTCCTGGCCTGGGGCTCCTATGATGCCAGTGCGGCAGTCCAGACAGCGGATTCCCTGCTGGCCATCAAGGCCATGTACCTCTATCTGCCCATGGCTCTTCTGATTTGCTCCATTATCATCATGTCCTTCTACCGCCTGGATCAGCAATTCCCCCAGATCCAGGCCGAGCTGGAGGAACGCCGCAGGAACGCCAAAGCAGCACAGGAGGCCTGAATCATGGCTATCACCAACAAGATTGAAAATTTCCGGATGCAGGTAAATGAAGCCTTCGTAAACAAAGCCGAGGCGCTGCGCCCTAGGCTCCTGGAAAAAGAGGTGACGCCCCGGCGGCTGGTAAAAATCCTGCCCCAGGGGGAGGATTACCGGGCCGAATACGCCGCTCCTGCTGAGGCTCTGGGCACTATGCCCCTGGGCCGGGGAGGCCGGGTCTGCCTGGATTTCGGCGACCATCAGGTGGGCTATGTTTCCTTGCGCTTGACAGCCACGGGCAGCCCCCCGGATGCCCCCGCCTGGGTGCGCCTGAAATTCGGCGAAATTCCCTACGAAATCGCCGCCGACTCATCTGCCTATCATGGTAGCATTGCCAAGGGCTGGATTCAAGAGGAATTTCTGCATGTGGACAGCTTCCCCGCTGTCATCTCCCTGCCCAGGCGCTATGCCTTCCGCTATATGGAGCTGTATGTTATCGACACCTCGCCCAAATACCAGTTGCTTCTGGGAGATGTACGCTGCGTGAGCGTGTCCTCGGCAGACCCGGCGGCAGTAACGCCCCTTCCCACCACTGACCCTGCCCTGCTCCGCATGGATCAGGTTTCTCTCAAGACCATGCAGGACTGCATGCAGCTTGTCTTCGAGGACGGGCCGAAGCGGGACCGCAGGCTTTGGATCGGGGATCTGCGCCTGCAGGCCCTGACCAATTACGTGAGCTTTCGCAATAATGACCTGGTCAAGCGCTGCCTGTACCTCTTTGCGGGGCTGACTCAAAATGAGGGCCGGGTGGGAGCCTGCCTGTTCTTGGAGCCGAAACTGCAAGTGGATGATACCTCCCTGTTCGACTACTCCCTCTTTTTCGTGTCCTGCCTCCATGATTACTACGAAGCCACCCATGACGCCGCTACCCTGCAGGAGCTCTTCCCCACCGCAGACAGGCAGATTGAGCTCTCCCTGCAAGAGCTGGATGATAGCTATGTGGTCAAGGATAAAAATACCTGGTGGTGCTTCCTGGACTGGGCTGAGGGACTAAATAAACAGGCCGGTGCCCAGGCAATCCTTATCTATGCACTAAAGCAGGCCAGGCTCATGGCCAAGTGGCTGGGGGACGAGCGGAAAGCTGCGGCATATGCAGACTGGATAGAGCGCACAACCCAGGGGGCCCTGGAAAAGCTGTGGGATGAAGGCAAGGGCTTTTTCCTCAGCGGCAGTGAGGGGCAAATTTCCTGGGCCTCCCAGGTCTGGTTCGTTCTGGCAGGAGTTTTCCCCAGGGAAAAGAACGCCGCCCTCCTGAAGCACCTCATTGCGGAAAACCCTCCCCTCTCCATGGTGACACCCTATATGTACCACCATTTCATCGAAGCTCTTTTCCAAAGCGACCTCCCCGAACTGGCAAAAAAATACCTGCAAGGCTATTGGGGAAGGATGCTGGAGGACGGGGCGGACACCTTCTATGAGCTCTACGACCCGGAAAACAAGGCCGCTTCCCCCTACGGCGACCGCCTGGCCAATAGCTTTTGCCACGCCTGGAGCGGTACACCGGCTTATTTTATCAGGAAGTATATGCAGTGAAAGAAAGGCAGATTGCGACGGGTGCGCATCTGCCTTTTTGCTGCTTGTGGTGCAGACTTGATTCATGTTGCAGTACGCAACAAAAGCCCATCGGCAAAATGCTGGTGAGCTTACTTAGCTTTGCAGTTCCTACCACATCCCACCACAAAGCAGCGTGATAATCATACCGATGACAGCTACATACCATCAGATTTCTTCTATCGTTGTTGTAATTTTTCCGTTCTCCAGCGTAAATTGTACCATACGGGACATTGCGCTGTCATCTAGGGGCGTTACAAATTCAAAACAATAGCCGTACACGCCGTTGCCCAGTTCCTCCTCCTGGAACACAGGGGCGTCACCGACAGTGAAGGTGTCCACATCTACCGCCGTGAAATCCTCATCATCGCCGGAAATCGTCATGCCGTAGTGAATGGTGGTGATGGTATCTCCCCGTTTCAGTTTGATGAGATTACGATCTCCCATGCCGCTATCGCCGATGCCCTTTCTGGCTCCCAGAATGTGATACTTGCCATCCCCATAGGTGTAGGCCACCTGCAGATTGCACTCCATGCCATTCAACTTGATGGGGACGGAATAGATGTTGTAGTCATCACCCTCCGCTGTAATTTCAATATATACTGGATGACCGTCAAGCATTGGCCAAACGCCTCGGAAATTATCCTTGAATATGCCCCTCTCCCAATCGGCATCAATATCGGCATCGCTGCCGAGATATAGTATGACATCATCCTCATCATCTATGTAGATGAGCTGGCAATGGATACTCGCCAGAAGTTCCATCTGTTCTTCGGACAAGCGCACAAAGGAATTGCCATCCCCGTCCACATCCACGACCAGATCTTCCAAGGAGGCCACAGAAAAAATACTTTGGGAGGGGTGACCAGAGGAGGGAAGGGAGAGAGCGGGGCTTCCCGGTGAGCCGCCGGAGAGGAGTGTCCCGGCTTCCGGCGGCATTTCCCCATAGATTAGGTAGTGATACAGGCATTTGATTGACAGGGGTGCCGCATCCTGCGCCGCATATATCGCGAAGTTCTCCGCATCGCCGTTATAGGAATAAAAGCCGGATATGCCGCTGCTCTTTTCTCTATAATCGCCATGAACTTTGTAGATAACGGCGTGTTCGATGCTGCCGATGAGACTGCGGGACGTATCTGGCAACAAGTTTGCCGTTTCTTTGGCAAGATCCCCCAAATCCACCATATTGGCAAAGCCTTGGTCACGGGTATTGCCACCGTAGTTTTCCGCTTGCCTGGCTTCCCGGCCGAAGGAGGAAAAAAAACCGCGGGGATTTTCCCGAGCATGGCGAAGAGCCTCCAGACCAAAATTCTCATAAGCTGAACGCAATGCGGGCATCTGAGCCAAATCTATGACGGAAAGAGTGACCGCATCCTCTGTGCCGTATTCTACGCATCCTTCCATATAGCTATCGCAGATGACCTGCCCCAGAGCTGCACCGCCCATGGCGGGATTCTTCCCCAATGTTCTGACCCAGCCCGTGTACTCCCAGCCGTTGCCTGGCTCTATTTCCTCCGAGGCCACCATGTAACGGCCAAGGCCATGTAGCGTATTCGCCACATCGTAAGTTGCCATGAGACAGGCATCGAATCCGATGAGCTCGAAGGGAGGATTTTCCGGGACAGCAGGATGCACGGCGGTAAAGGCCTGGCGGATGTCGTTCAGCTTGAGACTGTTGCCCGTGCGTTCATCCAGACAGACTCCGGCGGCGCTGCCTCCACCGTGATCCCAGAAGACAAATGCCCGATGGTCTGCCGTGAAGTTGTCCTTTCCATATTGCAGGAAATCCGCCAATGTCTCCGGGCTTCCCATGTCGGCATCTTCTACCTGGGCCAGTTCGTGGAGGCCGTCCGCGTCATAGAGATAACGACCGATGGCATGAGCTTCCATGGTATCGTTCTGCCACTCTTGCGCCCCTCCCGTCTGGATGAGGACTTTCACATTGGAGGGTAGACCCACTTCAAACAATTCTTCCATGTCCATCGTGGCAGCTCCCAACCCGGTTTCCAAATCCGTACCGCACACATACCAGTAAACGAGCCAACTGTCCTCCGCCCCATAGGCATTGGCAAATTTAGATGTGATAAATTTGTCGGATGATTCATCCTCAAAGCAACCGGAAATAAGAAAAGCTGTCATAGTGAAAAACAGGAACAGCAACGATTTCAGGAGTCTTCCAAAAATATTTCTTCCTTCAATCCCCATCATTCTGCCACCTCCGTTTTCTGAGTGTGTCCTCTTGCTTTGAGCAGTTCTTCAATTTTTGCAATATGCTCACGAATTTCCTTGTCAATCTTCTCGGTATCGCGCACATCAGAGAATAGATTTTTCGCCTCAGCAGAAAGCTGTTTTTGCCTGTTGGCTTCAGAAATTTGAGCAACAGCTTCCACTACGATCCCCACCATTACATTCAGAAGCGTAATGGAAGTAAGGAGAATAAACACCAAAAAGAATACCCAAGCATAAGGATGCACTTCCATGATTGGCCTGGCCACGGCTGTTGCCCATGATTCAAACGTCATAACTTGAAACAGAGTAAAAATAGAGTCTCCAATATCCCCAAATAACTCCGGGAAGGCATCTCCATACAAGGTACTTCCGAAAACGGCAAAAATATAAAATATTATAAACAGCAAAAGCAAAGCCCAGGTCATGCTGGGTATGGCCTTCAGCATTGCAGAAACCAACACCTGCAATTCCGGAAATTCAGCCAATGCCTTGAGCAATCTGAAAATGCGGAAGGCCCGTATGACGGAAACATTGGAGGAAATAAAGATGATGGAGCTTACGACAACGACAAAATCAAAAATATTCCAGCCATCCGACCAAAAATTTCGACGATAAGCCAGCAGCTTGGCAATTAGTTCGACCACAAAAACAAGCAAACAGCATTTGTCTATTATCTCTAAAAGTAATGTTTCTTCCGCCGACAACCCTTTATTGGTCAATAACCCCAGGACTGCGGCATTAAGAAGAATAACAAAAGTGATGATTCTTTGCGTATATTTCCAATGAAGCACATTTTGCAGCATATTCATGAAAAAAACTCCCTGTGTCCAAAACGTCTCTCGTTATATCCAACTCATTTACCTAATGAAACACCCTCGCCCAAAATCAGGCGAGGGTGTCATCCGTCAGAACTTATTTTGTATTACTGGACTTCCCAGACATCTCCATCCTCATCCACGAGAATGTCGCCGGACTCTACGGGCTCATCCACCACGAGAGTCACGTCCTCGTCATCATCCAGCATGACAAAAGCCGGATTGTCCACGCCCATAGAGGCAATCGGAGCCGCACTTGCTACGCCCTGGGCTCCCACTGCAAATACCATCGCTGCCAAAATCGCACTTACCTGCTTCTTCATGTTCACCGTCCTCCTTAAAAATACATCTTCCAAAGGCCAGCTGTCGTCTTACATACCTGTAATGAAATTCATCAAGGCTTGCGGATCCTCTGGCACCCAATACATCTTGCCGTCATCGCCCTTATCTGCAGAACAATTCACCTCGAAGGTCTGGGTTGCCTTCAAAGGGATTTCATCGACATAGCTTCTGACGCACTCCATAACAGCGTTTTGAAAATCAGCGTCTGCCTTCAGTTGCTCGTCGGTGAATCCTTGTGCGCGAAGCTGTCCCAGAACAACGCCGAGAGCGATCATATCTTCACTTGTCTGTGCAAGCTTGTCCGCACCCTGATGGTCGATGACAGCGGCACTGACTTCCACGACAGGATGCTCGGCATCGTCCTTCTTGATTTTGGTCTTGATTTCCATGGCCGCCTGAAGCTTGGTAATGTATTCGGTGGTCATGGCCTCCACATTCTGCTGGCTCAAAGGAAACATGCTGAATGCCTTGAGCATATCTCCTATGACCTTTTCCGAAACCTGGTCACTCTGTGCCTTGGTCATGCCCGTAGCAGACTCGTTGTCCGAAACGCCGTAGGCATACATTTCCGCCCAGCCCAGCACTGCCTTGTCCGCGCTCTCCTTAGGCTTCTCTGCTCCGCATCCAGCCAAGCACAGAACCGCCAGAAGAGCCACCATTGTCAGCGCAATCCTTGACATTTTCTTTGTCATCGAATCATCTCCCTGTTGTAAAAAAATTCTCTGCATGTTACACTCAGGTACGGAAAACGCACCTCTATAACAGACACCCTCAGTTTAGCATAACATTGCGAGATTTCAACCGATGTTGCAAAAGTGGTCGATTTTTTGCAAAAGTGGTCATATGAGGTATCCTATGAATAATCTCAACCTGCTTCTCTCTTTCCTTGTTGCTTCTGTACAGCTTGCCGATGCCTATTTGAGATACCTGGCATTCCGCAAACAGATATCCCCCCCCGAAAGACGCACATACTGGCAGCGGCTCCTTCTCTGGACGATTCTTATCCTTCCCGTCTACACCTTCGCCTTTCGCACTCTTGAAACTGCTGCCGCCTACAAACTCTTGCTGCTGGCGGGCTGGATTCCCTATTTGGCTATTTTCATGGGGAGCCTGCGCCACATGGTGCGCCAGCATATCTATGTCTTCGGCATGTCTGCCTTATGGAGTCTCATGCAGCATAACTGGAGCAGTATCCTGGTGGCTGTTTTTCTGCCGGACAGCAACGACCTCGCTGTCATTCTGGTTCATGGGACTCTGTACCTCCTATGGTTTTTGGTGCTTCTTCCTTGGGAGAAATGGATTTTTTCCCGTCTCCTGCCTTGCCCCGAAGTTCTTGACGAACTCCCCCTGGGGAATTTTCTGGCTCTCTTGCCAGCGGTGCTGATGGCGCCGCCTTTCCTGATGCTTGCGGACGGCCGGCTCTGGCACTCGTGGGAAGAGAGGCTTTCCCGCCTGTATTTGCCCTTGGTGTTTTTTGCCCTCTATCGGTATCAGGTGTTGGCCGCCCACAGCTTCCATGAGTTTGCCCAAAGGAAACGGAAGGCGCAGATCCTCCGGGAGGAAATCGTCTCCATCCGGGACGATGCAACGAGAAAACAGCAGGAGCTCACCTTCCTGAAAGACTTCGAGAACGCCATCATCCGGGACTGCCGGACACTGGAAACCATGCTTCTGTCGGGGCAAAGGCAGAAAACACTGGCACTGGTAGAGGAACGGACAAACGGGATCCAGCCTCACGTCCTGAAAAAAATTTCCGATGCTCCCCTGGTCAATGCTGCGATTTCCATCTATCAGACAAAGGCCGATGCCATTGGCTTATCCTTTCGCACGAAGGTGAATCTCCCAGCCCCCCTTCAGGTGGAGGAAAGCGATCTTGCCGTGCTGCTCTCAAATCTCTTGGAAAATGCCATGGAGGCTGCCAAGCAGGAAAACAGGGACAAAAGAGGCATATCCCTGACCGTCCAGCATGACGGAAAAAAGTGCGTCCTCTCCACCCTTAACCCATGCACCCGCCCACTCCGGTTGGGAGATGATGGCCTGCCCATGACCGAGCGCTCGGGACACGGCACTGGCATGGTTTCTCTCAAGATGTTTCTGGAAAAATACGAAGGCTATGCCGCCTTTACTCAGGAAAATGGCTGTGTCCGTCTGCTCATGTACTGGAGGGATGAAACTCCATGCAGATGATTTCCTTTGCCGTCCTGGCAACTCTGATTCAGTTGGCGGGAGCCTATCTTCGCTATCTACCCTTTCGGAGAGGCATGTTCTCCGGGGAACGGCAGCGGCTGTGGTGCTATCTCCTCGGCTGGAGTTTGCTAGGATTCGGTGCCATTCTGACCTTCCTGCACTGGGCAGGACTCAGTCTCGGCACATTCAAGCTGATTTTCTTCTTCGGCTGGATACCCTATGTAGCTATCTCCCTTTGGCTCATCAGACGTCCTCCCCAGGCACACATCTTCGTATTCGGGATGCAGGCACTCTGGGCATTCATGCTCCAATCCTTTGCCGGTATGGCGATTTGGCTGCGGTACGGCAGCAACGGGAGCGAGCTTTTGACTGTCCATCTCCTGTGCTATATCCTTCTCTTTGCCCTTGTTTTTCCCCTGGCAAAACACATCTTCACGGCGCTTTTGCAAGATCCTTTTCCAAAAGACCGGGTACTCCGGCTATGTGTTGCCCTGCTTCCCTCTGCTTTCTGGCTGGGCACCGTTCTCCCCATTGTCAGGCTGACTTTCCTGCCCAGTTTTGGCGGTCGCCTGACCCGCCTTTTCCTGCCCGTCTTCTTTTTCCTTTTCTATTCCCTTATCGTCGAGGCCCATCGCAGGACTCAGCAACAAAGAGCACTGGTTTTGGCTAACCTGCGCATGGAAAGGAACCGCAAAGAGCTTCTGGAAGAGGCAAAACGGCTGGAGGAAAACACGCGGCATATCTCCGTCCTGCGCCACGACCTGCGCCACAATTACCGTCTCATCCACGCCTTGCTCACAGCCGGAGATGAGGAAAATGCACTCCGGCACATCCGAGCCATGCAGGAGAGGTTTGAAAAGGAAGCCGGAGACGAAACTGCCAAAAAAAGGGGCTGTGAGTAGATTCACAGCCCCAGCAGGTGGTTCATATAGGCAATCTTTACATCCTGCCGCTTGCGGCGGCTGATGGGAATGCGGGTTCCGTCCTTCAGCAGGAAATCATCCTGTTCCATGGATTCCACACAATCTAACAAAGACCGCAAGCCTTCTATTGTACCAAAGTTTGAGGCTTTTCGCCTTTTTTATCGGCAAAACCTCGCTATTTCTAAGGCTTGTGCCTTATTGTTGATGTGGGAAGTTTGAGTACGAAAAGAAAAGGATGACAGCCTCTGATCTCTGTCCGTCAGGTCAGAAGAGCGCCGCCTAGCGCACCAGTAAAGAGCAGGCAGCACCACTGTGCCTCCTGCTCTTTTACTATGGACAGCAACGCTAGACAATATTGCAGAGAATAATGGCTGTCATTTCCCCCTATCCTCCAGGACCATGATCTTCTCCACCCGCCTGGCATGACGGCCTCCCGTAAATTCGGAGGTAAGCCAGACCCTCAGGATTTCTCCTGCGGGGCCAAAGCCCAGCACCCGCCCGCCCATGGCCAGGACATTGGCATCGTTATGCTCCCTGGACATGCGCGCCGAAAAGACATCGTTGCAGAGGGCGCAGCGGATGCCGTGAATCTTGTTGGCCGCCATGGAAATGCCCAGGCCCGTGCCGCAGAGCACTATGCCCCTGTCTGCCCTGCCGCCTACCACATCTGCGCACACCTTCTCCGCAATATCCGGATAATCCACCGCCTCCGTGCCGAAGGTGCCAACATCCGTCACCTGAATGTCAGCAAATTCCTGCAGCACCCTTTTTACCTCTTCCTTCAGTTCCACTGCTCCGTGATCGCTGCCGATGGTGATTTTCATAAAGAATTCCTCCCTTATTGCCTTCAATTTTTGACTATATCCAAATTTTCCCTGTCCACAATAACAGGTATGCACAAATAGCTCGGTATGGTTATTTTATCGTTCCTGATATTGGTCACATCATTAACCGCCGGCTGGCTGCCCTCTACCATGGCTTTTACCATGCGGACAATCTTGGTGCAAAGCACCGCCGGATCTTTATAGATGGTCATGGCCTGCCTGCCCGTGCGGATATTTTCCACTGCTTCACTGCTGGCATCCTGACCGGTCAGCAGAGTGGCAGGGCCACTGTAGCCCACAGACCGCTGTGCTTTCAAAACTCCTGCTGCCAGGTCATCATTGGAGGCAATGACTATATTAAGAGCCTCCCCGCCGCTGTAATACCTGCGCAGTATGTCCTCCATACGGGACTGAGCTTTCTCGCCGCTCCAGCCAGGGGTAGCCACATCCTGAAAGGAGACCTGCCCGGAGCGTACCACCAGCTGCCCCTTGTCTATGTAAGGCTTCAAGTAGTCGTAAGCGCCTCCGTAAAACTGGGGTGCGTTGGTATCTGCCGGGTCACCCGCCAGGAACTCTATGTTGAAGGGGCCTGCTCCCCCTTTGAGATTCAGCTTTTCCTCCACATAGCGGGCCATAAATTCCCCCACGGAGGAATTCTCGAAGGAGGCGTAATAGGAAATAGCATCCGTGTGCATAATAACCCGGTCATAGGCCACAACCGGAATGCCTGCCTCCTTGGCTTCTGCCAGGGCTTCTCCCAGATTGCCCGTATCCTGGGCAGCAATTACAATGCAGGCAGGATTTTCCGCGATAGCCTCTCGCAGTTGCTGCACCTGATTCTCCGGCGAACTGCAAAACTGGAAATTGGTCTTGTAGCCTGCCTCCTGCATCTGCTTGTTGCAGGTATCCCCTATATACTGCCATGGCCCTCCGGCACTTGGATTGGGAAACAAAAGGGCCACGGTCTTACCCTCACCTTCATCCTGGCCACAGCCGGCAGCAAAAGCGGCCAGCATAAGTCCGCAGAGCAGCAAAAAAATGGTCATAATCCTCTTCACGGCGGTTCCCTCCCCTCACAGCTGGAACTGAGCAGTCGAATTCTGCAATTTCTGAGCCATCTCTGCCATGTTCTTGCTGGCTGTGGCTATTTCGTCCATGGAGGCGGAAAGCTCCTCCGTGGCAGCCGACACAGACTCAGTTTCCTGGGAAACTTCTCCGGCGGTACGGTTCAGGCTGTCCATGGTAGCTACCAGATCATTGGCACTGCCGGCAAAAGCCTGAGCTGCCACCAGTATATTTTCCGCATTCTCCGTCAGGCCCGACACAGCCTCCACTATGGTGCCAAAGGATTTTCCAGCCTCATCCACCACCTTTTTCCCGGCCTCTACATCTGCCGTGCCTTTTTCCATGCGTTCCACAGCCCGGTCAGTATCCGTCTGTATTGTTCTGATAAGGTCGGCAATCTCTCCTGCGGCCTTGCCGCTGCCTTCGGCCAGCTTGCGCACTTCGTCTGCCACCACGGCAAAGCCCCTGCCCTGCTCTCCCGCTCGTGCCGCCTCTATGGCTGCATTCAGAGCCAGCAGATTGGTCTGATCGGCAATATCGGAAATCGTGTCCGAGATATCGCTGATCTCGGCGGAGCGCCGGGCCAGCTTGCGAATGACTTCCGCGCTCTCCGTCACGGAGTCCGCTATGGCCTCCATCTGGGAAACAGCCCCTGCAATGGCGTTGCGTCCCTCGCCGGCAATCTTCTCCACCCTATGTGCCGCCTTGGCAGAATCCTCCGACAGCCGCTCAAAAGCAATCATCTCGTCGGCCATGTCCTGGATTCCCGCGGCGGAGGTTTTGACCTCACCTTCCTGCTTGCTCATGCTTTCCGCCACATTGCCGATGGAATCCGCCACCTGCTGAGTGGCCAGAGCCGACTGGTCTGCATTGGCCGTCAGTTCCTCTGAAAAGGCCGCCAGATTTTCCGAGGTGCCGGAAATATCCTGTATCAGTCCCTTCAGATGCTGTACCGTATCGGCGAAGGCACTGGTCAGAGTGCCGAACTCATCCCGTGTCTTGGGCGTAACATCCACAGTCAGGTTGCCCTGGGCAATCTCCCTGGCAATGCCCATCAGATAGGTGATGGAAGCATTGATGGAACGGCTCAGATAATATGCCATGGAGCCTGACAGCAGCATGACCAGCAAAAGGGAGAAAATCAGGATGCTGCGGGTGCGGTCATAGGCTGCATTGGAGGCTTTGGTTTCCTCATTGATGAAATCCTTGCGGGCATCTATGACCCGGGACAGGCCATCAACCAGTTCCTCGAATTCGCCCGACGAGGCATCCAGCATGGCACTGGCCCGGTCTGTCTGGTGATTGTCCGCCAGCGTGCTGACGTTTTTCAGCTCTCCTTTATAGCTGTCCCACTTCTGCCGCAAATTCCGGAGGTTATCATCCGCCTGGCCTGCCATACTCTGCTCCAGTGTCTCGAAGGTAATATCTATCTGATCCCCCAGCTTCCACGCCTTCTTTTCTGCATAAGCCCGGCTGCTGAGAGTCGGAGCCGTCACGATGGCATATTCCAACTGACGATATTGCTCCATGGCCCTGCCATTGTCGCTGGCGGCCAGGACGCTGTACAGATGTGTCGTGGCAATGCGCATGGCACCTTCGTTGATGCTGTGCAGGGCATAGACCGAATACAGGCTTACACACAGGAACACCATAATCAGGGTACCGAAAACAACATAGAGCTTCTGCCGTATTGTCCATTGATCCACTTTTTCCGCCTCCTTTGAATTTATGCAGTATCATGCAGAAATCACTGTTATTTATCCCAGATAACCGGCTTACCTTCATTCACATTGCGTACATGGGAAAAATCTTCTTCTATCTTGGGAATGGTCAGCTTGCCGCTGTCCAGCTTGATGCTGGTGATAATGCGGCCCAGGCGGATACCGGACATGAGGTTCCAGATCCACTTGATGGCCACGGTGAAATTGGTATGTGCTCCGGCCAGGCGCAGGAGGTGGACGAACATCCAGGCTACCCAGGCTATAAAGCCCGTCATTTTCGGGGAATTCACCACGGCCTTGCCCCTGCCGATGGTGGCCATGGCTCCCAGATCCTTGTACTTGAATTTGGTAAGCTTTGCTTCCCCGCGAATGAGCTTCAGGATATTCCGGCAGCAGACTGCTGCTTCCTGGGTAGCCACCGGGGCCACCGTGGGAAGGGGGCGCTGCATATCCCCGTGCATAAATGCGGCACAGTCGCCGATGGCGAATACATTACGATGCACTGCCCCCCTGACCAGCAAATCCTCCTCCACCCAGATACGCCCGTCCCTGGCACATTCGCCGCCGCAGTCCTTGATAAAGTCCACGGCCCTGACACCGGCGGCCCAGATAACGGTACTGGTGGGAATCTTCTCCCCGGATTTTAAGGTCAGCACCTTGCCGTCATAGTCCACCACCTGAGTATTCAGCATGACCTCCACGCCCTTTTCCCGCAGTGTCTTGACGGTATACTCCTGCAGGTCGGGAGTAATCATGGGCAGCACATGGCCGGTGGCCTCGATGAGCTTGATACTGACATCACTGAAATCCAGATGATGGAACTCTTTTTTCAGCACCTCCACCAGTTCGCTGATGGCACCCGCTTCCTCGATACCCGTGGGGCCGCCCCCCACCACCACGAAGGTCAGCTTCTGCTTCCGCTCCTCAGGGCTTCTGTAAGGCTTATCCGCCCGCTCGAATTCATGTATGACATGATTGCGGATGGCAATGGCTTCCTGGACAGTCTTCATGCCATATGCGTTCTCTTCCACCGACTTCATGCCAAAGAAGTTCGTGGCAGCACCGGCTGCCAGCACCAGATAGTCATAGGAGATTTCCCCGTGATTGGTCAGGAGCACATTGCGCTCCTGGTCTACCCCTTTGGCCTTGGCCATGAAGAAGTTGATATTCCTGTTTTCACGGAAAAAACTGCGGGTGGGATAGGCTATCTCATCCACAGAAAGCACCGAAGTGGACACCTGATAAAGCAGGGGCTGGAACAGATGAAAGTTATGCCTGTCCACCAGCGTGACCTCCACATCTTCCCCGGCCAGCATCTTGCACAGCTTGATACCACCGAAGCCACTGCCCACCACTACAATATGGGGCCTCTTGTTTGACATGAATATCTACCTCTTTCACAAATACTGCTTCATACGAAAACAACCGCTTCCGAAGGGGGAAAGGAAGCGGCTGTCTTTCCTATGTTACGGAAGGACGCAACTCCTTCTCAAAGCCCTTTTGCTGCCCGGACAATATCCTCTGCCGTGAGGCCGTATTTGGCCAGAAGCTCTGCCGGCTTGCCGGACTCGCCAAAGCTGTCACGCACACCTATCATGGCCTGCCTGACAGGGCATTCCTGCACCAGTACCTCGGCCACTGCGCTGCCCAGGCCGCCAATAACGCTGTGCTCCTCTGCCGTCACGATTTTACCTGTCTTTTCGGCAGTTTCCGCAATCAGCTCCCGGTCGAGAGGCTTGATGGTATGGATGTTTACCACCCGGGCCTGGATGCCCTCCTGCTCCAGTAGCTTTGCGGCTTCCAGTGCTTTCGCCACCATGATGCCCGTGGCGATGATGCCCACATCCGCACCTTCCCGCAGTACTTCACCCTTGCCCCACTGGAATCTATAATCCTCTGGGTGAATATCTTCCACGGCAGCACGGCCCAGGCGAATATAGACAGGCCCGACATACCCGGCTGCTGCCTTGATGGCTTCCTCTGCCTCCCTGGCATCGGCGGGAGAAATCACTGTCATGTTAGGCAGGCTACGCATGAGGGAAATATCCTCCACAGACTGATGGCTGCCCCCGTCCTCGCCCACGGTGAGGCCCGCATGGGTGGCCGCAATCTTCACGTTTAGCTTAGGATAGGCAATGGAATTACGCACCTGCTCGAAGGCCCGTCCGGCAGCAAAGATGGCAAAGGTGCTGGCAAAGGGAATCTTGCCGCAGGCGGCAAGCCCCGCCGCCGTGCCCATCATATCCTGCTCGGAGATACCCATATCAAAGTACCGCTCCGGCGCCACGGACTTGAAGGTGATGGATTTGGTGGCATTGCCCAGGTCTGCATCCAGCACCACCACATCCGGGTTCTTCACCAATTCATTTTTCAGCACATTGCCGTAAGCCTCTCTAGTTGCTATCCCCATCACTTGCACTCTCCTTCCAGTTCAAGGAGCGCCTGCCGGCACTGCTCCGCATTCGGTGCCTTGCCGTGCCAGCCCGCCTGATTTTCCATAAAGGATACGCCCTTGCCCTTCACCGTCTCCGCCACGATGGCAGTAGGCTGTCCCTTCACAGTGCGGGCCACCTGCAGAGCCTCTCTGATGGCCTCTATGTCGTGTCCGTTGATAGAGATGACATGCCAGCCAAAGGCCCAGAACTTATCCCCTACGGGATTAACGTTCATGACTTCCTCGTTGCTGCCGTCAATCTGCAGTCCATTGTGGTCGATAAAGCACACCAGATTATCCAGCTTATAATGGGCGGCACTCATGGCTGCCTCCCAGATCTGTCCCTCCTGGATTTCGCCGTCACCCACAATGGCGTAAACCCTGGCGGCACTCTTATCCAGCCTTAGGGCCAGAGCCATGCCATTGGCGGCGGAGAGTCCCTGCCCCAGGGAACCGGTGGACATATCCACACCCGGAATATGCTTCATATCGGGATGGCCCTGCAACAGTGCTCCTGTCTTGCGGAGCCGCAGCAGTTCCTCCTCCGGGAAATAGCCTCTCTCTGCCAGGGTCGCATAAAGCGCCGGAGCGGAATGGCCCTTGGAGAGAACGAAGCGATCCCTGTCGGGCTGCTTCGGCTGCGCAGGGTCGATGTTCATTTCCTCAAAGTAGAGGGTCACCAGAATATCTGCAATGGAAAGGGAGCCCCCCGGATGGCCGGAACCTGCCTCGCCCAGCATGCGGATGATATTTTTCCGCACATTTTTTGCCCTGGCCTGAAGTTCTTCCGTAGTCATCATTATGCCCCTTTCTTCTCGCCCAGAGGACGCATGACCACCTTGGTAGCCTCGCCGCTCTTCATCAGGCGATAAGCCTCATCCCACTGGTCAATGTCCAGCTCGTGGGTAATCATCTTGTCTGCGTCTATCTTCTTCTCGCTCATCAGCTTCAAGGTAGGCTCCCAGTCATGGGTATTCTGGCTGCGGCTGCCACGGACGGTAATTTCCTTCTGGATTATATCCGTGAAATTCACATCAACTACTTCCCTGGCAAAGAGTCCCACCTGCACATACTGCCCCCGCTTCCGCAGCAGCTTGAGGCCCGTCTGCATGGAGGGGACGGCGCCGGTGCAGTCGTAGCACACATCAGCGCCATAGCCATCCGTCAGATCCTTCACCAGTGCATCCAGGTCATCCTGCTGCACATCTACAATGTATTCCACGCCGAACTTTTCCTTGGCAATCTTCAGGCGGCCCGCATCCTGAGTAAGACCGGTCATGATGACCTTGCCTCCCCGTGCCATGACTATCTGAGCCACCAGGAGACCGATGGGACCGGGGCCAAGCACCAGTACCACATCCCCCGGCTTCACTTCCGCCTGATAGACACCGTGGTAAGCGCAGGCCGCCGCCTCGGTGATGGAGGCCTCGCGGGTGGTCACATTCTCCGGCAGCACATGGACGCTGGCTCCACGGGCGATGATGTAATCCGTCATGGCCCCGTCCTGCTGGGTGCCCAGGCCCTTGCGGGTGGCGCAGAGGTTATACTCCCCGGTCCTGCAGTAACGGCACTTGCCGCAGACCTCGAAGGTAGTCTCGGAGGTGACCTTGTCCCCCACCTTCACATGCTTCACGTTCTTGCCTACCTCCACGGCAACGCCCGCGAACTCATGGCCGATGGTAAGGCCCTTGGCATTTACATTGTAATGCCCCTCAAAGGTATGGATATCGCTGCCGCAGACACCGATATAATCCACCTTGATTTTCACCTGGTCGTCATTGATGGAAGGCTCCGGCTTATCAATCAGTTCCCAATGTCCTGCACCCGGCTCCATTTTTACCAATGCTTTCATTATATTTTCCTCCTTAAATTGATAAAGAATTAAAGTATTATGCTTGCTCTTGTCCCCACGGCAGTTCTCCCCTGCGGAACTGCCGCATTCCTATTTTGTTTTGATCAATCAAAATCAGGCGAAGAGACGGAAGATCTCGAAGATAACGAAGTTGATGAGGTTGCCGCCCTGGTCGATGGCGGAAATCATGGCAGCACCGTCCGGCATCTTGAAGTTAGCCGTAACACCCATTTCCGTCACGAAGGGGCCCATCACAGAGGCCATCAGGAGGGACATGCTGATAACAATCACGCTGGCCAGCACTGAATGGACGATGTTACCCCGGGCCGCAGCCACAATCATGGCCACAATAAAGGGAATGGTTGCCAGATCACCGAAAGGCAGCACATTGTTGCCGGGCAGGATAACCGCTAAAAAGAGGGTAATCGGTACCAGGATCAGAGCCGTGGCGATAACGGCGGGATGGCCGGTGGTGACAGCAGCATCAAGACCGATGTAGATATTGGCCTGCTCGGACTCCTCTCCGAAACGCTTCTGCAAAAACTCGCGGGCGGCTTCAGAAACAGGAATCAAGCCTTCCATCAGCAGCTTCACCATGCGGGGCATCAGCACCATGACACCTGCCATAGCCATGCCCACATGGACGATCTCACCCGGCCCATAGCCTGCCAGGGCACCCAGTACGCAGCCCAGAATCAGGCCCATAAAGATTGGCTCGCCGAAAATGCCGAACTTCTGCTGAATGTAGTCAGGATCTGCCTTCAAATCCTTGATGACGGGAATCTTCTGGATCAGCCAGATAAGGGGAATGCCAATGGGCGCATAGGAGCAAGTGGAGCCTGTGGGAACGGAAACGCCCTCCAGCTCAAAATACTTCTCCATGTAAGGAGCAGTCCAGTCAGCAATCTTCAAGGTCACGATTTCAAAGAGCACTGCAGCAACAATGGCCAAGGCAAAGCTCTGGGAAAGAGCATAGACGCAGGCCCCGCAGAAGGTGAAATGCCAGTAGTTCCAGATATCCACATCCATGGTCTTCGTGGTCTTGGTCATCAGCATGACCACATTCACCAGCAGCCCTACGGGCAGTATGATGGCCGCGATGGGCGAAGCCCAGGAAATACTGGCGGAGCCGGGCCAGCCCACATCGATCATATTGAGCTGTATGCCGAAGTTTGCTACCATGGCCTGTGCCGCAGGACCAAGATTATCCACCAGCAGGCCTACTACCAAGCCGATTCCCACAAAACCCACGCCGATGGTCAGACCGGAACGGAAAGCTGTCCCTACGCCGCAGCCGAAGCCAAGACCGATGATAAAGATAAATACCGGAAGAATCACAGTAGGCCCCAGGGCCAGAAAGGCCTGAACCAGCTGAGTTGCATTTTCCATTTTCCTTTTCTCTCCTCTCTTTTTTTCCCCCGGCACCCCTGACAGCACAGGAAGCACTCCCGTGCTGCCGGACGCCTGCTAAAAAATCTTAGTTTGCCAGATAATCCCTGATTTCCTGCTCTGCCTTGGCCTTCCCCACACCGGTGAGGAAGGGGCGGCCATTGACAATGGGGAAGGAATACTTGTCCTTGTCCACCACGGTGGTGGTTACCAAAAGGCTTGCCCTGTCTGCATAGCCCGGCACCTCCATCATCTTGCACTGGATGATCTCCACCTGCAGGTTGTTCTCCTTGGCAATTTTCTCCACAGCCTTGTTCACCACAGTGGAGGTTGCAATCCCCGTGCCGCATGCCACCAATACAACTTTCTTTCCTGCTGCCATGATACTCTCTCCTTCTTGATGTAAATAAATTCCTTAACCTACTCTATGCAACGTCCGGCAGGCGTCCCTGCAGGAAACGGCATATACTTTCCTTATCAGTCTCTCCTTTGAGATATTCCAGGGCTTCCTCGTCCTGCAGAATCCCCATGAGCTCCTGCAGCATCTCAATCTGGGAGTGGGCCTCCTTGAGAGCCAGCATGAAAATCATGCTTACGGAAACCCTGCTGTTTTCATCCCCCATCACCACGAATTCCACGGGACTTTTCAGCGTGCAGAAGCTGATAGCTGCCTGCTCCACATGCTCGATGTCCGTGTGGGGAATGGCCACGCCCCCACCATTCATGGTGGGCAGCCCTGTGGCAAAAACCTTTTCCCTGGCAATCACTGCCTCCCTGTAGCTGTCCTTCACAAATCCCTGCTTATGCAGATTATCTGCCGCAATGCTCAGAAGCTCATACTGGCTTCCTGCCTCCACATCCAGGAGGATCAAATCCTGATTCAATGTAATACTCATCTTTTCACACCCTTGCTTGTTTTGTTCTTGTTGATGATTGAATTATATCCTTTATTAGCCTTTGCTCATAGACGGAATCGCTTCCGCGAAATGCGGAAGCGATTCTCTCCTGCCTATTATTTTTCACTAAATGTTCTCTAACCTTTCCGCAATTGCGGAAAATCATTCCGGCCCTGCAAATTCTTCCAGGAAATGCGGAAAAGAGCGGTTCTTCAGAATAGAAGCGAGTCCGTGCCGCTTCTTGATGTAGTCGTAAAGCTTCAGGAACAATTCTTCCCACAGAGCGGACTTGCCATGCTCGATATTCAGCAAAAAGACAATCTGCACCGGCAGGTCCCCCCAGGGAATCGGCTGCTTCAGCACCAGCACGGAAATATTGGATACGGCAGCATTGGCATCCAGGGAATGGGGAATGGCGGCCATGTCACCGATGGAGGTGGGAGAAAGTTTCTCCCGCTCAAAGACGGAAGCCTTGGAATCACGGCTCATAAAGCCCAGAGAGATAGCCTGCTCCGTGAGAAACTCCAGGCATTCCTCCCGGGTCCTGAAATCCTTATCCAAGAAAAAAGCCCGTTCATCGAAGAAACTCTTTACCAGCTCACTGCTGAGCACAGGCTGATGGAAAATCACCTGCTCTATTTTTTCGATATCCTCCTGTCTCAGCATGTGATTGACATGAATCACTTTGCTGTCATCCAGCTCCGGCAGCGGTATGGTGGAGAGCACATAGTCAGCCTGGGAGATAACCTCCTCCGTAAGCTCATAGGCCGGCAGCACCCGCAGGACGTGCAGGCGATGGCGGAAATGCTCCTTGACCTTGGCATTCAGCAGGATGGAGACACCCAGCCCTGCCGAGCAGACAATCAGGACGTTTTTCACCACATCTTTTTCTTCTATATTGTTGCGGCTCATGGCTGCGCCGAAGTGGAGGGCCAGGTAGCCGATTTCGCTTTCATTGAAGTGTACCTGCTCCCGCTCCCACACCACCTTCGCCGCCAGGACTCCCAGGCGGAAGGCCAGAGGGTAATCCTTCTTGATGGAGTCCAGCAGGACATTGCGTATGCCCACCCGGAAATTCACCTGGGCAATGGCAATGCGCAGATGCAGGGTCAAGCCTTCCCTGAGGTACAGATCCTCCATGAAATCCAGCCCGAAATTGACCTTCACCACCCGCAGTATCTCATCCACCAGCCGCACCAGAGGCTCCTCCCGGGAGTTATCCTCCGGGGGCGGCACCAGCTTCTTGCTGGTCATCAGGCATTGGGTGATATAGAAGACTTCATTATAGGCAACATCTATGCCCTTGCTGGTGAAGATTTTATTGGCCAGCTCCTTGGCTATGCTGAACTCAAAGCTGCCTGCCATCTTGTGGGCCATGCTGGCGGGGCAGACATCAAAATGTCCCCCGGCAGAGCGGTGCAGGGACAGGGCCAGCTTCAGGCACAGGCTTTCCCGTGCCACATCTGTCAGCTGGAGATTGCACTCCTCCATTACCTGGGAAATCAGGCTGTTGATTTCCTTCCGGGAGAGCTGGGAGTAAATACATGCCCCCATTTTCTCATCCCCGGTTTCCCGGATGTGATCCACTATCAGCCGCCGCAGGGCTGCCTCCTCCCCCTGGAGCCGCAGGCCCTCATTTTTGTACTGGACTATATCAAGGGAATATTCTAAAACTATCGCCCGAAAATCAGAAAGATAGGACTTGACACTGGACAGGCTCATGTACATTTCATCCGCCAATTCAAGCTGGGTCAGGCTGCGATCGCAAAGAGCCGCATCCAGGAAGCGGGACATGAGGTAGCGCCTGTTCTCGTTCCTGCTGTCCAGGTTGGTCTTGGCCGGCGCAAAGCACATCAAGGCCATCAGCACCTCATGGCCGTCCCTGTTCTCCAGCCGATAGCCGCGGTTGGGGGTGGCCACGATCTCGCTTTTATATGAAGACAGCACCTCCTGTAGCTTGCGTATATCCGAGCGCACGGTGCGGGAAGACACCTCCAGCCGCTTGGCAATATCCTCCCCCCGCAGGCCCGCCGGAGACTCCAGGAGCATTTCCATAATCCTGCAGCAACGCTTGCTTATCTTGTCTGCCATGTGAGTTTCACCCTCTTTGTAGGTATGAATATACTTATTACTCCCATTATAAAGTCAATCACATGGCACTCATAGACATTTTTCTTTCCGCAATTCGCCCCATTGAGGAAATCTTAAGGAAACGATGATTAAATGTCAAAGTCCATACCCCTGATTTTGGCCACTTCGTCCTTGGTGAACACGTCCGCTGCCTCCAATGCTTCACGACTGGTTTTCTCAGAGTTGGCTACGATACTTGTGGAAATCAGCCGCCGGTATGCCCAGCGCTTCCATTGCCTTTTCTGCTGGCAGCTGGAGATTCTTCATGATATTTTTGATGTTGTCCAAGCGTTCACTTAAATGAGCATAGCTAATCTGTGCCGCCTGGTCACGGTGGAACTTCTCCGCCTTCTCATAGGCTCTTTTGGTCACTTCGTCCTTGGTGAACATGTCCTCCACCTCCATCGCTTCACGAATAGCGGTCTCGCTCTCGGCTATCTCTTTCAACTCCTCATCCGTGGTACTGGAAGAGAAATAGGCCGCCCATTTTTCCATGCGATTCACGTCCTTCACGTTCTTGCCCTTGAACTTCAGAAGCTCAAGGAAATGTATTTCCAGCTTGTTCGTGAGCTGGCACTTAGTCTTAATATCGTAGACGCCAAATCATCAATGAGTAAAAAATGGGCAGATTGCGACGCATCTGCCCATTTTCTATGCCTTTTCAGGAAATTTTATTTACTGGCAAGCTTGCCCTTGGTATCCTGCTCCGCGCTCTGGATATCGGCCCGCATATCCTTGGCAAGATTGAGCTCGTGGAACTCCTTGTCCTCATGCAGGAGCATGGCGAACCTGTCTGTCTGGTCAAGGTAGACCGTGGCATTTTTCAGGGAAAGCTCCAGAACATGCCCGCCCTTTTTCTTATCATCCGATATGAAATGGAAATGCCAGCCCACGGAATTCAGCTCACCCATGTAACTTGGGCAATAGAGCCCTACTATAGTGCCTTTGATATTCTTCTCGGTAAACTCCGTCTGTTTATCCTTCAAAGCCTCCACCAGGGTGGGGTACGGCCTTTGGCTGCCGTATTCGCTGCGGAACAGGATGGAGGAAAATTCGGCGGGAAGCTTCACCATGTAAAAACTGTTGGCCCCGTGTTCCCGGACGACCTCGTTCAGCGTCTTCTCCAAGGCCGCTTTGTCCTTTATGTCATTCAGCTTAAGGGCAATATCCTTGTCAAAGAACGTCACGTTGGAAAAGGGGATAATCGTCTTATCGGGGCAAACGACCACGCGCCCGTCTCCCAGAGCCTGGTAAACCGTGCCATCCAGCACAATCATCTCTCCGTTCAGACCCTCGAAGGTTCCGATTCCCGTATCGCCAAGGGTGCGAAGCTCTCCCGCTGTAATCGTGCCGCCGAAATACCCCTGGGCCAGGGATTGCAGGAGTGCAACCTGAGCCACACACTCCCGATCCGCCTTGGCGGCATCAGCCTGGGAAGCGCCAAGCCCAGCGCTTAGTGATACCAGCCCCGCAATGGAAGCCGCCATAATTTTCCTTTTGATGCCAGATTTCATGTTAAGCATGTTTATCATCCTTTCTGATTAAAAAAATTATCCTATGCTTTCCTTCATTCAGTCGGGCCTGCTCTGTCGGCAATACTTCTGCCTGCCAGGAACATAAGCAGCTCCGCCTCACCCTTGCCCCCGGAAATCAGTTCCTTCAGCTCCCCGCTCACACTATCAAGGGCCTTGTCAACTGCCCGATAAATCACGGGACGTTCTTCCGGCCTGACTTTTTGGCAATAGAAGGAGAGCCGCCCGGTACAAACAGCCTGCCCCTTCTGCAAGCCGAAGAACAAGCGCTGCCTGTCGGCATCAAAATCCCCGAAAGCGGCGATTTGCCCCAGAGCATCGGCAAGTATCTCATCCAGGGCATGGTTTTTCATGCCGGAGAGCAGACGCAGGGTCTCATAGTGGGCACATTCATGCCGCAGCCTGAGCCTGTGGGAGCGCTCCAGCCAAGCTTCCTCGCTGAGTCCCAGACTGGCTGCGGGGATATTGCTGTAGGGGGCGTGGTTCAGCAGCAGTACCCGGTGGCGGTAAATAGGCGCTGCCCGTGCCTCAATGGCGAAGGCGTTGACGGTCAGGGGCAGCTCCCTTATCTCCTCCCGTCCGTTTAATACCGCCTCCATGGCACGAAAGTCCTCGTGGCAGCCCGTGGCAACCACCGGCAGCCTGCCTCCCAGGGTAGGGGCAAAGGAAATCCCAAGGCTCTCCCTCTCCCGCCACACAAAGTCATAGGCCGGCAGCTTCAGCTCATCGGCCAAAAAATCCGCCGCTTCCCTGCCCCGTGCCTCCTGCCACCTCCCGGCAAAGGATTCATCCGGCAGAGGAAGTAGCGGCAGGCTGGCGGGGATTTCATAGGCGCGAGCCAAATATTCGGCGGCACTTTGCAAACTGCCCCTTGTCATACAGTAACTTCACTTCCTCCAGCATTTACAATCCACCTCATCCGTCAGCCTTCGGCTGCCACCTTCCCCGGAGGGGAAGGCTTTTCTCTGTTCTCTCTTCACCATATTCAACACCCAGGCGAAATATTCCTGCTTTCAGTCTTCTTTAGATAATTTTCAGTATATTATCATATAATGTCATGGTTATTGAAGATACAGAAAGGAAATGACCATCCATATGAAAGATCTTCTGGACGTACATACCCATACACTGGCCAGCGGCCATGCTTACAGCAGCCTGCGGGAGATGGCCATGGCTGCTAAAGCCAAGGGCCTGAAACTCTTAGGCATAGCCGACCACGGGCCGAAGCTGCCCGATACCTTCGGCGAGTTCTATTTCTGTAATTTCAAGGTCATCCCCAGGGAGGCCGACCTGGGCTACGGCATCGACCTGGTTATGGGGGTGGAGCTTGACATTATTGATTATGCAGGCAGCACCGATTTGCGGGGGGATTTCCTGGAGCGGATGGATTACGCCATCGCCAGCCTCCATGACCCCTGCATCAAGGCAGGCACCTGCGAGCAGAATACCGCTGCCCTGCTGGGAGCCATGAAAAATCCCAAGGTCAAGATCATCGGCCACCCGGATAATCCGAAATACCCGGTGGATTTCAGGGCTCTTGCCCGCGCCGCCAGGGAGCAGCATGTGCTGCTGGAGCTTAATAATTCCTCCTATGTACCGGGAGGCTCCCGCCAGGGCTCACGGGAGCTGGCAGGAGAGCTGATGGCTGCCGCCCGTGCCGAGGGCACCATGGTCATCCTGGGCAGCGATGCCCATATCGAGTTCGACGTGGGCCGCCATGACTCGGCCTTGGAGCTGGTGCAGCAGCATGGTTTCCCGGAGGAGCTTATCATCAATTCCAGCCCCGAGGCTTTCAGGAAATGGATAGGGCATCAGGATTAAAATGCTTTGACATTGCAGCCGACCCATTATAAAATCCATAGTGGGATTATTGAATGCAAGCTAGAAAAGGACGTGCAATATGCTGTTACATGAACTGATAAACCAGGGGGCAGACGAAGCTCTCGCCCTCATCGACGGCAACAGGCGCCTGACCTATAAGGAATTGCAGGAGTCCGTCAGGAACTGCCGCGACCGCCTGTATGCCCTGGGCGTAAAGCCGGGGGATCGTGTCTGCCTCTTTTCCCGCAACAGTGCGGAGTTCGTCTGCGCCTACATGGCCATTGCCAGCCTGGGCGCCATCGTCATCCCCATCAACTTCCAGCTCTCCAACCGCGAGATTGCCTACATCATCAAGGATGCCGGCTCCCGTTTCCTGCTGACCTACGAGCTCTTGAACCTGGTGGACGCGATGGCGCAACTGCGCTGCGATATCCGTCTCACCCAGGTGGAGCTGAAGAACATCACGACAAAGAAGAACGGCCTGGAAAAGGCACCGGGCTTCCCCGCCCATCTGGACGAGCATGCACCGGTGGCGCTGCTCTACACCTCCGGCACTACGGGCAATCCGAAGGGGGCGGTGCTCTCCCATCGCAACCTGGTTGCCAACTGCGAGCAGATGGCACGCATGGGCTGCAGGGCGGAGCACAACGTGCTCTGCGTTCTGCCCATGTACCACGCCTTCGGCTGGACCTGCGCCGTGCTGAACTCCCTGCACGCAGGTGCCACCGTCACTGTCCTGGACTCCTTCACGCCGAAAGAGACCATCAGGACCATCCGCGAGGAAAAGGTCACGGACATCTACGTGGTGCCCTCCATCTGCTCCCTGCTCACGAAGCTGGCAACCAAGGAGGATATGCAGAGCCTGCGCCTAGTAGTTTCCGGCGGCACCACCCTGCCGCAAAAGATTGCCGATGACTTCATCGCGAAATTCGGCCTGGAAATCTGCGAAGGCTACGGCCTTTCGGAGACTTCCCCGGTGGTCACGATGAATCCGCCGGGCAAGAGCAAGGTAGGCTCCGCCGGCCCCGCCGTGATGGACTTCCGCATCGTGGACCCCGAAGGCCATGATGTGCCCCAGGGCGAGCCGGGCGAGCTAATCGTCCGGGGGGAGAATGTCATGCTCGGTTACTGGAACCTGCCGGAAGCCTCACTGGAAGCACTCCGGGGGGGCTGGTTCCACACGGCGGATGTAGCCCGGGTGGATGAGGACGGCTACATCTACATCGTGGATCGCATCAAGGACATGATTATCTCCATGGGTGAGAATATCTACCCCCGTGAGGTGGAAGAGCTTATCTACCAGTTCCCAGGCATCGCCGAGGTGGCCGTGGTGGGCATCGAGGACAAGCTGCGGGGCCAGGCAGGTGCCTGCTTCTACTCCCTGCACGAGGGCGCCAGCGTCAACATCCGCGAGCTGAAAAAATTCCTGCAGGCCAACCTGGCTCTGTTCAAGATTCCCCGTGAATTCCATGAGGTGGCTCATCTGCCCCGCACCGCCACGGGCAAGATTGCCAAGCGAAAGATTCTGGAGGAATTCCAAAGCAGCAAGGGTGCCACATCCTGACAGCACACAGCAAAAATCCCGTTGCCTATCCAGTCGGCAACGGGATTTTTGGCCGTGTATACCTCTTAGCGCACGACAATGGCATCCTTGCCCTCCTGGGACTTGGCTGCGTACAGGGCCTTGTCCACCCGGCGGAACAGGGACAGCTCATCATCTCCCAGAGCATAGGCCGTAATGCCGATGCTGAGGGTGAAGTGGCTGCCGTCCGGCAGCGCATAGCCCCGCACCACCTGCCGTATGCGCTCCGCCGCTTTCGTGGCGCCGCGGATATCCTGCCCAGGCAGCAGCACCAGGAACTCGTCGCCGCCCCAGCGCCCCGCAATATCCCCGGCACGGATCTGGTCGCGGATGGCCCCTGCCAGGGTCTTCAGGGATTCATCCCCCACATCATGGCCCAGATTGTCATTGATGCCCTTGAAGTTATCCACATCCAGCATAATGACTGCAAAGTCTCTGCCTCCCTCCAGGGCGCCCTTGATGGCCGCCTCGATGGCTCCCCGGTTAGAAAGGCCGGTGAGGGCATCTGTCCGGGCCTGATAGCCCAGCTGATCGTTCTTCAGCTCCAAGGCCGCAGTAGTCACCTGCACCAGATGCACCAGATGGGCCAGGAACTGCTGATGGCGGGCGAAGATGACCTCATCCAGATTCAGCTCCACCTGGGGCAGATTCGCGCCGCTCCCCTCCCGCATGCCCACCAGAACCAGGGACATATTCAGCAGGGAGAAATCCCCTTCCGCGCCTATCAGCTCACCGTAGCTGTAAAAGCCGAAGGAAGGCGCTATCTGGCGGCAGTTTTTCAGCTCATGCTCCATCTGCCCTTCCATCAGCAGCCAGCGGCTCAGGCAGTCAAAGAGGAACAGGGCCTGGGGACGGAAGGTGCTGATCTCCTTCTCCTTCCGCTGGGTATCGTAAATGACCCTGGCCGGGTCGCCATAGCCGAACTGCACCACATCCCCCAGCTCAAAGTCCGCCCCGAACTCCGCCGCGCCATCCTTACGGCATACCAGGAGCTGCCTGGCAATATGCCGCCCGTTCCTGTGCAGGATGATGGGGAAGGACAGGGACTTGTCCATAAAGCTCTCCCCCGCCACATTGCCAATGTAATAATCATAGACCTGGTCAAAGGGCATCCCGTCCAGCTCCTTGACCACATAAGGCCCATCAATAGCCGTGACCCGCAGGCTGGGGCCGATGGGCTGCCAACTGGAGCAGACCTTGAGCATGACCTCCATCTCCGTGCTGCAGAAAGCCACGCAGACCGCGCCGCTCTCTATGATCTCCCCGTCGGCATAGATAAAGCCGTGCTTGCTGGCCGTGATGTCGTAGAGCAGGCCACCGAAAAAGGGCTGCTTGAATTCGGATATGACGGCAGGCAGGGCATTCATCTGCCCGCCCCAGAGCACCATCACGCAGACCAGATCGGGAAGGGCCGCCAGACCCGCCCGCAGTTCTTCCCCGTAGGCTTCCCTGGACTGCCCTTCATGCTGGACCAGCAGCTTCAGCTCCGTATGCTCAAAGGAGATAAAGGTCAGGCTGACCCCCCTGGAGTTGCCCCGCCCGCCGCTGATAACGGCATCCACGCAGCCGGCTATGACATGCACATCAGGAAAGATTTTCTTGATCTTGCGCGCAATAAAGGCAGCCTCAACCTTAGCCAGCGCCACGCCGTAGACAGTCACCAGCAAAGGATCAGGCACTTCCTCCTGCATCGCCTCCAGGCAGGCACGGAGTTCATCCTCATCTTCCACATCATCAAGCAAGTAGGACTTGAGTTTCATGGGCGCGCTTCCTTTCCTCTGTCAAATTTATGTTAGCCCAAGGGCTTTTTGGCAGGCGTCCCTGCCTTTCTGGGGTAGGACTTCGGCGTGGGCTTCACCTTGGGTATGGTGATGATGGCCCGCCTGTCTGCAAGCCCCGGCAAATGCACCTGGCGCGCCTGCATCTGCCCGCCCCCCAGGAGGCTCACAGCCCGCCCGGCCTCTGCCATTTCTTCCTGCCAGGCCGCACCTTTCAGGGCCAGGAAAAAGCCCCCTGTTCTCACGAAGGGCAGGGCGAATTCCGCCAGTACCGGCAGGCGGGCAACGGCCCGGGAGACTGCCAGGTCATACTGCTCCCGGTACTCCTGCCTGCGGGCCGCATCCTCCGCCCGTGCGTGGACACAGGTGACATCCTCAAGCCCCAGTTCCCTCACCACGGCTTCCAGGAAGCCCACCCGCTTGGCCAGGGAATCCATCAGCGTCAGCCTGAGCCCAGGCACGAAAATCGCCAGGGGCAGGCCGGGAAAGCCCGCCCCCGTGCCCACATCCAGCAAGCGCGTGCCCGGCTTTATCAGCTCCCCGTCCCAGGCGGACAGGGAATCTACCATATGCTTGACGGCAATCTCCCCCGGCTCCGTAATGGCCGTGAGGTTCATCTTTTCATTCCACTCCAGCAGCAGTTCCTCATAGCGCACGAAGCGCTCCAGTTGCTGCCCTGTCAGCTCCAGCCCATAGGCCGTGGCTGCCGCGAGCATTTCTTCCCTAAACAAAGCCCCACCTCTATCATACCATCAATGAGCCATCAGCACATCATCCTGTGCGGGGGAGCTGCCCCCCTTCACTTCCAGCAGCAGGCCATGGGGCAGGCAGGCCGCAGTCTCGCCGGGCCTGGAAAGCCCCCCTGACCCCACGCAAATCTTGTCCGGACAGTCCGCCTCAACCACGGCAATGCTCTCCCCCCGTACCTCGATTACATTCCTGCCCGCCTCTGTCTCCACCTCAAAGCGCTCCGTGCCCCGGTGCCCTGTCAGCAGCACCCGGCGGTAAAGCTCGCCCTTCAAGGTGATATCCGCATAGCAGGCCCCCTGCTGCCCCGGAAAGGCCAGGGGCAAAAAGGACAGGGCCAGCAGGATGGAAAGCAGCGCCCAATCGGCGCGTTTCAATGACAGGGAAGAACCCTTTTCACTTTCCCCCATCCCGCCGCTCCCCGGCTTTGGCCAGGAAAGGCTCTGCCTGTACCATAAAGCGGGTGTGGGTGCCCCGTCCGATCTGCCCGGCCTCATCAAAGGCCGCCACCTTAAACTCCACCCGGCGCCCCTCCGCCGCCGTCACCTCAGCCTCGGCCCGGACAGCAGCGCCTACAGGGGTGGGGGCCTCATGGCGAATGGAGATGGCGCCGCCCACGCTGGTCCAGCCCGGCTCTGCCTGGGCCTCCAGAAGCTGCGCCGCTGCCTTCTCCATCAGGCAGGACATGGCGGGGGTGGCGTACACCGGCAGGGAGCCGCTGCCCATGGCCTTTGCAGTTTTTTCCGTCGTCACCAGTTCCCTGGATTCATATTTCATGCCGATCTCTACAGACAAAATTCCTGCCTCCCGTTTCCTTAATTTCTCCTGGCTGCGGTGGCGGCCCTGTCCATCTGCTGGAAGGAAGCCTGCACACCCTCGCCGCTGGCTTCGTAGTTCATGGCGTTCTTTCTGTCAATGCCCAGGGACTGTGCCTCTGCGAAGGAGTCGATATTGGCGCCCATAAAGATGAACTGCCAGCCGTATTTCTCCTGGGCCTCGGTGATCATGTCCCTGACCTTCTCGCGCTTGTACTCCCGGCTGGCATTTTCCAGGCCATCCGTCATAATCATGAACAGCACCTTGCGGCGCTGGGGGCAAATGCCCTCCTTCTCCATGCTGCCTGCGGTAGTCATAATGGTCTTGCCCACCGCGTCAAGCAGAGCCGTCGTGCCCCGCGCGAAATATTCCCGCGCCGTCAGCTCAGGGGCCTCTGCCAGGGGCTTGCGCTCCAGCAGGACTTCATACTGGTCATCAAACAGCACCGTGGTAAGCTCGGCCTTGCCCTCCTCTGCCTTTTGCTTTGCCAGGAAGGAATTGTAGCCGCCGATGGTATCGGCAGCCAGACTGTGCATGGAGCCGGAGCGATCCAGGATGCAGACCAAAAGCACCGGCTCCGCCTGGGTCTTCTCGCACCCCGCCGTATGCTTGTGCTTCGGCAGCACGGCCTTGACTTTTTTGGGCTTTTCCGTGTCCTGCTTCTGCTTCTCCTGCCGGGGCGCAGGCTGCTCCGGCTGCGAATCCGCCGCTGCTGCAGGGACTGCCGGCGCCAGCAGGAACAGCGCACCGGCCAGGGCCAGGACTTTTAGCAGGTTCTTTTTCATTTTCAATGCCTCCCTCGTTATTAGAAACGATTTCGCCTTGCGAAATCTTGAACAATGGCGTTAGGACGGCTTTGCCGTCGAAACGCTAATCTGTGTGATTTCGCCTTGCGAAATCTTGAACAATGGCGTTATAACAAGCTTCGCCTGTTGAAACGCTAATCTGTGTGATTTCGCCTTGCGAAATCTTGAACAATGGCGTTATAATCAAATAAATGACCTCATAAACATAAAACAGGAGTGGTATAAATGGATGCACAGACCATGGAACGGGCCAGGGGCTGCATGGTGGCAGCGGGAATGTTCTTCCAAAAAGGCTACGAGGACATTGCCCAGACCATCGAGCTTGGCCTGCGGACAAGCGACGACCCGGCAGAGCTCTATGACTTCTGCCTGCACCGCAGCTCTGCCGACCCCAGCGTGCTTGCCGTCTGCTCCCTGATCATCTTCTTTATGGTGCGGGACGGCCTGCAGGTGAAGAAAGCCTGCTTCAAAGCCTGGCAGACCGCCGACCTGGTCAAGGATGACATAGTGCAGGCTGTCTCCAACGGCATGATTGCCGCCGAAAAGCCCAAGCAACGGGGCAAGCTCCTGGTCTCCTTCGAGTCCGACCCCTCCCTCCGGGGGGATCTCAGCCTGGCCATCTACCTCAGCCTGCTCAAGCGTGGAGAAAGCTTTGCCAACCGACTGGCCGCCATCAGGAAACTGAAGCGGCGCAACGCCCAGATCATGGCCGCCGCCTTCGCCGGTGCCCTGTGCGGCCTGCAGGAAGTCAATACCGCAAGTGAGTAACCACCTGTCCATTTGGCTTGAATTCGACAAAAGCCCCGCTGATTCCTGCAACCAGCGAGGCTTTTTGATAGCGAGGAAGTGTACCATATGTTCCAGCTCAAGGAGCGCCCCGAACTGAAAATAAAACCGGAGGACATCGACGCCAATCTGCGGCCCCAGCTCTCCACCATGCTTTACCTGACCGGCGGCGAAGCCTGGCTGCTCTCCAGGGAAAGCATGGGGACTGACCCGGAGCATACGCGCCTGCTTATCCTGCTGGCCAGCGCCGGGCAGTTCGTACTCATCGAGGACACCCTCATGCCAGGCAGCGAGGAAGCCTACCGCCAGACCTCCCTTTCGGAAGAGGCCATGGAATCCCTGTCAGCCCTGATGGCACCGCTGTTCCCCCGGCAGAGGGTTCCCGCCGGACGCCCACCCAAGTATTCCCTGGCCAACGAAGGCACGGAAATCTTTATCCGGCACCTCTACGAAAACATGTCCATCAAAAAGCTGGCCCGGGAATACCAGATGAGCCCCACCACCGTGCAGAAACTGCTGAACCAGGCACGCAGCAGGGCCGCCCGCCAGATGCTGAGCGGGCAGTGGCCCCTCACGGCCGGCACGACCCATTACCAGCAGGATATCTCCGTGCTGGTCTGGGCAGCCAGCCACCTGGACAAGGATGAGCAGGCCGCCTGCCGCCAGCTGTTGCTGGAGCATCATTACGAAGCATAAAGAATCCCCGTCGAAATGTTCGGCGGGGATTTCTCACGCGCATTCACAGAAAATACTTATTTATGGCAGCCACTACCCCATTATGGTCATTGTCCAGGGTCACGGCATCTGCCAAGGCCTGGATCTCCGGCGCCGCATTGCCCATGGCAATGGAAAATCCCGCCGCCTGCAAGATCTCCATATCATTGGGGCCGTCCCCGATCACGGCGGATTTGGCGATATCTACCCCCAGATGCTGGCACAGAACACGCAGGCCATGAGCCTTGGAAATCCCCTTGGGGGCGTATTCCAGAGAGGTAGTCTCCGCATCCTCCGCAGCCATATCCAGACCCGCCAGACGCTCACGGGTGCGCTCGCGGGACTCCGGGCTGCGATGGTAGAGATTGACCTTATTGATCTCCGCGGCATGCTCCCGGGCAAAGTCGGCAACGTCCGTAACCGGCAGGGCCACGCGCTCGAACATGGGCTGATAAATGCCCATCTGGAACTGCCCCATATCGGCCAAATCATCCTGAAGCACCCCGGAGCCATGAATGGTCAGCACATGCACCATGGCCTGCTCCGCCCGGCCTGCCTCGATAACCGCCAGGGCCAGCTCCAGATCCAGGCAATGCTTATAGATGATTTCCTGCTTGCGGAAATCATAGACCAGGCCGCCGCTGGCCAGAATACCGTAATGGAAAGCCCGGACTTCTTCATCATAATCCCTAAGCTCCGCCAGCCCGCGCCCGGTGGACGTGGAAACCGCCACCCCCCGCGCCTCCAGCTCCCGGATAGCTTGCACAGTCTCCGGCGGGAATTCCTTTTGGCTGTCCAGAATCGTACCGTCAAAATCCAGTCCCAGCAAACGAATATCTTTCTTCATGGCATCATCTCCTTCAGAACCTGCTGCTGTTTTAAGGAAACGATGATTAAATGAGTTTTTGTCTTTGTCGAAGGATTTTTTCGTCAGGCAAGGAAGATGCCGTGAAGTCGTAGCAGAGCTACGTCGAACGGCATCTGACGCAGCATGGCGGAAAAAGACTCGGCAAGGGCAAAGAGGAATTAATCAGCGTTTCCTTAATTATAACGCCATTGTTCAAGATTTCGCAAGAAGATTGGTATTCTGCAAATTGTTCACTTGTCTTTCGGATTTTGACATTCAGGATCGTTTCCAGCAATCGCTTGCTAAAACACCATGAAGCCTGCCAACTTCAGCGATTTTCTCAGGAGAAAACTTAGATACTTTGGCAATCAGGTCTAATGGTTGTTTCTCCCGCAGCATCTCTAGCACCATCTCGCTTTTGCCTTCCTCACGCCCCCGACTCTCAGCCTCATCTATCCATGCTTCCATATTCACCGCTCTCCCTTCTTCTATCCGCTTATTGTACGCATCCATAAAACGAGTGTCCTGTGTGACAGCCGAAAGCAGTTCCAGCACCTCTTTTACATGCCTCAGTTCCCCTTCCGGTGCTTTATACTGCCGATTTTTCCTCCTCTGGCTGAAATAGTCCGCTACAAAGCGGAAGTCGCTCCGAAACTTTGCTATCGTTTCATCCGGCAACCAGGCAATCTCAAAGAGATTCACACGGTAGTCATTGACATAGGGCTCCAATTCTTTTGGGATGTCGAGGCGTTCTTTGAGGCTCAGTGGCTTGTCCCAGTGCTTTTGATAGCCGAAATACAGGACAAGTGTCACCACAGGATAACGCTCCTTTGTTTTCCCCTTCTGATCGCGGTTCATCTGGTCACGATAGGCCGCACCATCATAGCTTATGACCCGCAGTGCCATGTCCTCCTCGATCTCCGTCTGGTTCTCCAAGCCAAGGAGAGCAATGCGTATCTGCCCCGACAGCCAGAATTTTGCTGTGTCTCGTTCCTGTTCGTGAAGTTTGCCATCGGCTTTGTAGACGGAGCGAGGCAGGGCGTCCCGCAAGTCTTCCGGGACTATGAGGGGCTGTCCCTCAAAAAGCAACACGTTCACAATGTCCGCGAAAACGTCGGCGTAGCTTTCCAACGTCTTTTCCGTTGCGTCTTTCTCACCCAAGAAGTCCTACCCCCAACCATCTGATTTTGAATTCTTCAATTTCCCTGCAGCACGCTACAAGCAGAAGACAGCACAATCACCAGTTGGATTGCACTGTAGCCACAGCCTCATCGTGAGTAAGAGAAAAACGTTTCATCAGCTGCTCTACGGCCTGCTGCTGTCCTATGGATAATTCCTTGAAAGAGGCAATCAAAGAAAGAATGCCTTCATTCAAGCCCTCTGCCTTGCCCTCTGCCCTGGCCTCGTCCCTTTCTTCAGCAATCTTCATTTGATAAGTCATATAACTACCTTCTCGGTATGCTTAAGTCCTGTGGTGAGTTCTCGAATCTCCAAGCCATCATAGAACCCCATGAAGCCTGCCAACTTCAGCGATTTTTTCTAGCGAAAATTTAGATA
>CAMVGU010000006.1 GCA_947167105.1 uncultured Selenomonas sp. | reverse complement strand
ACAGCCTGCAAAGCGGTTCGTAACGATCTCCCTTGATGTCCTTGCAGAAGCTCTCAACAAGCGCTTTCTCCTTGTCCGTAAGCTGTGTGCTGCTCTTAGCCCAGCGTTTGCCGTAAAAATCCATGAAAGGCTCTATTCCGCCACTTGAGACCATGAAGTAGTTCATTTCGTCTTTGTTGCAGCCCTGCATGAAATCTATATCCTTTGCCGCGCCCTTGGCATACGCTTCATAGGGGTCCAGGGGCAAATAAATTCCGTCCCGTTCCGGCATTACGCGCAATCCGAGTACCGTTGCTTCCTTCACCAACTTCCGGACATCTACTTTCTGGAGATCAGCGACGGTTTTGCAGCCAAGAATCTCCATCAATTCATTCGTACACCCGACAGCCTGCTCTGTTGACCTCGTGAAAACGATGCCGCCGCTCTGGGCAATGACTCTCTTGAAATACTTGTGCGAACCTTCGATCAATGGAAGCTGGCTGACGCTGCCGCCGCCGGCGGACTCACCGAAGATAGTTACGTTTTCAGGGTCCCCGCCGAAGCTCGCAATGTTCTCGTGTACCCATTTCAATGCCATTACCTGATCCATGAGGCCTAAGTTCTGCGCATCCGGGTAGTCCTTGCCGTCAGGAAGATGGGACAAATGGAAGAAACCGAACACGCCGAGCCTGTACTCGATACTTACAGCGATTACATCAGGATTTTCCTTGACGAAATCCCGCAGCTCATACGAGGGGTCAACCGTTCCGCCCATCTCATAAGCTCCGCCGTGTATCCACACCATTACAGGCTTTTTCCTCGCAGAGGCTTCAGCCCCTTTCCAGACATTCAAATACAGGCAATCTTCACCCTGAACGTAAAGGGAAGCAGGTTCATATAAACCTCCGTCCTGTACAGGAGCTTTCCCGTTGTAATACGCCTCATACACGCCATCATCGAGCACGACATCAACAGGAGCTTTCCAGCGAAGTTCCCCCACCGGCTGTCTGCCGACAAACGGAATGCCCTTGTAGGCGATTACGCCGTCATTCTCTTTGCCGACAAATGTACCGTTCACACACTTAACCGCAAGGGACTTGTCATAGTTGCCATCAGTGATTCTTTTGTTTTCGCCGTACTGCGCTCTCATCACCTCTTGCGCTTCGCTCAGTGCTTTTGCATCCTCTGCCGCTGAACCGTGCCCGAAAGTACACAGGCAAGCGGTGAAACTGAACGCCATAAGCGCGGCCCAAAAGAAACTAAACACTTTTCTTGAGATTTTCATATTCCTCCTCCTTTCCTCTTTCCCATTGATTCAAATATTTCGCGCGTTTACGGATTTACCTCCCGATTCATTCTCGTTTTGATATATTCATGGCATACCTTACGCAACATGGGAATATCTTCCAATGCAGTTTCCCACAGTGCCTGCACATTCAGATGCTGGCCCCCGCTAAAGAAAAAGTCGCGCATAGCCTTAACATTCCTCCATGGTATCTCCGGCATTCCGGCCAAGGCTTCCTCCGACAGGTACTTGACAGCCTCCCCAATTTGGACAAGTGGCATAGCACATGCGTTACGAAACGCCGGGCTTTCCTCAAATCGCTCTCTGCTGCCACCGTAGTCCTCTAATGCCATGTTCACATCATCACAAGACCGTATGATATGCTCCAGCAAAATTGCATCCTTACTATGCTTCATAGATCAGCACCTCTTCTCTTGTTATGGTATCCCGAAAATCCTTTCTGTCCGGCAGTTGGCTGATAACATCAACCTTTTTCTGAAGTGCGTCAGCGATATCCCGCCGGAATCCGCACAAAGCAAAAATTCCGCGCAGATTCCCTTTTTCAATGCGTATATCCAAATCGCTGTTTTCTGTCGCTTCGCTGCGGGCGTAAGATCCATAAAGATATGCGCGATGGATCCCGTACCGCCGGCATATTGGCGCCACACTTTTCTTAATCTCATCTACCGATAAAATGCTCTTTGCCATCCTATCAACACCTCACATCATAAACTTAAAAATAAATAATTCAGCCCCAAAGTTCGCGCATATCGCACCTCTGTAGCCAAGCTGCAAATCATTCGGATACCGATATTTTTTAATTTATCCTCTCCTTGGTGAATTTTCAGCCACTCCACAGGGTCAAAGGGAGCGCAATCATCCCGAATACGCAGAGTCAAAGATTCATCTTTGCGCACCAAAACGTCAATACTATGCTTCCTGCCGTCACCAAAGCCCCAGCAAATGATATTTCTTCCCATTTCCTCGATGAAAAGGGCCACCAGCATGGCTTCCCGCCTGTGAGCGCCGCAGCTCAGCAAAAACAATCGTGCCGCCTCCGATAACTGACCAACCTCTTCCATATTTGTCGCTGATCCTGTAAACATTTTTCCGTGCTGAAACGTTGCCGGCAGGCATAAAAAATCATCCAGTGTTCGGGGGATAGCCTTTTTTCGCAAGGCAATGATGACAACAAGGCCGAAAAGAGCCAAAATCTCCGCCAAAGCAAAGGCCATCCATACCCCTGTCTCGCCGTAAATCAGACCCAAAATTGTCCCCAATAGACAGACGAACAGCAGATTCTCCAGGGCGGAGGACAAATAAGTCAGGCTTAGCGTATTGACCCCTAAATAATATTTTTGGAATATGTTGTTTATGGCGAAAAGAGGCAAGTACCAAATATAAATTCTAAGGGCTACGACCGCTGTCTCAAAGGCTTCGCCATCATCAGCCATAAACAAACCCACAAGGATGGGCGTGGCTAGATATGTGATCCCAGCCGTGAGGAGAGTGACGGGCAGACTTTCAGCCAGTGAAATTTTTAGCAATCCTCGCAGAGAATCCTTGTCTTTCTCTCCGAAAAACACGCCGGACATGGCGAGAGTTGTAGCGCTGATGCCACCGGCTATGGGCAGGAAAATATTGTTCAATGAGTTGAGAACGGCAAAAGATGCCATAGCCGTCAAAGGCGCTATAACAAGCAAAACGTGATTGATGACAAACATTTGTATGGTCTTGAAAAGACGATCCGTCGCCGATGGAAAACCTATGCGCAGTATCGGCCACAACTGCCGCCACGAGAAGCCGCGCCACAAAAAACGGACACAATCCCTTCCCTGCCGGATTCCCCGGAGCATTACCAACAGAGCCGCCCAATAGCAGCAGGACATCACTATTCCCATGCCCAGCATACCGCCGTGCAAATAGAGCACATTGACAAGTGCCCCGACGATATTTGCTACGGCTTGCACCGCCACGCCGCACATAACGCATTTCGCCTGCCCCGTCAGGAAAAGAACCGCTGACTGCATGGGCAGCAACAGCAAAAGGGGCAGTCCCAGAGAAATTCCTCGCAAATAGGCAGCAGCCAGAGCGGCAACCTCGCCGCTCCCACCCAGCAAAACAGCAATGGATTCAGCATAACCAAATAAGCCCGCCCCCACCGCAAGCGACAACGGCAAGATTGCCGCCAGCGCCACGGAGTAATAGGCCGAAGCATCCTGCGACCTGCCAACCCCCAAACTTTTAGCGCAGTTATTCTGGACCCCAATAGAGATAATCTGGCTGAACACCATCACCGCAAAGACAAGGGGCAGGGTCAACTGAAAGGCTGCTATGGCTTCCGTTCCCAGGAAACGGCTAATGACAATGCCATTCACTAAGGAACCGAGGAAAACCATCAAGTTGTTGAGGATCATCTTTGCCATAAAGCGGCGGTATGTGCTTTTCAGAAGAGTTTCATTCATATTCATATCTCCTGCTGCGACAGTCCTCTGAACCGCTGGATATAACCTTCCACCTGGGGCAGGAAATCCTCTCTGATTCGCTGCACCTCATTGCGGAGAAATTCGTCCGTCAGGGAAAAGATTTTCCAAAAGGTCAAATAGCGCAGTTCGCTGTAAGCTGTGGCCATATCCTCCAAATCCCTCAAGTCAATGCTGTCTTGAAAATAATGCTGACGGAAGATTTCCCAAGCCCGATACACCGTAGGCGCATCCCAGCCCCCGATTTCCTTTGACATGGCAGGAGGGAGTTTTTGCACAAGCCTTACGCCCAGCATATAGATACCCATGATGTCATAAAAGGGATGTCCCACCGCCGCGTCGGCCATATCTATCAGCAGCAGTTCGTCACCCTGTACCATGACGTTCCCCTGATGAAAATCTCCGTGGAGAAAGGAATTGCCAGGGGGCAAAGAATCTACCATATTGTGGAGGAGCGCAAGTTCTGGCGTGGTAAACAGGTCATCCAACGCATCGATACGGCTATGATAAATTCCAGACATTTCCGGGAAAGTGTCCGGGGCTGGCGCGAGCCTGTGAAGGTTTCGCGCCAAGGCAGCCCACTTGGGGACGAGTTCTTCCAGGCGGGAAGGATCGGCAATTACTATCTCCCTGATGCTTTTGGCATCCACCAGTTCAAAGATCAGCCCCAGCCTTTCACCGCAGCTTACCACCTCGTAAGAAATTGCCGTGGGAACCCCCAGCAGGAAGGCAGCTTGCGCCTTTTGGCGTTCACGCTCTGCTGAATCGACGGTGATTGCATTGGGGGCGTATAGCTTGACTATCGTATCCCGGTCGAGACGATATACTTCGCCGTTCTGTCCCCGTCCAATACAGAGGCAGCCTTCTACGGAAATCTCCCGCAGTGCCCGCTTATAAGGCACTAATTTGTCAATCCCTGTCTGACGCAATATCTCATCTACATCACCAGAGACGTTTATCATCTGCAAAGCGGGACATTTCTTTTTCAATATGAGCAGGAGCCGCAGACCACTGCTGGAGATATATTTCAATCCTGCGGCATCCACCGTAACTGCAGAGGGTCTGTTTGCAGTCAGCAGGGCCATTATTTTCGCCTCCGTTTCCGGCGCGTTGTCTGCTTTCAGCTGCCCACTTAGAGCAATCCTCAATTCCGGTGCCGCAAAACTGCTCTCTATGCTGATCGCCCCAATCTTCTCCATGCCTATCTCCTCGTTAATTTGTCAACCCTACCGTACAGTGTGCGTGAAGAACTTTATCTTCTCCGGCGTATTCAAATAATGCGTAGGCTCTATCTGGTACGGTGCGGATTGCTCCCGGTAGCGGCGCAAATCCCGGTAGAGCATGTGTGTTTGCGGCTCGCTCCATAAAACCCTGCAGTGGGCAGCATAGTCGTTATTACCCTGATGCAAAAATGTGTCAAGGGAAGCGGCTATGACATCCGCTTCGGTATGGCTCAAATTCCCTCCCGATTCCGCTGTACTTGCCAGCTCCAGGAGAATGGTCAGGCCCGCTTCATCTGCATAAAAGGCAAAATCCATCACATCAAGCCCATGCTCGTCGGCTGTCCTGGTTATGGCCAGGTAAATATCAGACTCGCTGAGGGTTGCGCTCCCCACCCTGGCCGATTGCCCGCGACGACCGGCCAGGGAGAAAATCAAGCTGCCGCCGCTCCTCTCCTCCGCACGAATCAAATAGCCTGTGCGATAGCGATAGAGTCCGGCCTGATTGGTAACTATCAGTTCGTAAATCTCGCCCTCCTTCACCGTGGCTAAAAGGCGGGGTGTCTCACCTGCCGCTGGCGGCAAAAATTCATAGAAATTATGCCCGTCAAGCAGCCGATACTTGTTGCTTCCCTCCGTTGCTTGTCCCACAAGAGCCGCCGATACCATAAAATAACCGTTATCCAAAGGAATATCGCCGATATATTTCCGCAATCTGTCCGTATAAATGCGGAAAGAATCATCGCCGAAAGCCACAATCCGCTTTAAGTTCGGCCAAACTCTGGACAACAACTTGGCATCGAAGCCTGCGCTAAAGGCGCGACGGAGCTGAGCGGCTCTCTCTTTATCACCGTCTAAATGCCCTTCCATTCGTTTTAGCAATTTGTCAGAAACGTTCAAGATAAAGCTGATTTCCCCCTGCTCTATGTCGTGACAGATAGTTTCCCAATGTTTTTCTATAAAGGTCAGCGTTTCCACAATTCCCCAAGTAGATGTCGCTATCAGTTGCTCTACTTTTTCCTCTTTCAGCGCAAATAGCACCCGCAGATACAAAGTATCCAATACCGCTGTGGGAAAAAGCAATTCTTCCGGCGTGGTAAAGTTGGCGTGATTCCCCTGTAAAGTATTACGCTCTTGCCAGAAAAATTCGGTGAGGATAACACCGGGCAGAGAATTCAGCACTCCACGGTCATTGTATGCCCGATACCTGGGCAGGCTTTCCAATAAGACAAAAGAAGTTTTATCCCGTACCATATCGGCAAACGCTTTTACATAGGGTTCCAAATGCTTTTGGGTAGCGGGAAATAACTGAGTTTCTCCCATTTCGTTCTCGGTCAGCAAGTAATATTTTACGGGATCGGCTGCAAAAATGCCATGTTCGCCTATTTGGGTCTGTAATTGGATTAAAGGAGCGTAAGTGCCGTAAGACGACAAAGGGACTCTGACCTGATAACCTTCGGCCGCTTGCAAAGCGGCAAAATAGTAACGCCGCCCGTAGTCTGTGTTGTTATTCTGCCGCAGGATTTCCAAAAGGGTTCCTTCCCCGTTCCACACTGATTGTGTATGCAGTCCCTTGTCGAAATTTTCCGGGTGCAGAATAACCTCCCGCGGGAGTTCATACCACATTTTGGCCACTTGCTCCGTACACAGCTTGCCTGCGGGAAGCAAGGGGATTTTGTGAACATAAGGCTCTAAGTATTCTTTGATGGCCTGGCGGTCGGTTAAGGTGAGATTTTTTGCGTTTACCATAACCTCAGCAAACATGGCGAGGAAATGGGCCAGCAAATAATCAATATATATACCGTTCCTAAAGGCCGCATCGAAAATGCGTTTGAAGCCTTCCGCAAAAGCGACAAGCACTTTTCCCGGCTTGTCTGCCATACTCTGCACCAAAGAGCCGCTGTTGATAAAATAATGGTAGCCGATAAATTGTGGCAGATAACAAACCCGCTCTGCTTTGCCGTAGGCTTCGATGAGGAACAGTATATCCTCGCCGTAGGGTACGGTTTCATCAAAGGTAATGTGGTTATCCGACAAGAATCTTCTGTCGAAAAGCCTTGATGTCACCATGCCCCAAATGCCGCTGAACATTTTTACATCGTCCCAGTTGTCCCTGTCAATCAGAATTTCTTCCTTGGTTTGATCCCACAGGACAATTTCTGTTAAAGGAAAAAGCCCCTCCCGTTCCAGTTCGTATTCCCGACGGAACACTACCATTTGGCAGGCGTGCTGTTTTATTTTGTCTACGGTTGTCTGGAAACAATCAGGCGTAAAGCTGTCATCCCCGTCCAAAAATCCCACATAAGGAGCTGTAGCGAATTGCAGTCCATAATTACGGGGACTGGAAGGGGTATGTATGTCATTGTCCAGCACTTTAATGATGACATTTTCCTGTCCTGCCAACAGTTTCTCTACCTCTGCCCTGATTTCCGGCTTCGTATTGTGCAGGACAACTATCCACTGAATATTGTCAAAACCAATAGATTGGCATTGCAAAGATTCGTAGCCGCGACGAAACATATCCATGTCCACATTGTGAAAAGGAGTGATAACAGACACTTGATATTCTGGTAATTTTTCCATTTAATTTCCTCCCAGTAACAGGTGGCATCCATCCTAGTGTAAGACCTCTGCCTTAATTATTTCTTCACAATTCTGCCTATTCCTGCCTGTCAAGATTTTTAAATTGCCCTTCAGGGCTTCACTGGTTGCTGAAAATCAGTCAAAATGATATACTGAGCAAAAACATGCAGGGAGGAATATTCTTGAAAGCCGCTGTACTGCAAATGAATACCGCCTTCGCCAGCCCAAAGGATAATCTTGCGGCCCTGCCCTGGCTGGTTGCTGAGGCCATGGCAGCGGGGCCTGATGTGCTGCTGCTGCCGGAGCTTTGGCAGGTGGGCTTCTATCCGCGTCCCATACGGGACTACGCCGACCCCGAAGGCAGGGAGACACGGGAGACGCTGGCGGCGCTTGCCAGGAGGCATCGGGTGAATATTGTCGGCGGCACGGCAGCGCGGCTGGCGGAGGACGGCCTGGTGTATAACACCTCTTATGTCCTGGATCGCTCCGGCAAGGTCATAGCCAGCTACGACAAGGCACATCTTTTCAGTCCCTCCGGGGAGGATAAGGATTTTGCGGCAGGCGGCAGTGCCTGTGTATTTGAGCTGGAAGGCTTACGCTGTGCCCTTGCCGTTTGCTATGATATCCGCTTCGGCGCCTTTATCGAAAGGCTGGCCCGGGAGGGGGCGGATATCCTCTTTCTGCCTGCCGCCTGGCCACTGGCGCGCCTCACCCACTGGCAGACCCTGCTGCGCGCCAGGGCCATCGAGCAGCAGTTTTTCGTGGTTGCCGCCAATGGAGCAGGCGGCCAGACTGAGCAGCCCCTGGCGGGACATTCAGCCATAATTGACCCCTGGGGCACGATCCTCGCCGAAGCAGGGGAAGCACAGGAAATTATCTCGGCGGAATTGGATATGGCGCTGCTGCGCCAGGCAAGGGAGAGCCTGCCGGTCAGAAGGGACAGGCGAGGGGAACTTTATAACGAGGCAGAAGATGTCCCCCACTTCTGTAAGTGGGGGTGTACATTTTAGCAGGCGGGAGCATATCTCCCGCCTCGTTGAAAGGCCGAGAGGAGGATTTGCCTACGGCAAATCTGGAACAATGGCCTTATAAAAAAATGCTCAACGGATAATCTAATCCGTCGAGCATTTTTTCTTTTTTCTTATACGTTAAACAGGAAATTGGTAACATCCCCGTCCTGCATCACATAATCCTTGCCTTCTGTGCGAACCTGGCCCTTTTCCCTGGCAGCAGCCACGGAACCGGCGGCGATAAGGTCCTCGTAGCTGACGATTTCAGCGCGGATAAAGCCCCGCTCGAAGTCGGTGTGAATCTTGCCTGCGGCTTTCGGTGCGGTGGTACCCTTGGTGATGGTCCAGGCGCGGCATTCGTCGGGGCCGGCGGTGAGGAAAGTCATGAGCCCTAAGAGGTCAAAGGCCGCCTTGATAAGCTTGTCCAGGCCCGACTCTGCAAGTCCCATATCGGCCAGGAATTCCTTGGCCTCCTCCTCGGGCAGCTCCGCAATCTCGCTCTCCACTTTCGCGGAAATTGCGATGGCCTCAGAGCCGCTCTCTGCCGCGAATTTCTTCACCTGCTGCACATAAGCATTATCAGCGTCAGCGGTGGCAATCTCCTCCTCGCTGACGTTGCAGACGTAGAGCACAGGCTTCAAGGTCAACAAATTCATATCCTTGATCATGTCCAGCTCGTCTGCCGTAAGCCCCAGGCTGCGAGCCGTGTGCCCCTCGTCCAGGGCAGCCTTGATGCGACGCACCAGCTCATCTTCCTCACGGGCCTCCTTGTTGCCGGACTTTGCCAGCTTGGCAAGCTTCGAGATGCGTTTCTCCACTATATCCAAATCAGCCAGGCACAGCTCCGTCTGGATGGTTTCTATATCCCGCAGGGGGTCGATGCTGCCCTCCACATGAGTGATATTGCCATCCTCAAAGCAGCGCACCACATGGGCGATGGCATCCACCTGGCGAATGTGCTCCAGGAATTTATTGCCCAGGCCCTCACCCTGGGCCGCCCCCTTGACCAGCCCCGCAATATCCACGAAACGCACGGAGGCGGGAGTGGTTTTCTTGGAGTTATACATTTCATGCAGCACCTGCAGGCGCCCGTCCGGCACCGCCACCACGCCCACATTGGGCTCGATGGTGCAGAAAGGGTAATTGGCGGCCTCAGCGCCGGCCTTGGTGATGGCGTTGAACAAGGTCGATTTGCCCACATTGGGCAGTCCCACAATGCCTACTTCCAGATTGCTCATTTATCTAATATCCACCTTTTGCTATACTCGCTAGAGAAAAATATTCCACTTGACAGCGGACCTCATCCACCGCTTACGCGGTCCCCCTTCCCCAGAGGGGAAGGCTTTTTCGTCAATGAGTATAAAATCACAGAGTACCGAAGATGCGGTCACCGGCATCTCCCAGGCCCGGCACGATGTAGCCGTGGTCATTGAGTTTCTCGTCCACTGCTGCCACATAGATGGGAATATCGGGATGTTCCTCGTTCACCAGGCGCACTCCCTCGGGAGCCGCCACCAGGCACATGAGAACGATGGACCTGGCCCCCTTCTCCTTCAGGAGGGAGAGAGCCGCGCTGGCGCTGCCGCCGGTGGCCAGCATGGGATCAACCACGATAAGCTGGCGCTCCGCCACGTCACTGGGGAGCTTGCAGTAGTATTCCACGGGCTTCAGTGTCTCCGGGTCGCGGTACATGCCCACATGGCCCACCCTGGCTGCGGGAATCATATTCACCACGCCGTTCAGCATGCCCAGGCCAGCGCGCAGGATGGGAATGACGCCGACTTTCTTGCCGGACAGCACCTTGCTCTTGCACTTCGCCACGGGGGTCTCGATCTCGATTTCCTTCAGGGGGAAGTCACGGGTAATCTCGTAGGCCATAAGCATGGCGATTTCTTCCAGCAGCTCACGGAAGTCCTTGGTGCCCGTCTCCTTCCGGCGCATCAGGGTCAGCTTGTGCTGGATCAGCGGGTGGTCGATGACGTTGACTTTCAGTTCCTTGGTATCAGGCATGGTCATTCTCCTCTATTAAATTTATCGGATCGTTCCTTTGCCTATTATTCTAACACTACAGACAGGGTTCCGCAAGTTGGGGAAGGAGGCTTACGGGGGAACTGCAGGGGTGGCACCTCATACGTCACCTCATCCACCGCCTTCGGCGGTCCCCCTTCCCCAAAGGGGAAGGCTTTTTCTTTCGTTAGAAAACGGCCGCAAAAGAATGCGACCGTTTCCCCTGGGCATATTTGGTTTATTTGCTGCAGTGCCTGAGCTTTGCCAGCACTATGCGCCGCACGGATTCGTCCAGCCTCTCCTCGCTGAGGCGGCCGCTCTTTAAGGCATCATAGATGCCCATGTAGGCTTCCTCGGCATTGCCGTAATCGTGGCAGACCAGCACTATGTCCGCCCCTGCCTCGATGGCGGCAATCCCGGCCTGACGGAAGGTCAGGCTGCTGGCGATGGCGCCCATGCCCAGGTCATCAGTAACCACCAGGCCCTGGTAGCCCATATCCTCCCGCAGCAGCTCTGTGACAATCTTCTTCGACACTGTGGCTGCCCTATCTCCGTCCAGGGCAGGATAGGCCAGATGCCCCACCATAATCATGTAATCCAGGTTGCGTCCCTTGTCCGTGGCTTCGATATGCTCACGGAAGGGACGGAATTCGTACTCCTGCAATTCTTTCAGGCTGGCATCTATGGCAGAGCCTCCCTTGTGGGGGTCTACCGGGGCGCGGCCAATGCCGGGGAAGTGCTTCAGTGTGTACATAAGGCCATTCTCCCGGTAGCCTTCCCCCGCCGCTGCCAGGAAGCTTGCAGCCACGGCGGGGTCTTTGCTGTAGGAGCGTCCTCGCTCCGCCCCCAGATCCGCCACGGGGGCGAAATTCACATTGACGCCGATGCCCCGGAGCGCCTTGGCTGCAGCCGCAGCCCAGAGCCGCGCCTGCTCCGGGTCGCCGGTCTCCCCCAGCTCGGCCTGGGAGGGAGGTGCCTGAATGAAGCTCCTGCCCCTGGCCACCAGTCCTCCCTCCTCGTCTATGGCGATAAAGAGGGGAACCTTCTCCTCCGACTGCTGCTGCAGGGCCTGCACCAGGCCCCTGGCCTGCTCCGCCGATTCCAGATTGCGGTCAAAGAGGATGATGCCGCCGTAGTGGAACTGGTGCAGGAGGTAACGCATATCGTCGTTGATTTCCGTGCCATACACGCCGATCATTACCATCTGGCCGATTTTCTCCGTTGTTGACATGGAGGCAAGGAGCCTGTCTGCCTCAGCCTGCTCCGCGCTGGCCTCGGCAGATGCCGCAGGCGGGGCCTCGCCACGTGTCTCGGCAGCACAGCCGCACATGCCGCCCATCAGCACCAAGGCCAGGGCACAGACTATTGTTTTCCATTTGCTCATGAATTTTCTCCCTTCCGGTCCTGCTGCTTCTGCTGCGCCTTGACTTCCTTCCAGGCCCACACGCAACGGATGCCGGGATGGAGATGAGGAAGGACAAAGCAACGGGAGCAGGAAACGCAGCGGGATTTCTCCCCGCCGATCTGCAGCTTAATCAAAAGATCCGGGTCTGCTATCAGGCCGCGGCTGAGGCTGACAAGGTCCAGGCCCTCAGCCAGGGCCTTTTCGATATCCTGAAGGCTCCTGACGCCCCCCACCAGGGCCAGGGGAAGCTGGGGGAATTCTTTTTTCAGGGCAGCGGCCTGCTCCAGATAGTAGAGGGTGGCGTCCTTCGGCTGGTTGATGAAGTCTACGCCGGAAAGCTCCACGAATTCCAGGCCCAGGGCCTGGCAGCGGGTGAGATAGAAGCGCAGGGAGCGGGAGTAAAGCTCCGGGTCTTCGTATTTAGAATCAATGTTGATTTTGAGGGCAATGGGGAAATCCCCCCCGCAAGCTGCCCGGATGCCGGTGATGATTTCCTCCAGGATGCGGAAGCGATTTTCCTCGGAATTGCCATAGCTGTCCGTGCGCTGATTGAAGGTGGGGTCCAGGAAACGGGAGAGCAGGTAGGAATGGGCTCCGTGGAGCTGCACGCCGTCCACCCCTGCTTTTTGCAGGCGCTGGGCAGCAGCGATAAAGGAGCCTTCTATGGCCTTGATTTCCTCCGGGGTCAGTTCCCTGGCATGGCGGCCTTTTTTAAGGTCGCGCTGGCTGACGTCAGCCAGATCCTCCGTGTCGATGGCCCTGGGGCCGGCATGGGAGAGCTGGGGCAGGAAAAGGGCGCCCCCGGCATGGCAGATGTCGGCGGCCCTGGTGAACTGGTCTGCGAAGCCGTCCCCCCAGATATTGACCTGCTCCAGGTTGGCACGCCCACCCTGACGCACGCAGCAATGCCCGCTGATGATGGTGCCGACACCGCACTCCGCAAGCTTTTCGTACATGCTGTATTCCGCTTCGGTCATATAGCCCTGCTCATCCGGCAGGAAAGAATGGGTGGCACTGCGGATGATGCGATTCTTTGGCTGCAAATGAGCCAGGTTGATGGGTTCCTGATATTTAGGCATGTTTCCCTCCTGAACACAGAACAAATAGAGCAAACCCCTCGGGAGGGCAGGAGCCACCAGAGGGGTGCAGAATAAATCACTTATCTTCGCGGCGAATATCGGCACCGAGACCCACCAGCTTGGCCACCAGATTATCATAGCCCCGGTCGATATGGTGGATGTAGCCCACCTGTGTCTCGCCCTCGGCCACCAGGCCCGCAAGCACCATGGCTGCCCCCGCCCGCAGGTCGGTTGCCTTGACCTGGCAACCGGTGAGCTTGGGCACCCCCTCCACCACGGAGGTGCGGCCGTCAATCTTGATATGGGCCCCCATGCGCTTCAGCTCATCGACGTGCATGAAGCGGTTCTCGAAGACGGTCTCTGTCACCAGCCCCGTGCCTTCGGAGACGGCAATCATGGCCATAAACTGGGCCTGCATATCAGTGGGGAAGCCCGGATAGGGCATGGTCTTGATGTCCACGGCCTTGGTGGGGCGGTCGCAAGTTACGCGAATGCCCTCCACATCTTCCTCTATGACTGCTCCTGCCTCTTTCAGCTTGGCAACCACCGGTTTCAGATGCTCGCTGATGGCATTCTCGATATAGACATCTCCCCGGGTCATGGCGGCGGCTACCATATACGTGCCTGCCTCGATGCGGTCAGGGATAATAGTGTAATCCCGGCCCATGAGCTTGCCCATGCCCTCAATCTTGATGACATTCGTGCCTGCTCCCCGCACCTTCGCCCCCATCACGTTCAGATAGTTCGCAAGGTCAACAATCTCCGGCTCCTGAGCCGGATTTTCCAGCACCGTGACACCTTCGGCCATGGAAGCGGCCATCATGATATTCTCCGTGGCACCGACACTGGGGAAATCCAGGTAGACCTTCGCCCCCTTCAGGCCCTCCGGGGCGCTGGCCTCGATAAAGCCATGGCCTATTTTGATCTCCGCCCCCAGGGCCTCGAAGCCCTTCAGATGCAGGTCAATGGGCCGCGTGCCGATGGCGCAGCCTCCCGGCAGGGAAATCTTCGCCTGTCCGCAGCGGGCCAGCAGCGGCCCCATAATGAGGAAGGAGGCGCGCATCTTGCGCACCAGGTCATAGGGCGCCGTCGTGCTGCCGATAACAGTGGCATCCACCGTCAGGCGATGCTGCTCCCTGTCAAAGGAAGCCCTGACCCCCAGGGTCTCCAGCACTGCCGTGATGGTTTCCACATCATCCAGGGCCGGTACATCATCCAGCACGCTGGGGCGCTCCTGTCCCAGAAGCGTTGCCGCGATAATGGGCAGCACCGCATTCTTGGCGCCGCTGATCTTGACGCGGCCTTTAAGGGGATGCCCGCCCTTTATAATCAATTTTTCCATTCCTGTCCAATATCCCCCTAATAAGGTATATTTCTTCAAGCTGATTACGAAAACAACAATGTTTAATATACCATTCCCCGGGCTTGCTGGCAATAGGTCATGATTATCTCTTTTTCCCCACCTGCAGCGTGGCATGGATGACATTGTCTATGATATAGGGAGTCTCGAACTTGGTCTCGCCGGGCTTCTTCTTTTCTTCCTTCAGGAATTCCACCTTATGGTTCCTGGCCTCGGCCTGGGCACGGGCCTTGGCTGCCTCCATAAGCTTCTTCTGCTCCCGCTCGGAGAGAGGCTGCTGGGCAGCTCCGGGGGCGATAATGATCTCGTTATTGCGGCCGGTCTCCCTCAGGGCTTTCAGCCTGTCCGCCGTGGTCTGCTCCTTATCCTCCGGGGAGTCCGCCGTCACCAGGCCGGCCTGCTGCAAGAGAGCTGCCGCCGTCATCGGCACGAAGCCGCCCCCACGCACATCGAGATTCATGCGGCCTTCTAGTTGGCTCTCCGGTACAGTATAGGGGATCTCCAGGGTTTCCTTCTCCCCCCGGTAAGGCTTGATAATGGTCTTGAAAGTGACCGTCTCCCCCGGAAGCACCTCCATTTTGTCCGGCGTGGCAGACAGGATGGTGGCCGTCTTGCGCCCGCCCTCCACGGAAATATCCACCTTGACATCCAGGATGTCTGATTCCTTCTCCTTGTTCGTGCAGATGTAGTTCATCACCTGCATCAGCTCGCCCACGGCAAGCTGGCCCACATCGGAGGTATTGTAGAACATATTCTTGCGGGTGAAACTGCCCTCCGGCACCGCATTGGTGCGGATGGTGAAGGAAAGATTTGCCGTGGCCCCGGCCTGGGTATCACTGGTCTTGGTCAGGGCCGCATAGGCCACGCCGCCCACCAGCTGGGCCAGGTAATCCTCATCGTAGGCAATGCGCACGCCGTAGTCGTCCTTGCGGGCAAGGTCAAGATCCTCCACATGGACGCTCATGGGCACCACAGCGGGGAAGGTGCCCAGGATGCCTGCCACCCCCGATTCCCGATCCTGATTGATGCGGCCGATGATATTGCCGATATTGGCAATCTTCATGCCGTTGGAAACGCCGCTGTATGTGCCCACCACAGAGGCATCCGTCATAAAATAGTTCACATTGCCCTTGTGCATGAAAGGATGGCCAAAGGCCAGGATGCGTTTGCCGTCCACAGCCGTCACCGTGCCGGTGGCCCCCACCGAGAAGTCACCGTAGACAATGGCCACCCCCACGGCGCTGCCGGGATAAAGCTCCGCATTGTAATCGGTGGCCAGCATGCCCGTGCCTGCCTGCAGCCCCAGGGGCAGGAGCTTAAACCGCTGTCCCAGCCCCTTCTGCAGAAAGCCCAGGCTGGCCTCATTGAAGCCGGAGGCGAACAGCACCTCCTTCGGCTCAGTCTCTGCTGCAGCGATCTCTATGTCCTTGCCTGCCTCTGCCGCAGCCTTTTCAGCCTCTGCGGCGGCCTCATTTCCTGCCGCTGCAGCGGTCTTGGCATCGGCTTCTGCTTCTGCCGCAGCCTCCTTAGTCTCCGGGGCTGCAGAGCCCTCTGCCTGTCCGGCTGCTTTCTTTGCTTCTTCCTCCGCCTTTTTCGCCTTGTCCTCGGCGTACTTTTTCAGGTCTATGGTGCTGCTCAGCCGGTTCTTGTTCTTCTTGTCCGGCATATCCCACATGGGCAGCATCTCCTCAATGGGGGTGATGAAGAAAGTGTAGGGGTTCAGATCCTTCATACCGGAAGCCACTGCCCCCACCAGATAGCCGTCAATATAAACGGGGCTGCCGCTCATGCCCTGCAGGATGCCCCCTGCACGCTCCACAGCAGGGCCGTAGGCCCTGGCCATCAGCTTGGGGCTTGTGCCCTTACCCCCCGCCAGGGAGCCCACGATATCCACCTGAAAGGACTCTATGGTGCCGCTGCCGTCCAGCACCGTGTAGGCAGTGCCCGTCTCCCCTCCTCCTAGGGAGGAGAGAGGCATGATGGGGTCCAGGGCCAGGGCCTGGGCAGGCAGGGCCAGCAGCAGCGCCGAGAAAGCCGCCGCAATTTTTTTCTTCAATATCTTATGCAAAAGGGGTCACCTCATATTATACTCGTTAAAGAAAAAATATTCCTCATGACAGCGAACCTCATCCACCGCTTACGCGGTCCCCCTTCCCCAGAGGGGAAGGCTTTTTCATCAATGAGTATAGCTTGAAAGGAACATAAACATACTAACGTATAGTATAGCACATTCTACCCCTGTGCATACTGTTCCAAAAAATATTTATAAGTCCTGGAGAGTCCCTCCCCCAGGGAGGTCAGAGGCTCCCAGCCCAGGACTTCCTTAGCGTGGCCGTTGGCCAGGCTGGAACGGTAGATGTCACCTGCCCGCACCTCCGCGAACTGAGGCTCTATCTTTCGTCCCGAAACCTCGGAGAATACCTGCACCAGTTCCTTTAAGCTGGTTTCCGTCTGGGTGGAGAGATTGCAGATTTCGCCGCTGGCCTGGGAGGTCAGCGCCGCCAGCACCCCCCTGGCAATATCCCCCGCGTAGATGAAATCACGGGTCTGTCCCCCGTCGCCGAAAATCGTGATGCCTTCCCCTTTAGCTATCCGCTTGGCGAAAATGCTGATGACGCCGCCCTCGCCGGCATCCCCCTGGCGCTCGCCGTAGACATTGGCAAAGCGCAGCACATTGTAGGACAGGCCGAAGAGCCTCTGGTACAGGGCCAGGTAGCTCTCAGCCGTGACCTTCGTGAAGCCGTAGAAGGACAGGGGCAAAAGGGGCGTATCCTCCTTAAGGGGCAGGCGGCTCTCCGCCACGTTGCCATAGGCAGCCGCCGTAGAGGCAAAAACAAAACGCTTCACCCCGCTCTTGCGCGCCGCTTCCAGCACATTCACCAGGCCCATGATATTCTCATCCGCATCATAATACGGGTCCCGTATGGAAGCATCCACCATCGTCTGGGCGGCCAGATGCACAATAGCGTCAAAATGAGCCGTCTCTATATCACGGCGCGCACGCTCCTCACGGATATCCATAGTCCAGCTATGGATCTCTCCCTGGGGCAAATGCTCCCAGGAACCCGTGGCCAGATTATCCAGCACCGTCACCTCATGCCCCTCGGACAGCAGCAGGCGCACAACATGGGAGCCGATAAACCCGGCTCCGCCCGTAACCAATATCTTCATTGCTTCGCCCCCCTGGCTATGCTACAGTCAATAAAAGCCCGCCCCCGATACGGAAGGCAGGCCCTGTTTTGATAACCTGATATTACTGCTGCGGCTGCATGTTCCGGATAGCTTCCAGAACCTGATCCATGGACAAATTACGGGACACCATTTCCTCGATAATCACCTGCTGGTTTGCCTGCTCCTGCTGAGCCTTCAGGTTATTATAAGTGGTGCGAAGCTCACGAACCTCGTTCTGCTTCTTCTCGATCTTATCCTGCAGTTCCGCCAGCTTCTGCTCGTAATTTATTTTCCTCGGCATTGCAAAAATCATCCTTTCAAACAATCTAAATAAAACCTCAATAGCATTCTATCATGCAAAAACAAAACTGTCCAGATAAATTAAAAATAAATCAGAAAAAACCCAAGGTTTTAAACGCAAAAACCCAACCAAAAATCGTAAAGCAGGAAAGTGCGCTGGTATAAACTACGCAGTTGCCGGCCAAATCCGCATCGCTGTCCATCTGCTGGGCCATGGCAAAGGAAGCCACGGCGCAGGGAGTAGCAAAAATCGCCACCAAAGTCACAAGATCCACGCCCCGAAAGCCCAGGGCCACTGCCAGGGACAGCATAAGGGCGGGCACTATAAGCAAGCGGGCGCTTACGCAGGCAATGAGCTGATGCAAAGCCTCCCTGGAACTGCCCATTTTAAAGGATGCCCCGAGGATAATCAGGGCCACCGGCGTGGTCGCCGCCGCCACCTGACGGACAGGTTTCAGCACAGGCTCCGGCAGGGGAATTCCCAGCAGCAGGAAAGCCACGCCGAAAAGGGCGCCCAGGATCATGGGATTTTTCAGCACACCCCGCAGAATGGCTGCCAAATCGAAGTGGCCGCCGCGAAAAGTTTCCAGGTCAAACACCCCCAGCACATTATAAATGGGCACGATGATGGCAATCATCATGGTGGGTACGGCCAGGGCGGAATCGCCGAAGATATTGGCCACCAGGGGGATGCCGATCAGCACGAAATTGCTGCGGAAAATAGCCTGCACCATAGCTCCCCGGCGCCTGTTGTCCTTCTCAAAAAAGCAGACAATAGCCATGGCCAGGAAGAAAACCGCCAGCACGCCCCCCGCCCCGAATAGGATCAAATGGGGCCGGAAGGTCTCCGCTATATCGGTGGTATACATATTATAGAACATCATGCAGAAGAAAAAGACCCGGAAGACCATGCGATTCACATGCACAAGTTCCGTTTCCGTCAGAAGCTGCATTTGCTTCACGAAAACACCTATCAGCATCAGCCCGAACAGGGGCACAACCGCACTGACAGCGACTATGAAATTACTGTCCAAAGCAATCACCTTACTTGCTAAGCATCGCGTAATAACCGTTGGCAAAAATCAAAAGCACCAGTGCCGGCAGGATGTAATTCAAGTAAAAGCGGGTCCATTTCGGAAATTCCATGCCCTCCCCTGTATCGGCCTCAGCCACGAAATTATCCCAGCCCCAGCCGTAGCGGCTGACGCAAAACAAAAGATAAACCAGGGAGCCCAGGGGCAGCACATTATTGCTGACCAGAAAATCCTCCAGGTCGAGAATCGTGGAGCCAGCTCCCATGGGCTGAATCCCGGATAGCAGATTGAAGCCCAGCACGCAGGGCAGGGACAGAATAATCATCAGGGGGATGCCCCAGCGGATGATGATACGCCTGTCCTTCCTCAAAAGCTCCAGAAAACAGCAGATCAGATTCTCAAACACCGCAATAACCGTCGAAAGGGAGGCAAAACTCATAAAGAGGAAAAACAGCGCTCCCCAGAGAGTCCCCCCGGGCATATGGTCAAAGACCTGGGGCAGGGCCACAAACAGAAGATTGGGGCCGCTGGCAGGGGAAACACCGTAGGAAAAACAAGCGGGGAAAATAATCAGGCCGGCCATCAGCGCCACCACGGTATCCAGGCCGATGACCCAGGCCGCCTCCCCCGTCAGGCGCTTGCGCTTGCCAATGTAGCTGCCGAAGATGGCCAGGGCGCCGATGCCGATGGAAAGAGTGAAAAACGCCTGTCCCATGGCAGCGAAAATCACCTCGGCAAGGCCGTGCTCCAGCAGGCGATTGAAGTCGGGATACAGATAATATTTCAGGCCCACTTCGCTGCCGGGGAGCAGCAGGGAATTTATCGCCAGCACCACCATCAGGGCCAGCAGGAACAGCATCATATACTTGGTGATGCGCTCCACCCCCTCCTTCACCCCAAGATAGCAAATGGAGCCTGCCAGGATAATGACGAAAGCCATCCAGCCTCCCATGGTCAAAGGGTCAGAGAGCAAGGCGCCGAACACCGCCCCCACCTCCTCCGGGGAAAGCCCTGCAAAGCTGCCTGACGCCATCTTGTATATGTAGTAAAACATCCAGCCGGCAACGGTTGTATAGAACATCATCAGCAGGATATTCCCTGCGATAGCCCCGTATTTATAGAGATGCCATTTCGTGCCCTTCGGCTCCAACACATCGAAGGATTTCGCCGCCGAATGTACGCTGGCCCGCCCCACCGCGAACTCCGCTACCATGATGGGCAGGCCCAAAATGGCCAGAAAGACCAGATAAATCAGCACAAAGGAGGCCCCTCCATACATGCCGGTGATAAACGGAAAGCGCCAGACATTGCCCAGGCCGATGGCGCAACCGGCCGAGACCAGAATAAACCCCAGCCGCGTCGAAAATCCCCTCTCCACAAACAAAACCCCTTCCCTGTAATTTATACAATGTCATTAACTTAAGCCTTCCCCCTGAGGGGAAGGGGGACCGCGTCAGCGGTGGATGAGGTGGAAAACTGTGCTTTACTAAACACCTCATCCGTCAGCCTGTCGGCTGACACCTTCCCCTCAAGGGGAAGGCTTTTTCGTCAATGAGTATAGCATTTTTGCCGGAGAATAACAATCCTGGCGCGCAAAAGGCGCCGCCGCAGCGGCGCCCTGGCATTTTTTCCTATCTGCCCTTCGGCATCATTTATCCTTATCTTTGCCGATATAGCCTAATGAATTCAATACCCCAATGTAAGACGGCGTAACCCTTTCATTCACGGTCATGGAGAACCTGTCCAGGCGTTTTTGCGGAGTGACGTAATCTGCGTACATCGAATCAAAGTACCTCTTGTAGAAATCGGACAGGGAACTCTCCTTGATATAACGCCAGGCGTCCCTGTACTCCTCCTCCGAAAACTGAAAGGGCTTGAACATGATATCCACCGCCTTGTGCAGCGAACCAACCATGAAAATCACCTCCTGCCTGCGTATTTCCTGTTAAGATTCGACAACAGGCCCCAGGTTTCCTCTAAAAATTCGCAAAAAATTATCCCCCGCCTGCAGTGGCGGGGGACAGATTCTGCCTCGTTTCTATCAGTATCAGTTTTTAGCTGCGAAAATCATCCTTATCGTCGTGCATGGCATTGGCCCGCTCGCCCTTGTCCTCGCTCTGCAAGGCATTCCAGGCATCCTCTGCGCGCTCCACATACATAGCCCGGATTTTGGCGTTCTCCCCCAGGCCGTGGAGGTAGGCATCCACCTTGAAGCCCTCCTTTTCCAGGATGGACTTATGGGAATCCGGCTCGTTTCCTGCCATATCGTTAGTGGCATGATCACCGGCAACCATCATAATCGGCATCAGGGTAACATGCTTGACGCCGTTCTTTTTCAGCTTCGGCAGGACGGTTTCCAGATTCGGCCAGCCCTCCACCGTGTAGACAAAGACATTCTTCATGCCCGCCTCATCCAGCTTGGCCTGGATGACGGAGTAATAGGCATTGGACATATGGGGCGTGCCGTGGGCCAGCAGCAGCACAGCGTCCTCCTTGCCCATCTTCGGCAGTTGGGTCTTGATGGCCTTGATGAACTCCTCCACATCATCCGCCTGGTCTTCCTGGCCCTGCCAGTACATCAGGGGGGTGCTGCAGGTCATCTTCTTGAAGCCTTCCTTGCAATTATGGAACACGGCGGTATTATAGCCGTACTCCATGCCGGGAATCACATCCAGACTGGTCAGGGCGACACGGGTATAGCCTTCGGCCCTCAGCTGGGCCAGGGCCTCCTCCGGGGTCGGATAGCTGATGCCCTCATTCTTCTTGATGCGGTCGATAATGATATGGGAAGTAAAGGCCGTCACCACCTTCACCCCAGGGAATTTAGCCTGGATGGCCTTGACCGTGGCCTCGATGGTCTTCTCCCTGGTATCCTTGAAGGTGGTGCCAAAGCTCATAACCACGATGGCATCCTTATTGGCCAGATTCTGCAGTTCCACCGTCTCATGCCTCAGCACGCCAATCTGGGCTGCCGTCAGGAGGGCCGGCGTTGCCGTCTTCACTTCCGGGTTCAGCTGATAGGCCGCCTCGGCTCCCGGCTGGGCCAGACCGAAAGCTGCCGTGCAGGCCAGGGACGCAATCAACATCTTCTGCCATTTCTTCATTACAACTACCTCCAATACCCTTGCAAAAAAATACCCGGCATTTATCTGCCGGGGTGGCCAGCACCGGCCATAGAACTGAATGAAATATATGAGCAATGCTCCCCCTCGGCCCCACAGTCAAGGGGCCTTGGGAAACCTTCTGACAAAGCAAGAGCCCTCCTGCCTGCATGCAAGAGGACTCTCCTATAGGACATTCAGTTCCATGGCGCCTGGTATGGCCAGGTCGTATCTGAAATCCCCATCCCCATCACTCGCAGGTCAAGCGGCGATTGTCAATCAGGCAGTTCTCCTGGCTCCAGGTCATGGCTTGCTGCGCCTTCCCAGGGCATGAGCCCCAGTGACATAATTGCAGCTTGCTCGCTGTTACAGTGGCGGGACCGCTCCGGCTTGTACCGGATTCCCTATTAAGTCTACGACACCTGATTCACTGATATATACAATTCACTTTGGTTATCATAACATAAAGTAATTGTTTTTGCAAGCCAGAAATTTTGCAACTTGCGGCAAACAACTCAGTCCTGTTTTGCAAAGAGCCGCTGCAGATTTTCCTTGAAGGGGGGATAGACTATGCCTCTGTCCGTGACGATGGCCGTCACCAGCTCATGGTCGGTGACATCAAAGGCGGGATTGAAACATTTCACCTCCGGCAGGGCCATGGGCTCCTTGTACCACATGTTCTTGATTTCCTCCGGCTCCCGCAGCTCGATCTTGATATCCGCCCCGGTGGGGCAGTCCATATCTATAGTCGAAGCAGGCCCCAGGGTGTAAAAGGGGATATGGTAATGCCTGGCCAGGATGGCCACGCCGGAGGTGCCGATCTTGTTGGCGAAATCCCCGTTGGCCGCCACCCGGTCGCAGCCCACAAAGCAGGCCTGCACCCAGCCGTTCTTCATCACCATGGAGGCCATATTGTCGCAGATCAGGGTGACATCCACCCCCGCCCTCACCAGCTCATAACTGGTCAGCCGCGCCCCCTGCAGCAGGGGGCGGGTTTCATCGGCAAAGACGCGGAAGTGCACTCCCCGCTCCTGCCCCAAAAGAATCGGCCCCAGGGCCGTGCCATACAGGGAGGTCGCCAAAGGGCCGGCGTTGCAGTGGGTCAGGATGCCATCCCCCGCCTTGACAAGCTCCAGGCCGTATTCGGCAATCCGCTTGCACATACCTATATCTTCCTCATGGATGGCCAGGCTCTCCGTCTTCATGGCGTAGAGGGCCGCCTCCCGTCCTCCGGCCAGCCTGCTGTCCATGGCCGCCAGTACCCGCTCCACGGCCCAGCTCAAATTCACCGCCGTGGGCCGGGCGGATTTCAGCCTGCTGCCCTCCTCCCGCACCTTTCCGGCCCAGTCCATCAGGCTGTCCGCCTTCACCTGCCGGGCTATCACATACATGGCATAGCCCGCGAAGATGCCGATGCAGGGGGCGCCGCGCACCTCCAGCCTTTTGATGGCGGTATAACATTCCTCAGCCGTGCCCACTTCCTTATAGACCTCCCGGTTCGGCAGCCGGGTCTGATCCAATATCCTGACCCGCTGCCCATCCTCTGACAAGCCCACATGCTCGATGCCTGAGACATAAGTGTTTTCCCCCATATCCATTCCTCCCGGCCCTTTCTGCAAATCATCGCTGTGAAATTCTTTCTTCGTACTATTGTATAATAGCGGCGCGGTAAAAAAAAGAAAAAATTATTTTACTGTAAAACTTCTGAAAAGTACTTCTTGTGGTTTACAGGTTGACATTATATTTGCAAAGCGCTATTATACACCAGTAAAATAAATGTCCTTATACAGTGTATTTTTCAGAAGGAAGGCTTTAGTATGAATGGCTTGACATTAGTTGGTCTCGCTATGGTGGTCTTTGCCTGTGCTTATCTCTTTTACGGGCGCTGGCTTGCCAGGAGCTGGGGCATCGACCCCAAAGCTAAGACGCCGGCGGTGGCGCTGGAGGACGGCGGGGACTATGCCCCGGCTTCCCGCTTTACGGTGTTTGCCCATCAGTTCTCCTCCATCACTGGAGCCGGCCCTGTTACCGGCCCCATAATCGCCGCCATGTTCGGCTGGGCGCCTGCCCTGCTCTGGCTGCTGGTGGGAGGCGTGTTCTTCGGGGCGGTGCAGGATTTCACGGCCCTCTACGCTTCCGTGAAGAACAAGGGCAAGTCCATGGGCATGCTCATCGAGGAGTATGTGGGCACAACGGGGCGCAGGCTTTTCCTGCTGTTCTGCTGGCTCTTTACCTTGCTGGTGATTGCAGCCTTTGCGGACATCGTATCCGGCACTTTCGCGGGGATGCTGAAGGACGGCACGGTGAACGTGGCAGGGGCACAGGCTGCCTCCATTTCCATGCTTTATATATTTGTAGCCATGGGCTTCGGTGTTTTTATCCGCAAGTTCCAGCCCTCCGGCGCGGTAAAGCTTTTAGTCGCCCTTATTTTGGTTATCGGGATGTTTGCGGCAGGCATGGCTTTCCCCCTGTATTTCGATGCCCAGGTCTGGCGCTATGTTACCTTCGGCTACTGCTTCATTGCCTCGGTGCTGCCCATGTGGCTTTTGATGGAGCCCCGTGATTATCTGAGCTCTTTTTTGCTGCTGGGCATGGTGGCGGGAGGTGTCATCGGCGTCCTGGTGGCAAATCCTGTGCTGCAGATGCCCGCCTTCGTGGGCTTTACGGTGCAGGGCCATTCCCTATTCCCCATTCTTTTCATTACTATTGCCTGCGGCGCGGTCTCAGGCTTCCATTCCCTGGTTTCCTCCGGCACTTCTTCCAAGGCCATAGAGAATGAAAAGGATATGCTTCCCGTGGGTTACGGCGCCATGCTGGTGGAGTCCCTGCTGGGTGTGGTGGCCCTGGTCATTGCCTGCGCAACGGCGACGGGAGGACAACTTCCTGCCGGCACCCCCTTCCAGATCTTTGCCGGTGCCGTCAGCGGCTTCTTCCAGATGTTCGGCCTGCCTGCGGAAATCTCCGCCTGCGTCATTACCATGTGCGTGTCGGCCCTGGCCATGACCACCATAGACTCCGTGGCCCGCATAGGCCGCATGTCCTTCCAGGAAATCTTCACCCCCGGCGCAGGAGAGCAGGCCAGCTCCTTCCAGTCCCTCTGCATGAACAAGTATTTTTCCACTGTAGTGACGCTGGTACTCTCCTACGGGCTGTGCCTGGCTGGCTACATGAGCATCTGGCCCCTTTTCGGCGCGGCCAATCAGCTCCTGGCGTCCCTGGTGCTCATTTCCCTGGCGGTCTTCCTGAGAACCACAGGCCGTCAGGGCTGGATGCTTTACCTGCCCATGTGCTTCATGTTCCTGGTGACTATGAGCGCCCTGGTGCTCTCCGTTACGAACATTGTGGCAAAGCTCGGCGACGGCAGCTTCGTCCTGATGGTGGACGGCTTGCAGCTTGTGCTGGCTCTGGCCCTGATGACCCTGGCTGTGCAGGTGGTAAAGCACTGCGGCAGCGAGCTGCTGGGCCACAGGCAACCGGCCAGCCTGCAAGGGAGCAACTGAGCTCCCCCCCACCGCTGGCGGGAATTTTCTCACTTGCTAAAACATCTGCCTGTGGTAAAATGTTAGGCGTAGAAGTTTTAGGCAAAGCAGAAAGGAGCACCACCCTATGAAAATAACGGTTGGCAGCGATCACGGCGCAGTAGCGCTGAAGGAAGAAGTCAAAATGGTACTGAAAGAGCTGGGCGTTGAGGTCAAGGATGTGGGCACCTTTGGCACCGAATCCGTGGACTACCCGGATATTGCGGAAAAGGTCTGCGCAGATGTCGTAAGCGGCGAATCTGACCGTGGCATCGTGCTCTGCGGCACCGGCATCGGCATCTCCATCGCCGCCAACAAAATTGACGGCATCCGCTGCGCTCTCTGCAATGACGTCTACAGCGCCCGCATGTCCCGAGCCCACAATAACGCCAACGTGCTGGCCCTGGGTGGCCGCGTGACAGGCTTCGGCCCTGCCGGAGAAATTGTGCGTGTCTGGGTCAGGGAAGAATTCCAGGGGGGCCGCCACGAGCGCCGGGTGAACAAAATCATGGCCTTGCAGGATAAGCAATAACCCCTAAAAAGTCCGCCCCCCAAGGGGGCGGGGGACCGCGTAAGCGGTGGTGGGGGGATAATCCTCGCATAAGTTTCTTTCAATTATCAAGGAGGTCATACCCATATGAGCCTGATGACAAAACTCTCTGACTCTGACGCCGCTGTTTCCGCCATCATCGGACGGGAGCTGGGCCGCCAGCAGACCAAGCTGGAGCTCATCGCGTCCGAGAACATCGTCAGCCGCGCTGTCATGGAAGCCCAGGGCAGCGTACTGACCAACAAGTACGCCGAGGGCTACCCCGGCAAGCGCTATTACGGCGGCTGCGAGTTTGTGGACGAGGCAGAGCAGCTTGCCATTGACCGTGCCAAGGAACTTTTCGGCGCAGGCTATGCCAATGTGCAGCCCCATTCCGGTGCCCAGGCCAATATGGCGGTGTTCTTCGCGCTGATGCAGCCGGGCGATACCTATATGGGCATGAACCTCACAGACGGCGGGCATCTCTCCCACGGTTCCCCTGTCAATATGAGCGGCAAATACTTCCATGTCGTGCCCTACGGCGTGGATAAGGAAACCGAGCGCATTGACTACGATGCCCTGGAAAAGCAGGCCAGGGAAGTGCAGCCCAAGCTTATCCTGGCAGGGGCTTCCGCCTACTCCCGCACCCTGGACTTCCCCCGCCTGGCGGAAATTGCCCACGGGGTCGGGGCCTATCTCATGGTGGATATCGCCCATATCGCGGGGCTGGTGGCGGCAGGCGTACATCCCAGCCCCATTCCTTACGCCGATGTGGTGACTACCACCACCCACAAGACCCTGCGGGGCCCCAGGGGCGGCATGATTCTCTGCAAAGACCCGGAGTTTGGCAAGCAGTTCAACAAGGCGGTCTTCCCCGGCATCCAGGGCGGCCCCCTGATGCACGTCATCGCAGCCAAGGCCGTGGCCCTGGGGGAGGCCCTGCGGCCGGAATTCAAGGAATATGCCCGCCAAGTAGTGAAGAATGCGGCTGTGCTCGCAGACGAGCTGCAAAAGAAGGATTACCGCATTGTTTCCGGCGGCACGGACAACCATCTGATGCTGGTGGATCTCACCAACAAGAACATCACCGGCAAGGAAGCCCAGACCCTGCTGGATGAAGTCAATATCACCGCCAACCGCAACACCATTCCCTTTGAACCCCGCTCTCCCTTTATCACCAGCGGCATCCGCCTGGGCAGTCCCGCCCTTACCACCCGGGGCTTCCTGGAGGAGGATATGCGGGAGGTTGCAGATGTCATTGCCCTGGTGCTGGACGCGCCGGAAGACGGAGAGGCCAAAGAGCAGGCCCGTGCCCGGGTGGCCAAGCTCTGCGAGAAATACCCCCTGTATGAGTGAGCCGGGCCGCTCATGCTGGACTCTGTCAGGGAATGGTTCTGGCGGCAGCGTGCCAAGGCCCTGCTGCAGGAGCTGTCCGCACGGTTCTCCGTAGCTCTGCCCCCTCATGTGGACTTCGGCGCCACGGGGCGGCGGGGGCAGAAAGCCTACGCCTATGATTTGGAGGACGGGAGCCGCGGCATCCTCATCGACCTGGGGCAGCATGACTCCTTTGAGGATGTGGAGTGGTCAGTCTACCATGAATTCCGGCACATCATGCAGTACACCATGCTGGAGCCTTCCTACATCCGCCGCTGCCGCAGCCTGACCAGGGATCGCAACTGGTATCTCTTTTCCCCCATGGAGATAGATGCCAGGGTCTTTGCCAGGACTCACGGGGAGATCGCGGATATGCGGGTGTTTGAGGAAATAGGCGATATAAATAGCTTCCCCTCTGCCAGGGAATTTCTGTATCACTGCATGGCGGTTTCCCGCAAGTATGATGTGGGCTGAATTTAAGGCTGCTGCACGCAACGTGCAGCAGCCTTTTTGTTTCCTTATAACGCCATTGTTCCAGCTTTGTCGATAGACAAAGCTTCCTCTCGGCGTTTCAACGAGGCGGGAGATATGCTCCCGCCTGTTTAGATGTACCCCCCCACTTGTAGAAGTGGGGGACATCCTTTGCCTCGTTATTATCCTTATTTCTCCTGGGAATCTTCCTTGATTGTCAATATCTTCGCAAATCCCGTCACTTGCAGTATCTCCTTCACATCCTCATTCACGTGGAGCAGAAACATCTCCCCGCGGCCATCCATCTGCTTCTGGGCCAGCAGCAATGCTCTGAGGCCCGCTGATGACACATAAAACAGTTCCTGGAAATCAAGTACCAGTTCTGTAACACCCTCCAGTTCCTTGACGACAATCTTTTCCAGTTTCGGAGCCGCCGCTGTATCCAGCCGTCCTGCCATATACAGTGTGAGACGCTGGCCTTCCAGTTGTTTTTTGATCTCTATCATGCATATCCTCCTTAAGCTCGCTTCAAGCAATTTAACTCCTTCCCCACAAGCACAATTCTACCTTACTCCCGCCAATTCCTGCCAGGAAGAAAGTTTTCAGTTATCTGGCAGGAATTACCGTTAAATTTGTTGAATACTACCAGCACCGTCACGATAGGAAGCACAGTATAAAAGAAAGAGTGTTGATTATGAAATATACATATTTCAAGACCCATGATTATGATAATTCACAAACAGTAATATCCCTGCTGGAAAAGTCAATCGCGAAAAACAGGGACAAAATTGCCATTGTCTGCAATGAGCAGCGCCTCAGTTACGGTGAGCTGGGCATTCTCACCGACAAGATTGCAAATTACCTGAAACAGCAGGGGGCAGGCAGGGAGAAAGTCGTTTCCATCCTCCTGCCCCGAAGCGAAATGATGGTGGTGGCGGCGATAGGCGCCTTGAAGGCGGGAGCCGCCTATCAGCCCCTGGACCCCTCCTACCCGGATGACAGGCTGGCCTTTATGATTGCCGATGCGGAGTCCGTGGCCCTTATCACCGACGAAAGCCTGCGGCAGCGGCTTCCTTCCTTTGGCGGTGCCGTCCTTGACATCAGCGAAGTCAGCACCCTGCCGGCAGCAGAGACAAAAAATAATGACATCTCCCCCCAGGATTTGTTTATCCTGCTCTACACCTCCGGCTCCACCGGCATTCCCAAGGGGGTAATGCTGGAACACGGGAACCTTGTTGCCTTTATTGACTGGTACATCCGCTATTATTCCCTCGATGGCGAAAGCCGCACAGCCGCCTACGCCTCCTTCGGCTTTGATGCCAATATGATGGATACCTATCCCATCCTTTGCGCCGGGGGCCAGCTCCATATCATCAGCGAAGAAATTCGCCTGGACTTCCCCAGTCTCCGCCGCTATTTTGAGGAGAACAAAATCACCCACAGCTTCATAACCACCCAGGTCGGGCGGCAGTACGCCAAATCATACCCCACAAGCAAATTCCTTAAGCATCTGTCGGTGGGGGGCGAGGCCCTGGTGCCCATCGACCCGCCTGAATACGCTTTCTACAATGCCTACGGACCCACGGAATGCACCATTTTTTCTACCATCTTCAAAGTGGAGCAGCGCTATAAGACCGTGCCCATAGGCTATCCCCTGGACAATCTGCGCCTTTATGTGGTTAATGAAAAAGGTGAGCAGGTGGAAAACGGCACCGAGGGGGAGCTTTGGATTTCCGGGCCCCAGGTGGCCAGGGGGTATTTGAAACGCCCCGAAAAAACGGCGGAGGTTTTCATTAAAAATCCCTTCTCCGACGCTCCGGGGTACGAGCGAATCTATCGCACGGGAGATATTGTCAGAGGCTGTGACGACGGGAAAATTGAATTTGTCGGACGGCGGGACGGGCAGGTAAAAATCCGCGGCTTCCGGGTGGAGCTGACAGAAATCGAGGAAGTAATCCGCCGCTTTGAGGGCGTTGAAGATGCCACCGTGGCTGCCTTTGACAAGCCCGCCGGGGGCAAATATATTGCCGCCTATGTTGTTTCCTCCAGGAAACTTGATATCGAGGCATTGCAAAACTTCATTGCCCAAACCAAGCCCCCTTACATGGTACCGGCCTTTACCATGCAGATTGACAGCATCCCCCTGAATCAAAATCAAAAAGTAGACAGGAAAAAGCTGCCCCTGCCGGAATACCAGGCCGAAGACTATGAGGCCCCGGAAACAGAAACCGAAAAGCTGATTGCTGAAAAGATGTCCCAGGTGCTGGGCCTGGAGGCAGTGAGCGTCAATGACGACTTCTTCCAGCTAGGTGGTGACTCCATTACCACCATCCTGCTGGTTACGGAGTGCGCCCACGACGGCGTAAATATTTCTTCGATTTATGAATATCGCACCCCCAGGGCCCTGGCAAGGTATTGCGACAGTATGGAAAGGGGCGAGGATATTCCGGCGAAGAACGCCGAGGCCAGGCAAAAGATTCATCCTTTGACCTATGCCCAGATGGTAAATATGAATTTGCAGCTTGAAAATCCCCAGGAAATTTACTGCAACAATCCCCGCCTGTTTCTGCTGACAGAGGACGTTGACCTGCCCCGCATGAAGAAGGCCGCCAATAAGGTTCTGGCTAATCATCCGGTGCTCAGGACAAAACTCATTACCGATGAGACAGGAAAACTGGCCACGGATGAAGAGGGAAGATACCTGCAAACCTACGATGAGTCCCTTTTCCGTCCCATTGACATCCACCGGATGACAGGGGAGGAATTCGAGGCGCTGAAAAAGGAGGGGCTGGTCAGGCCCTTTACCCTGACCAATGGTGATATCTGGCGCGGCGGCATTTATCAAACACCAGCTGCAGCCTATCTGTTTTTGGATTTCCACCATTTTATTATTGACGGTTTTTCAGTGCAAATTCTCCTTAATGAAATTTATGAATGTTACCGGGACGAGAATTATGTACTGCCCCAGGATTATTATTTCTACCTGCTGGAAGCTGCGCTGCGTGGCAAGGACAACAAGGAAGCTGCGGCATACTGCGAAAGGCTTTTCCACGGTGAGAACTCCCTGCCGGAAGCTGAAATGCCCCTGAAGCCCGATCACGAGACCGAAAGCAAAAAGGGTGCCGTCACCATGAATCCCATCCCCGTGCCCAAGGACAAGCTGCGGGGCAATGTGCCTTATATTACGGCCTGCGCCCTGGCAGTGGCCGCCTATAACAATTCCGACCGCGCCCTGGTGCAGTTCACCCATTACGGCCGCAACAGCAGCATTTCCATGTCCTCTGTGGGGATTTTCATTAACCGCTATCCCGTTCTGCTGGTCAGGGAAGCTGATGACACACCGGCCAGCCTGATTGCCAAGGTGCAGGAGCAGGTAAGTTTTGCCGAGGCCCATGTGGAATATCCGTTCTTGGAGAATATTGCCCGTCCGGACAGGGGCGTCCGTTTTATCTATCACAAGGATATCCTGGATTTGGGCAAATTTTCCGCCCTGTGCCAAAAACTGATTTTGCTTGACACCCATGACAGCGATATGACGGATAATCTTTACGGCATCAGCATTATTGACAACAGCGCAGATGAAAATCTGGTCCTGCTGGAACGCTACGCCGCTAATTGCTACGACAAGGAAAGCAATGAAAGATTCCGCCAACTGTTTTTTGAAGCGGCAAGCTATCTGGCAGGAAATTGATTTGCTTTATAAGAATTCGGAGGTAAGAACGTGGACATCAATCTGGAAAAGATATTAGAAGTGTCAGCAGGGGAAAAGCTGGCCTACGACACAAATAAGACCTGGCTTCACCTGTTCAAAGAACAGGCCGGAAAAACTCCTGACAGCATCGCCGTAGTTGATGAAAATACATCAATCAGCTATCAGGCCCTGGATGAATTATCCGATAAAGTCGCAGACTGGCTCAGGGAGAAGGGCACAGAGGAAAATAATTTCGTAGCCATCCGTATGGGCAGGGTGAAGGAATTTCTGGCGGCAGTCATCGGCATTTGGAAGATTGGCGCGGCCTATCTTCCCATTGATTTGGATTATCCAGCCCCCAGGGTGGAGTATATGCTGGCAGATTCCGAGGCCAAAATCACCCTTACGGAAGAAATCATGGCACAGATTGCCCAGCGCCCTGCACCGTCCCTGGATTACAAAAACACGCCGGAGCATCTGGCCTACATGATTTACACCTCGGGAACCACGGGAAATCCCAAGGGAGTTATGATTCAGCATAAAGCCCTGCTGAATTTTGTCCACTTTATCAAGAAGCATTGGCATTTAACGGCAAGCAGCAGGATTGCCTGCCATTCCAATTTTTCCTTTGATGCCTCGGTGGAAGACCTGTACCCGGTTCTCCTGACAGGGGGAACGCTGTTTGTGGTGCCGGAGGAGGAGCGCCATGACATCCTGAAAATGCGAGCCTTCCTTGCCAAACATAAGATAAACGGCGGTGGCTATACCACCCGCTTCGGGCAGATTCTTTCCTCTGATGTGCCCCTGGACCTGGATTACATCGTCCTGGGGGGCGAGGCCATGACCTCGGTGCCCAATGTCCGGGGCAGGGTTATCAATACTTACGGCCCCACGGAATTTACGGTTGACGCCACCTATTTTGAGCTGCAGAAGGGCACAGATTATAATCCCATTCCCATTGGCAGGCCCCTTGACAACTGTTTTGCCTATATCGTCAAGGAAAACAAGCTCCTGCCCCTGGGGGAAATCGGGGAACTCTGCCTGGCAGGGCCCCAGTTATCGGCGGGCTATTGGAAACGTCCCGAACTTACGGCGGAAAAATTTATCGAAATCGAAATCGGCGCTGAAAAAGTCAAAGCCTACCGAACCGGCGATTTGGCCAAATACAACGCTGAAGGGGATTTGGAATTTTACGGCCGCATTGACTTCCAGGTGAAAATCCGCGGTTTCCGGGTGGAATTGCCGGAGATAGAGGAATGTATCAGGACCTTTAAGGGCATAAAGGATACCTCAGTGGTTGACTTTGACAGGCCCTCCGGCGGCAAATACATCGGGGCCTATGTTGTCTCCGATGAAAAAGTCGATATTGAGGCCCTGACTGACTTTATAGCCCAGAACAAGCCCGACTACATGGTGCCCTCCTTCATCATGCAAATTGATAAAATTCCCCTGAACCAGAACCAGAAGATTGACAAGAAGGCCCTGCCTTTGCCAAAGCTCAATACGGAAGACTACGAAGCTCCCGCAACGGAAACCGAAAGGCTGCTCTGCGAGAACATGGCCTCTGCCCTCGGACTGGAAAGGGTGGGAGTCAATGACGATTTTATCAAAATGGGGGGCGACTCCCTGGCCATAATCATGCTGATTACGGCCTGCAATAATCCCGGCGTAAACATTGCCTCCATCCAGGAGTATCGCACCCCCAGGGCCCTGGCAGCTCACTGTGACAGCCTGGAGGGCGGCACCGACCTCTCCGGGAAAAATGACGAGGCCATGCAGAAGGCTCATCCCCTGAATTCCTCCCAGGAAATGTATTTGCAGATGATGCTCTCCGACCCGAAGGCCCTGTATAACAACGACCCCTTCCTGTTCAGGCTTGCAGATGATATTGACCTGGTACGCATGCAAAATGCCGTCAATAAAGTTTTGCGGCACCATCCCGCCCTCTCCACCAAACTTATTGCCAACGAGCAGGGCGAGTATCAGCAAGTTTATGATGAATCCCTTTTCAGGCCAGTTGAAATCACCTCCTTAACCGAAGCTGAATTTGAGGCCCTGAAAGATACTTTGGTGCAGCCCTTCGCCTTAAGGGATACAAATTATTGCCGTGGCTCTATTATGAAGACCCCAGGCGCAGCCTATCTCTTTTTGGACTTTCACCATATTGTCACCGATGGCTTTTCCCTGCGGGTCATCCTTGATGAAATATATGAATGCTATCAGGATGAGGCCCATCATTTGCAGCAGGATTATTATTTTTATCTCCTGGAGGAGACGGAGAAAGCCAGCGGCCAGGCGGCGGATAAAGATGCGGCGGAGGCTTTTCATAAGCTTTTCGGCGGCATAGATTCCCTGAAAGCAGAGGAAATGAGGCTGAACCCTGACTTTGAAGTGACAAATTTCACCGGGGCGGTTAAAATGACTCCCCTTGAACTGCCCAAGGAGAAACTGCGGGGCAATGTGGCCTACCTGACGGCCTGCGCCCTGGCACTGTGCGCCTATAATGGCACCCGGCGCGCCCTGGTGCGTTTTGCCCATTATGGCAGGGATAACAGCCTGTCCATGTCCTCGGTGGGGCTCTTTGCCGAGTCCTTCCCCATATTGCTGGTCAAAGAGGAGGGAGATACGCCAAAGTCACTGCTGGCCAAGGTGCAGGCTCAGGTGGATTTCGTTCAGTCCCATATCAATTACCCTTACTTCAAGGGCTGTGATTTCAACCCGGCCCAGGCACTCAGATTTATCTACCATAAGGATATTATGGATATCGGTGACTTTAAAAAACTCATCACGGATTCCCTGGAACTGGAGACCAACAATGCCACGGCCACGGACAGCCTTTTCGGTGTAAGCGTCATTGACGATGTTTCCCAGGAAAAGCTGATTTTCCTGGAACGCTATGCAGGCAATGCCTACACCCCTGAAAGCGCGGAGCGGTTCCGCAAGCTGTTTTTTGAAGCGGCGGAGTATCTTGCGAGGGATAAATGAAGAAAAGTTTTATCACCGACTATATCAACCGGATGCTGCCCTCCATCATCCTGAGCCAGGTTGTTATGACCATCTGCACGGTAGTTGACGCAGCCCTGACGGGAAAATTTCTGGGAGCCGCGGCAGTGGCGGCGGAGGGCATGGTCACGCCGGTGGTCATGGTGGTGATTGCGGTTGCCGGCATTATGTCAGCCGGCAACTCCACCACCTGCAGCAATGCCTTCGGCAGGGGCGATATAGACGAAATCAACCGGGTGTTTTCCACCACCCTTTCCACCTCCCTGGGCTTTTCCATTTTCTGCACACTTCTGCTTTTGCTGTTTGCCAGTCCCGTCTGCCAGGGGCTGGGACTTGTGCCCTCAACGGAACTTTTCCAGCTGACCAGGGAATATCTGATAGGCTATGTCCCCCTAATGCCCATCCTGGCCGTCATTATGATCCTGCCTGCCCTTCTGCAAATCGAAGGTGATAACAAAACAGGTGCATTGGCGGTAATTTTGGTTTTTGTTTTGGATATTGTCTTTGATTTGCTGAACCTGTTTGTCTTTCAGGGTGGCGTGTTTGGCATGGCCCTGGCCACCACCCTGAGCTACTATGTGGCCGGTGTGCTAGTATTGGCGCGTTTTTTCGGCAGGAAACGCACGGTGCGTTTCTCTTTCAAATATGTGGAGCTGCAGCGGGTGGGGCAAATTTTATCCTACGGCACCCCTACTTTTATCAACGCCCTGTGCATGGGACTGACAACGGCTGCACTGAACGGAGCCTTTTTGGAGTACGGCTCGGAAATACATGTAGCTGCCTTCACCATCGCCACCAGGGTCGGGGATATTCTCCTGTGTTTCTGCTACGGCATGGGGGAAATGACCGCAACGGTTACGGGGATTGCCAATGGCGAGGAGGAGCGGGGGGAACTCAGGGAAATCCTTGGCGTTATGTGCCAAAAGGCTGTCACCATGAACCTGGCCCTGATTGTGCTCACCTGGCTGTTTGGGGAGCTGCCCCTTATTCTCTTTACCTCCGATACGGAGATTATTGCTTTAAGTGCCTGGGGCTTAAGGATTTTTGCCTTGCAGTTTGTTTTCCGCAGCCTGATTATCTGCTATGTGAATTACCTGCGGGGCATAAAAAAGTTTGGCACGAGCAATGTACTCCTGGTCGTAATGACCTTAACGGCCGCTGCCTTTGCCTGGAGCATGCCCCTGCTTTTCGGCGTAAGCTCCATCTGGTACAGCTATCTTTTCTCCGTAGCTTTCACTCTGCTTTTTATCCCGGCACTGGTGGGATTTCTTGCAAAAAAGAATCCCCTGGCCTGGGACAGCCTGATTTTAAAGCCGGATTCCTACGGAATTTCCAGAGAAAATTTCCTGGAATGGGAGATACAGGATATCAGCCACCTGTGCAAAAGCTGCAGCGACGCGGCCGGCTTTGTAAAGTCCCGCGGCGGCAGCAAGCGCCAGGCTTTTCTCCTCTCCCTGTTTATGGAGGAACTGGGGAAAAATATTCTGTCCTGGGGATTTGACGATGGCAAAAAGCACCGTCTCACCATTAAGATCATGCGCAGCGGGGAAGGATTTATCCTGCGCTTCAGGGATGACGGCATACACTTTGACCCGGTGGAATATTACCGCATCCATAAGGGGGAAATTCCCGCCGAAAACTTCGGTATTCGCATGGTCTTTGCCATGAAGCCGGAAGTTTCTTATTTGAATACCATGAATTTAAACAACCTAATCATTAAATTAGCTGACCATTAAGGGTGGTAATTATGTTTAATGTGTTACCTAGGGCAGATTGCGCTGCCACTGTTTTAAGGCACAGCGACAATGTATTCCATGAAGCCCTGCGTTTGCAGGAAAATTATTATCACGTTGCAACAGATAAGGGCCAGGAATACGATATTTCTTATGTAAAGAACAATGATCTGGTTCCCGAAAATTACAGGAATGCCAAGAAGGGGATTGACATTTACCCTTCCTATCTGCATTACGATGAAAAGGATGCAGATGCCCTTGACCTTTCCCTGCTGGAAGAACATCCCAGGATTTTCTTTTCCTCCCTGAATGAATACACAGTTGTCATGGCCAGGCTGGCCCTAAAGCATACAGACAGCGAAATTTACTTCGCAAGTCCCCTGGCAAAGATATTTTTTGCCGAAAGCCAGCGCCTGCACATCGTAGAAGACTTTCCTGAACCGGCAGGAGAGGACGTTTTGCAAATAAGGGACGAAAAATTCATCACCGGCTACTTTGAAGGCAGCTTCAATAAAATCAGCTCGGTGCCGGCCTTCCATTCCCTGTTCTTCTGGCAGTCCCTGACAGATGCAAAGCAGGCTGATATCAAATACGTGGAGATTCCCATAGCCAAAAACGTCGGTATCGGCGGAATTCTGTCTTATTACGCCTGCGCTGAGGAGTTTTTTCGCCAAAAGGGCTGGCAAGCCTATTTGAAGGATAATTCCACCCGCTACGATGATGAAATGCTCAGGCGCTACTTCAAGCTTGGCAAGAAGCCAGGGGATGCCACCCCGGAAAACACGGCTTTTTTGCCAGACGTTGTAGTTTTGGTTGTCACCTACCTCTATTCAAAAATTCATGCCGAAATAGATGAAAACATCCTGACCGATAAGTTTCGTGCCGATATGGAAGCATATGCAAAGGTCGTCCTGGGAAATCATAACGCCCTGGGGGTTTTGATTCGCGGCACCGATTATATTGTATCCAAAATGGGCGGTGTTCGTCAGATGGCGACGGTAACGGATATGCTGCCCAAAATCCGCGAATGGATTGCTGCCGACGGCTATGATTTAATCTTCCTGGCCACCGAGGATGAGGATGTGCTGGAACAGATGAGAAAAGAATTCGGTTCCATGCTACGGGCCGTTTCCCAGGTGCGCCACAGCGTCAGCGATTTTGGTACAGCCAGGCTGTTAAGCGACTTGGAAAAGAAAGAAGCAGAAAAAGATGCCGGACTGGCTGAGGATAACACGGTTAATTATTTTTACGCCCTCTACCTCTTAGCCAAATGCCAAAGTTTTATGGTCAGCGGGCAGTGTCACGGCGAAAGGGTCGTGAAATCCTTCAACCACGGAAAATTTAAGCGCTTCTACAGATTCCAGGTCGGCATTGGGGAATCTGATAAACAATAAGGAGGCTCCCATGGAGACTAAATTTGAGCAGGGCAGATTAACTGTAATCCTGCCTGAAGAAATCAATCCAAAAAATCATACAGCCATAGAAAAAGAGCTGTTTGCCCTGGAACATCTTGATGCAGCCGGGGAACTTGTCCTGGATGCGGAAAATATGAATTATATTTCTACTCTGGGGCTGCGCATGATTCTTAAATTCAGAAAAAGTCATGGGGGCATACCTGTAAATATTATAAATACTTCTGAGGATATTTATAATATTTTTGAGACTACAGGCTTTACCGCCTTTTTCAATGTCAAGAAAAAACTACGGTTTGTAGATACTTCCGGCTTTGAACTCATCGGCAGCGGGATGTATGGCTCCGTTTACCGCATAAACGATGAGCAAGTTTTGAAAGTGTTTTACGGGATACAGTCGGAGGAGGAGATTGAGCCGGTTATAAATACAATTCGCTGTGCTTTTGTGCACGAGCTTCCCACCACAATCCCCTTTGAAATCGTACGTACAGAAAAGGGCATCGGCACAGTTCTGGAGCTGCTTGATTCCGAAACATTGTCTAGGGTTATTGAGAAGGACCCGCAAAATCTGGATATGTACATAGATAAGATGCTTGCGCTCTCAAAAACCCTTGCCCGTACTGCTTTTAAGGAAGGTGAGCTTCGCAGCCGCAAGGAAATGCTGAAAGCCAAATTGGGAAGGTCTGCCCCTTTTCTGTCAGCGGAGGAGCTTGGAACCATTGAAACATACATTGATGCCGTCCCTGACAGAGCCACGGCTGTGCATGGGGACTTTCACGCTAAAAATTTAATGATATCCAATGGCAAGCTCATGCTCATAGATATGGACGAATTCAGCACAGGGCATCCCCTTTGGGATGTTGCCAATTTATATTGTATTTACCAAGGCATGGTCCATTTAGACAAGAAAATTGCCTATGGCATGTTTGACCTGCCAAGCAACTCCCTTTATGATGATTTTTATTTTAAGATCGTCGGCTGCACCCTCCCCCAGGCGGAAGTGATTTGGGATAAATTTTTTAACGGCTATTTTGCCGACAGCTCCCGTGAAGATAAGGAAAAAATCCTGAAACTGGTTGCCTTTTACGGAAATATCAAGTTTATTACCTTTCTTGTGGATGTTTGCGCTACCCTAAAAGACCAGCCGGAAAAATTGGCGGAAAAAGTAAAATACATCAGATATTTCCTGACAGAATCGGAAAAGGAAAATCTGCATGTACTGCTTAAATACCTTGACTTATGGAAATGAGGCTACAGGCTAATGAGACCTTTTATGGAACAACTGGAAAAAAATTGCGCCGCCTTTCCTTGCCGCCTGGCCCTGGCCCTGGATTACCGCCGGGAAGCCGTAACCTACGGGGAGTTATGGCATTTGTCCGGCAAAGTCTATGCCTATTTGAAAAAACACCATATCGGCAAAGAGGATTTCGTGCTGATAAATTTGCCCAGGGGGCCTAAAATTTCCGTGGCCCTCATTGGCATTTGGCGCGCCGGTGCGGCGGGCACCGTCACCGAGGCTGATTATCCCGCTGAGCGGGTGGAATACATCAGCAGGGACTGCCGGGCCAAACTGATTATCAATGAAAAGATTTACAGGGAAATGCTGGAGGAAGAGCCTTGCAGCGGCTACGAAAAAGCCGCTCCCCAGGATGCCTGCTATGCTGTCTACACTTCCGGCACCACGGGCAATCCCAAAGGTGCCCTTCACGAATACGGCAAGCTGGACTTATGCGTAAAGAGCTATCCCAAAGAGCCAGGCTGGAAATATGGGGAGGGCTATCGCCATGCCGCAACTTACCCCCTGAATTTTGTCATTTATTTCGTATGGCTGGTTTCCCAGCTTTATCTGGGCACCAGCTTCTATGTTTTATCTTATGAAATAATCAAGAATATGAACGCTTTCACCAGATTTATCGCAGATGAAAAAATTACGGAATTTTTCATGTCGCCTACGCTGCTGAAAGTGTATAAGGACATTCCAAGCACCCTGCATTTTATTTTTACAGGCAGCGATAATGTCAGCGAGCTTTATTTTTCCGATGCCACCCTGAAAAACGGCTATGGCATGAGCGAGACGGCTGCTTTTGTCACTGCTTACACCATTGACAAGCCTTATCACAGAACGCCTGTAGGAAAAAGCACTTATGGCCTGCAAATAGAGATACTAAATGACGAGGGCAACCCTGCAGAAGCCGGGGAGCATGGTGAGGTTTGCTTCCAAAATGAATACTTTCGCGGCTATATCAATCTGCCGGAGCAGACGGAAAAAATCCTGCGGGGGGGAATATTCCACACCGGTGATTTAGGCTATAAGGATGAAGATGGCAATCTCTACATAGTCGGGCGCAAGGATGACATGATTAAGATTCACGGCAATCGGGTGGAGCCTGAGGAAATTGAAATTGCCGCCAAAAATGCTCTGGATGTGAAAAATATCATCGCCAAAGGTTTTGCCCAGGGCAGCAACGCCTTTATTGTCCTCTATGGCCTGGCCTCTGAAATCGGCGACAGCTTCGCTGAAAAAAATCTTCCCGCCCTGCGGGAAAAACTTGCCAGACACCTGCCCCCCTATATGATTCCCAACTACTATATTGCCATGGAAAAATTCCCCACCAACGCCAATGGCAAGGTCAGCAGGAGATTGTTTCCTGAGCCGGAAGCCAAAAGCAATTCCGGGGAATATGCAGCGCCCCTTACAGATATGGAAAGGGTAATCTGCGAGAAAATGGCCTCTGTACTGGGCCTGGAAAAAATCAGCCGCAGGGCAGATTTCTATCAAATGGGGGGCGATTCACTGAAGACGATTTTACTGGTCACCGCCTGCGAAGGTCTGCCCCTTACCAGCAATGATGTATATAAATACCGCACGCCGGAAAGATTGGCGGCATTTTGTGAGGAAAACAGTTCTCCTTCACAGGAGGGGGAAAGATTTTCTCCCCTGCAGGCACTGCAGGAGAAGGTCTTTCCGGAAATCAAGGAGTCTTATCAAAGCTATCTCAAGACCGGGCGGGTCACTTCCAGATACAGCTCCTTCTTTGCCCTAAAAGAAGAAACCATCAGGCAAATCGCCGGCAGCCCTGCCATTGAAGTAATTTTGCAGGAGGAAGTCAATCCCTCCCGCCTGCAAAGGGCCGTGGATAAGGCCCTGGAGGTCTGCCCCTATGTTGCCTTTGATATTGCCAAGGACAGCGGCATAGTGCAGTTTCGAAAAACCAACTCCCCCTTCCTGGTCCAAAAGGCGGGAACCCTGAAGGAATTTGGCACGGACAACCATTATGCGGCGGTGGAATATGACGGGGATAAGATTATTTTTACCATCAGCCATATTTTAACCGACGGATTTGGCATAAACGCTTTTGTGCAGGCAGTGCTGGATTTTTACTTTGGCAAGCAGAGCACTTTTTATCAAGGGCCGGAAGCTTTTGACTTCGTGGCGGATTTAATGGCCCAGGAACTCCCCCTGCCCGCAGGCTACAAACCGGCAGACTACAGAATAGCAAACCATTTTATCCCGCCGGAAATCAATTCATCCGGTGAGGCCAGGGAATGTTTTATGGAAATCCCGGCACAAGGATTTGAGGATTTCTGCACGCAGCATAAAATCTCCGGCCAGATAGCCCTTGCCCTTTTAGTGGCCCGGGCCATTCAGAAAGCCCACCCGGACAACACCCATATCATAAGCATTCGCGGCCCCGTAAATACCAGGGTCCCCCTCCATGTACCAAACTCATTCCAGAATTCCAGCATCCCTCATATTTTCCTGAACATAGAGCCCGGCTGCCTGACAGGTGCAATCCAGGGCACTGCCCTGGATAAGCTCAAAGGGGATTTTGCCCAGCAATATACCTACGAAAACTTGGCTGCCTTTACCAACAGGACGAGGGAGTTCTTTACGACTGAGGATAGTGCCAAACGGGCTGCCATAGTTGAGAATTACAAGACCCAAACGGATATCCTGGCAAACTACATGGGAAAAGTCCTGCCTGACGACATCGCCCCCTCTGTAAAATCCTTCCGGCAAAAAGTCCCCGCCTCCTATCCTTTGATGGTGTATGCTTTGCAGTATGGTGAGGTTATCGGGCTGCAAATTGTCCAAGCCTTTGCTTCCCCTGTCTACATTGAAAGCTTGCGGGAAATCCTGCAAGAGGAAAGAATGCTCTGATCTGAAGGCCCGGCGGCATGCCGGAGCCGGTAAGAGGATGAGCCATAAAAAAAATCCCGTCCTGAGCGCTGACTGCCTCGGACGGGATTTTTTGCGCCCGCATTTTCTCATATGATACACTTATGTCACAAACGAGCAAACGTGACGACAAAAATAGAAAAATATAGATAAAACAGGCGAAAAGTAAAAGAAAATGCTTGCTATCCTGAACGCAACCGAGTATTATGCTAGACAAGAAAGGGATTTCAAAAGAGATATACTATCACATATGTGAAAATGAAAATCCGATGGCGCCTTTATCCGGGTTTTCAGGAGCAGTGTTTGGTAATCGCTCGGCAGAGAAAGGTGGATGCTTATGATAGGTTGGCTGGTGCTACTGGCAGTTGTTATGTGGATATTGCAAACTGTCCTGGGCCTGTGGCAGTTCCGCCGCTTCCAGCAGCATGTGAGACAGCTCCGCGCAAAGGGGCGGGTAACCATTGGCAAGGCCAAAGGCCGCTTTAGGGCAGGAGCAATCGTGCTTTTCTGCATTGACGAGGACTGCCAGATACTGCAAGGAGAGATTTTGCAGGGACGTACCGTTTTCGCCGGCTTCCGGCCCCTGGACAGGTGGAACGGACAGAGCCTGCTGGAGCTTGGGGAGCAGACCTGCGAAGGGATTGACCCGCAGATAAAAAAGGCTGTCCTGGCTGCCCGCAAGGATTATGAGGAATATATGAAGCTCCGGGCTGAAAGAGAAACCTGCCCGGAGGAGGCAGCGGTCGGCACGGGCCGGCTGCAGGCCGATAATTAGGAATTATGAAAAGAGGAGAGAAAGATTATGGATACTATGATTTTCCTGGCACAGGGATTCATCGGCATGTTCAACAAGGGCGGCGAGACCTTCATGGGCTGGGTGACGGGCATCATCCCCACACTTATCTGCCTTTTGGTAGCCATGAACTCCATCGTCCGCATGGTGGGCAATGACCGCATCGAGAAGTTCGCCCATCTGTGTGCAGGCAATATCTTCACGCGCTACATACTGCTGCCGGTGGTGGGAACCTTCTTCTTCTGCAACCCCATGACCCTTTCCCTGGGCAAGTTCCTGCCGGAGTTCTACAAGCCTTCCTACTATGCGGCCGGCTCCGCTTCCTGCCACACCCTGAACGGCCTGTTCCCCCACATCAATCCGGGCGAGCTCTTCGTTTTCCTGGGCGTTGCCAACGGCATCTCGGCCCTGGGCCTGCCCACGGTGGATTTGGCGCTGCGTTACCTCCTGATAGGTATCGTCATCAATTTCCTGCGGGGCTGGATCACTGACTTCACCACCGCCATGGTGCAGAAGCAGCAGGGCGTCCAGCTCAGCAAGAAGGTTGTCGCAGTCAAAGGCTGATTTCAGGTGTATTGAAAGGCAAAGGAGAGACCTATCATGGCAGAATATAAATCCGTAGTAGTTTCCGCAGGTTCCGGCGGCTTCGGCGGCCCCCTGACCCTCACCCCCACCGAGAAGAAGAACAAGATTGTCAACATCACGGGGGGCGTCATTTCCCCGGTGTCCCAGAAGCTTGCCGAAATGACGGGCTGCGAGCTGGTGGACGGCTTCAAAACCCGTGTGCCGGAGGATGAGACCCTGGTGGTGGTCATTGACTGCGGCGGCACCCTGCGCTGCGGCATCTATCCCCAGAAGCGCATCTTCACCATCAACCTGAACCCCACCGGCCCCAGCGGCCCCCTGGCAGAGCATATCAAGGCGGATATCTACGTATCTGCGGTCAAGCCCGAAAATATCGCCTTCGCCGACGGCTCGGCGGCGCCCGCCCCGGCAGCGGCTGCCGATGACTCCGGCAGCGCCATCAAGAAATCCTACGATACCAGCAAGAAGATTACGGAGCAGACCCACGGCAGCCTCATGGCCCGCATCGGCCAGTTCATGGGCGGCATTGTCTCCATCTTCTATCAGGCAGGCCGCGATACCATCAATACCATGATCAAGACCATCCTGCCCTTTATGGCCTTCGTTTCCATGCTGATCGGCGTTATCCTCACCACGGGCATCGGTGATGTGATTGCCCACCTCCTGGTACCTCTGGCGGGCAATGTTGTGGGCCTGGTCATCCTGTCCTGCATCTGCTCCTTCCCCTTCCTTTCTCCCTTCCTTGGACCGGGCGCGGTCATCGCCCAGGTCATCGGCGTGCTCATCGGCGTGGAAATCGGCAAGGGCGCCATCCCACCCCATCTTGCCCTGCCCGCCCTCTTTGCCATCAACGCCCAGTGCGCCTGCGACTTTATCCCCGTAGGCCTGGGACTTGCCGAAGCCGAGGCTGAGACCGTTGAAGTGGGTGTCCCCTCTGTCCTCTATTCCCGCTTTATCACCGGCCCGATTTCCGTGGTGCTGGCCTGGCTGGCAAGCTTCGGCCTCTATGAGTCCTGAGACGCTTAACCGTCATGTAATAGATTGTGCCCCCTGTCCGCCCCCTGGGGGGGGCGGGGGACCGCGTAAGCGGTGGTGGGGGGAAGCACCCCTCAAGAAAGGAGAACCTCTTATGTCAAAGAAAATTTACGGCACGAAAGTCACGGCCCTGGGCGGCCAGGTGGGGGATTTCATTGATGCCGCCAAAATGATTATCCTGTTCGAGGAATCCCTGGCCCTGCCGGAGCTGCGGGATTGCTGCGTAATGCACACAGGCAATCAGGTGGCGGACCAGATCAAGGTGGGGGACATCTTCAAGATAGGCGAAGAACCCTACGAAATCCTGGCAGTAGGCTCAGAGGTGCAGACGAACCTCACTAACTTGGGCCATATCACGGTCAAGTTCGACGGCGGCAAGGGGGAAGTCCTGGAAGGCAGCCTCCATGTGGAGGAAGCCCCTGTGCCGGAAATCACCCCTGGCACGGAAATCAGCATCGAGCGCATGTGAACAGAAAAGATTTACATAACATAGATTGGAGACGATAAATATGGCTTCATGGCTTAATCTGGAAGGAAAAACGGCAGTTGTTACGGGCGGTGCCTCCGGCATCGGCAAGGCGGTGGCCCAGGCTTTCCTGGACAACGGCGCCAATGTGGTGGTCTGTGACATGAACCCGAAGGAGCCTGAATTCGAGCTGCACGAAGGCAGCGGCGAAGTGCTCTATGTGGTGACCAATGTGACCCAGGCTGACAATATAGAGGCCATGGTGAAGCAGGCCAAGGAGAAATTCGGCAAGCTGGATATCCTGGTGAACAACGCGGGCATCAACATCCCCTGCCTGCTGGTGGACGAAAAGGACCCCCATGGCAAATATGAACTGAGCGAAAATGTCTATGACAAGGTGACTTCCGTAAACATCAAGGGTGTCTACCTGATGGCCCAGGCCCTGGGGCATGAGTTCGTGGATAACGGCAAGGGCGTTATCATCAACATGTCCTCCGAGAGCGGCCTGGAAGGTTCCGAGGGCCAGAGCATCTATGCAGCCACCAAGAATGCGGTGAATTCCTTCACCCGCTCCTGGGCCAAGGAGCTGGGCAAGTACAATGTGCGGGTGGTGGGCATGGCCCCCGGCATCATGGAGGCCACGGGCCTCAGGACCCTGGCCTATGAGGAAGCCCTGGCCTATACCAGGGGCATCACGGTGGAGGATTTGCGCAAGGGCTATTCCAGCACCAAGACCACGCCCCTGGGACGCTCCGGCAAGCTCACGGAAGTTGCCGATGCGGTAATGTTCCTCGCCAGCGACAGGGCCTCCTATATCCACGGCGTCACTTATAATGTAGCCGGCGGCAAGACAAGAGGGTGAGGAAATTTACTCACGGCATTTGAGTAGACAAATGGCCGTAGAAATGGTATAATCAAGACAGAAAGGGGATGCTAGCCCGGTAAACGGCTCGCTCCTCGCTCAGTTGGTAATTTCAAAGAGAAACGACCGCCTCGAGTTTGGAGTCAGGGGGCGGTTATTTCTTTGCCTCAATGAGAATCAGCAAAATTAGCAACAGGGCTACTATTAGCTGTTCCATAAGCATTACCCCGCTTTCTGGCTGCTCGACCATACAGCCGATTTTGCCTTTCTGCGAGGAGAAATGAGCCGCCTACCGCACGGGTTGGCATCCCTTTGACAGTATAACAGAAAGCCGGGAGGCAGACAAGCTCAATATGAAACAAAAGGAGCGTGAGAAATATGCTGCCGGTGGAGCGCCGCATCCTGATCAAGGTTGCCAATATGTACTATATGGATCACCTGAAGCAAAGCGAAATAGCTGCCCGCATGGGGGTGGATCGCACTACGGTGGGGAAATACCTGAAAAAGGCGCTGGGCAATGGCATCGTGAAAATCACCGTGGAGCACGATTCCTTTGACGAGCTGGAGTCCGCCCTGGAGAAGCGCTTCGGCCTGAAAGAAGCCTATGTGGTCAGCAGGAGCTTCGACCTGCAGACCGTCAAGAGCAATATGGCCAGGGCGGGGCTGAACCTCTTGAAGCGCATTGTAGGAAGCGGCCAGGTCATCGGCACGGCCTGGGGCACCACCATCAGCGAGCTGGCGAAATACGCCGAACAGGAGAAGCTGCCCCAGATTGACGCGGATTTCGTGCCCCTGGACGGCGGCCCCGAGAGCATAGAGAGCGAATTCCATGTCAATACCCTCTGCTACCAGCTTTCCCGGGCCTTCGGGGCCAGAAGCCACTACATCTACGCCCCGGCCATCGCCAAGACGGCAGAGATACGCCAGGCCATAGTGCAGGATGTGAACTACGAGAAAATCTCCGCCTTCTGGGAGCGGCTGGATATCGGCATCGTGGGCATCGGCGCCCCGGTGAAATCCTCCAACCTGATCTGGGCAGGCAGCTTCGGCAGGGAGGCCATCGAGTCCCTGGCCCATACGGGAGCCGTGGGAGAAATCTGCTCCGTATTCTACGACATCAACGGCCGCCCGGTGGAGACCCCCTTCAGTGACCGCATTATCGCCATAGATATAGAGAGGCTCTGCAAGCTGCCCTACTGCATCGGCATGGCAGCCTCCAGGGAGAAAGTCCCCGCCATCATGGGGGCACTCAGGGGCAGGCTCATCAATGTGCTGATTACGGACGAGGAAACAGCGAAGATACTGCTGAATGAGTGAGTTTCATTCCTCCGCATTTTCCGGGATGCGGATTTCGTTGCGCATAATGTAGCTGTCCTTCTCCGGCTGTGCGCCGTTCACCAGGTACTCAAAGGCCACCTGCATGGCGCGGCGACCCTGCTGGTGGGGGTGCTGGTAGAGGGCTGCCTGGATGACACCGGCCTGCATCATGCGTATGGTGCTGGGGATGGTGTCAAAGACCACCATAGTGATGCTGCCGGCCCGTCCTGCCGCCTGGACGGCACGGGCGGCGCCATAGGAGGCACCGGAGGAAATGACGAAGATGGCATTGGTTTCCGGGTGCTCCTGCAGGAGGGTCTTGATTTCCTCGTAGGCCAGGATATCGTCATCTTCCGTCTCCTGTACGGAGAGGATTTCCCAGGAGCCGGGGGCACCTTTTTTAAAGCGCTCTTCCAGGGCAGAGCGGAACCCTTCCAGGCGCCGCTGGTGGCTGAGCATCTTGTGGGAGCCCAGCAGGATGCCTATGTGGAGTTCGCGGGCGCCGATCATCTGCAGCAGGGCTCCGGCAGTGCGGCCCCCGGAGTAGAAGTCCGTGCCGATGTAGCAGTGGCGTCTGAGGCCGGGCAGGTCGTTGTTCAGCGTGACGATATACAGGCCCTCTGCAGCCAGAGCATTCAGGCGCTCCAGCACCGCCTGACCGTTCACAGGGTTGATGATCAGGGCCTGTACCTGGGGTGCCAGCTCGTCGATGAGCTGGCACTGTTCCATTTCATCGAAACCCCGCATACTGCGCCAGATGATTTTCAGCCCGTAGGAGGCATAGCGGCGGGCGGCATTCTGCATGGAGCTTATTACATCATCAAAGAAATGCACGCCGATAGAGGGGATCAGCACCCCCACTGTGGGCTGCTTCTTGCGGGCGGCCAGGGCCTTGCCCGCCGGATTGGGGGAGTAGTTCAGCTTGCGCATGGTCTCCAGGATCAGCTGCTCCTTTTCCGGCTTGACCTTGCCGCGCTTATTGATGACACGATCCACGGTGCCCCGGGAGACGCCGCAGAGTTCTGCAATCTGCTTGATGGTGACCATGAAAAACACTCCTTTACCCTGTCTGGCATGTGCCTTTGTGTACGAGCACGTTTCCGTATTATGGATAGTTTCGCTTTCAAACCCCCTTTTTCCTGCCTCTTGCAATCTGACATTATTTTCAGTATAATAGGTTAACATATAGTTGCGCAATCGTGAACAGTTTGAAGAAAAAGCCGGAGGCATTTGCTATGGAGACGCTTAAAAATGCAATTGAATCAAATCGGTGGCTTGAAGACCTCTGGCGGGCTTTTTTGAATTGCAGCCAGTTCGGTGTCTTTTGGAAGGATAAGGAACGCCGCTTTCTGGGCTGCAACCAGTTCTTTCTTGACTATTACGGCTTCCGCGACCTGAGCGCGATCCTGGGCAAGACTGATGAAGACATGGGCTGGCACATCCATCCGGAAAAGTTCCAGAGCGATGAGTGGAAGATCATCCATGATGGCACAATTACGGTGAATGTGCCCGGAACCTGCATCTCCCGGGGCAGGGTGCGTGATATTGCTGCTACCAAATTCCCGGTGCGGGACGGCGAAGGGCGCATAGTGGGCCTGATGGGATTTTTCCGGGACGTGCAGGGCGGCTCCTTCTCCAAGTCGGATCAGGATCTGTTGGCGCGGCTCAGCCGGGCAGATGAGCTGAGCGGCCTGCAGAACAGCATCGGCAAGCAGTTCGACTATCTGGACTATGAAGACGAGTACCGCCTGAAGGGGACGGACTTTGCCGAGATAAATATTTCCATCCGGAACTTTGAGACATTGGAGCGGGAAAACGGCAATCGCTTCGGGGAGAAGCTCATCAAGGCAGTGGCCCGGCACCTGGTGGGCATCTGCGGTCAGGCGGCTTCCATCAGCCGCATTGTCGGCGGTGATTTTGCAATCCTGAAGCAGTGCCAGGGCACGGAGGAAATCGAGAAAATCGTAAGGCGCATCAAGGAGGAAGGGGAGCTGCCGGAGGAAGTGCTCCTTGGGGTGGATTACTCCTTGTTTTCCAGGAGGGACAGCAGCAAGGCCAGCATCAGCGCTGCCTCAGACAAGGCCATGACCGAGAAGATAGTCCAGCGTATGCTGGGTCTGCAGTTCGAGTGCATGGCGGTCATCAATGCCCACACCCAGATGATGTACTACCATTATTTCGGCACCAGCATCCCTGCCAGCCGCTGGCGCCGCTACGGCGATGTGGCCAGCGGCGTCACCTACGATCACGTGATGAAGGTGGCCTCCGAGCAGTGGGCTGCGCCGGAGGACAGGGAGCGCATGTACAGCCTCACCAGGCCGGGGGTGCTGCTGGAGCAGATGGAGCAGCATGAGCAGTATATCGTCAAGGTCAAGGTGAATAGCTCTGAGCCGGAGGGGGAACCCATGTGGAAGCAGATGCGCTACAGTTGGCTGGACGATGCCCATGAGTGGATCCTCTACGACCAGACAGATGTGACGGAATCCATGCGGCTGGAGCAGGCGCACCTGGCCGAGACCAATGAGGCCAGGACAAAACTGGCCCGGGAACATGAGCGTGCTGTCTGGGCACATGTGAAGGCAGAAATCCTGATGCAGATCCCGGGCACCCTCTCCTTTGACTACAATCCCGATACTGATATCCTGGAGCTGGATATCTGCCGCCGGGACGGCACCATGGAGCGCCGTCAGGCAGAGGGCTACCTGCGCGGCGGGCACCCTGTCGGCTGGTTGGATGCCTCCAACCGCGAGATTCATGCCAGGGAATGGCAGTTAGCCATGCAGGAGGCCCGGCTCGGCTCCTATGACGTTGCTCTGCGGCTGACGGATGACAAGCTGGAGTGGTACAAGGTCACCTACCGCAGCGTGGCCGGACGGGACGGCAAGGTCTTTCGCGTGGTGGGCCGGGCGGAGAGCGTGCAGAACTACATCTCCACCGTGGATGAATGGCGCGAGCGGGCCACGAGGGATTCCCTGACGGGGCTGCTCAACCACTCCTGCACCCTGGACATGATTGAGCAGGAGCTTTCCGGCAGCAAGGTCGGCACCCTGATTATGATTGATGTGGACAAGTTCAAGACATTGAATGACAGCTTTGGCCACCTGTACGGCGACTATGTGCTCATCGAGGTAGCCAAATGCATCAGGAGCGTCTTCCGTGAGGCGGATATCGTGGGCCGCTATGGCGGCGACGAATTCATCGCCTTTATGCGGGGCTTCCACAAGCGCTCCGTGGTGAAAAAAAAGCTGCAGCGCATCAATGAAACCGTCCGGAGCCTGGGCAAGGAAAAGGGAGCCTATGTAGCCTCCAGCATCGGCGCTATCCTGGATGTGGGCGGCGATGTGAAGGAATTGGTGGCCAAGGCGGATGAAGCCTTGTACATTGTCAAGCAGAAGGGCGGCAACGGCTACAATATCGTGGGGCCGGAGGAGGGCTGACTGGCTTTCAGAAAAAAACTTGCAAATGGTATAGCTTTATGTTATTCTGAGTTTTGCAGCAAAATACAACAAAGCATCCCCCAAAGCCTTGGTATATAAGGCTTTGGGGGATGTTGGCTTTTGCAAATTTATGTTGCTAAACAGCCTCTGCTTTGGTGTGCTTAAATATTTTTTTTATGTCCTTCAGAGAAAGATATTTATGACTTAAATCGATGCCGAATTCTTTTTCCATCGCAACGATGCACTCATCACGGTAGTCGCACAGGTAGTAATTTTGTTCTAGTGGCGTACATGAACAGTTGACAAGGCTCTGGCGTATTGTAGAAAACGGGTAACGCCTGCCAAGTCGTATTTCTATGATGCGCATCAGCAACAGAGCCATGAAGCAGATGAGAAAATGTGCCTTGATGTGTTCTCCTTTTCGGAGGTAAACAGGACGGGCACGAAATTCGTGCTTGATGACCTTGAAGGATTCCTCTATGCGCCATAAGCCCTTATATGCGTCGCGAATTTCAATGTCGGACATATTTTTTTCACTGGTAACGATGGAATAATAGCCATCATACTTTTCTTCTTCCTCAATTTTTTTGGTATCCAGGCTCAGGTCACGCCCGGTTGCAATTTCTCCGGTATCCTTAACGAAGGATAGATTCTTTATATAGGCGGTAGCTCCATATGATGTTGCCCTTGTATAACGTCCGGGATTTGCAATCAGGTCTCTGGCTTTTGCAAGTACCCGCTCTCGTTCCTTTTTTTGTTTGTCAGCATATTTCCGGGAATAGTAAACCATCTGCTTCTGGTAAATGCACATGGTCTTAGTGCGTTTTCCATTTGTTCCTTTCAGTTGAATCTTTTTGGCAAAAATCCTGGATTTATGACGGAAAATAATTGTCTCATCTGGCTCATCTCCGGGTAATTCATCGGATATATAGCCTTTCTGATCCAGCGTCCACTTGCGGAATTCCTGATCTGCTCCGATGACGCTTTGACCGTATACATAGCCGTCTCCGTGGGAGTTATCGTCATTGATGCCGGACAGGAAGGCCGTGTTGTCGCTGGTGTTTAGGCCACGGTCTGCCACAATGACAATGCGATCAATGCCGTAATCGCTCTTAACGCGATGTACTGTTGGAAGCAAGGAAGTCTTCTCGCTGTCGTTGCCGGGGAATACATTGAAAGCAACTGGTATGCCGTTGCTGTCCATCAAAAGTCCCATCTGAACTATCGGGTCAGGACGGTGCTCCTTGCTGGGGCCTCTTTCGCGGAATCCTCGCTTGACAGAGCCGTCCTCGGCTGTTGTGTCCTCATCGTTGTATGGAATTTCAAAATAGTAATTTGTTACATTGTAAAAGCACTGGCTAGGCTCACGGCCGATGAGGGCGGATACTCTCTTGTGTAAGAACTTTTGCAGTGGAAGCGAAAGTTTCTCGAAGCACCTCAGTGCGCGGTAGGTGTCGTCCAAAGAGAATTCGGCTCGCTCAAAGAAACGGTCACGCTCATCATAAGCACGACGCTTAGAAGCTGGGAACATGAAGCGGTTGAACACTAACAGGCGAAAAACCTGGTCGAGATTAAACTTTACATCCATGCAGCGTTGTTTGTTTTGAAAAAAAGACCGGCAATCTAATTCAGAATAAACAGCTTTTGGGATACAGTAGCCGAGATTTTTCCTAAGCCCAGTCTTTTCCGGCAGAATCTCACCTGTATTGATCTCGATTTTTTCCAAGGCTGGAATTTCGGCATTGCGCCGCCTGGCCTCGGCCTTGAAGAAGGCAACTGGATCGTCATATTCTTCCTGGAGCTCGTCGAGGTAGCCGAGCTTTTCGATAGTCTTGTGCTTTACTTTGCCATCCTGTCTATATCCCTGTACAAAGGACAGATATGTGCGCCCGCGGCTTTTGCTCTGTTGCAAGTACAAAGTGCTCATCCCCTTTCTTATAAGGGATTATACCACAATAGGCAACGTTAAGCAACATAAATATTCATAAGTGTTGACATGCCAGAAGCGTAGTGTAGCATGGGCGCAGAGACATTTTTGGAGTGAGGGAGGTGCAAAACTCCGGAATTTGTTTATTTCGACACGCAGGAAAAAATTCCTCCTGCCATCACAGCCTGTATATCGCAACATGCTTCCAATGTCACCATCAGGGCAGCAACAGAAAATTTGATGATTTTTTTCACGAAGTAGCCTGACAGGCTACCCGCATACCGCCAAAAATGCTATAATGATATGAGAAGAAGGAAGTATTGCCCCCTTTTGGGAGAGAAGACGAGGCGTGCCCGTAGAAAGGCCCCTTGTTTCGGCTTGATGGAGATAGGAGACTGCCAGCAGTCTGCCTATTTTTCAGCCGTTTTTCTCTGCAAAGGGGGATTTTTTATGAATATCCAGATGAATTTCGATGAACGATGCCTTAAGTTCATCCTGCGCAACAACCTGTCAGAAAAGATTCGTCCCTATCTCAGCCTTGGGGAGGTACTGCAATGGATTGCCAATCACCCGGAGGTGCTCGATAATCACAATGGCGGCGCCCTGTGGACGGGCAGCCGTGAAGTGGGGATAGTGCTTGAACTGGGCCGCCAGGGCGACACCTACTGCATAACAGTAGCAAACATTGTGATTGATAATACGAATATCTAAAAAGACAGCCCGAATTCTCATCTGTTCCCATGAGGATTCGGGCTTTTGTGTATAACACGATGTAAGTGATATCTTATGTCATCGCTAGATCACAGTGTCCATAAAACAGATTTACCTTGCCAATTTCTCAATCTAACATTACTAAGCTGGATTCGTTCCTGTATTGAAAAGTCATACTGGCTGCCAGACGAATTAGCGGCCATTAACAAAAATAACCGTAATCTTTTTGGGGCAAGAATTTCTGCCCAGTATTTGGCATTAGGAACTTCAAAAACAGCGCCGCCATGATGCATTATCAGCAAGTTACTTTCAGTAGCCTTTACACCTTCTATTAATTTATACCATATCCCGCTTTCGTCACCATCATCATCTTGTATGTATATAGCCTCATCCGTAAAGATAAAATAACCATTGACACCATAGTGATTATTTTTGACTGCATATCCTATAACTTCTTGATTATGAGAAAATATCTCATCCTTTATCGTCGAACTAAGATCCTGCATGCAAGATATCTCTTCATTAATAACGCCATAATCAATGAACGCATTAGAATTATTCCTCACTCCTTCCTGCCAAAATTTATCACCGTGCAATAATTTTCCATGCATTATTATTCCCAAAAGTTCAGCTATGTTATTTGGTGAAGCCAATACCGCTCTCATCCCATTTCTATGATCAAGATTTGCCGCTTTTTCAAACCAATACAGTGCCTTATATTTATCTCTATCTACCTTTCTTATAAAATCTCCCAGCCGATACATACCTTCTGCTTCGTTCAAGTTCGCAGCGGATATAAAGCATTCTTTGGCTGTTGTAAGGTCTTCTAAATCCCAATAAACATCGCCCATACGGATAAAACCTTCTGTCTTACCCAATTCTGTAGCTTTCTTGTACCACGTCAATGCTGCATTATAATTTTTCTTCTCTAGTTCATATTCTCCTAAATCCAGTGCTGCATCACCGCTGCCGTATTCACATGCCTTCTCTAACAACATCAAATATTTAGCTGTATCTGTACGCCTGTATTCCCATGCCTGGTGATAAATTTCCCATGCAGATTCTTCTGACACGTCATCTGAATAACTCGACCCAAATTCGTTATAATTATCGTCCCTGATTATCATTGTAAATGACACCTCCAATCATCATATCAGAATCAGCTCCAGAAAAAGACCTTGCTTACACACAGGAAGTCCGTAAGAAATCGGTCACATCTATATTAGCCTTAGCCATAGCTTCGTCAAAAGCATCTACACCATGCTTTTCTACGAAGTCCCTCTCCTCATCTCTGATGGGAACAGCCAGCAGCCATGTGACGCAAGTATCTTTCAAATGCAACGGCTTATATTTATCCCAAAAAACCGGCGACATCAGTATTACATGACGTAATTTAGTCTGCTTAACATAGGGACTGATAACATTTTCGACGATCATGCCAAAATAGCAATCTCCCCTGTCCTGTATCTCAAAAGCAACATGAGACAGTATCTGACCAAATATGTCCGTCCCCGCCAGACCTGCCATCAATAGTTCCACCCGCAAGTCCTTGCCATCTTCTGTCGTCTTAGCAATATCAAAGGCAGATAAGCCAATGGTTGCAACCGTTATATCCTCAGCCTTGCCCTCTTTACATTCCATGATGTCAATGGATTTTGATTCATCATCGTTATAGTAGGCATTTACTGTTGGCTGTCCCCCAATAAAATCCAATGCGTATTGAGCAATTTTCTTTGCTTCCATAAATCAATCACCTCATAAGTTTAGGCTCCAAAATATTCACCCGTTTTGTTCTCACCACGGTGGGAACGATTGGAACTCGGTAATTCCGGGCGGAGATTGTCTGGGTTATTATATTCTTTGATAAACTGTTCTCTGGAAATCCCTCGCTCCATGGCGCTTTTCTGATGCTTGTTGAATTCATGGCCCGGCTTGTGCCCCATATCCCAGGGCTTATCCTTTGACATATATTTCCCTGTTAAAGGATCTCTTACCCTACCATGAGTATCTTTTGCTCTATTCCACACCTCATCCCGAATTCCCTTCTTCCAGGCAGGACGTGAATAATCCATGTTTCTCCCCGGTACATCTGCCTTGCCCCGGCCCACATCTCTTACATTCTTTCTTTGCGGTATGTCACGAGTTTTGGGAAGCTCTGTACGATTCACTCGCCGGTCATCTGGATTTCTTACTGTTGTGACTTCTCTGCCATACTGTCTCATGCAAAGGACACCTCCTTTTGCAGATACTCGGTACAAACATTCTTCAGTTCCCAATTGTCTGGATAGTGTTCCTGTTCCACGCGGCAAATACACAGCAGTATCTTGTGCAATTCATCTGTATCAAAGTCCTGGAATTCAGTTTTTATATTATTCAGCATTATATCTGCCAATTCCTGCCAGTCATTCCAAGGAAGACTCCCCGTACCGCGCAAGGCATCACTGCAATCATAGGTTTTGCAAATAAAATCGGCCAATGCCCACTGGAAGCTTTGATTTCTATCCGCGATATGCAATATTAAATCCTTACGAATCTTTGCGGCTACATCGGCCTGCAAAATCCTGTTTTGCACCTGTAAAATTTCCTCTTCTTCCAGCTTATTTTTCAACAGAAGATGCAGCAAGGCGTTATGTTCGTCTTCCGTAACGCTCTCCTGGGGATAATTGAATTCCCGCGCACGATGCTGATGTTCAAAACGTGGCAACCTGACCAAAACGGCTTCCTGCCAGTCATTCTGATACACCACCGCCACACCTGTAGGTAATTTGGACACTTCGTTAACTTGCCTGGTGTTAAGTGCCATAGAAGAACCAATACTCTCGCGATCACCGCCTTCGGGTAATCTGAGTATGATTTTTGTATTGGTATTACGTATTGCCGCCGTATCCAGCAAATTTGGTGCTTGATCAACAATCACAAAGCCTTCGCCAAAAGTTCTCATTTCAGCAATAGCGTTGGTTATCATCTCCACTGATTTGCCTGTCACATTAGCAGATTCAGCACTTTGTTCCGTTGATGTTTTCTTCAGCAAATTATGTGCTTCTTCCAAAATGGTCAAATGACGCAGTCCTGCATTCATTTCTATATTCTGCGTCATACGATATTCTTGCAGTTTCAGCACGATAAGTCCCATTAATAGTGATTTAGTTTCCGTTGCTCCTACCCTGCTCAAATCCAAAATAGCCGAATGGTCAAACAAAATTCCTGCAGGTGTCTCTGAGCCGGAAAAAATCTGTCCATTCAGTCCCGTTGTAAGCGATGCTAATCGCGTAGACAGAGCCCCGACATAATCACCTTTCGTATCGTTGGAATAAGCTGACTCATTGACAAAACTATCCAACTCCCTAAGCACATCATCGAAAGTAGGAAAAAGCGATGGCGCAACAGCGTTTTTTGAAGTGGCAATATCCCATCCTGCGGAGCGATATGCACGCTCAACAGCCTGCTTGAGAACAGCAGGCATGGCTGCATACATTGGCCAGCATACACTGAAGATTTCTACCAGACGGTCAATATGTTCCAATACATGTATTTGCTTCGGAAAAGAAAAGGGATTGAGATGCAGTATCTTTCCCTGTTGGGGATTTGTTCCGTAGCAAGCAACATCCGCAAATACCTTGCGATATTCTCCTTTGGCCGGCTCAACTACTAAAAATGGAATGTCTCGTTCTTGCATGGCTGCCAATATGTTATATACAGCATTTGATTTGCCTGAACCGGTGGAGCCAGATACAAAAGTATGCATAGTCAGACTGTCCAGGTCAATACCAATATCGTTATGCGGCAATTCTCGCCCCAAATGATAGAGATTACCTAGCCGCACCTGTTTCTGGCTCTCTCCACGACGGATAACTTCCTGCCCAAAGACAGCATGTGTCACCACCGGTAAACCACAAACCGAATGGTTGGGCAAGCCCATGTGAATAGATAGCTCTTTGGTGCTTACAGGCACCGCCGGAGAAACAAACAATGTCAGACCTGCTTGGGCAACCGGCCGGTAAGCAAACCATGGATGTAAAAATTTCTTAATATAGGGCATCAATTGCGCCAACTGTTCTTCTGTTTGCCAGGTGTTGATCGCCGTATACTGAACTCCTGTCCCTTGGCCTGATACTACAGAACGATAAATATTAGCCGCCAGTTCCGTTTCCGCTGCCCCTTCTCCTGTAAAATAGGCCGCAAAATTCCACATTCCTAAACTCTCACAGGCATCAATGCGCTGCAGTTGCTTTTCCAGCCGGTCTATTATAGACTGCAAAGCACGATTTCTGCTCGTCAAGGTTATCCCCTTAGACGTGCCAATGGTTTCACCTAATGTATCTGTATCAACAAAGCTGATGCTGGTAGAAACACCTTGCGTTGTGCTTCTGCTAGTATTTTTCCCTACATTCTGAGAAAAGCTTTTGCTATCTGATTGACTGGAACTGTCAGACCGTGAAATTCCCTTGGATAACATCTCTGAAATAGCTTTTGATTCTGAATACGTATGTGACGTGGAGTTAGTAGTGCTTGACGATGTACCGGAGGTCTTGGATAGTGAACCTGCAACTGCTCCGCCTATTTGAGCGCCTGCCATTACTCCCATCGGCCCGCCTATAATTCCACCTGCAGCGGCTCCTATAACAGCACCTGCTCCGGCACCGTTTATACTCGTACTGTCATTTTTTCCTTCAGTCTTTGCTTCGCTTGTGCCGTGCGCAGTTCCTTTGACATCAGTTGTTCCCTGAGTTTTTGTTTCACTGCTCCCTTCAGTATGAGTTAATCCCTCCGTATGAGATACGCTACGGCCAAAAGCCTGCGACACCCCTTCACTTACGCCATTTGAAATATTTATTCCTTCCATTGTTCCTTTGCTTATGGCACGGGTCTTGTTTTCGGTGCGTGAATCACTGAAATTAAGATTCATCGTGGTAAAGGGGGATAGCTGTGTGCTGATATTCTCATATTCCCGTCGCTCACGCATCAATTGTTCGCGCAGAATATTATCAGCAATGAAAAAAGCATCAAACGCCTTTCCTGACATTGCCACTATGAATTTTTCTAACCCCTGGATGAATTTCTCATTACTGAGCTGATCTTCATTTTGCCGAAAATCAGCTACGCAGGTCACGCTGGAAAGGGCTTGCGGAGCAAGGCTTGTAAGATCACTTTGAAGCTCCTCGGCATAGTATGCCTGTGACTGGCTGCCCGGAAATAGTCCCTCCAAGCCTTGCTGCAGCATGACCTTCATAGCATTGGTAGAATAATATTCAGAGCGTGAACGTACCCCCAGATATAACTTTTGCCTTATGCCGTCGCTGCTGATGCGGAGTACAAGAGTGCATGGCTTATCACAAAAAGCACTATATAATGTCGCCAGCTTGGAAACAGACAGCTCTCCTTCCTGACAAACCAACTCTGTTATCTGAAAGAACTGTATATCAGGCAATTGGGTAGCGAGGCTGTCATCAAACGGAACAATAGGCATTTTGTCAATTTTTTCTAAATATCCCTTTAGGACCTCGTCCTCAATTTTATCAAGGCAACTGACAAGATTTTGTCGTAAAAGTTGTAAATTGCCATCGTATGTATCTGTTACCAATTGGGTGTATTGCCTTTGCGGTTCCGGAATTTCAGCTTGTGGTAATAATTCTTTGGGACTATCAGCATTTGTCATATTCTTTTCAACAGGTTTTGTACTTAAATGAGATGATTCGCTGTAATTTTTAACAAAGTCATTAAAATCAGCCATAGTGACACCTCTTATGAAAAATACAACTCTTCATTATTAATTACAACTATAAACTTATCCCATCCCTTACTATGATAAATTTTAACATCGAAATCTACATCATCTGAATTAACTAACTCAACTGGCGAGAAAGGTTTTAAGCCTTTGAATTCATTTCTTCTAAAATAAAACTTAGTGCATGAATCACTATTAGATATACAATTATCTTTTCTCTTAACTATTCTTAGCTGAAAATAATTGTCTAACGCCAACGAAAATTCATAGTGATATGATATCTCGATGCCTGTATATTTTTTTTCTCTTTCTTGAGTACTGTATCCTATATTTATAAATGAGATACTCTCACTTCGTTGCGGGGGTACCTTTGTTATCTTAGCATCAGTATCAAAATTACTATTGCCAACACTATTATACCGATTATCGGTAACAACGGTACCCCCTGGGCTTTTTTTGTGCTTTGTCCTCCTGGATACTTAGAGGTGATTGCAGGGCGCTGGGCTTGTGTTTTTCGCTTTTCTGCCTCTTGTTTAGCCAGTTCCTCACGGGCTTTTCGCAATTCGGCCTCTTGTTTAAGCTCCGGATCATCCTGGGGTGAAATTCTTTCAACACGGTACTTTTTATTATCTGCACAAGTTTTATGCGAATATTGAACTTCTGACGGAACTGTCCCCTTATTGGGCTGATTGCCTCCCACCTTCCCCTTATAAATAACCCTGGCTACAGCTATCATATGCCGCATCCGCTCTTCTGAAAAATTATCCTGTAAATCTGCTTTTAAATTCAGCCAATATTCCTTATCCCAGGAGCGTTCATCACTTCTAAAAGGAGTAAGTGTACGCTGCGGCTCAAAAACCTTATGTTGCCGACAATAATCGAAATCCTCCTGATAAGCTGCAAATGTCGGGTCTATATTAAGGCTATCCACAAAGAAATAACGTAAATCCGCCCCTTTACCTTGGGCAATAGCTTTTTTTACCTCATCATGCATGGTTTCTCACCCCCATATCCAGCACGTCATCAATTTCTCTTTGATTTGCTTCAATCCAGGCTAATGTTTTCTGATTTTCTTGTACAGCAGCTTCCTTAGATGCCTGATCTTTTGCATAGTTTTCCAGTTCTTTATACTTTTCTTCTATCTTCCTATCAACTTCCTCGAAGCTGGCAGTAAAATTTTGTTTCAAATTTATTACCCGCGTATCTGCCGCCTCCATGGCCTTCTTAATCCCTTCAGCTACACTATGCCGGAATTTGCTGACCAGGCCACGCTGAATAACGCCTTTCTCTACGGAGAAATGCTCGATGTGCTGTGTGCGCTGTTCAAAAATATCCCGCATGACTGTTTTGTATTCATTTACAGTCTTATATACCGTTTTTTCTTTATATTGTGGCAAATCCTTGTATTCATCAACCTCTATTGTACTGGAATCAAACCACGTGAATGGATTCCACCACTTTTTATTTGGATTGCTTACCTTTTTCGTCCCCACCTTTGTTCTTGTATAACCATCAAACACTTTTTCTTTTCCTATTGGAACTTTTTTAGTTCCAACAATAATTTTTTCCTCCTTCTCTCCTACTTTTTCATAATATGTTTTTTTCTCAACTGTTGTTTCACCTAATTCCTCAGTCATATCGCTGGCGAATTCTTCACCTTGCCATTCTTCAATATTAGCTTTTAACTGGCTTAATGCGCCCTTCACTAAATCTGCCGTACTGAAATCCAATTCATCAACATTGGCCTGTGCATCAAAGCGTTCCAACCTTTCCTGATATTCCGTCAAAAGTTTATCTCCCACATCAATAATTTCATGCTGTATAATGCTCCCCAATTCCGTTGACAATCTAGCTGAAGCATCGGAACTGATGTCCCCGAAATTATTTATCATTTGCCGTGCTTCATTTTTACTGGTAATGGTATCAGGGTATTTATCAAAGACTTGCTCTACCCGTTCCTCGATTTTGATACGTACTGCTCGCGTTTTCTCGGCAATAGCAGCTTTAGGATCAAGTTCTTCTATTTTCTTCTTAAATGAACCTGCTTCCTCGCCACTGGCTATTTGGCTCATAACTGCTTCGGCACGTAGCCTGCACGCTTCGGCGGCATCATCATTTTCAGCCATTATGGCCTTGGTCTTAGCCAGTATCTGCGTGCTTTCCAGTACTGCTTGGAAGGAATCAACCAAATCCTTCACTTTTTTCGTCCTGGCATATTTTTTCACATACGCTTTTATGGCTTCTTCAATGGAATATATACCGCAATGGATAAGTGCTTCTTCCTTGCGGTCACCTGTTCTTTTTGCTTCCTCAAGGTGATATTCCAGCTTTTGCTTGGCACTGGGAGCCAGAGTCGTATACTGCTCCAGATGCAAATCCTCATAATCAATAAAATTATCCATGTTGCTAAGAGCATCACGGGCGGCCTTGGGCAATGCACGTTCTTCGCTGCGCGTCAGATTGTTGACATCAATTTCGCACAGTTCAGTTCTGATATTCAGTGCCGTATATGCTGAGCATGGGAATATTTGCGGATCGTCAATTCCATGTTGTTGCAAATATAATTTTGCCTCTTTTATAACTGTTTCAATGCTCTCTTCTTCCGGATTAAAGCCATCCATTTTATTTATTACAAACAGAAATCTGTCTCGTCCTAACCTTCCTGTCCTACGAATAATATCAGCTACGTAGTCCAAAAGTTCCGCATCATCATTGACGCCTAAATTAGTACCATTTAACACATAAAGTATTAAATTATTGGAATCGCTATTAATTGCCTGGTACGTAGTATTCTTGTGTCCGCTGTTTTGTGAATTGTTGGGGCCCGGAGTGTCAACCAGGGACAATGCCATGTCCCTTGCATCCAAAAAGGGTATATTTCCTTCTACAACCACCCGGAAGATTGTATTATCTTCATTTAGTTGCCTTGCCGCCTCCAAAGTAAAGTCCGCTACATCAGCCAGGCAATTATCGTCTTTATCATACGCCTTTGCCACGAAGTTATCCTGGTCATTATCAACGATTTCTGTAATCATGGCCGTACATGCCTGATTCTTAGCCGGCATCAGCTTACGTTGCAGCAAAGCATTGATCAAGGTAGACTTACCGGAACTCATCGTAGCAATAACATGCACAGGAAATACTGCGCTTTTTATGTTTTCAAAGGCTCTTGTCAGTTCCTTCGATTTGAATTCATCGATAGGGGCATTCTCATTCTGCAAGTCCCTAAAAATTTGACTGATTTTTTCTGTTACATCAACATCATCTGCCGCTTTTTTAAATTTTACATTTAATTTCTTAAATTTATGCAACTCATTGGCCTGCTGGAATGACACCTCAAAATCATCCCAATCAACATCCATCCCATAAAATGTGATATCAAATTCCAAGGAGTTGGCTGTTTCCTTTAGTTTATCTGGGAAGTCTCCCACCCATTCCTGCAATCTGCGATTGCGCACATACTTATAAAGCGGGCTATCCACTTCTATAGGATTCCCGTTAATCTCGATTGACGTAGCTAAACGATACGGATTGTAAACAACATATACCTGTACCATGTTCATCTCTCCTTTTTAACATTGATGATTTCCTTTTCGATGGGCAATATGCCTGATGCCTTTATTAAGTCACTGCAAATCTGAATGTCATCATCTTCATATATTCCATAATCTATACTGCTCTTGTTCCCTGCTATAGCTAGTAAATCCGTCAGCATAAATTCAAGCTTTCTTCTTTCCCGTCTGGTGATTTTTTCGTATGGCATTAAGCGTCCTAAAAGAGCAGCCTCAGCAGATACAGCATATACGATAGGATTTTTAAAGCCTATCGCCAATAAATACTTCTTTACGTCTCCCACTATGTCATGCAATGTTTCATTTTCTGCCTCCAACTTATCGATTTTATTAATAATAAAAATTATTTTACGCTTTTTTATATTTTCTTTTATAAATTGCAGATATTCAGCCTCGTCATCAGTCATTAGCTGGGTTGCATTCATTAAGTATACATACATATCAAATTTCTGTTTTTTTATAATATCATAAGTAATATTTTTATGTTCTACATTGAGACTGGAATTAACCCCAGGAGAATCGCAAATCTCAATTCTTTGCCCACCCAATGTACTATGAAAATATGATGATACTGCAATTTCACTCTCATCATTTCTTTCATCATCATCAAAGAGTATGTCTTGTGATGCCTGAAGCCGCAAAATATGGTCATCCTCATACACGAGGCCATCGTCATAAGGTTTCCCGGTGATGACATGAATTTTGCTTGTACAAGCCATATTTTGTGACCAGCAAAGTTTGCTTCCGGCCAGAGCATTGATAAAAGTTGATTTTCCCGCACTCATTGTAGCTATGACTATCACCCTGACCGGGTTCATCTGTGTAAAATCCTGATTACATTTTATTAGCTCTAAATATTTTCTCAGTCCTTCCGATAACTGAAATTTATTTACCTTGTTCCATGCACCATCATTTCTGCCCCATACGGCTTTGACCAAACACCTAAAAGCATTTTCGCCCCCCCATTTATTCCTTTTCCGCAGTAAATACAGAATCTTTCTGCCTCCTGCCGATTCCATCATTTTAGGTTGATAACCTGTTATAGCAGCAATATCTGCCAAAAGGAACAGATATTTTTCCTCCGGTAATATCTTCCCGCGCGAAATTCCCTTGGCAAGCATCATATTTCTGTAAAAATCAGTTTCTGCCCTTATCCAACGACTTTTCCACCTGGCTCTGCGCAAATAATCCATAAGAGTATCAAAGTATTCTGTTCTTTCTGTCGTTTCACTGCTTCCCAGGATTGGATTAGCCTGTATTATCTGAGCCATTTCCATATTCTTCTGATGATACATCTTGCCCCTCCATTCCATTTATAATTATGCTGCAATCTTCCTATACATATTTATTCCCATTTATCAGAAATCCTACCGCATATACACATCGGCAGCCTTTGCCAGCCACTGCCCCATACGTTGTCTTAATTCCTGTGGCCCAATGATTTCCACAGCATCTCCCTGCATAGCTGCCCAGCGTATAAAGCCGTCACCAAATGCAGTTACTGTCAATAGTACACTATCAGCTTTTTCCTGTATAATTTCATGCTTTGGCACTCTGTCCAAGACTGCTTCTAAGGCCGATTTTTTGCATCGCAGTTGAATTTCAAAAAGTTTTCCCGCATACATGAATTGAACTGCCGATCTCATATCACTATAGCGGAAACTAGTGTACAGCGGGTTTTCTCCCGCCTTGCCAAGCACTTTGACAGATTCGATACGGTCTAAACGGAAAAAAGCAGGATATTCGTACTCTGTTTCATCACGAAATGCCACCAGATAAAAATAAAACTCTGCAAACACAATATTTACCGGCAATACGTCCCGCTCGATTCTCTTGCCATTCGCTTTTACATATGCAATCTGTATTTTCTGCTTGTTGATTATGCACTTATTTATTTTCCATTGCAGTTCCAGGATAGCTTTGCCATGCAAAGGTGCGATATAATTTTTCAATTCGTCCTCTATAGCATAGTAAAGTTCTTTCCTATTTTTGTATGGCAGGAGTGAACGAATAGTATCCACCATTCTCATCATTTCATCATGACAAAATGCACGACTGCCCAGCAGAACTTTCAGGAGAGCCATGACATCCGTGCCAGCGAAGTCCTGCTGCCCACCACGCGACAAATAATAGCACTTGTCGTTACGATCATAAATAAGCTCATCCTGCTCATGCAATTCTGACAATACATTGCGAATATCGTTAATATCGCGGTCAAAAGTGCGGCTGTTTATTTTATACTCTTCGATTACATTTTCTCGATTCAGTCGTTCTCGTCGCAACAACCGATAAAATAAATGGACAATTCGCAGCGTGGACTTCATTTATTCACTCCCTGTCATATCTTTGTAGTCACATCATACAGCATTACTACGACACTACATGTCGTTTTATAACGCCGATGTTCATAATTTCACTGGAATTTTATGACACAGAAAAAACATCCCCAAAGAGACACCATCACACTTTATTGTGCGTGACCTTATCCCTGTGAGAAGGTTCCTTGTATATGAATTTGTGACAGACTTCACCCACGCAACCTGAAAATGCGAGAATACCCCCCCCCGCAAACATAAGTACTATAGTAAGATACAGTTATGATTTCGCACATAATGTCCGCCTCTCAACCATTTAATTCATATTTCCAAATTACTATGTATAATCAATTCTACCCGTTCCCCCGAATTCCTGCCCTAGAGTCGTCTTTTTGTCAGAATAAACCTACAAACAAGCAAAGCAGCCCCCGGAACCGGCAGGTGTGCCGATTCCGGGGGCTTATCCTATGTTATCTGTTCTTACACAATCTCCACCAGCTCTACTCCCAGCATGGTGCCCAGGTCATGGAGCTGCTGCACCGTCAGGCGGAAGGAGAGGACGGTGTGGTGGCCGCCGCCGGCTGCCAGCCAGCGGGTGGAGCCGTCTTTCAGGCCGGTCTTGGGGGTCCAGAGCTGCTTGGCCACCGGGAGGTGCGGGGTGGCGGCAGCTTTGCGGCAGTCCACCGGATAGTAGATTAGGCGGAAGCCCTCACGGAAGTCTGCGATGGTGACATCCACAGCCTCCCCCTCGGCCCCGGTGAAGACCAGGCGGGCCGGGTCGTCCTTGCCGCCGATGTCCAGGGGGTGTACCTGCACCTGGGGCTTGTCGCTGGCAATGGTGGGGTCAACTTCCAGCATATGTGCTCCCAGGATGGCCTCATGGCCGTGGCGCAGGTCGAGGGTGTAGTCCTCCATAAAGACCGTGCGGTCATTGTGGGCCATGATTTTCAGCAGGCGGGTAAGGGCCGCATGCTTCCAGTCACCCTCGGCGCCGAAGCCGTAACCCTCAGCCATCAGGAGCTGGGCTGCCAGACCCGGAAGCTGCTTCAAGCCTTTAAGGTCCTGGAAGTTGGTGCAGAAGGCGGTATAGCCCCGGTCGTCAAGGAATTTCTTGATGCCAAGGTATTCCCTGAGCTGGTAGCGCACGGAGCTTTCAAATTTATCCTGGGGGTTGGCCTGGGGCTCCAGGTCGTATTTCTGCTGCAGCTCCTGATAAGCCTTATCTATATCCCCCTCGGAAACTGCGTCCACTACCTCCACCAGATCCCCTACCGGCCAGTAGTCCACCGTCCAGCCCAGCTGGATCTGGGCCTGTACCTTGTCACCTTCGGTAACGGCCACGTCGCGCATGGTGTCACCGAAGCGGCAGACTTTCAGCTTGAAGCTTTCATTGTAGGCCACGGCCACATCCTGCCAGGAGGCGATTTCCTCCTGGACTTCCGGGTCGGCCCAGTAGCCGTAGACAATCTTGTTCTTGAGATCCAGGCGGGAGTTCAGATAAGCATACTCCCTATCGCCGTGGGCGCTCTGGTTCAGGTTCATGTAGTCGAAGTCAATGGTCTCGTAGGGAATGTCCTCTCTGTACTGGGTGGCCAGGTGCAGCAGGGGCTTTTGCAGCAGGACTGTGCCGCGAATCCAGTTCTTGGCAGGGGAGAAGGTGTGCATCCAGGTGATGACCCCCGCCACTTCATCATGGTAGTTGACATCTTTCATAAACTTGGTGATGCCCTCAGCCGTGGTCATAACGCCTTTGCAGACCACCTTGTAGGGGAGTTTGCCGCTTTCGTTCAGGCGCTTCACAATGTCCTCGGCATCCCTGGCCACGTTTTTAAGCTGCTCCTCGCCGTAGAGGAACTGGCTGCCGGCCACAAACCAAAATTCGTAATCGGGTACGTTCAGCATGTTTATTACTCCTTTGCGTATATACTCGTTAAAGAAAAAATATTACTCATGACAGCGAACCTCATCCACCGCTTACGCGGTCCCCCTTCCCCAGAGGGGAAGGCTTTTTCGTCAATGAGTACAGTTGGGTAACGGTTTTTCGCTCTTGTTTCACTCGGCTACATACTTGCCCGCCGTCTGCTCCAAAGGCAGGGCGGCTTCATAGGCTTTCAGCCACTTGGCTGCGCCTGCGCGGCCTGTCGGCTCCGGCTCCAGCTTTTGCCGCTTGGCCCCGGCGAAGATTTCGCTGTCCAGCCAGTCGGGCAGCTTCTCCTTGCTGCCGCTGACGGCGTAGAGAGCCAGCACTGCCATGCCCCAGGGGCCGCCGCTGCCGGCGGTGGACATGACGGTGATGGGCACCCCCAGCATATCCGCCAGAGCCTGCTGGGCGATTTTCGGGGTCTTCAGGAGGCCCCCCTGGGCCACCATTTCCGAGGCGGTCACATGCTCCTCCTCCGTCAGGATGCGCATGCCCAGGGCCAGGGGCGCGAAAGCGCCGTAGAGCTGGGAGAGCATGAAGTCCCCCAGGTGCAGGCGGCTCTCCGGCCCCCGCACAAACAGGGGACGGCCCTTCTCCACCCTGGTCACATTCTCCCCGGAGAGACAGCTATAGGCCAGCAGCCCCCCCGCATCCCTTGCGGCCCCGCTGGTGGAACCCAGCAACAGGCTGTAGAGTTCATCAGCTGCCAGCTTGCGGCCCGATAGCTCCGCCATCTCGCCAAACAGTCCCGCCCAGGCATTGAAATCGCTGCTGCAATTATTGGTATGCACCATGGCCACCGGGGCACCGTCCGGGGTGGCCACCACGTCGATATCCTCATGGACGGCAGACAGGGGCACGGACAGCACATTCATGGAGAAGGCGCTGGTGCCCACGGAGATATTGCCGGTGCCGGGACGCACGGCGTCTGTCGCCACCATGCCCGTGCCGGCATCCCCCTCCGGGGGCGCCATCACCGCCCCGGCCTGGAGGGTGCCGGAGGGGTCTAAAAGGGCCGCGCCCTTTTCCGTCAAATGCCCTGCCTGCTCCCCCGCCCTGCGGATTTCCGGCAGGAGCTCAAAGAGCCGCCAACTGTAGGAGGCCATTTCCGGCAGCTGCTTGAACTTCACCAGCATGGCGGCATCGTAGCCCCCCGTGGCCGGGTCCAGGGGGAACATGCCGGAGGCATCCCCCATGCCCAGGACCTTTTCCCCGGACAGGCGCCAATGTACATAGCCCGCCAGGGTGGTCAGGAAGGCCACATGCTTCACCTGCTCCTCCCCGTTCAGCATGGCCTGGAACAGATGGGCGATGCTCCAGCGCTGGGGTATATTGAAGCCAAAGAGCTTGGTCAGCCTGGCTGCCGCCTCCCCCGTGGTATTGTTGCGCCACGTGCGGAACTCGCCCAGTTGCCTGCCCTCCTTGTCAAAGGCCAGATAACCGTGCATCATGGCGCTGATGCCAAGGGAGCCAAGCCGGGTAATCTGCACGCCGTAGCCCTTCAGGACTGCGGATTCCAGCTCCACATAGGCTGACTGTATGCCCTTCCAGACTTCATCCAGGCTGTAAGTCCAGATGCCACCCACCAGCTTATTCTCCCAGCCGAAGCTGCCTTCCGCCAGCACCCGGGCCGACTTATCCACCAGCACCGCCTTGATATTGGTGGAGCCAAGCTCCAGCCCTAAGGCTGTCTCTCCCGCCCTGATGGCCTGGGCGGCAGTGTCCTTATCTATCTCCATTGCCAATCCTCCTAATGTGTGGTCGAGCACACCATCATTTCCAATTCTTTAAAGAAAACTGTTCCTCGTCAATAGGCTGGGATACAGATCCCCCAAACTCCGCGCCCAGGGATGGGCGCTGCCGCCCTCGTTCTCCAAGGAAGGGAACAAGGGCGGCGGTTTTCTTTGGTTACTTTCTTTGTCCACACAAAACTCCGTGCGAAACAGTGTTTCGCACTACGCCCTTACACGAAATCTAACCGATCCTGCGCCCTTACGGGCTTGACTCGCTAAGATTTCGTAGTAAGAAAGTAACACCACGAGCCTACCCTGCCAGGCCCGGCTTGGCCTTCTCTGGAGGCTCCCCCATGGAGCTCTTTTTGGAGAGCCGCGCCTTCTGCTCGGTAATCAGGGCCTGCATCACGATGAACACGCAGAGGAGGGCCCCCACCACGATTTTCGTCCACCAGGCGGACAGGGTTCCCTGGAAGGAAATAAAGGTCAGGATTACCCCCTGAATGAGCACGCCGAAAAGAGCGCCGGGGATAAAGGCCACACCACCGGTAAGGAGAGTGCCGCCAATAACGGAGCTGGCAATGGCATCCATTTCCATGCCCAGGCCGTGCAGGTTGTAGCCCGTCAGCATGATAAGGGCATAGGCCACGCCACCCAAGGCAGAGCAAAAGCCGGAAATCGTATAGACTATGACTTTCGTGCGGAAGACAGGCAAGCCCATCAGGGCCGCACTGGACTCGCTGCCGCCGATGGCAAAGACTGCCCGCCCGAACTTGGTAAAGCCCAGCACCACCGCCGCTATGGCAAGGACAATAAGGGCAAGCACCGCCCCCACGGAGACAAAGCCCAGGTCCCCGATGGGAATCCGGTAGCTGGCAATCGCCGTAAAGGTTTCATTGGTAATCTGGATGGTATCCCTGGAAATAACCGCCGTCATGCCCCGGCAGAAGAACATGCCCGCCAGGGTGATGATAAAGGGCTGCAAATCGAATTTCGTAATGATATAGCCCTGGGCCGCGCCGATGACAATGCCCATCAGGAGCACCACAGCCACCGCCGCCCACACGGGAACCGCCGTATTGGCCAGGAGCCAGGCCAGCACCATGCAGGAGAGGGCCAGCACCGCCCCCACCGACAGGTCAATACCCACGATTATCAGTGTGAAGGTGATGCCCACGGTCACAATGATAAGGGCCGCATTGTCAATGAACAGGTTAAAGAACACCTGGGGCCTCAAAAAGCCCTTGTACATGGCCACGCCGGTGCCGTACAGCACCGCGAAAAGGAGCACCGTCACTCCGAAGGAAAAGTAGGGCGAAGCTATCATATCGTTCGCCAGTTTCTTAACGCCCCTCATGCTTCATTCACCGCCTTTGTTCCCGTTGACCCGGAGCCTTGCGAAAGGGACTTGGAGCCGCCTCTGTTCCTCTCTTTCCAGGCTGCAAACATTTCCTGGGCCTTCTTCGACTGAATCAGGCAGATGGCGATAACCGCAATGGCCTTGACCACCGGGAGCTGGTCGGAGGAAACCCCCAGGGCGTACATGGTGGTGGTCAGGGTCTGGATGGTCACAGCGCCGATCACCGAGCCGCCGATGTAGAACTTGCCGCCGGAAAGGAGGGTGCCCCCCAGGGCCACCGCCAATATGGCGTCCATTTCCATATTGAGGCCCGCGTTATTGGCATCAGCCGCGCGGATCAGGGAGCTTTCAATCAGGCCCGACACCCCGGCGCAGAAACCGGAGAAAGCATAGACCAGGAAAATAACCATGGTCACATTGATACCCGCATAGCGGGCAGCCGTGGGATTGATGCCCACCGACTGGATAAAGAGGCCGATGGAGGTCTTTTTCATCAGGAAGGCCACCAAAAGCACCATAGCCAGGGCGATAAAGATATTCGTGGGCAGGATATTGCCCGGAATCACGCCGGAGATATAAGCGAAGGGCTTGTAGTAGACCGTGATGATCTGGCCCTCCGTCATGAGCTGGGCAATGCCCCGGCCCGCAGTCATCAGGATCAGGGTCGCAACCATGGCCTGGATCTTGAACTTGGCCACCAGAAGGCCGTTCCAGGCGCCACAGAGGATGCCCACCCCCACCGCCGCCAGCATGGCCAGGGCCAGGGGGGTCTCCGCCACGCCGTCGCCCCGCCCCCCCAGGAGGGTGCAGACCACGGCCGCCGAGATTGCCACCACAGCGCCCACGGAAATATCTATGCCCGCCGTGGCGATAACGAAGGTCATGCCCAAAGCCAGGATGACCAGGGAGCAACTGCGGTTCAAAATATCAATCATTCTGCCGTACAGCCTGCCGTCCTCGGTCAGGGAGATGGTCAGAAAGCCGTCCACAAAAATCGCGTTGAAGGCCAGCAGCACCGCCAGGGCCACCACCGGCAGAAAGAGCGAGCTGTCACTGAAGGCCCGCAGCTTGTCTTTTACAGAGCTCATGAGGAAGCACCTCCTGCAATCGCGCGCATCACATTCTCCGAATTGACTTCATCCCCCGTAAGCTCCGCCACCTTGCGCCTGTCCCGCATGACCATCAGCTTCGAGCAGGTACGGGTCATTTCATCCATTTCACTGGAGATAAAGACCACCGCCATGCCCTGCTTCTTGGCAAGCTCTATGGCCATCTTCTGGATTTCCGTCTTGGTGCCCACATCAATGCCCCGGGTAGGCTCATCCAGAATCAGAAGCTCCGGCTTTGTGGCCAGCCAGCGGGCAATGATGGCCTTCTGCTGGTTGCCACCCGAGAGGTTCTTGATAAGCTGGTCACGGTCACTGACCTTGATTTTCAAGAGGTCAATGTACTTGTCTGCGATTTCCACCTGCTTGCTGTAGGGGATATGGTGGAACATGCCGTCCTTGGCCTGCATGGCCAGGATAATGTTCTCGCGCACAGAAAGGTCGCCGATAATGCCTGCCGTCTTCCGATCCTCCGGACAGAAGGCAATCCTCTCCCGCATGGCCCCCATGGGGCTGCCGAACTGCACGGGCTTGCCCTTGACCTTGAGCTGTCCCTTGGTGGGCTGATGGGCACCGAAAAGGATTTCCGCCGTCTCCGTGCGTCCCGAGCCCAGGAGCCCCGCGAAGCCTACCACTTCGCCCTTGTGGAGTTTCAGGGCCACATCTGCCAGCTGGCCCACCTCGCCGATATGATCCGCCTCCAGGAACACCTCTTCCTGGGGCACGCTCTTCTCCGCGAAATCGTCCATATGCTTGACTGCATTCAGATCCTTGCCCACCATCTTGGCGATAAGCTCCAGCCGGGGCAGCTTCTCTACTTCGTAGGCCCCCACCAGCTCCCCGTTCCTGAGCACCGTGATATGGTCGCAGAGCTCGTAAATCTGCTCCAGGAAATGGGAAATAAAGATAATGCCCAGACCCTGCTTCTGCAACATGCGGATAATGCGGAATAATTGCTGTGTCTCCTGCTCGTCCAGGGAGGAAGTGGGCTCATCAAGAATCAAAATCTTCGCCTCGATATCAATGGCCCTGGCAATGGCGATCATCTGCTGCACCGCCACCGAATAATGATCCAGGGTCTTCGTCACATCAATATGCACCCCCAGGCTGTCCAAGAGCTCCGCCGCCCGCTTATTGATGGTGGCCCAGTCAATAAAGCCATGCTTCCTGGGCTCCCGCCCGATGAAGATATTCTCCGCCACCGTCAGATTCTTGCAGAGGTTGACCTCCTGGTACACGGTGGAGATACCTGCTTCCTGGGCTTCCTTGGGGGTTTTCGGGGAAATCCTCTTCCCCAGGAGGCTGATTGTGCCCCCGTCCCGCTGATAGACCCCCGTCAGCACCTTGACCAGGGTGGATTTGCCGGCGCCGTTCTCCCCCATCAGGGAGTGAATCTCCCCTGCCCGGAGGGTGAAATCCACATTGGAGAGTGCCCTGACCCCCGGAAAGACCTTGTCGATATGCCGCATTTCCAAAAGTACCGGTTGTTCCATAGCTTGCACCCCGCTTAAAGGATAAATACAAGTAATTATGGCAAAAAAAGGGCCGCGCCGCCTCAGATCAGCAAGCGCGGCCTTAAACAAGCTCAGCCCGGAGAAATCAGTACTTGCGCTCCGGCAAAGTCTTCTCAGCCACATCAGCCGGGAAAACACCCTCCGGCACGTAGACCATCTTCTCTACCTTCTCACCATTCAGGATCTTCTTGGCAGTCTCCATGAGGACGGGGCCCTGGAGCGGGTTGCACTCAACGGTGCAGTTTGCCTTGCCCTCGATCATGGCCTGGAAAATGCCCTTGACGCCATCAATGGAAATGATGGTGATGTCCTTGCCCGGCTTGAGGCCGGCAGCCTCGATGGCCTGGATGGCACCGAGAGCCATATCATCGTTATGAGCGAAGAGGATATCAATCTTGTCACGGTCGGACTTCAGGAAGGACTCCATGACCTCCTGGCCCTTCTGACGGGTGAACTCACCGGTCTGGCTGGCCAGGATATTGTACTTGGCTGCATTCGGGGAAGCTGCCATCTCATCCTTGAAGCCCTTCTGACGGCCATTGGCAACGGAAGAACCCACCGTGCCCTCCAGGACTACCACCTGGAACTGATCCGTGCCGCCGCGGGGCTTCTTGTTCTCCTTGGTCATGTACTCATCAATCCACTTGAAGACGTTCTTGCCTTCGGTGAGGGAGTCCGTGCCGATCTTCGCCACATAGAGGCTGTCATCGGCCAGCTTCACATCCCGGTCAACCACGATGACGGGGATCTTGGCGTCCTTGGCTTCCTTCAGCACCGTATCCCAGCCCGTCTCCACGATAGGCACGAAAGCAATGATGTCAACGCCCTGGGCGATAAAGGAGCGGATAGCCTTGATCTGGTTCTCCTGCTTCTGCTGTGCATCCGAGAACTGCAGCTCGATGCCGGCTTCCTCTGCCGCCTTCTTGACGGATTCGGTGTTGGCCGTCCTCCATTCGGATTCCGCTCCGATCTGGGAGAAGCCCATGGTGATCTTCTTGCCGCCGGAGCTTGCTGCACCCGAGCCGGAAGAAGCCTTGTCACCGCCGCCGCCGCAGCCGGCTGCCACGACCATCATCATGACTGCCAACAACATTGCCAAAATCTTTTTCATGGTCTGTTTCTCTCCTTTTCTAAAGATACCGAAATGATTACCCATGACTTGCCTGTATTAGGAATCTCACCTCCATCAATGGGCCCGCACAGAAATTTGCACGAGCACACCAACTGTTAAATCTAAATAACTTTTTGTTCTAGTAATAAAATACTCCTTTGTCAGACACTTGTCAAGTGTTTTCTTTGATTTTATTCCATTTTTTATTGTAACGAGCACATTGTTTCCTAATTATATTCACAACAGAAAAGCCTTCCCCTTGAGGGGAAGGGGGACCGCGAAGCGGTGGATGAGGTGGTGAGCAACGCTGTTCCGTCCACCTCATCCGTCAGCCTGTCGGCTGACACCTTCCCCTCAAGGGGAAGGCTTCGAGCTTTAACGGGCATAAACAGCACAAAAAAACCGCTGTTGCAGCGGTTTTTACCTTCCATATGTACAATGCTGCCTGCTTACGCGAAGGCCATAATATCCCGGCAGCGGGGCAGGGCTTCTTCCAGCTTGCCCCCCGTAAGGGTCAGCATGACGAAGGTGCCCTTGTCAATGTGCATTTTCAGCAGGGACAGCATGCTGTCCGCCTGCCCGCTCTGGCCATTGGCGGCGACGCGGATAGAGCAGCCCGTTTCCTGGGCGGTCTTAATCAGGGCGGCACATTCGCGGAAGCCAATGGCAAGCCCCGTGATGCCGGGGCAGGAAACAACGCTGGGCATCCTGCCATGAGCCGCTTCCCGCGAGGAAGCCTTCTTGCGGCGAACCGTTTCCAGGACTTTGCCGTTCATTTCATCAATATTTGTGTGCGTTAGCGCGGTCGAATTCGTGTACATAATCAGTCACATCCTTTCTCTGTGTTGCGCTTGATTATAGCCGCTGCCGAAAAATAAGTCAATAGCTTTCTTTCTGTATACAAGTATACTGCCGGTGTACACCCAAACAGAAGGATTTTTTTCCCCTGCGTCGAAAGTAACAGGTAACGAACGCCCCATTGTTCAGGTACTGCAAAGGAGTGAAAACCTATGAATCCACAGGCTATGTTCAACATTTCCTACGGCCTCTACGTCCTCACCGCCAATCTGGAGGGCAAGGACAACGGCTGCATCATCAACACCGTGACCCAGGTCACCTCTGACCCCCAGCAAATCACCATCGCCGTCAACAAGAGCAATTACACCAGGGACATGATTGCCGCCAGCAAGAAATTTACTGCCTCCATCATCAGCCAGGAAGCAGATTTTGAGCTGTTCAAACGCTTCGGCTTCCAGTCGGGCCGCACGGCCGACAAATTCGCAGGCTTCACTGCCGCCCGCCGCCTGCCCAATGAGGCCATGCTCATCACGGAGGGCACCAACGCCTATATCTCCGGCTATGTGACCCAGGAAATAGATTTAGGCAGCCACACCCTCTTTATTGCCAGCGTCACTGATATGGACGTCCTGAATAACACCCCTGCCGCCACCTACGCCTATTACCACAAGAGCATCAAGCCCCAGCCCAAGCCTGCCGCCCCCAGCGGCAAAACCGTCTGGCGCTGCCGCATCTGCGGCTACGAATACGAGGGAGAGGAACTACCCCCGGACTTTATCTGCCCCCTCTGCAAGCATCCCGCCTCCGACTTCGAGAAAGTCAGCGGCTGATTCCCCGTATAAAGAAAAAAGGCCCCCAGCTTTAATGAAATTCGGCTCATTTCCCAATAAGCTGGAATAAGGACCCCCCAAACTCCGCGCCCAGGGATGGGCGCCGCCGCCCTCGTTCTCCATGGAAGGGAACAAGGGCGGCTGTTTTCTTTGGTTACTTTCTTTGTCAACACAAAGAAAGTAACACCACGAATCTACCTCGCCAGCCTCCCCTGTCACGCCGCAGTAAAGCCCACCACGAACCTACACCAGCACCAGCTCAGACAGAAACACCGCCAGGCAGCAAAAAGCAGCCACCCGGAAAAGGCTGGCCCCGTACCAGGCGATAGCCACGCCAACCACCAGGGCCAGAGTCCCGCTGACAGGAGTCTGGGTAGCCTGGGTGATGGCGGGGACGGTCATCACGGCCAGGGTAACATAGGGCACATAGTACAGGAAGGAACGCAGGAAGGGACTCTTAACCTGCCTGCGTATAAGGGTCAGGGGCAGAATGCGGATGGCCAGAGTCACCGCGCTCATAATCAGCAGGTAAATGTAGATATTATGCTGCATATTGGCTCCTTCCTAATCTTTCCTAATTATTCCCATTCAGCAATGACTGTAACTGCAAAAGCACCTGGGGCGCTACTCCGCCCTCCCCTGCTGCCTCAAAGGGCAGGACAATCACCTTGCGCTCCTTAAGGCCGTACCGGCTCAAAATCTGCCGCCTCACATTTTCACTGCTGACCACCGCATAATCACACAGGGGCAAGAGCCTTCCGGCCAGCCCCAGGGTACTGCGGGAAATATCCTGCAAATCTCCCTCCGTTATCAGGGCCACCACGGGCTTGTTAAACATGCGGGCAAAGAGAACCGCAGGCACGGCAAAACCGGGCATCCCTTCCAGCAGGAGGCTGTCTGTCCTCCAGGATATGGAAAGGAGCCTCAAAAAACACTCCAGCCAGCCCAGGGCTTTATGCAAATGAAGGACTTTCGTCTTCGGAGGGGGGGACACTACCTTTCACCTCTTCCCGGCAATTTGCTGCAGTGGTCATAAGAATTGCCCGATTGCCCATTGCGGCCAGGGCATCCCCCAGTCTTGCCAGGCCGGTGCCCTTCCTGGACAGCAGGCAAACGCCCATGGAACTGACCCCTTCCATCAGACGACAGGCGATTTCCGGGGTTATGATATCACTGTATCCTGCCTCAAGCTGATGCACCAGCAAACGCCAGTATTTATTGATCCTTTTGAGCAGCAGCCTGTCAGAGTAGTACAATATAGGGATAAAGGCCCCTGTGCCCAGGTCGTCAACAATCCTTATGCGGCGCTCCGCCGGGGACGGGCGCTGCACCAGGAAATTATCCGTATTCATGCCTGCCACCACATACCTGCCGCGGAAAAGCTCTGTCCTGAAATCCAACAGCAGCCGCAGCATTTCCTCTGCTGGAGGACATGCCTCTATATACTGGCTCAGAGTGCGGCAAGCCCTGCCGTCAAAGTCCGTGATGCGCTCGAAAAGATAGCCTGTGCCCAGATTAGTCCTGACCCTGCCGTAGTATTTGACCAACAGGGGCATATCATCGGCTTTTTTTCCTAAGACAGCGCGGTATCTAAGCTCCTTTTTCACATCCTCATCAGGCCATTTGAAGGTAATCTTCACGCAGAGCTTATCATCCTGGGGATGCACATAGGCGGCCTTATGGGCGCCCCTGCCCAGGAATAAATCCTCCCTTAACTCTATCAGTTCAGCAGAATCACATTTCACCATCAGTCAATACCTCCTTCGGAAACAGCCAGGCAGCCCCCCCTGCCAGCAGCAGGGTCAGAATAATGGTGCGGGTGCCTTCGGAAAGGGCGGCGGTGGCGGGCAGGAGACTGGCGACAAGGCTCACCGCAAAGCTAATGCCAACAAGCCAGGCCACCACCTTGTCCTGGTGGCCCCTGGGGATGATGACCCAGATAAACATGCCGTAGAGGGCCACGGACAGGGCAGAGACCACGGGCAGGGGCAGCATGGCTCCTGCCAGCACCCCTAAAGCCGTGCCCACTGACCAGCCGGGCAGGGCCACCAGCATAGCACCGTAGTTATAGTAAGGATTCAGCAGGCCCTTGCGCACAACGGAAATGCCGAAAATCTCGTCGGTTACGTCAAACCCAACCAGCAAACGGTGCCGAAGGGGCAGCTCCGGCGCGCATTTCTGGGAGAGCACGGCGCTCATCAGCATATAGCGGGCGTTGGCCACCAGAGTAAGCAGGGCGATTTCCAGATAAGGGGCATCTGCCGCAATCACGGTAAAGCCCGCATACTCCCCCGCCGAGGCGTTATTGAACAGGCTGGCCAGGAACCCCTGCAGCGGGTCCAGCCCCGCATTGCGGGCAGCAATGCCCAGGGTGAAAGACACGACAAAATAGCCCAGCGCAATGGGCATCCCGTCATGTATCCCCTCCAGCAGCACCTGCCTGCGGTTGATTGTCCATTCCGGCTGCATAATCAGCCCCCTTTGCTTCATAATACTTAAACAGTATACCACCCCAGCAAGGCCGCGTCCAATGAAAGAGACAGGCGGCAGGAAATTTGCAGACTTGATGTGCGGAGGGGCAGCAGTGGCAAGAGAGCTGTCCTGCTTAGGGCGTGTTGATTAATTCACTCAGCCCATCTTCATGGGTCTTGACTGCCCCTGCTGCGTTGACAAATCCTCAGCATAGCACCACTATGCCTGCGGTTTGTCGCCTTGCATGGACAGCCAATCCCCACAAATCTGGACTAAGCTCATTTAATCAACACGCCCTAGTTTGGGGACTTTCATTTTATGGCATCCTGCTTCCATTCTTCATCCCACCGGAGGTAGAAAAGTAAAAATTCTTTGCTCACAGGCAGGAATTATCTTGCATGTGTCGTATATGTCCTCATCTGATAAACTATCTAAAAGTTCCTCAGTATGGAGTCTTTCAGAAATGGGTGAACACATGAAATCATTCCCAAAAGTCGATGTCTGCTTCGTCTCGATGCCGATTTCCGATGTCACCATGCCCTCGATGGCCCTTTCACTGATGAAGTCCTACCTGACCCAAAGGGGGATTTCCTCGACGATAGCCTATGAGCACTTGCAATACGCCCGCCGTTGCGGGTTGAAACTCTATCATCTGGTATCCCTCGCGCGCAGCGATTTTCTCGTGGGGGAGATGGTATTTGCCCGGGCGGCCCACGGCGACGGGACACTGCGCACGCTGGAGGATTATGTCAGGTGGATGCAGGACACGCGGCTTCCGGGAGGCGGCGGCACCCCCATGGAAGTGCATGTGGCGCGAACTAACTGGCTAAAAGACCTGCCCGGCTGGCAAGAAAACGCTTGCGCCTACATCGAGGAGGCTGCCCAGCGCATCCTCGCCCGTCAGCCCAGGATTGTGGCCTTTGCCTCCATGTTCCAGCAGACTAACGCGAATATTGCCCTGGCCCGGCGGCTGAAAAAAGAAAAAAATCCGCCCCTGATTCTCGTTGGCGGCGCGAACTGCATGGGGGATCTCGGCGCAGCCCTCATTGAGCACATCGAGGCCTACGATTATGTCTTCCTGGGCGAAGCGGACGAAATCTTCGCCGATGTCGTTTCCCGCCTTCTGCAGGACGGGGAAATCCCGCCGGAGGAGCTTCCCTACGGCGTGCTCTCCCGCCGCTCGCCCCGGCCCAAGGTGACGATGCACCGGGTCACGCAGGATGTGGAGGCCCTGCCTATCCCGGACTTCGACGATTTCTTTGCCGCTTACCGCGAACTGTTCCCCGATGCGGAAACCGTGCATTTTTTGGTGGAAGGCTCCCGGGGCTGCTGGTGGGGACGGAACAAGCCCTGCACATTTTGCGGGCTGAACGGCCCCGCGCGGAACTACCGGGAAAAGACAACGAAGCGGCTGGCGGAGGAAATAGAGTGGCTGGCTAAGCGTTACCCCCAGGCGAAATTTTGCGTGTTCACCGACAGCATTTTGAGCCATAGGCAGATGAAGGAACTGCCCGCCGAGATCATAGGGCGGGGCATCAGGCTGAAATTCTTCTCGGAAATCAAGTCGAACCTCACCGAGGAAGATGTGCGCGCTCTGGCGGAAATGGGCTTCCTCCAGCTTCAGCCCGGCATCGAGAGTCTCCAGGACGACATCCTGAAAATCATGAACAAGGGTTGCCGCGCCATCCGACAAATCGAGACCCTGAAAAGTTGCCGCGCCCACCATGTAAGCCTGGCCTGGAACCTGCTCTGCGGCTTCCCCGGCGAAACGGAGGAACAGATGGCGGAGCTGGCGGAGCTCCTGCCCAAAGTCATGCACCTGCCCTCGCCGAACCACCTGCTCCACATCGTCTACCAACGGTACGGCGAGTACACGGAGAATCAGGAAAAATACGGGCTGAAGCTCCGGCCCGCCGAGACGTACTCCTTCGCCTATGCAGACGAGGACTTCATCCGGCGCTCGGCTTACGTCTTCGAGCCAATCGATCCGGAGGAACGCCGTATCTACTGGGATGTGCGGAAAAAAGGCAAAAGCTACCTCAGGGTGCAGGAGATCGTGGAGGACTGGGTGGCCAGCCGCTGGAACCTGCAGCGCCTCGACATGGAGGACAAGGGCAGCACCATAGATATTTACGATATGCGAAAAATTGCCAGGCACACCGTCTACAGCTTGGAGGGCGCCAAGGCCGACCTCTACCGCGCCACCCGCGCCGTGCGCCAGGAGCAGCCGCTCCTTCAAGAGCTTGCCGCGCAATACGGGGAGGACGAGCTGCGAGCCGCTCTGGCTTGGCTCTGCGAGGAGAATTTGATGGTGCATATCGGCCACGAGTATCTGGCGCTGGCAGTGGATATGCACGCAGGGAAATAGAGCAGCCTCGTTTTAGGAGAGTGAAGCAGAATGCCCGACAGGGAAATCAAAAATCTCATCGCCTCGCCCACCAGCGACCGGGAGTATATCCGCGAGGTGGCGGAGACGAAGCGGGCGCTGGAGCTTTGGTCCATGGAGCCGGGGTTTCAGCAGGAATTTCTCGCCGCGCCGGAGGAGACACTGAAAAGGCACGGGCTTTCCGTCGATGCGCAGTCGATAAAAATCCTGTGCGACCACGATACGGCGGTGGCCCACCAAAACCTCCCCCAGGAAAAGCTACCCCGCGCCGTGCGCCGCTATCGGGGATTCCTGCAGGAAAAAATCGAGGAACGGGAACACATGGCCAGGCAGGGTTGCGTGCCGGCCCATCCTGCCTTCCGCGCCTGGCGGGGGCGGCAGCTCAACCGCTGCTGGGCGGAGCTGGGCAAGAAAAACGCCTCCATCGTGCATGTGCCGATGAACTTTGAGCTGGATCTCGGCTGCTCCGTGGGCTGCCCCTTCTGCGGCGTCATGGCGAAGCGCTTGGAAAGAGTCTGCCCCTATGACGAGGAAAACGCCGCCCTTTGGCAAGGGATGCTCTCTTTCCTGAAGGAAGCCATGGGGGATGCGGCGGGAAGCGGCACTTGCTACTATGCCACCGAACCCCTGGATAATCCCGACTATGAAAAATTCAGCGGCGACTATTTCCGTATTTTCGGTGTCGTGCCCCAGCTTACCACGGCAGCCTCCATGCGCAAGCCGGAGCGCACCCGTGCCTATCTCCTTGATGCGCTGGCAAAATATCGGCGGGTGCATCGCTTCTCCGTGCTGAGCCTGGACGTTCTTCACAAGATCTTCGCGACTTTCACGCCGGAGGAGCTGATCTGCGTGGAGCTTTTGCCGCAGTTCACCGAGGCGCCAAAGAACTGCTTCGCCAGGGCGGGGCGCGCCCGGGAAAGCGACAGCCTCAAGGTGGAGGAGGGTGACGGCAACACCATCGCCTGCGTCAGCGGCTTTGTGGTGAATATGGCGGAGCGGTCTATCCGGCTGATTACTCCCTGCGGTGCGTCGGCTGAGCACCCCACCGGGGAAATCCATATCGCCAGGGAAATCTTCTCCGATCTCGAGGATTTCAAGGGCATATTCCTGTCCATGATTGACCGCTATATGCAGAAGGAATTTCCCAAGGCTCAGCCCCTTTTCCTGCGACCCGGAATCTCTTTCGAAAAAACGGCGGAGGGCATCCATTTTTCCCGCGCCGAAGGATTCCGTCTGAAATTCCTGGGAGCAGACGATCTCCGGGCCGGCCTGTACCATGGTGTACTGGACAAGCTGCAGGCCGGAGGCAGGAGCGCCTATGACATCGCCGGGGAACTTATGGAGAAAAACGGCGAGCCCCCCGCCAATGTGTTCTTCGTGCTGAAAAAATTCGAGCAGGCGGGCCTGTTCCTGGAGCCGTATGAAGCGGCGGCCCAATTTTCATCTTGAAAAAATTGGGCAGGAAAATCCCCCGGAACTGTGGTAGAATAGTAAGAAAGATTTTGCAAAGAAAGTTTGAGCGGGGATCTCAATGTGAAGGTTGTTCCATATCATAAAATCCCATACAGGAAAGGATGGTTTTTATGGCAGACAAAAAGGAAAATCTCGTGAAATATGGCGAAGTCGTTGCCAAATGCTGGGAAGACGAGGCGTACAGGAAACGCTTCCTGGAGGATCCGGAGGGCGTGCTTGACGAGGCGGGCTTTGTGCTGGAGGAGGGCGTGACCTACAAAATCATTGAGCAGCCGAAGCTGGTCAAGTATCTCGTCCTGCCCCATGCGGAGGCGAAGGAAGCGGTACAGGACATCGCGAAGAACTTTTTGAACCAGGTGGAGAAACGGGATCTCGTAATTCCGGGGGGCACGGAAGTCCGCATCATCCAGAACACCGATGATACACGCTATATGATCCTCCCGGCATCCCCAAAGACCCTGACGAAGGCGGAGCTTGCCATAGCGGCAGGCGGCGACAAGCAGTATGTGAACACGAATTTCCACTTGAACGCCGAAATGGAGGTCAATGTCGTCGAGGCCGTCGATTTGGCTACCTCGGCCCAAGCGGCAGCGGAGGTTTCCGTTGTGGCTGTGGCTGTTGGCGTTTTGGTTTAAGGAAATATTGCAACAGAAAATGATGAGCCTCCCCCGCCAAGGGGAGCATAGGGCGTGTTGATGAAATTTATCAACACGCCCTAATCCATGGGGCCGGAAATCCGGGGGTGAATACGTGAACGCGCAGAAGTATTTGAAAATAGCCATTGCCGGTGTCATAGGCATCGTCGTCCTCGTCGTCGGCTACGGCATCTACATTAACGAAGCGAGCCGCCGCCATATCGACAAGATGGAAGCCGCCCGCTATACCGTTTTGCCTGTGGCCTACGCTGACTATCGGGACATCCATGCAGTGATCCTGAATGCGAGCATCACTGCCCGTGCGCCTTGGAGCATCGACATCACCGCACAGTACGAGGGTGTCCTGCGGGATATTTACGTCTCCCCCAGCCAGCAGGCAGAAGCAGGCACAGTACTGGCCGTGATGGAAAACAAGGATCTGCTGGCGCAGATTGCCTCGGCGGAAGCGGACATCGAAGGTGCGCGGGCACAGCTTTTGAACGCTGAGCAAAGGGTGAGCCGCTACGCGTATCTGGTGGAGTACAACGCCATTTCCCGGCAGGAATACGACAGCGCCATCGCCCAGCGGGATGCCTCACGGGCACAGCTTGAGAACAAAATCGCCCAACGGGACCTCGTACACTCCGAGGAGGATAAAATGGTTATTTCTGCCCCCCAGACCGCTACCATCGTGCAGGTTTACCGTGAAGCAGGGAAATATGTGCGGGCCGGGGAGGCCCTCTTTATGATGGCGGACACCCGGACGCTGAACGGATTTTCCGTCATGCCCCATGAAAGCCTAAAAAAACTCCTCTCCATCGGAAATAGGTTCATTCTGGAAATACGGCCCCACCGGCTGACGAACAAAACCTATCCCATCAGTCCCGACCTCCCCGATACGGGCCTGAAGCTCAACCAGTTTTATATGACCATCGCCCGCATTGTCCCGGACGCCCAGGCAGAGGAGGATTTCCACGAAGTCTATTGGGATGTGGAAAACCCCAGCGGCATTTTGGAGCCGACCTATTACGATGGCGTGACCATCATGTCGAAGGATACGACCCGGGTGCTGGCGGTGCCCACTCGCAGCATCCACCGGGACAAAAAAGCCGGAACCTCTTTCGTCTATACCCTGGACGGGGACTCCCGGCTGACGAAGCGTGAGGTGGTCTGCGGCATTGCGGACAACGAGCTGACGGAAATCATCAGCGGCATCGGGAAAGGCGAGCCTGTGGTCATCGCCGACCCGTCGGGCTTCACCGCAGGCATGAAAGTTGGGGTGTCCGATTATGAATTCTAGCAGTATTTTCCAGCAGAAAGCCCTGGACAAATTGAAGCGCCCCGACCAAAGGGGACATATCTTCTCCATCACCACATCCACGGGCTGGATAGCGCTGGCGGCTGTGGGCATTTCCCTGTTCTCCATCCTCGTCTGGGCCTTTTTCGGCATCATGGCGGAGCAGGTGACGGGCTACGGCATCCTGGTGGATGACAGCGGTGTGGCCAATATTTCCCCCATCAGCGGCGGGCGCATCGCAAAGATGCAGGCAAAGCCCGGAGAGCGTGTGGCCAAGGGAGATGTGGTGGCGATCATCGATCAGACGGAGCTGGAACAGCAGGTTTACCTGACCGCCGAGCAGGCGCGCTCCGCCACCAGCTACGAGGATATGCGGGCCCATACCGCCCAGCTCGCCTCGGCGAAGGAGCAGCACCAGTACAAGGCCGAGGTGGTCAGCCCCTACAGCGGTACAATCACCTCCCAGCGCATTCGGGAAGGCGAGATGGTTACGGCGGGGACTCCCCTTTACGACGTAGATATCAAGGAATCGGAGGATCTGGCCAGCGTCATTTTCGTTCCGGCCCTGGTGGGACACAAGATCAAGCCCGGCATGACTGTCCAGGTCGCCCCCGGCGCCATCGACTCCTCCCTTTACGGTTCCCTGGTGGGCACTGTGCTGGAAGTATCGCAGTACCCGACAACCAGTGATCGGATCACTTACTGGACGGGGAACAAGGAATTTGCCCAGTGGATCCTGCAGAAATGCGGCGGCGCGGTGATGGAGGTGCGGGTGGAGCTTACCCGGGACAAGGAGACGAGATCCGGCTATCTCTGGACGACACTTTCCGGCCCGAAGGAGGAGATCCACGAGGGCATGGCCTGCACCGCCAATGCCATCGTGGATCGCAGGACTCCGGTGGCATATGCCTTTGACAAGCTGGGACAGTGGCTGCGTACGGACTGATATATATTCACTAACGGGCCGGGCTCGTGGGCGCGGGATTACCGTTGCCGGACATAAACCTGGCGAAAGGTAATGAACAATGCAGAAACGTGGATTATGGGGGCGCCTTCCCAGCCTCGATTCCCTGATTTACGGCAGGCATCGGGCGAAAACTCCCGTTGTGCTCCAGATGGAGGCGGCAGAGTGCGGGGCGGCATCCCTCGGCATCATTCTCGGATATTACAAGAAATTTATGCCATTGGAGCAACTGCGGGAGCTTTGCGGTGTCAGCCGCAACGGGTCGAACGCGGGCAATATCCTCGCGGCGGCGGGAGCCCTCAGCATGAAGGCGGAGGGATTTTCCTATGAGCCGGAGGAGCTAAAAAAGCTGATCCCCCCCTTCATTATCCATTGGGAATTCAATCACTTCCTGGTCTTCGAGGGCTATGACGAAAAAAGCGGAGTGGTCTATCTGAACGACCCCGCCGTTGGCCACCGCTCCGTCTCCTGGGAGGACTTTGAGGGCAGCTTCACGGGGGTCACCCTGATTCTGCGTCCGGCAGAGGGATTCGTGCAGGAGAGGGAGCAGGCAGGCGTATGGCGTACGCTCTTCGGCGGGATCCTGGGGGATCGGCGCACCCTGGCCTTCATCCTTTGCGTGGGGCTTGGCCTTTCCCTGGTCAATCTCGGTCTGCCGGTGGTCTCCGAAACCTTCTTCGATGATGTGCTCACCTACAATCATCGGGGCTGGCTCTTCGACGTGCTGCTGGCTCTCGGGATTTCACTGGTGCTGACGCTGGTGCTGACTTTTCTGAAGTCCTGGTGCCTGCTGCGCTGGCAGGGGGAAATGACCATCGGGGACGCTTCCTCCTTCCTCACCTATGTCCTGAAACTCCCCATAGCTTTTTTCCAGACCCGCTACTCCGGCGAGATCGCCTCCCGGGTCCAGTTCCATGAAGCCATCGCAAATTTTGTTACCGGGAAGCTCGCCACTGCCGTGCTGGACATAGGCATTGCCTTCTTTTACCTCTTTCTCCTGGCACTTTACAATGCGAAGCTGACCCTCATCGGCGTCGTCTTCACCGCCCTGAATATTTTCGTGACCTACGCCTCCTACCAATGGCTGAAAGAGCAGCGCATGAAGCTTCAGCAGGAATACGGCAAACTGTACGGCATCAGCGTCTCGGGCATTGCCTCGGCGGAAACCCTAAAAGCCAACGGCACCGAGGAGGACTTCTTCGTCAAATGGGCCGATGCCCATGCCCGCTACCTGACCATGACGCAAAAGCAGGAGTACTACAGCCAGTTCATCAATTTCGTCCCGGCGGCCCTGGGCGGCATCAACGGAGCCGTCATCATGGTGGAAGGCGGCTTCTCGATTATGGACGGCCTGATGTCCGTCGGTATCTTCGTGGCCTTCCAAAGCCTGATGTCGAATTTCCAGGCGCCCATCGGGCGCATCACCGCCATGTCCCAGGACATCCAGCAGACCAGTTCCCAGATGATGAAAATCAACGATGTTTACCGCTACCCCCTGGAGGAGGAAAAGCCCCTGACCGAGGAGACGCTGAAAGCCCTCCCGCCGAAGCTCTCCGGGAGGCTGGAGCTGAAGCTGGTAAATTTCGGCTATGCCCGCACGATGCCCACCCTGATCAAAAAGCTGAACCTGAAGCTGGAGCCGGGCCGCCGTGTCGCCATCGTGGGAAAAAGCGGCAGCGGCAAATCCACCCTGGCCAAGCTGGTGTCCGGCCTCTGCCGGCCATGGTCGGGAGAAATTCTCTTCGACGGCATCCCTGCCGGGGAAATCCCCCGGGAAATCTTCGCCCAGTCCGTGGCAGTGGTGGAGCAGGAGATCTTCCTCCTGGAAGGCACGGTAGCAGAAAACATCGCCCTGTTCAACCCCAACGTGCCGCGCAAAGACATCATCCAAGCGGCGAAAGATGCCATGATCCACGAGGACATAGCCCTGATGCGGGGCGGCTACGATGCCATGCTGGAAGAAGGCGGCTTCAACCTTTCCGGGGGGGAGCGGCAGCGCATGGAAATCGCCAGGGCCTTGGCGACGAACCCCTCCCTTTTGATTCTCGACGAGGCCACCAGTGCCCTGGACCCGGTGACAGAGCAGGCCATCATGAAAAACATCCGCCGCAGAGGCTGCGCCTGCTTCATCGTAGCCCACCGCCTCTCCACCATCCGCGACTGCGACGAAATCATCGTGCTGGAAAAAGGCCGGGTCGTGCAGCGCGGCACCCATGAGAGCCTGATGGCAGAGGACGGATATTACAGAAAGCTGATACAGAGTTATTGACAGAAGGTACATTATGACTACGAAAACCGCCAAAATCGGCGAATGGGTCGAGCTTCACGAGGAGCAAGACGAGGGCTTTTGGGAGCTCGTCTCCGGCGCAGTCGAGCTGTATGTTGCCTACTCTCCCGGCGAGGGCAAGAAGCGGCGCGTATTTCTCTGCGAGGCAAAGGCCGGGGGCCTGCTGGGCCCGATTCCGTCCTCCGCAGGGGCACCGGAGCTTTCCCTGCTGGCCATCGCCACAGAGGAGACAGTATTTCGTCCGGTGACGGAGGAGGACTTCGCCGCAACCGGATCCCAGGCCGACAGGCTGGAACATTGGGCCCTTCCCTTTTTCTGCCGCCCCAGCCATCACCTGCTCCCCCGCATCTCCCGGGAGCTTATGCCGGGGACACGGGCACAGCTTCCCGCCGGGACGCGGCTTGCCGTGCCTAAGGAACTGTCCCTTGCCTGGCTGGAACTTCCGAGAACCGCCTTGGGCGATGACGCGGCCCTGCGCTTTATCGGCACACACAATATCTTCCTGCTGCCCGCCAATGAATCCGTGGCGCTCAAGGATGCCGCCGAGGTCGCCGCCCTCTCCACGGAAATGGTTATCGAACAGTTTGGCCCTGAGCTGCTAAAGGAAGCCGTCCAAAAGGAGATCCTTCTCTTCTGCCGTGCCTGGCTGGATTTTTTTCACGCCGAGGAGTGGGAAGAAAAAGAACGTCTCTCGGATTTCGCCCGGACGAAGGAGCTCCTGGCTGCCAATTCCTACAGCGAGCTTTTAAAGAATTTGATCCCCGACCTGCCCTTTATCCAGCGCACCGAAGACAGAAACCAGCCGCCTGCGGTTCACGCCGTGCGGGAAATCGGCGCATACTACGGCATCCCGAAGAGCCGTTTCCGTCTGCCCGAGGAAGCCCTCCATCTGACCGATGCACGGGAAATCCTGCGCACCTTGGGGAATCGCGACCTGCACGCCCGGGAAATTTCCCTTATGCCAGGGTGGCACCGGATGGACATCGGGCCGCTGCTCCTGTTCAAGGAGGATGTGCCCTTCGCGATTCTGCCCGCCGCGCCGGATCGCTATGAATACCTAGACCAGGAAAAGGGCCGGCGGCTTCCCGTCACCGACGAGATGGCCGCTTCCTTTGCCTCGCACGGATTCTGTTTCTCCCAGGGAATGCCGGAGGGGGTGGACTCCCTTTGGAAATGGTTCCGCTGGACGACGCGGCTCTGCTGGGAGCGCGACTTTTGGCTGCTGCTTTTCTGCTGCCTGATTGCGGGGCTGATTCCCGTGGTCGTGCCCCTGGTGACCCAGAACATCTTCGGCCACATTATCCCCGGCAACGACAAGATGGCCCTGCTTCTGGTGGTGCAGGTCACCTTCGTAACCTCCGTGGCCGGTGCGCTGATTTCCCTGGTGCGCGGCCTGACCGTCATGCGGCTGAAGAACCATGTCCGTGTCTCGGCGGAGTCCGCCCTTTGGACCAAGCTTCTGTCCTTGCCCGCCGCCTTTTTCCGCAAATACCAGGTTGGCGACCTCGCCCTCAGGATGCAGGGGGTTGCCTCCCTGTCCGAGCAGCTTTCCGGCAGCGCCGCCAACGGCATTTTCAACGGCATCTTCTGCTTCTGGAACCTGCTTGTCATGTTCTGGTACAGCTACAAAATGACATTTCTTGCCATCCTCGTCTGGGCCCTGTTCTTTGCCCTGTCCATGATTTTCTCCTGGCGAAAGATTCGCTTTCAGCGTAAAAAAACGGAGGCCTCGGGCCGGGTTTCAGGCCAACTGCTCCAGCTGCTCGCGGGGCTGAACAAGTTCCGTCTGCGCTCTGCCGAGGAACGGGCCTTCTACCTCTGGGCCCAGCGCTTCGGCGACGAATGGAAGTGGAACCGGAAATCCCGCTGGCAGGATACATGGATTGGCCTCATTGCAGCGGCACAGCCCATAGTGCTGAATTTTTGCGTGTTTTATTTCGCCATGACCCAGCTTGATATGGCGAGGGATACCGGCATCGCCTTTATGACCACCGCAGAATTTTTGAGCTTCAACGCAGCCATGGGCACTTTCGGCAACGCCCTAGGTTCCCTGCGGAGCGGCGCTGTCACCGTCTGGAGCGTCATGCCCTCCCTGGAGCGCATCCTGCCGATTTTAGAGGAAGAGAGCGAAGTCTCTGCCAGCAAGCTGCCTGCCGGGGAACTCACCGGGGAAATCGAGGCGGCAGAGCTTTATTTCCGCTACAAGCCCGATGGGCCCCTGGTACTGAAAAACATCAACATTTCCATTCACCCCGGTACCTTCCTCGCCATCGTCGGCAGCTCCGGCAGCGGGAAAAGCACCTTGCTGCGCTGCCTTATCGGCCTGGAAAAGCCCAACAGCGGCGCAGTGCTGTATGACGGCATGGATCTCGCCGAGCTGGATGTTTCCTCGGTACGGCGCCAGATCGGTGTCGTCATGCAGCACGGGCAGCTGATGGAAGGCAATATCTTTTCCAACATCGTCGGCTCCCTGCCCCTGACCATGGATGACGCCTGGGAAGTGGCGCGGCTCGTGGGGCTGGAATCCGACATCAAGGCCCTGCCCATGGGCATGCACACCATCGTCAACGAAGGCGGCACCACCTTCTCCGGCGGACAGCGGCAGCGGCTCCTGATTGCCCGTTCCCTTGTCCATCATCCTAGAATCATCGTTTTCGACGAGGCCACCAGTTCCCTGGACAACGAGACGCAAGCCATTGTCTCAAAAACCCTGGAGGCCATGCGCTCCACCCGCATAGTAGTCGCCCACCGCCTGTCCACCATTGAGCACGCGGATCGCATCCTCGTTATGGAGGGAGGCGAAATAGTGGAGGATGGGACGTATAGGGAGCTGATGGAGAAAAAAGGGGTGTTCGCAGAACTGGCGGCGCGTCAAATCGCGTAGCTTACGCCCATCCCTGGTCACGGAGGGTTATTGCTTTATCGACAAGGTAAGCTCATGTAATCCCGCGCCCAGGGATGGGCGCCGCGCCACTCGTTCCCAGGGATGGGAACAAGTGGCGCTGTTTTCTTTGGTTACTTTCTTTGTCAACACAAAGAAAGTAACACCACGAGCCTCCCTCGCCAGCCTCCCACCTACACTACCAAAAAGGGAACAGGACAAAAACCCTGTTCCCTTCGCAAACTTTACCAGCTTTTCCCCGCCATAAACCAAATCCTCCCCTTAGCCTCTCCGTCCCTGCCCGTACCTTCCTCATACCCTATCCTCCGGGCATAATCCAGGCGAGCAAAGTAGTGGCTGGGGTGGGTGTAGGTGAGGCCGATGCCCCAACCTTTCAGGTTCTCGCTGCCTAAGGAGCCGTCTTTGGCGGCGTTTACCGTACCTGCGTCAAGGTAGGCGGAGAGGGTCAGCCCCTTGGCGGGGGTGTGCCAGCGCACCTCCAGAGTGGTGAGCGCCCCCGTGTCCCCGGCTCCCGCCCCGGAGGGATAGGCCCTCACCCCGTGGGCGCCGCCCAGGTAGAGCCGCTCGGAGCTGTCCAGATTCCTGCTGGCAAGCTGCCCCTGGAACTTCCACAAAAGATCCGTGCTGTGGCCCAGCCGCTGCAGGGCGGTGAGGTCAAGAGTGCCCTTGCTGAAAGTCCCCAGGGTGTCCCCCGCCTTCCCCAGCACATCCCCCCAGCGCGAATCGGAGCTCATACGTCCGTAATAGCCCAGGAGAGTGCCCTGGACTGCCGTGCCCTTGCCGCTGCGCCACATGCCCTCCAGCCCTGCGTGGGCCGCATAGCTGTGCTTCTTGATGGAAATGCCCACCTGCCGCATTTCATCGGTAATCTGCCGATAATCCAGGCCGTAGGTCAGCCCCAGGCTGCTGCCCACGGTCTTCCAAAGGGGCGTGTAGCCGTAGAGGCTGGTGGTATTGGCAATGCCCTGGCCCCCAAAGCCTGGAACAGGCTGCCCAGCTCGTAGTCCATGCGGCTGTGGCTAAGCCCCAGGCGGGTGCCGCTGCGGCCCACCTGCATTTCATAGCCTATATTGTAGTTATGCAAATGGTCATTGGAAAGCATGCCCCCTATGGTCAGGCGGCTGTTGCTGCTGCCCAGGCCCATAAAATCCGCCTGGATGCCGTAGCGGTAACGTCCCGAGGATTTGGAGCCGTAATTGTCCGTATAGATGGTGACCCCCTGCCTCTTGCCGGGGGTAAGGGTCACATGGAGGGAACTGGTGCCCTCGGAGCGCCCCGGCACCAGAATGCCACGGGCCGTCACCCCGTACATCTCATTGATATTGAAAAGCCCCGTTTCCAAAGACTTTTCCTCCACCACATCCCCCGGCTTCAGCCCCGCAATCAGCCTCCTGGCCCGCTTCTCCGCCCTGGGGCCTGCCTGATTGTCCACGACGATTTCATCATAGCGGCCCAGGGCCATCTGCACCGTGAGAATGCCGTCCCTGGCCTTCTGCTCCGGCACATAGGCATAGGCGGCAGGGTAGCCGTGATGCCTGGCGTAGTCCGAAAGCTCCGACAGCACCCGGTCAAGGTCCTCCACCGTAATATCCCGGTTCTCCGCCCGCCCGGCAATGGCCTCCAGCCGCTTCTGGCTGAAGGGCTGCCCCTCCGGCTGCTCCACCCGGATTTCCTTCATGGTGAAATGCAGGCGTTTCTTATCCTGCCCGGCTCCCGGCCCCTCCAGCCTGTTTTCCAGGCCGGGGGCCTCCTGCTCCTGCCGGACAGACTCAATATCCTGCCCCGGCTCGGGCACTGCCTGCACCGCATAGCTTACATTAGTAGGGTAAAGCCCCGCCGCCATTCCCAGGAGAAGGGCTGCGGTTATCTCTTTCTTCATCCTTTAACGCTCCACCTTTCCTGCACTGCCGCCGTCATCGAAATCTGAGATTTCCACATGCTCCGTCTCCACTTCCCCGGTCTCGGCGGAGGAAATATTCTCTCCCTCCCCGCCCAGCATGCGGCTTATGGCTGCTTCGCTGATTTGCACATGCTGCACCCCGTGGGAAATATCAATCACGGCTCTGGAAGTCGCATCGGAAAGGGTATTCTCCCCCATTGTCTCATCCGTATCCGCTGCCTCCTGATGGGTAGCCTCGCCAATCAGCTCCTCCCCTGCCCAGGCCAGGCTGGTTGCCGCCTGAACAGGGTCTGCCTGAGCGGCAGTCTCAGCCGGGGTGGAAGCCGCCGGGGCAGCCTGCACCGCCGGGGCAGTCTCCGGCACAGCAGGAGTTACGGGCGCCGCAGGTGTTACGGTTGTCGTGGGTGTTGTGGGTGTCGTAGTTGTCGTAGGCGTTGTAGGTGTCGTGGTTGTCGTAGGTGTCGTAGGCGTTACTGGTGTCGCAGGTGTTACGGGGGGCGCAGGTGTCGGTGTCACGGGCACAACGATGCTGCCGCCACCTGTGCTGCCACCGCCTGTACTGCCGCCACCTGTGCTGCCGCCACCAGTGCCACCGCCTGTACTGCCGCCGCCACCTGTGCTGCCGCCGCCACCTGTGCTGCCGCCGCCAGTGCCGCCACCGCCGCCTGTGCCGCCGCCTCCGGCGGGCGCGTCAGTGATGGTGAGGGTGGGAGAAATTTTCGTAAAGGCAAAGCCGAACTGGCCCTGTTTGGAAGCATCAAAGGTGGCTGTATAGGTGCCCGGCTCAGTCCCGCCGAAGCCATCTGCTCCACCCTCCAGCTTATCGTAGTAATAGGAGCTAAGATCCTTCGTATGATAGAACAGGTACTGCTTCTGCCCGTTATAGGAAACGGTCTTGTCTTTGATATTCAGCGGGGTCATAAAGGCAGTCAGCAGGGGAGTAGTCCCCTGGGTATTCCAGTCGCTGGTGTCAAAGCCCTTGCCCGCCAGATAGGCTGCGGCAGTGGTGCCTGCGGGAATTGCCTCTGTGTGAGAGTTACCTGTGCTGTCATAGTAATCGTAAGAGCCGGCGGTTGTGTTTGGATTCCAGGCCAGCTTGATGGTGGGGGCGGCCCCGCTCCCATACAGACTAAGGCCAGCCTTGGTGCTGTAGGCATTCTTAATGGTCAGAGAGGTGTTGCCAGCCAGCTCGCCTATCAATGCCCCGGCTTTATTGCCAGACACGCTGCCGGTATTAAAGACATTGGTCAGGGAAGCAGTATTCCCCACAACCCCCACCAGCCCTCCGGCGCTATATGCTTCGCTGACATCTCCCCGATTGTAGCTGCGCTCGATGGTGGTCTGACTGCTTCCACTCTTTTTGTTTATCCTGCCTGCCAGACCGCCGGCATAGACCCAGTTATTGCCCGTGCCCGTGACATTGCCATCATTGTAGACGCTCTTTACCGCTGTCCCTTCAAGCACTCCCACCAGTCCGCCTACATAGACTGCGGCATTATTAGCACTGTTATCGAGGGTGACATTGCCCTCATTGTGAGAGTTTTGCAATTTGCCGCCATACATATTCCCCACCAGGCCCCCGGTGCCCTTGCCATTACCGGCAGTTTTGTCAGTAACACTGCCCGTAACATTGGCCTGATTCACCACCCCGGAAATGGTGGTGTCGTATGCCTTCCTCACCAGAGCGCCGATATTTTCATTAGCCCCGCCGGTGACAGTGCTAGTGCTGGTAAGGGTGAGGTTGTAGACCGAGGCACCTAGTAATTCTTCTGCGTTATCGAACAAAGGCTTGTCGCTAAGGCTCACTGTATGCCCCGCCCCGTCAAAAACGCCGGCGAAAAAAGTGCTGCTGGAGACAGAGCCGCTTATATTATCCTTCAGCATGTAGTTACCGTCAACGTCGTCCAGCGGGTTGCCCTGGCCTATCAGCTTGCAGTAGTTGGTTTTGCTTGCATTATTGGTATTGGTAAGATTGACGGTGGTGGGCTGATCAGTCGAATAAGTAGGGATCAAATTCCCCTCATAGCCGATATTCACCGCATTGGCATTCACCGTGTACTGCACCAGATTGCTGCCCGCCGGGGCAGTCGCCTGATTGCCCAGGGTAATTTTTTTATTCGTCTCGTCATAAACCGTCTTGGCAAAGGTGACAACATCACCCTCCAGGGTGATATTCATATTGTGAAGGTCGCTTTCCATGCGGTTTACGATATTGCCACTGTTCGGAGTGACAGAGCTTAGCACCCCGTCAGCCTCAAACTTGCTGAAATCCGTTTCGGTAAGATTCCGGGTGGAGGCATAGAGATGCCCCACGTTGATTTGTGCATTTTCGCCGAAGATAATTCCATTGGGATTAACAATGTAAACATTGCCCCCCCGGATAGAGCACCGTATATCTCCGAGGGACTTATGCCTGCCACATAGTTCAGATAGTTCAAATTGCCGTTAAATTTTACGGTGGCATCCCGCCCCACGTTGAAACTCTCCCAGGCAATAACATTATTAGCCGCCTGACCATCCACGGTCATAGTCATAGTGCTGTCATTCACAGAAATCCGCGCCGTATTGCTAAGTCCCCCGGTGGGCAGTCTCACGTCACCACCCCGCGCCTCCACAGGCTGAAACAGCCCCAAAGCCCCCACCAAAAGCCCCGCCTGCACCGCAGCCGCCAAACGGCGGTATCTAATCCTGCTCATAATCTACCGTCCTTTCCGGGGGAATAGCCCCCCACTTTCTTGAAATAAACTCTCTGTTTATGATAGTATTGAAGAAAGCATACACACACTTTCGCCTGTCAATGGAAGGAGACTTGACCATGCTTACCATTCCTGAAATCAAGCGAAGAATTATGCCAATCCTAAAAAACTACGACGTCAAAAAGGCTTACCTATTCGGCTCCTACGCCCGTGGCGAGGCCACCGAAGCAAGTGATGTGGATTTGCTCATAGACCGGGGCGACAGCAAGAAACTGAAAGGGCTCTTTGGTGTCAGCGGATTTCGCCTTGATTTAGTAGACGCTCTGGGCCGGGAGGTTGACTTGCTCACCTGTATGCCCCAAGGCCCCCTGTCCAAACAATTCGCCGCCAGTGTGAAACGTGATGAGGTATTGCTATATGACCATACCAAACAAGGATGAGCAGGTGTTGCAGCATATCGTCAGATATTGCAACCAAGTGGAGCTCACAATCCTGAAATTAAAGATTGATAAATCGGCCTTTGAGAAGAATTTCCTTTTCCAGAACGCCATTTCCATGCCAATTCTGCAAGTAGGGGAGTTGGTCAAGAAACTTTCCGATGACTTCCGACAGGAAAACTCCGCTGTTCCCTGGCGGGCTATCTCAGGTATGCGTGATCATCTGGCTCATAATTATATTGAAATGGATATCAATGTTGCTTGGGAAACTGTATGTGATGATATTCCCTTGCTAAAGAAATACTGTGAACAAATCCTGACTAAGCGCGGTGTACCTATCCCGGAACCGGAAGAACTGGATATGACCCCGTAACCCCGCGCCCAAGGATGGGCGCCGCGCCGCTCGTTCCCAGGGATGGGAACAAGTGGCGCTGTTTTCTTTGGTTACTTTCTTTGTCAACACAAAGAAAGTAACACCACGAGCCTGACTCGTCAGCCTCTCACTCCCCCCACCATCCTCAAGAGGACTAGCTTTGCGTCACCGCTTACGCGGTCCCCCGCCCCCCAAGGGGGCGGACATGTAAGCACTCTACATCCTCCAAATGACGCTACGATCCTCCGCTACCAACCCCTCCACCCTCTCCGGCATCAGCAAAGTCCCATCGGCAAAATCCTCATACTCCCTCAGCCCCGCACCTTCCAGCAGACCCTTCACCTCTCCGTAATTCCCCCAGAACACCAGATAAAAATGGCCCTCCGTAGAATAAGGCAGACGCAACTCCTGCCCCGGAGCAAGGGGGAGATATGCCTCCTCTCTCCCCAGACTGAAATCCTCCCTGAGCCTGGCCTCATCCTCCCTAAGCCCCATAAAGACCCGCCTTTTCCTGCGGCAGGCATTCTCTATCAGCCGGACTTTCTGCAGCCTTTCCTGCATCAGGGGAAGGCTCGTTTCCCTGGCCGCCCGGCAGCAGGAGCAGAGCAGCTCCGGCCCGCCCCAGGGGCTTGACAGCAGATAGTGCAGGAACAAGGCGTGGAGGGGTATCTTAGGATTCAGGCTGTAATTCCTGTCCACATAGTGATAAATTCCCCTTTCCACAACACTTCCCCCATAGGCCAGGGCCCAGCCCAGGCGTATGTGGAAATGCCAGGGGAGGTGTATATAGCTCTTGGCAAAAAAGCCAATGAGTATATCGTTGTCAAAAAAATCCCACTTGCCCCTGTGGGCACGGAGGAACTTCAACCCTTCTAACAGGAGATTTTCCCTCCGGCGCAGAATTTTTAAATCCAGGAGCAGCACTCCTGCGTTGAAGATATCGTGGATATCCGCCAAGCCTTCCTCAAAGAGGAAGGAGCCGTTAGGCTTAATCTTATGGCTTTGGCCGAAATGCTCCAGCACATCGAAGTCCGGCACGGCGGCAAGGCCCGCCTCCCCGGTGTCTTTTTCCCAAAGCTCCCTGATATCCAGGTTCACAATGGTGTCCGCATCCAGGAAGATGGCCTTTTCCGCCTCCGGGGGCAGCACCTCCGGCAGCAGCAGCCGGTAGATATTGGCCCCGGTGTAGCGCTCCGAGTCCATGCCTTCCGGCAGGATTTCCCTGCCCCGCTCCAGGGTAGCCGCCGCCCGGCGGGGCACGTCACAGAAGTACACCTCCGAGTCCTTTCCCCGCACCAGCTCCGCGAAGCGGCGCCTGTTATCCTCCGAGAGACTGCCGTCATGGAGGATGTGGAAGGAAATCCTTGCCTCCGTATTGGCAAGAAGGGAGGCCATGGAGGCCCCGGCAAATTTGCTGTAGTTGCCCTGCTTGTCCGACAGGGCATAGGCTATGTGCAGCATCTCCCGCCTCCTATCTGTGGGCTATATGGCGCATATAGGCCACCTTGGCTTCCTTGTTGCGGCGCTGGCTGATGGGCACCCTGCTGCCGTCCTTCATATGGAAATCATTCTGGCCCATGCGCTTGACCTGGTCCATATTGATAATGACCCGGTGATAGCACTCCAGAAAGCGGTTATCCTCAAGCAGCAGCTCCTGGCACCGGGCATAGGGCAGGGTGGTGTTTACCACTGTGTCCTCCAGGTGCAGGCTCAGGCTGTGCTGTTCATTGATATCCACGAACAGGATGCTGCGCAGGGGGATGTCCACCTCCCGGCTCCCCTGGGGGACGGTCAGGCTCTTGTCTCCCTCCATAAGCCTAGGGAAGATATGCTCCATGGTGCGGAGAAAATCCTTGGTGTGCCAGTCCAGGGGCTTGATGAGATAGCCTGCGGCAAAGACCCGGTAGCCTTCCAGCAGGTACTCCTTGCTGGTGGTGAGAAAGACAATAGGCACCTGCGCATCCCGCAGGCGCACCGCTTCCGCCGCCGCCATGCCCGTCATGTCCTCCATGTAGATATCCAGGAGCAGCATGTCAAACTTCCCCGGGGCAAAGGCGGCCAACAGCTCCTCGGCGCTGGCAAAGGGGGAAATGCGGGGCTTCTCCTTTAATTCGGGATGATGCTCGGCAAAGTACCAGAGCAGATGCTCCTCCGCCATCTCCCGATCATTCTGCCTGTCATCGGCTATGGCTATGTGCATGGGGCACCCCCTTTCTTTCAGATTCTAATTTAACTATAATATAGTCTGAGGGAAATTTCCATAGCAAACCAAAAAGTGACGAGTTTTCCCAAAAAGTGATGAGTTTTTTATAACGTATGTTCTGTTTTTGCCCCCAAAAAGGAGGTGCATCTGTGGCCGATTCGATTTTTATTTCCCTGGCAATCCTCTGCCTGCAACTGGAAGGAGCCTGGATGCGCTATCTGCCCTTTCGGGCTGCCTGCGGGCCAGGGGAGAGGGCTTGCCTGTGGCGGCGCCTTGGGCTGGTGAGCCTTTTGATGCTCCTTTCCTACATTTACATCTTTTACCACTGGGGCATAGTGGCGGCTTCCTACAAGGCGGTGCTGATCCTGGGCTGGATTCCCCATCAGCTGGTGCTGATGCTCTCCCTGCCGGGGCGGCTCCTGGAGCATACTCTGGTGTGGAGCATGTACTCCCTCTGGGGCTTCACCCTCCACAGCGTAAGCAATGTGGCGGTGGCCCACTTCCTGATGGGGCAGGCGGAGGGGGTTGTGCTGACGGTACACTCCCTGCTCTTTTCCCTCTGGTTCCTGCTGAGCCTGCCCCTGGGGCGGCACTGCTTCCTCTCCCTGCTGCCTGCCTTCGGCTTTTTCAAGGGGAGGCTCGTGCGGCTCTACACCGCTTGGCTGCCCTTCTTTATCCTGCTGGGCTTTCTGGTGCTTATCGCCGACAGCCGCCTCTGGCACTCCCCGGAGGAAAGGCTCTCCCGCCTCCTCCTGCCTGTGGGCTTCGTCCTGGCTTATCACTGGCTGCTGAAAGCCGCCCGCCGTCTCTACGAGCAGCAGCGCCTGGAGCAGCAGGCCGCCATCATGGCCCAGGAGGCGGCCTATCTGGAGGAGAGCAAGCGGCTCTCCGAAAGCACCCGCCTGGCTACCCGGAGCCAGCGGGAAAATCTGCTGGCCACCTATGAGGAGCTGGCCCGCCTCATAGGGGAGGACAGGATAGAGGAGGCCCGCAGGCTCATCGCCCGGCAGGACGAGAAACTCTCCGCCGCCTCCCTCACTCCCTATACGAACTACCCCATCATCAATGCGGCCCTGTCCATCTACCTGCGGCGGGCGGAGGAGGCGGGGCTGCAGGTGAGCCAGAAGGTGAACCTGCCCGCCGACATGGGGACAGATGAAAACGAGCTGGCGGTGCTCCTGTCAAACCTGCTGGAAAACGCCCTGCTGGCAGCTCGCAAGACAGGGGGCAGGCTCGCCCTGGTGCTCCAGCACAGCGGCTCCCAATGCGTGCTGGAGCTGACCAATACCGCCCCCCTGCCTCTGGAGCTGGGCCAGGACGGCCTGCCCCGCACCAGCCGCCGGGGACACGGCCTGGGCATGCTGTCCCTGCGGAACTTCCTCTCCAAATACGAGGGCTACGCAGACTTCAGCCAGGACAGGGGAGAAGTGACCCTGTCCATGTACTGGGAGGACAAGCCATGCTGACCTTAGTTATCCTGCTGACCATCAGCCAGATTCTGGCCGCCTACCTGCTCTTTCGCCGGGAAGTCAGGAAAAACAGCAGCCAGGAGCATAATAGCGACCTCCTGACCCTGCGCCTTAAAGCCCTGCAAAGGGAAACGGGCCTGATTCAGGAAGACCTGAGAGCCACCCGCCTCCTGCGCCACGACCTCAGACACCACTACCGCATGCTCTACGCCCTGCTGGGAGAAGGAGAAAAAGCCGCCGCCCTGGAACACATCCGCCAGCAGAGGGAAAACATCCTGCAGGGGGAGAAGGAGACATAAAAAAGGAACCCGCAAGGCAACTGCCCGCAGGTTCCTGCGCTAATCCTTTCCATACACCCTTTCAGGCGGTTTTATCTTCCTTTATCGGTGACAGATCATCTTCATTGCAGTGATAGAGCGGCCACTCGCCTCCATGAGGGGCATTTTCATTAAAGGTATCGCTCTCAACGATGTATTTGGCCACCCCGTCAATGACAGCCTTATCAACGATTATCCCCGTAACACCTGACTGATTTATTCTGACACGCTCATACTCCTCAAACATATCCATCACTCCTTTGCTACTCTGTGGGCTGTAATGAATCGTGGCAGGGGAGATAACCTATCCTCCTGCCACGCCGTAAGGAAAGGTGCTCTATTTGTCTTTAAGCCCAGTATCATGATGATGCTGTAACTTATTGCATCCGTGTCATATCTGTAGCCTTCTGCTTTTTTCTTGTCGAACTGTGATTCTATCTGCTTGAATAGCTCAAAGCCATTCAGCGGATTAAAACCAACGGCGTGAAACTCGCTGTAATGCTTACTCCCTGGCATAAGCAGATAGTTTTGTATCTTGCTGACAGGAAAATACACTTTATCAGAAGGGTAGCAAATCATCTCGCTCACCTGCCTGCTCCCCCACGCGCCCAGCACCCAGGGCTGGGCGCCGCAATATCTTGAAGATTCTCCTTTATCCTTTGGCTGTCAGCCTAACTAAAAGCGTCAGTTGCCTTCCCCTCTGGGGAAGGTGGCAGTCCGAAGGACTGACGGATGAGGTGGGAGCCTTACAAATCATGCCAGCATAACCAGCTAATCCGCACCTCATCCACCGCCTGCGGCGGTCCCCCTTCCCCAAAGGGGAAGGCTTTTCAAACCTGCCCGTCATCTACTCGCCTAAGGACGGGCGCCGCGCCGTCAGCCCCCCACCACCGCTTACGCGGTTCCCCGCCCCCTAGGGGGCGGACATGCAAATTGGACATCTAAACGGGCACCATCCGCTGCATACCAGTATCAAGAGAACCTTACATACATCAGATAAAGCTACGGTCATCCCCGCGCCCAGGGACGGGCGCCGCGCCACTCGTTCCCAGGGATGGGAACAAGTGGCGCTGTTTTCTTTGGTTACTTTCTTTGTCAACACAAAGAAAGTAACACCACGAGCCTACCTTTCCGGGAAATAGCCCCCGCAATATCTTGAAGATTCTCCTTTATCTTTTGGCTGTCAGCCTAACTAAAAACGTCAGTTGCCTTCCCCTTTGGGGAAGGTGGCAGTCCGAAGGACTGACGGATGAGGTGGGAGCCTTACAAGTCATGCCTGCATAACCAGTTAATCCGCACCTCATCCACCGCCTGCGGCGGTCCCCCTTCCCCAGAGGGGAAGGCTTTTTCAAACCTGACCGTCATCTACTCGCCCAAGGACGGACGCCGCCTCGTCTGCCCCCCACCACCGCTTACGCGGTTCCCCGCCCCCCAGGGGGCGGACATGCAAATTGGACATGCAAATGGGCACAATCCGCTGCGTGCCAGTATCAAGAGAGCCTTACATACATCAGATAAAGCCGCGGTCATCTCCGCGCCCAGGGACGGGCGCCGCGCCACTCGTTCCCAGGGATGGGAACAAGTGGCGCTGTTTTCTTTGGTTACTTTCTTTGTCAACACAAAGAAAGTAACACCACGAGCCTATCTCGTCAGCCTCCCAGCCACACCGAAGGACAAAGCCCCCTAAACCTCCACCTCTCCTGCCAGCACCCGCTTATAATCCTCATAATTCTTCTGCAAAAGCTCCGGGGTATTCAACTCATAAGGGCAGTGGGACATGCACTTATTGCAATGCAAACACCCCTCGATTTTCTTCATCTCCCCCTGCCAGTAATCGTTGAGCCAGGCCTTGGCGGGAGCGCGGCGCAGCATCAGTGACATCCGGGCGCACTGGTTGATGGTAATGCCCGCAGGACAGGGCATGCAGTAGCCGCAACCCCTGCAGAAATCCCCGGAGAGGGACTTCTTCTCCTGGGCAATAAACTCCTTCAACTCCTCCGTCATGGTGGGAGTATCCTCCATGTAAGAAAGCCACTCTTTCAGTTCCGACTCCCTCTGAATGCCCCAGATGGGCAGGGCATTGTCAAACTGGGCCACAAAGGCCATAGCCGCCCTGGAGTTATTGATAAGCCCCCCTGCCAGCCCCTTCATGCAGACAAAGCCGACATTATTCTCCCGGCAGAGCCGCACAAGCTCCTCCTCCTTCTCCCCTGCCAGATAGGAGAAGGGAAACTGAATCGTAGCATAAAGATCAGTCTTTGCCGCCTCCAGGGCCAGACCGATTTTGTGGAAGGTAATGCCGATATGGCGTATCTTCCCCTGCCGCTTGGCCTCCTCCATGCACTCATACATCCCCGTGCCGTCCCCCGGACGGTACACCTGCTCAGCGCAGTGGAACTGATAGACATCTATATAATCCGTCTGCAGCTTCCCCAGGGAAGTTTCCAAATCCTTCCAGAAATCCTCCGGAGTTCTCCCCATGGTCTTGCTGGCGATATAGAGCTTTTCCCTGAGCCCTCCTGCAAAGGCCAGCCCGATTTTTTCCTCGCTGTCAGAGTAGGCCCTGGCAGTATCAAAATACCGCATGCCTCCCTCATAAGCCCGGCGAAGAATCGCCACCGCCTCCTGAGTGTCCACCCGCTGCAAAGGCAGCACCCCAAAACCATTCTGCGGCACCTGAATGCCAGTGCATCCTAAAGTGATTGTCCTCATGTCAAGCCCTCCTAAAAAATATAAAATTTATCTCCTATACAATTCTACACCTTTGAAAATATCCATAATACGGTCTGCGTCCAGCAAAGGAACCATTTTGCACATTATCATCCCCCCAATCTGCTGCAAAAGCCGGATACTTGAAAAACAGTTATTTTTCCGCCCTCGCCAGTGCATCTCCATAAAATCTTCTGGCAAATTGCCAGAGCAGGAAAGATACTGCCATAGCAGACAGCATAATCACATTCAGCCCGTGGATGTAATGGGGCCACGGAAGGGAGGCTGCCATCATGCCGAGGCTGCCGAACATGGTTTGCATGAACTTGATGACCGATGAAGCCGTGCCGGCGTTTTCATCGGTGATGCTGAGCAGCCAGTTCATGGAGTGTGACTTGGTGAAGGAATTTGCCAGGGTATAGGGCATATAGCATATCAAAAAGATGATGGCCCCATCCTGCCCCACCGCCAGCATGGCTGCCCCGCTGAGAAAGGCCAGGGCATAACAGATATGGGTAAGGCTGAACTTGGACAGGCGACGGCTCAGGCGCAGGTATAAAAAGGGGCCCAGGATGGAAAAGGAGGCGTTGACGGCGTAATAATGGCTGTAGGTCTGGGGAGACAGGCCGTAATTTTCCACATAGATAAAGGAGGACAGATTGATATAGGCCATAAAGGGCGTGGAAAAGCAGGCAAACACCAGAAGCAGCAGCATGAATTCCCTGCGGCGGGCCACATCCAGCAGCAGGGACAGGGAATGAACCATGGTGCCCTGATAGCGCTCCTGGGGCAGAAGGGTTTCTATCAGGAGGCATGCCATAAGGAAATTCACGGCGCCCAAAACAGCCAGCAGAACAAAAGCCCCGTGCCAGGCAGTGAAGGTCAGCAGGAAACCGCCGATAACAGGTGCCGCTATGGGGGCAATGACCCCCAGGGCCTGGGTGACGGCCAGGATTTTTTTCATTTTGCTCCCGCTGAATACATCCTTTACCAAAGCCGTGGACACGGTAATAATCGCCCCCGCGCCAATCGCCTCCACAATGCGCCCTCCTATAAGCACATAGATGCCGGGAGCCAAGGCGCAGAGAACTGAGGCCAGGGTAAATACGGAAGTCCCCAGGAGCAAAATGGACCGCCGTCCGTACTTATCGCTCAAAGGGCCAAACAGTACCATGGAAACGGCGTAAAACACAAAGAACGCCGTGAGGGTAACACTGGCCAAAGCCTGGGACACCCCGAAATATCCACTCATTTCCGGCAAGGCCGGCAGATATAAATCCGTGGACAAGGGCACAAACATATTCATAAAGGCGATAAAGCCCACCATGAACCGTTCAGGCAGATATTTTTGTTTTGCTGCTACCCCGCTAATAAAAATCACCTGCCTCGCCAGCCTCCCCCCACCACCGCTTCCGCGGTCCCCCGCCTCCAAGGGGGCGGACATGTAAATCAGATAAGGCTACGGTCATCTCTGCGCCCAGGGATGGGCGCCGCTCCACTCGTTCCCAGGGATGGGAACAAGTGGAGCTGTTTTCTTTGGTTACTTTCTTTGTCAACACAAAGAAAGTAACACCACCAGCCTAACCCGTCAGCCTCGCTGTTCACGCAAGCCAGCCATCACCTTCTCATGCAGCCCGCTCTCCCGCAGCACTGCATCCAGTGCCGTGCGGGCCAGTGCCTCCACCGCCCCGGCGGCAGAATACTCATCATTGAAGACGCGGGAAGCCTGCTTGCGTACCACCTCATCCGTACGGGCATCGTAAATGCACAGTTCCCAGGAAGCATAGCTGTACACAATGGTTCCCCGGTTCCAATTCCAGCTCATACGCTCATACTGCTCATAGCCCGTCAGCACCGGCAGCACCACCAGATCCGCGCCGAGCCTTTCTGCCATGGGCCTGACCAGATCACGCCATTTCCGTGAGGGGCCCTGGCGGGCATCCTCAAAGGCTGCCCGCACCTCCCTTTCCGGCAGGAACTCCACCGCGTGCAAAGTGCCGTTCAGAGGCACATGCAGCGCCCTGCCCACCTGCTGCTCCAGGCTACCCAGGACCTCCCTGCCGGGAGCCTGATAACTTGCCACCACAATCGGCACCCGCGCCACCTTCAAGGGCGTGCGCTCCGCCGCCTGAGCCTGGCAGGTGAGAAGCAGAAGCAGGAGACACAGCCAGATATGCAGCCTACACATGGTGATGCACTTCCTTTCCATAACGAGTCCCCGAACCCCAGCGCCCAGGACGGGCGCCGCACCACTCGTTCCCAGGGAGGGGAACCCGTGTCCCGCCCCGTTCAGATCCGCAATAATTGCCCGATATGCGGCCATCTGCTACGTCATCGTCAGTCTCCATAGCCCGCTATGGCTCCTTCCTCTTCCTTGCATCTGACCACATCTCGAACAATTATTTTTGCGTATCTGAACGAGGTGGGACACAAGTGGGGCTGTTTTCTTTGGTTACTTTCTTTGTCAACACAAAGAAGGTAACACCACGAACCTACCTCGCCAGCCTCCCTGTTGGATTTCAGCATACGGCTGGCTATTTTTCAATTTGTCACTTTGCCACCTCATCCACCGCCTTCGGCGGTCCCCCTTCCCCAGAGGGGAAGGCTTTTCAAACCTGCCTGTCATCCCGCGCCCAGGTTTTCACATCCCCCCGAACCCCAGCGCCCACGGATGGGCGCCGCACCACTCGTTCCCAGGGATGGGAACAAGTGGTGCTGTTTTCTTTGGTTACTTTCTTTGTCAACACAAAGAAAGTAACACCACCAGCCTACCTCGTCAGCCTCCCTGTTGGATTTCAGCATGCGGCTGGCTATTTTTCAATTTGTCACTTTGCCACCTCATCCACCGCCTTCGGCGGTCCCCCTTCCCCAGAGGGGAAGGCTTTTCAAACCTGCCTGTCACCCCGCCCCTAGGGGGGCGGACATGTGGTATAGGTGCTGATTTGTGTCGTCTGCTATAACTATATTCAGTGTATCGCTTTCTTCTTGAACCGCCCGCCGACAATATCATGCACAGCATTGATAGTAACAAAAGCATTCTCGTCCTTTTCCAGCACGATTTCCTTCAGCTTGTCCACCTCCAGCCGCGTGACCACGCAGTACAGCACTTCCTTCTCGTCCCCGGTGTAGCCCCCCTGCCCGTGGAGCAAGGTGACCCCCCTCCCCAGGCGGTCGTTCAGGGCGCTGGTGATGTCCTCGTGCTCGTTGGTGACAATCATCACCGCATAGCTTTCATCCAGCCCCTTGATGACCACATCTATCATCTTGGAAATCACGAAGTAGGCCACCAGGGAGTACATGGCCTTGTCCCAGCCGTAGAGCAGCCCTGCGCTGGACAGGATAAAAAGGTTAATGAACATTACCACCTCACCCACGGAAAAGACGGATTTCTTGTCCATGATAATGGCCACAATCTCCGTGCCGTCCAGGGAGCCTCCGGCGCGGATGATAAGGCCCACCCCCACGCCGTCGATAATGCCGCCGAAGATGGCCGCAAGGAACGGGTCATTGGTGACCTTGGGGAACTGCCCCATGACCTCTGACCAGCCGGACAGAAAGAGAATGGCAATCAGGGTAGCAATGGCGAAATTCTTGCCGATCTGCTTATAGCCCAGGTACAGGAAGGGCAGGTTGAACAGCACCAGGAACACGCCCAGGCTCATGCCCGTGAGGGTCTGGGCCATGATGGACAGGCCCACCACGCCGCCGTCAATGACTTCGTTGGGTATCAGGAAAAGCTCCAGCCCCACGGCTGCGATAATGGCACCTACGAAGATGGTCAGGTACTTCTTGAAATAAAATGAGGCTTTGCGGTGCTGGGTAATAGGCGGCTTCCCCCCCCGGCTGGCCGGCGGGGAGGCTGTCTGCAGCTGCTCCTGCTTGGTCTCCTTCTCCATATGTCACACTCCTTATGTTTTCTTCTAATATATACATATTATGGGGAAATGCCAAAATTCCTGCTAGATGATTTAAGGAATTGTATATTGGCTGATTTTGCTTGCTTTCGCTTATTTGCCGATAGTTTTTGCGTGGTTAAACACGATTTTGATTGACTTTGACTGTTAGCGGGTGTAATATATAGACAATCAGCAACGAAGTGAAAGGACGGGTGAATAAATCATGCTGACAGAGGAGCGCTATGCCGCTATTCTGCGCCTGCTGGAGGAAAGGAAAGCTGTGACCGTGGTAGAGCTGACGGAGCTTTTGCACACCTCCGAATCCACAATTCGCCGGGATCTGACCAGTTTGCACAAGAGCGGCCGCCTGTACAAAGTCTACGGGGGGGCTACGGCCCTGTCCAGCCACTACACCGCCTCCGAGGAGGATATGCGCACCAAGAATTCCCTGTACACGGGGGAAAAAATCGCCATTGCCCGCCATGCGGCTACCATGATCCGTTCCGGCGATTTCGTCTATCTTGACGCCGGCTCCACCACCCTGCAGATGATTGATTTTCTGTCGGAGAAGAGAGCCACCTACGTGACCAACGGCCTGCCCCATGCGGCGCGGCTGGCCTCCCACGGCTTCAAAGCCTTTATCCTGGGGGGCAGGGTCAAGGCCGTCACCGAGGCGGTTATCGGCGCAGATGCCCTGGCCTCTTTGAAGGGCTACAACTTCACCAAGGGTTTTTTCGGCACCAACGGCGTCAGCGTGGAGTCGGGCTTTTCCACGCCGGATGCGGACGAGGGCACCGTCAAGGGTGAGGCCGTGTCCCGCTGCAAGCGGGCCTATGTGCTGGCTGACCGGTCGAAATTCAACCGCATCACGCCCATCACCTTTGCGCCCCTGACCAGCGCAGCCATTATCACGGGCCGCCTGGAGGACAAGAAATACCGTGACTTCACCACCATCATAGAGGAGGGGGACGAACATTGATTTACACAGTAACTTTCAACCCTGCCCTGGACTACATCGTGCGTCTGGACAAGTTCACCGCCGGGGAAATCAACCGGGTGAATTACGAGCAGGTGCTGGGTGGCGGCAAGGGCATCAACGTGTCCATTGTGCTGGCCAATATGGGCATTAAGTCCACGGCCCTGGGCTTTCTGGCGGGCTTCACCGGCGCCGAGATCCAGCGGCAGTTGGAGGGCTTCGGCTGCGCCTTCGACTTCGTGTGGCTGAAGGAGGGCTTCTCCCGCATCAATGTGAAGGCCAAGGCCGACACAGAGACGGAAATCAACGGCCAGGGGCCGAAAATCACCGAGGAAGCCCAGCAGGAGCTCTTTGCCAAGCTGGATAAGCTGGGGGAGGGTGACACCCTGGTGCTGGCAGGCTCCATCCCCAATACCCTGCCGGATGACATCTACCAGCGCATTATGGGCCGCCTGCAGGGCAAGGGCATCCGGGTGGTGGTGGATGCAGAGAAGGGGCTGCTCCTGAAGGTCTTGCAGTACCATCCCTTCCTGATTAAGCCCAACAACCACGAACTGGGGGATATGTTCGGGGTGAAGCTCACGACAGATGAGGAAATCATCGAGCATGCCAAAAAGCTCCAGGAGAAGGGCGCCCAGAATGTGCTTATCTCCATGGCGGGGGACGGGGCCATCCTGCTCACCGCCCAGGGCAAGCATTACAAGAGCCCTGCCCCCAAGGGCAAGCTGGTGAATTCCGTGGGTGCCGGCGACTCCATGGTGGCAGGCTTCCTCACCGGCTACACCGAAAGCGAAGGGGATTTGGAGCGGGCCTTCTACATGGGGGTTGCCACCGGCTCCGCTTCCGCTTTTTCCGAAAACCTTGCTACCCGTGAGGAGGCCCTGGCTCTCCTCAAAACAATACATTAAGGCATTATCTATCTATCATCACGAAGGGGAGAAAATCAATGCGTATCACTGATTTGCTCAAGAGCGACAGCATCGTTCTGGGCGCGCAGCCATCTGACAAGAATGCTGCGATCAACCAACTGGCCGACCTGATGGAAAAGGGCGGCAACCTTTCTGATAAGGCACAGTACATCAAGGATGTGCTGGCCAGGGAGGAATCCAGCACCACCGGCCTGGGGGACGGCATCGCCACCCCTCACGCCAAGAGCGCGGGCGTAGCCAAGGCGGGTCTTGCCGCCATGACCGTACCCTCCGGCATGGACTTTGCCTCCATGGACGGCAAGCCCTCCCGCCTGTTCTTTATGATTGCAGCGCCGGATTCTGCCAATGACGAGCATCTGGCCATCCTCTCGCAGCTGGCCACCATGATTATGGACCCGGACTTCAAAGAGGCACTGGTGGGGGCCAAGGACAAGGAAGAATTCCTGCATCTCATCGACCTTAAGCAGGACGGCAAGTTTGTGGCTGAAGGGGCTGCCCCGGCTGCGGCGGCGCCCACAGCCGACCATATCCAGATTTTGGCGGTCACGGCCTGCCCCACGGGCATTGCCCATACCTTTATGGCAGCCGAGTCCCTGGAGCAGCACGCCAAGAAGCGTGGCGTCACCATCAAGGTGGAGACCAACGGCTCCGAGGGCGCGAAGAACGTGCTCACCGCCGAGGAAATCCGCAAGGCAGATGCCATCATCGTGGCAGCGGACAAGAATGTGGCCATGGCCCGCTTCGACGGCAAGCCCGTTATCATCACGAAAGTCGCCAACGGCATCAACAACGCGGATGAACTCTTGGATAAGGCCCTCTCCGGCAAGGCTCCCATCTACCATGCCAGCGGCTCGGATGCGGTGGAGAGCGCCGCCGATACGGCGGGCGAGTCCGTGGGCCGTCAGGTCTACAAGCATTTGATGAACGGCGTCAGCCACATGCTGCCCTTCGTGGTGGGCGGCGGTATCCTGATTGCCATCGCCTTCCTGGTGGATGCCCCGGAGCCGGCTGCCTCCTTCGGCAGCAACACGCCTCTGGCTAAGTTCTTCAAGGACGTGGGCGGCGCGGCCTTCGGCTTCATGCTGCCGGTACTGGCTGGCTTTATCTCCATGTCCATCGCCGATCGTCCGGGCCTGGCTGTAGGTTTCGTGGGCGGCGCTCTCGCAGGTGCCACCGGCTCCGGCTTCCTGGGAGCACTTCTGGCAGGCTTTTTGGGCGGCTGGATTGTCAATCTCCTGAAAAAAGCTTTCGCGGGGCTCCCCCACAGCCTGGACGGCATCAAGCCGGTGCTGCTCTATCCCTTCTTCGGCATCCTGCTCATCGGTTTCATCTCCATGTTCATCATCGCTCCCCCGGTGGGCGCCTTCAATACCTGGCTGACTGATACCCTGAAGAGCATGGATACCTCCGCCCTCGTCTTTATGGGCATGATAGTGGCCGGCATGATGGCCATCGACATGGGCGGCCCCATCAACAAGGCAGCCTACGTCACCGGCACGGGCCTTTTGGCCTCCGGCGAGTACCATGTCATGGCGGCAGTTATGGCAGGCGGCATGGTGCCGCCCCTGGCCATCGCCCTCTGCACCACCCTTTTCAAGAACCGCTTCACTGAAAGCGAGCAAAAGGCAGGCGTGGTGAACTACGTGATGGGCCTCTCCTTCATCACCGAAGGCGCCATCCCCTTCGCCGCCGCTGACCCCCTGCGGGTAATCCCCTCCTGCGTCATCGGCTCCGCCGTGGCAGGCGCCCTCACCATGGCCTTTGACTGCACCCTGCGTGCTCCCCATGGCGGCATCTTCGTGGTGCCCACCATCGGCAACCCGGCCATGTACCTCCTGTCCATCTTCATCGGTGCAGCCGTGGGCTGCGCAGTCCTCTCCGTGCTGAAGAGGCCGCTTAAGTAATAAGCAAGATTATACAAATTAGTAAAAGGGGCTATGACAAATACGGCCTTGAAAAATGCGATGACATTTGATACACTGTCAGAAGCATAATACAAAACCAAAGAAAAGCCCTACTCGCGAGAGTGGGGCTTTTCGATTATCATTTTTTTGTTGCAGGATTTTCTCTTTTGCTGTAGAATATAATGCGTTGTAAGAATTTTTTTCATTTTAGGGGGATTCGATTATGCCAAGGGCGCTTAACTACGAAAAGAAGCTTGCTGACATTGAAGCAAAAATTGCAAAGAAAACTGAGGAAATCAAGGCTCTCAGGGAGCAGATGAACAATCTGAAAGCCCAGCAGTCCAAGAATAGCTACAAGGAGCTTCTCGATGCGATAGCCGCAAAGGGCTTGTCTGTCGAGGAAGTTATTAAATGGGTTGAGGATTACAAAGCAGAATAAGATACAGACCACTGGAGGTGTGATATAGCGCCTAATTATGAAAGAGCCATCGAAGGCATAGAACAAAAGTTAGAGGAGTTTTATGATGCGGCTGGCATCGCGAAGCAAGACTTCCCGCCTTGCAAACATGATGATGAGGATAATCCTGCGATTTTGGTTGGCGAGAGAAAACAAAAATTTGAGGATAAAATCAAAGAAATATTCTAACGAAATCGGCTAGTCGCGGTCGATAATAATTTTGTCAATAATGCCAAAAAGCAAGAAGATATTCTGGACGAAATTATTAAAGAAGCAATTATGCCCGTATTCGCAGAACTTGATGATTTTAAGTTGACCGAGGAAACATCAAAGAAATTAAAAATGAAATAGAAATTGTACTCGTGGAGGAAAAAGTCTTTCAGGACTTTAATATGTGATGTGAAGCAAGAAAGTCCCGAGTCCCACCCCTGCCGCCGCTGGAGCATGTGACCGCACAAAAACCTTTCCCATATCGGAGAAAGTCCACTGTATAGCTTCGTAAAAAACTAAATTGTCCCCATAGGACATTGCAAAATATTTAGAAATGTGCTAATATAATCACTCAAACTTCCCACATAGAAAATACCAACGGCTCCTTGAAAACCGTATATCTCAAGAGATAAAATCCTCAAGCCGCCTGCAATAGGTGTTGCATGGACTCAGGCAGTTTGGACATAAACTTCGCATAGAAGGTTTCTACCTGCTCATCGGTAATATGGGATTCTTCCTGAACCGTTGCCAGCATAGCCTCCACTATGATTTGCATGGCTTCATGGTAGGTCATGTCAGCAACTTCGGCTATCATGATGTAGAACAGCTCGCCCAGCGTTCGATCGTCTTCATTATCACGCTTGGAAACTGCCAGAAGCATATAGCGGGTGAATACCATGGCAACATGGGCGGTAAGACCGTCGTAAGAAAGGCCGTGGTACTCTTTCCTAAGCAACAGGCTGCTCTTGCAAGTCTTGAAAAACACCTCGATGTCCCAGCGATGGCCGTAGATGCGGATTATGTCATTCTCGCTAAGGCTCATGTCCGTGCAGATTATGGCAATCCAATCTTTGCGGTTGTTGCGGTTGCGAACGCAGACGATGCGGGCATCAATGCCATTTTCGCCATTATTGTCCTGCCCAACTTTTACGGATACAGACAGAAGATACCTGGAACGGCCACGGCGTTTCTTGCTAGAAGCAAAAATCTGCTTGATGTCCATTGGTTTTCCTTCAAAGAGGTAGAATCTTTTGTTGCTGCGCTTTACCATAGCAATTGTGTTAAGGCCAAGCTTCCTGATATCCAAAAGCTGTTGGGGATTGGAGAACCAGCTGTCAAAGAGGACATACTTCGCTCTGTGGCCTGCTGCCAGGGCAGTCTTCAAGAGATCTATCATGACAGAAGTGGCCTTTTGGCGGGCCATGAGCCTGCGCTTCCCAGCAATAGTGCGCTTGTCTACCTTGTTGCAGGGGCCGAGAATCTTTTCATCATCATTCGATGCCAGAAGGGAGTAGTTGATGGGCAGGAAGGTGCAGCCATCCGTCCATCCCAAGGTCAGCAACCTGAAACCCTTCTTGCAACGCATTGAAACATGGTCAAATACCCAGGAGGCAAGTTCTGTGCGCTTAAAGCCAGCGCGCTCATACAGAGAGTCGTCAATGACAAAGCAGTCATCGCGGTTCTCGGATGTCAGTGGGCGAATGTGCCCGTTGATTATCCGCTCGGAAAGCATAGTGGTAAAGCGAAGCCAGTTTGTGCGAGGATTCATGAGGAAACGGTAGTAGGTGTTCTTGGAAAAGCCTTCACGAACTTTCCCCAGCTTGTGTTGCATGTAGAAGCTCCCCATGCGGAAGGCATTGGTCAGAGTGTAAGTGAACAACTCCTTGACAGGTATCCCCTTGAGCTTCGAGCCACCACACTTGCTCAAAAGGCTTATGATCCCATAGGCAGTGAGGAAATTTACAATAGAAGCAGAAACATTCTTTTCATCGGCAGATTCAAGTGATACAATAGACATGGCGTAAAACCTCCTTGGATAATGGTTTGTTAGCACTTCTATTGTACCAAGTTTTGAGGCTTTGCGCCTTTTTTATCTTCTGAGATATACAGTTTTCAAGGAACTACGCGTGTTTCAGGTGTGGGAAGTTTAAGTAGCTCATCTGTATTGAAGTAAACACGAAACAAGGAGCATCTTTATGACACTGCGTCATTTCCAAATTTTTCTCTATGTCCACGATGAAGGCGGCATGACCCGAGCCGCTGAAAAACTGCATATTTCCCAGCCCTCGGTGAGTCAGGCCATTCGAGAGATGGAAGAGCATTATGGAACGAAGCTCTTTGAACGGCTGGGCAAGAAGCTTTTTTTGACCGTAGCTGGGGAAGAACTCTTGCAGTATGCCCGTCACATCGCCGGCCTTGTTAACCAGTCAGAATCTGCTATGCAGGATTTTGCTGACGGCTCGCCCTTGCGAATTGGTGCCACACTGTCTGTGGGAGAAAGCATATTTATCCCATTGCTGGACAGATTCCGCAAAATCTGTAGGCAGCGGGTATACTCGTACATTCACAATACTGCTATTTTGGAAAAAGCCCTGCTGAATGATGAATTGGATTTGGCCCTGGTAGAGGGAAACATACATTCTCCCTATCTGAAGGAACATCCCTTTATGGCCGATGAACTGGTATTCCTGGCTGCTCCCCATAATCCTATCCCTCGTACTATTTCCGACCTGTCCCAAATGCCTTTCATTACCCGTGAAGTAGGCAGCGGCACTCGGGAACTCTTTACGCGTATTATGACGGAACAGGGTATAAAACCTAAGATAATCGGCACCTACAATAATTCCGAAAGCATAAAGCAGGCGGTCATGGCAGGTTTTGGTATAGCTGTGCTGTCAGAACGGGTTGCCAACCATGAACTTGCTGCAGGCAAGCTGAGCAAGTTTGACATTCCAGGCATTTCCTTTACACGGACTTTTCGGATTGTCTGCCATGTCAATAAATATCAGACGCCAGCCCTGGAGAACTTCATTGACCTTTGCGGCAATTTTGATGATTATCATAGGTTATAACCTATGATAATCATCAAATCATAGTATTTTACAATTTACCCAGCAAATGTTAGGATGTTTCCATAATGATATTCGAGGAGGCATCTTGACAAATGAAAAAAGAACACATACGCGGTATTTTGCTGGCGTTGGTCATTGCCATACCAGCCTGGCTTTTGGGCAAGCAGTTTCCTATTATCGGCGGGCCGGTATTTGGCATCCTGCTGGGCATGCTGCTGGCTGGAATAAAGCGCCCCACGGCCTTAGAGCCTGGCATCGCCTTTACAGGCAAAAAGATACTTCAATACGCCATTATCCTGTTGGGTTTTGAGATGAACCTCTTTCATGTGCTAGACATTGGCAGCCAGTCCTTTTCCGTCATGATATTTACCCTGCTAACAGCATTTATGGTAGCCTTGGTGGTAGGCAAAATGCTGCATCTTGACCGCAATACCACCACCCTTATTGGCGCAGGTACGGCCATCTGCGGCGGCTCAGCTATTGCAGCGGTTGCTCCCGTTATTGGTGCCAAGGACAAGGACATCGCCTTTTCCATCTCCACCATTTTTCTCTTCAACGTTCTGGCTGTATTTATTTTCCCCTTTTTGGGCCATCTGATGAATATGTCTGACCTGGGCTTTGGCATGTGGGCCGGGACAGCGGTAAACGATACTTCCTCCGTGGTAGCTGCGGGGTATTCTTATAGCGAAGCAGCTGGCGGCCTTGCCACCATTGTAAAACTCACCCGAGCTCTGATGATTGTTCCGGTCTGCCTGATTTTTGCCCTGCTGATGGCACGGGAAAAATCAAGCAGTGGTGCTGGCTTTAACTTCAAAAAGATTTTTCCCTGGTTTATCCTGTGGTTTGTAGTGGCTTCCATTGTCAACACCACCGGCATTCTGCCGGAAGCACTCTCGCAAGCACTGGGCACCTGGGGCAGATTCGCCATTGTCATGGCCATGACGGCCATTGGCCTGAACACCCGGCTCGGGGAACTGGTAAAGCATGGCTTAAAGCCCATTTTCCTGGGGCTTTGCTGCTGGGCAGCGGTGGCCTGCATGTCCCTGTTGATACAGTATCTGATTGGTATTGTATAAGAGCAAATACTTATGCTGGTAAGTTTAATAATAAACTTAGTATACAGTTTTCAAGAAGCCGTCAGGTTTTTGCATGTGGGAAGTTTGAGTAATCATATATAACTATGTAGACACAAAAGGGAGGAAAGAAAAATGAAAAAATTATTCTCTTTGTTGGTGTTTATGTTCTTCGTTATGTGTTCAAATGTTTCTTTAGCTGCTGATGTTGAAATACCAGTTGATAACAAGGAATTAGCTATAGGTTGGTTTACTTTAGGCATGAATATAGACGATGCTAAAGATTCATGTAGTAATATTAAAATGATTGATAGGAAAGAATATGTAGACCTCTTCACCGGCCAACCATTACAATATACCTATTTTTGGAGAACTGACGATTATACTTTGCGGATAACAGGAGGAGATAAGAAGGGAAATATACCAACCAACACTGTATTAGAGATAATAGTAGGGTCAAATTCTATATACCCGTATACTCCTTCTTACGATTTCAAAACGCCATCAGGAGCATATATAGGCATGACTATTGAAGAATTCATGAATCTCTATAGTTCATATGCCAATGAACTTCAAGGTATTGCAAAAAAAGGAATTGGGGATGTAGCCTTGAAAGACCCTACGAATGGTGATAGATTGGTTATATCTTTCAGGTCTGATGTCAACAGACCTCGTAAATCTGATAAAGTTAAAGTATATAACATCAGTCTTCAGCGTAAATATTAAATAAGCGCTAACTTATAGTAAAGGAGGATAAACATAGGATTTTGGGATAGTTTAGGCAAAGGCATACGGAAAATAAACGAAAAATGCCAATATGAAAAAGAACGTGGAGAAAACTTATATAACATGTATCAAAACTATGATGACAAAAAACTGTTATGTAGTGACTTTTGTCAAGCCCCAATTTTCACCTTGCCAGAAGGTATCT
>CAMVGU010000005.1 GCA_947167105.1 uncultured Selenomonas sp. | reverse complement strand
TTTGCTGTTTTAAGGCATTTGTTACCACTAAATGGCCGGTTTTGAAACACGCCAGATTATATAATTATAGCGAATCTCATTTTCCTCCAGAAATTTTTCTGTTACCTCCCTGTATTTTTCCTCCCGGGCTGTCAAAAAGATTATCGTATCCTCAATTGGCAGCCCCTGCAGAAATTCCTTGGCTCCCGGCAAAAAAGAATCACGCTCTGCTATCTTATAGCCATTGTGATAGACAACGGTACCATCCAAATCTATCAGCCATGTGTGCGCAAGCGTTGACAAACACAGGCGTTGAATTTGTATGTTACTATGCTTATTTTCCATAACGCAACCTTGCTCCAATAGCTCCGCCAGGATGGTTTGGCTGGAAATCCCTTTCCAATTCCAGATTCATTCTGCGTGCGACTTCTATGGCCAAAGTTTGCAGGATTATTAGATTTAACGTTGTGGAATTATTAGGCAGGACGTTCCATAAATCTCCCTCATGTTCAAGCTCGACTACCAATTGCTTAGGAATAATCTCCGTCAATTCACTATGCTCACGGAAAGTGAGCAGCCATAAAGTCACATCCTTGCGATGCTGCAGGAACCTGGCAAGGGCAACAGATTCCTCTGTAGAACCGCTCTTTGTCAAAATTATGACTAAATCTCCCGGCCTCACCATACCCAAATCTCCATGCAATGCAGAATCAGTATGCAAAAAATTAGCATTCAAGCCCAGTGACAGCATTGTGCCAACAAACTTCTCGCCAATAGGCACATTCTTGCCCAGCCCTGAAACTACAATCTTATTAGCGGGATTCTTCAATGTTAAGAGTGAATCAGACAGCAGGCTTTCAAATGATATTCTGGAAACAGACTGCAGTGCATGCTTCATATACACCATGTTATCATCAAAATAGTCATAGGCAGACTCCAGTTGAAAAGCTTCTTCCAGCCAATAAAGTCCATAGTAAAAAGCTCCGCAAATAGAATCATAATCATCCCATGCATAAGTTGTAAGCGACAGCCAGGTAATCCCCAGCAACAATTTCATCTGCTGTTCATTTGTCTCGCCTTCAAGTAATTTGAAGAATTCCTCTTCCATACTCTCCCAATTGCTGGAAGCGATATCCAGGCGTACATCCTGCTCACCAATATCCAAGGTGAAGCGTTTCAGATTAAACTGGTCATAATTGCTGATGACAGAATAGTAGAGCTTCACCCAATCATAAGCCGGATCGCCATAAAGATCTGTACTTCCAAAATAGCCACGCGGATCAATGAACACTGGTTCCACATCGTGCCTAAGCATAATATTGCTAAAAGTACAATCTCCATGAATCATGCAGAAACTTTTGGGCATATAGCGCATAACTGCAGATTCTACCTGCTTTTCGCAATAAAATATATTACGGCACTTTCGTCCGTTGACCGTAACCGTCTTATCCTTGGCGAAAGGCACTAAGTCACGCACTTTCTCCAAGCGCTTCATCGTTTTTCCTATATATGCTTCATAGTAGCTATCACGATCAACAGGCACGCTGCCCAATTTATGGATTCCTTTCAAGCCGCTTATTATGCTTGCAAGTATGTTTCTCTTATTCTCCTCTGGAATATATGTATATTCATAGATGTTTTTTCCGTCTATCAGTTCCATGCAAAGCGGATTAGTACTATATATTTTGGGCATATTCTTAAATTCCAGTCCCTGCATCGCATCGTACCATGCGACTTCTCGTTTGCCCAACTGTATACCCTGATTATCAATCCCCCGCTTTGTGACTCTGTCCCCTTCTATTTCCATCGCATTAAATGGCCGACACCGCATCCTTGGTAATTTCAGCCATTCCTGGTACAGACCATACTCCTTAACCCCTGTCAACGGAAGCTCTTTAAAAGGGATGTGCTGTCCCTGTAACCATCGCACGAACTCACCATTATCAGGTGCATCGAGCAAAAGTTCCTTATCCTTAAACACGAAAAAACCCGCTACGCCATGCTCCTTGCTGGACTGCTCGGCAAATCCCCCATCTACATAAGACCATCTGCAGGAAAAGTCTTTTGATATTCCAAGAAGGTTCTCGCATGAATCTGGCATCGTAAATTTATCAGGCAGAAGTAAATCACACCATATAAACATAAACCTTTCAGCAGGAGGAATGAATTGCAATGCCTGTTTCAAGCCAGCACAGGTACCGGTGAAACCAGTGGCACGTACCAATTCATAATCGGCTTCATTGCTGCCAAAGGCACGCAAATAGCGTTCCAGAACATCAAACTTATAATCACCAACAATTATGAATTTTGCACCCTTAAAAAGGCGAAACAGATGAAAGATCATGGGCAGATTCTGTACTGGTACCAAAGCCTTAGGCTTATTGCGTGTCAGGATTTCCATGCGCCGTCCCTTGCCACCTGCCTGTACTATAATATATTTCACGCTAATCCACCTCCGTCATATCTTCATGGCATATCCGCAAAATATCCCGCGACCTGCCGCTCCATTTCTTGCCGGCCTGTTCCCTGCCTGTCAGCCTTGACCCATTCGCACACCTTGACCACGGCCTCCCCGATATGCCAGCGCGGCCGCCAGCCCAGGGCAGATCTGAATTTAGAGCTATCCAGCTTCAGGAAATTCGCCTCATGGGGCTGCGTAACTGGCTCACTCGTCCAGCTTGCTCCCTCACCCCACGCCTCGCAGAAGATATCCAGCAGCCGTCCCGTGGTCACGCAGTCTGCATCATCGGGGCCCACATTATATGCTCCTGCCAAACCAGGGTGCTCCCACTGTGCCTTGGCCAGAGTAAGATATGCCGACAAAGGCTCCAGCACATGCTGATAGGGCCTGGTCGAATTCGGGTTACGCACCTGCACAGCCTGTCCTGCCAGGGCTGCGCGCACCGCATCGGGTATAATGCGGTGCGGCGCGAAGTCCCCGCCGCCAATCACATTGCCGGCCCGTGCCGTTGATACCGCTGTGCCTGCCTTCTCCAGGAAGCAACGGCGATACGTCCCTGTCACAAGCTCCGAGCAGCTCTTGCTGTTTGAGTACGGATCGAAACCATCCAGCCGCTCATTTTCGCGGTAGCCCCAAAGCCACTCCCGGTTCTCATAGACCTTATCCGTGGTGATATTCACAAGGGAACGCACCGGCTCGCCGCGCCCTGCCGCCTCACGCGCACATTCCAAAATATTCACCGTACCAATGACGTTTGTCGCATAAGTCCCTGCCGGGTCACGGTAACTCTCCAGCACAATAGGCTGTGCCGCCAGGTGAAACACTACCTCCGGCTGCGCTTCCTGGAAGGCAGCCGCAAGGGCCGCCATGTTGCGCACATCACCGGACACGGAGTGCATGGAGGCCAGGATGCCGCATTCTGCCAGCACCCGCCCCCCTTCCGTCGTTGGAGGCTCCAGCGCAAAGCCTGTCACCTCCGCCCCCGCCAGCGTCAATATTTTAGCCAGCCACATGCCCTTGAAGCCGGTGTGCCCGGTGAGAAAGACCCGCTTGCCCTTGTAAAACTCCAGCAGATTACTCATAAACGCACGCCCTCGCAAATCTTCTCTGCCATGAAATCAAGCATCGCATCCGTCATGCCAGGGTAAACGCCCACCCAGAAAGAGCTCTCCATGATGCGATCAGTATTCGTAAGGCTCCCTGCAACGCGGTATCCACGCTGTTCCTCACGCATCCGGTCAAAGCAGGGATGCTTCGTAAGATTGCCCGCAAAAAGCATCCGGGTCTGGATCTTATTCTCCTCCAAATAATGCACGACGCTACCGCGCTCCACTCCCTCACGGCAGGTAATGAGGAAGCCGAACCAACTTGGCTCCGAGCCGGGGCAAGCCTCCGGCAGGACGAGCCTGTCCTGCACAACTTCCAATGCCTTATGGAGCCGCGCGAAATTGTGGCGGCGACGCTCTACAAAAGAGGGGAACTTCTTCAGCTGCGCACAGCCGATGGCTGCCTGCATATCCGTTGCCTTCAGATTGTAGCCAAAATGACTGTAGACATACTTATGGTCGTAGCCCAGCGGCAGCTCGCCGTACTGGCGGTCAAAGCGGTGCCCGCAAATCCCGTCCTGACCAGAGGGGCACCGGCAATCGCGCCCCCAGTCACGCAAGGAGCGTATAATGCGGTGCAGCAAAGGATTATCTGTATAGACAGCGCCGCCCTCGCCCATCGTCATGTGATGGGGAGGGTAGAAAGAGCTGGTGCCTATATCGCCTATCGTACCTGTCAATTTCTTCTGCCCGTCCATTTCATAGGTACTGCCCAGCGCATCGCAGTTATCCTCAATCAGCCACAAGCCATGCTTATCGCAAAAAGTCTTCACCGCCCTCAGTTCAAAAGGATTGCCCAGCGTATGAGCCGCCATCACCGCTTTCGTCCTGGGCGATAGTGCTGCCTCCAACTGTGAGACGTCCAGATTATATTGCGGTATCGTCACATCGATGAAGACCGGCACAGCTCCGTACTGGACTATCGGCGCCACCGTAGTCGGAAAGCCCGCCGCCACCGTGATTACCTCATCACCGGGCCTGAGCTGCCGCTCGCCCAGAAGCGGCGACGTCAGCGCCATAAAGGCCGCCAGATTTGCCGATGAGCCGGAGTTGACCAAGGAACAGTATTTTACGCCCAAATACTTCGCGAAAGCTGCCTCGAAATCCTGGGTATACCGCCCTGAGGTCAACCAGAACTCCAGCGCAGAATCCACCAGATTCACCATTTCCTCTGCATCGTAAACGCGAGTAGCGTAGCGAATGGCATCCCCGGGACTAAAATTCTTCTTCCTGCCATGGAACTGTTCTGCATATTCCTTCACAGCGGCCAATATCTCTGCACGGGCCTCTGCCTCCGTTTTATTATTAAACATAACCAGTCTCTCCTCACAACCTGTTTATTTCAGTGACCTTTGCATCGTAACACCGCATAGCCTCGGCATATTGCTGCCACAGAATCACATCGACGCTTTCATGTCCCTGCAATCCCGCACCAAGCACATGCCAGTTCATCTGCAGCTTATCCACAGCTTCCCTTAGCTCTTCCGGCTGCAACTCATGGCCGTCCAGTTCCAAGAGATTAAGCCACTCCAACTGATGCCACAGCCAATCATTCGGATTGATTTCTCCCCATGGCAGATGCACAAAAGGCGCCACCATGACACCGAGCAGACTGCCGCTCGTGCCGGTATTGTCACCGGTCATCAACAAGGTACGCCACATGACATAGAAAAGGGGACGAGCGTCCAAAAAACCTCCCTTGAACCAGCCACATTCATCCATAAGCGAACGCACAACCATTGCAGAGGAAATATCCCCGGAAGGCTTCTTGCCCATCTGCAGCAATCCCAGCCAGGCAGTCCTGCGATTGTAGCCCTGAAAATTATCCTTCCCCAATATATTCATATAGGGGGACCATTCCGCAAATCCCTGCTGACCGCATGCCACCAACACTGAAAAACCATAATCCTGCAGGGAAAGACTGGTCGCCATGCGCATGGCCATCTCCGGCTTGAGTCTGGCTCCCGGCAGCACCCATTGTACGAAGTCGCCGCGTGCCGTCTGCTGCATTTCCTGAAAAACATCACCGCCAGAAAAAGCAAAAGAATCCTCGGTCAACGCTTCCAGAGCGCTCTCTACAAGCTGCTCCCCTCCCGGAGCAATAAGCGGCACCAAGATTTCCCGGCAAGGACAGGTCTGGGCCAAAACCTGTTGCAAGGAATCCTGCCAAGCTGCCGCATTTCCCAGGTAAGGCACAACGAAACTGACCTTCTTGCCTGTCAGCAGGAATTTACGCTCAGCGCAGGACTGGGCCACCTGTTCGGCTGCTGCCATCAAGTTCGCCAGGACATCCGGAGACGTGCCGCCCGTGTAGCGCAAGCACTGAGGCATCACATACGGGCGCAAGTCGAAGGGCTCTGCTTCCTGGAGGAGATTGTCAGGCTGTATGTGTTCCCCTGCCCGCAGTTTATCAAAGGATGTCTTCAGGAAAATCGCCGTTGGCGTAAACATCGAATACCTGGCCACGTTGTTCAGCCAGCTCGTAGCAATCTTGCTCACATACTGCGCCTCGCTGCGCCAGTGATAATGTGCCACATGCAGATACGGCACAGGCTCCATGGGCACATTGATAAATCCGCCTCCCGGCTTGTCCCAGTAGGCATAGTGGCAACCCTGCACTAATTTGAAGCACTGCTCACGCACCGCCTCCGCACCTACAATGATTTTCTGCCCGCTCGTGAAGCCGACTTCCCTCCTGCAAGGGCGCATGAGCAGAAAGTCACTTTCCAGGCTCCCGGCCAAGGGCTCATATCGTCTCCACTTGAGGGAATACACCTTATGCGTGTCCAAGGCACAAAGAATCTCCCGGCAGGATGCAGAGGTATCATCACTTACCAGAAACTCATCCACATCAGCCGGCAAAACCATATCTGCGCCGTGTCCCTCGATGGCCTCCCACATCAAATCGGTCATCACGCATCCATGTGCCAACTCCGGATTATAGAGCTCCACAATACTCAGCGGCAGTCCCTCTGCCCGCAGGCTTTCCAAGATTTCATGCGTGCGGTCAGAACTCATATGATCAGCTACTATGATTTCATCCACATAAGTCAAGCTGTGCCGCACGAAACTCTCGATGATATCCGCTTCGTTCTTTGCCATAGTCACCAGTACGATTTTCATAGCCCAGCCTCCGCCGAATTACACTAGCAAAGAGCCAACATTTTTCTTACTCCCTCCGCGAAACTGATTTGCGGTCTCCAGCCTGTATCTGTCATAATTGCCGTATTATCCGCCTCCATGCGCATAACCTGATCTGGCAGGTAGGGCACGTCGCCCAAGCCTATCTCCAAGTCCGGATCAATGACATCCCTCATCTCCTCAATATATGCCCGAAGAGGACGCGCTCTGCCGCAACCGAAGGTATAGACTGCCCCGTCCCGTCCAGCCAGCGCCATCCGATAAAATGCCTCTGCTGCATCGGCAGAGTACAAATAATCCCAGATCTGCTCCCCGGCAGTCATGGAAAAGCGCCTTCCTGACCGGAACGCGACCAAAGCGGAAGCAATCAACGTACTTGCCCCATCATGCGGCCCATAGACGCTGAGGGGCCTGCCCCATACGTGACGAATATGAGCCTCCCGGCAAAGGCACCGTGTCATCTGGCCAGCGCACAGCTTTGCCATGCCGTAGCCACTCACGGGATCAGCCGCTGTATCAGGAGACAATCTCCCCTCTGGCACTCTGCCATATTCGGCCTGGCTGCCAGCTCCTACAAAGACTTTTGCCTGCAAAGCCTTTGCCGCCCCAACAGCAGCCAGTGCAGCACTGATGTTCTCCAATTGCAGATGCATATCGAATCGGTTGGCACGGCTGTCTGTCCCCATCCAGCCCAGATGAAAGAACATATCAACCTCATGCCCGATCAGATGCTGCAAGCCATCAAGCTCACGCAGGTCACATGGCACGATATGAACAAGCGAATTATCGGGCAAACACTCAAGATTCTGTGACTGCGGACGGCAAACAGCATAAACTTCCATACCTGCTTCCAGCAAGCGCCGCACCAATGCCGCACCTATGACACCTGTAGGACCTGTGACAACTGCGTTCGCCATTATTTCAACTCCCTCGAAACCATACGGCTGCGAGCTTATATCTGCCTCGCGTATTTTTCCCGTTCATTAGCAGGAATTTTCAGCGCATCCATGGTCTACTGGGCATCCCATCCAGAAGTTTCCATCAGATTCCGGATGTTGTTTACCATCGTCGTGTCTCTGCCTTTGATCTCGCCATCGCTAAAGCCATCGTTCCTTGCTTTGTTGATTCCATTTTCCCATGCTGCCCACATATTGACCACATCTCCTTTCTCGTCGAAACGAATATATCATTTGCATTAAATGGCTGAATTGACAAACCACTTATAGTGGAATGTTTTACCTTACTGGATTTAGCAATTTCTGTAGCAGGAGTACCAGACGGCACCATGTTATACCCGCGAGCAGTAAAATTTACCTAATACGCGCCTATTTTTTCTCTTTATATTCCGACCTCAGCCGAATTGTTCTAGCAAAGAATGATGTTTTTCCAGATGCAGGAAGAAGAAATTGGTTTCTTGCGTATTCTCATCCATCATAACAAATGGCACCAAACGCCCATTAGTTTCGCAGAAACAACCATACCCATTGTCTTTGAATAGCACAATGATTTCATTCGGGTTATAACCGAAGCGAGCCGCATGTTTCCTAAGCATCTCCGTGTAGACTATCGGCTGTAACTTAGACAAAACATATTCCCCCCTCGAAAATACCATTTTCTCTGCTCCTTCCGTATCGCATTTAATGAAATCTAACCGCGATATCCCTTGTTTTTTGACAAAACCATCCAGTGTTTCCAGTCGGCAGTCCATCTCCTGCTGCCCCGATTTGACCTCAGACTGCCCCACATTACCCTCCTGCAAGTAAAAACTATCTGTCACCCTACGCAGGGATGCTGCCTCATCCGCAGGAGGGACGTAAATTTTACTATGTCCGGCCTCATCATAGAAGCCGACATTGAATATTTGCACATCTGTTACGCCATTCAACTCAAAATTCTTTTGCATTTTATGAAAAGTCGTAGGCACAGGCTCAAAAGCGTAAATCTCCGCATCCGGAAAATTCCACCTTGCTTGCAAGCTGAATCTGCCGATATTGGCCCCGATATCAAAGATGACGCTGTCAGGTGTCAGCATTTGCAGATTAAATCCCCAATCCTCACGCTCCGTCCCAGACAGGATGCCTTCTGCCCGTGATACGGTCTGGGTGAAATCTATATACATCTTCTCGCCGTCTGTCAATTCCAGTACTATACCATCTTCCCTTATCGCGATGCAATCGCAATTATCTTGCAGTTGCAGAATCTGCTGACACTCCAACAATGGCAAAAGACGTTCTCTCATCAATTTCCAGCATACGCGCTTGGATATTTGTCCGTCCAAATAAGTTTTCCTGATTTCTTTTGCTTGCATTTATTCCATTTCCTCTCCCGTGTATGTCAATTTTCTTATGTCCAGTGTATCTATATCGTCCTCCGCACAATCACGTAGCGGCACTTCACATGTACCGCATAAAGGATGCCCGGCACCGTGGGTCTTCAGTTGCATCACCCGAAAGTCATAGAGCTTCTTTCCTTCCCAGATATTTACCAAACTTTCTTCCATAATATTGCCCAACTTCGTCTGGCGTGGCCAATCCATACAGCAAACCACCACATCCCCATTGCTTTTAATTACTAAATGAGTAAACGGATAACGACATGCTTTGCGTTTTTTAAAAAGAGATGTTTCATGATATTCCTTACGTGCTTCAAAACCAGCTCCCTCACTTCCGTATAGTCTATCAAGGGCCTTTTCTTGAGTACCCGCCACATCCCATGGCACATCAATCCATGCTTCATCAGAAACTCCTGAGTAGAATTCCTTGAATTGGTCATTTTCTTCGCTATGAGTATCAATTATTTTTGCACTGATATATGGTTTTTGTTTATTTTGCTCATCTCTGTATTTACGTAAGTAGGCAATGTTATCTCTTATTTCATTCGGTGGAACCTCCGTTTGCGTTATCCGTCTATGATTATCCGTATAAACCGAATAGATTGACGCACGTAAATAATCCAGTCCATAATCCACAAAGGCACGAGATAACTCCGCGCTGAGCAACGAAGCATTTGTCGTTACCTCTACCTGTTGGCATACACCCGCTTCCTTCAATTCGCGCAACATCTCACCAATATTTTTATTAAGCAGTGGTTCGCCAGCAAAATATAGCTTGACAAGCTTAATCAGACTCCCACCCTTAGCACAAATATCCTCCATATCCTGCAGTGCTTTGTGAAACACATCTGCACTCATATTCATGAAAGGTCCACCACGATGCCTGTACTCCTCCATGCCTTGCCAACACATCAGACAACGAAAATTGCAAATATTTGTCGGCTCCAAAGACACGCAAAGGGGAACAGAAAGTGGGATAGCATCAACAAGTTTGATTCGATCAGACTGATAAGCCGTAGAGAACGGCTTCATGGCTTGTTCTGGCACTATGGATTCCCCCTTCATCATACTGTAGCTTGGCACTGTTCCTCAAAATAAGAAAGTGTCCGGCCAAAGCCTTTTTCCAAATCATAATTGCAATTCCAGCCCAAATCCTTCAATTTGATTGTCGATGGCAAATTACCAAGGTTTGCCTTGCATTCCAGGTATGCCTCATCAACAGGCCGCACTTGGCGAACTACTTTTATCCCCCGTTCTGGTCGCAAGGTTGCCAATTTGTCAGCAAGCTCAGAAATACTGACAAACATTTGTTCATTGGCTACATTATATGCTTCCCCGTGTTTTCCTTGCAGCAGGATATGGAAAAAAGCCGCTGTCGCATCTGCCAGGTAACAGAACGGGCGTCTGGCACTACCATCTGAAAACATAATAATATCCTCACCATGCAACACACACTTCACAAAGGACGCAAACACGCGGGGATCGTGCTCCACATCCATGGTGGGGCCATAGGTATGTGCTATACGCGCTATACGCGTTGGCACATTGTACTCCCTGGCAAATGAGGCACAAAACGTCTCGCCCATGCGCTTACTTTCACCGTAACAGCTATGCGCGTCCAAGGGGTCAAGCGTTCCGAAGCTTGTCTCGTGAATAACACCCATGTCCGCTGGCAATTTTCCGTAAACATCACCGGAACTAAAATAAAGGAACGCCTTGACCGAATGGCTACGAGCCATTTCCAAAAGAAAATACGTCCCTAGAACATTCGGCGCAGCTACCTCCACAGGCTTCACCCCATAGTACTGAGGACTAGCCAAACTGGCCGCATGGATGATATAGTCCACCCTATCCTCAATATCCAGAGGCTTTATCACATCCTGCTCTACAACGCAGATATACGGTCTATCCAAATATATGCCAAAACACTTCCTAGCTTTAGCCATGTTACGCAAGAGCATAAAAATCCTCAAATTAAAATTATGCTCCTCATTAAGCCAGATCAAGAAATACACCAAATAAGATGCCAGCATCCCTGTTGCACCCGTCACTAGAATTATAGAACCACGCAAACGCCCCCATGGCAAGGGGCGAGAATATATATCCAGCATATCCTCTATCAGTATATTGCTTGACAGAAAGGGCTTGTCATCATACTCATTCACACAAATCCCTCATTCCACTTGCCTAACATCAATAGTCTTCTACAAAGCATTCGCATAGATCCTGGAATTTATCAACTATGAGAATGGCACCCTTTAATTCTTCCTCTGTGCCAAAACCATACCGTACCCCCACGGCATCGATACGGCAAGCTTCAGCAGCTAGGATATCGTTGCACGTATCGCCTACCATAAGACACTCTTCCTCTTTCAGACCCTGGCTCCTCAGAACTTCCCGTATAACAGTCTGCTTATTTGGATGTGCCTCATCACTTCCAACTATTGCGCGAAAATACCTGCTTATCCCCAATCGTGACGCGATGGATTCGGCAAAGGCTGTCGGCTTGGAGGTTGCCACATAGCACCTATGTCCTGTCCATGTCAAGCGCAAAAGACCTTCTTGTACACCCGGATACAGTTCAGCCTGCAACAAGCCCTGTTGCGCATAATAAGTACGAAATGACCTTACAGCCGCCTCCGCCTCTGTCACATTCATTGCATAAGCCAAGCGAAAGGATTCTGCAAGCGGAGGCCCGATGAATTTCAGTTCCTCTGATTCCGGCAGCTTCTGCAAATCCAGCTGCTCCTGCGCATAATGCAGTGCAGCCAGTATACCCGGAGAGGAATCAACCAATGTACCATCCATATCAAATAGCAAATTCAAATAATTCCTCATACCTATCATTCCCACTCTAATCCTTCCACGCATAAAGAACTGTCTCTGCATAGGTAAACGAATGATGCCTCAGCGCAAAGTTATATCCTAAATCCATCTCAGCAAGGAAGTTGATTATTGTATACATATCCGATGCGTTATGATATATTGCCAACGCCAGTTTCGGCCTGTCACGGCGCAACACTTTTTCCGCACCCTGCAACATATCCAGCTCATAGCTTTCGATATCAGCCTTGAGAAAATCCACATGGATATCCTTAAAATACTCATCCACGGCATAGATATGCTGCAATTCACCGGCACCGTCCTCGCGAAAACCTGCTCCCAGGCCGCCGTTGTTTCCTGCTTCAATGGAAGACATGCCCGTTTCTCTCCCCACACCGCCGCATATCGGCAGCAACTGGTCATCTGCCAGCCCCCACTCCTGCCGCAGTCTGGCAAAGCGAACCTGCATGGCCTGATAATTGGGAAGGTACGGCTCAAAAGCATATACCTTGCCGAATGTACCGAAGCGCTCAAACAGATACCGCTCTACGGTATCTCCCACAAAGGCTCCCATATCCACAAAAACCTCGCCCGGAGCTTCACCTGCAAAAGCCGGCATAGCAAAATACTGCCGTGGAGAAAAATCTGTCACAGGCTCATTAGCAATTCTTTTCAGGATCATATCGGCATATACGTTTTTTGATTTGGCATCAGCAAGCGATTCCACAGCACGCATGATCTTGTCATAATTTTTTCCAAAGATGTAAGCATCTAAAGGCCACGCTTCCAGCCCACGTCCTCTCAGTTGCTCACAGATTGCCTTGTTTGTCCTGCGATTCATTGAGCATACCAGTACAAATGCCCCACCCCGGGAGACATCATCGACAGACCAGACCGGCAATCCATGATAAACGCTGCCCTGCTTTGCCGGATTGTTATCCGCATAAGCGATAATTGGCAATTCCATATGCAATATGCACTTCTTATAAAGATCAGATGAATTTCCCGTGCCATGAATAACTATTTTCCGCTCCATCAAATGCTTTTCCTTGATTTCCTGTGCCAGTTCCCTAAGCTTGTTTTCCAGTTCATTCATATTCATTTTTTTCTCCTCTAACATATCGTACACTCTTAAACTCCTCACGAGGCAAAAACGGAGCCATATCATCCAATGAAGATGATCTTATCCTTCCATCCGGCATGACTTTTGATGATGATTTCGGTGAAAAATTCTGCTCCGCATCTGTTACGACTTCAATAATACATGGTCCGGCACAGCGCAACGCCTCTTGCAAAATATTTTTTGACTCTGCCTCTTTTTCTATACAGAAATATGACAGCCCAAAAGCCGCAGCTAATTTCCTAAAATCAGGAAAACCTACACCACTGTCCGGATCGATGCCAATGAAGGGGGGCTTGAACAAATTGCGTTGGGTTTGGCGAATTGAAAGGTAGCCATTATTATTCAGAATAATTAGCTTTATATTCAACTTGTTATGAACGACAGTGGCCAGTTCCTGCAAATTCATCATCACACTGCCGTCCCCGTCAATGCAAATGGTGCGATGGGAGTTATCCGATACAGCCACGCCAAGTGCTGCCGGAAAACCATATCCCATGGCTGCACAACCGGAATTCGTAAACATGCGCTGTCCCTGTTTTATACGGGAAGCTTGAAAAGTGATAACGCAAGCAGCACCATTACCGGTAATAATCCTATCATTAGGGCATAGTTCATTAAATAATTGCTCTATGAAAACATACGGATTTATTTTTTTCCCGTCATTATGATATTCAGGCAGTACCACCGGGTACTTCGTGACCAAGCCACGACACCAAGCCAGCCAAGGCCTGTGCGCGTCAGCAGCTTGATATGCTAGAGCGTTCATTTTATTCAGTAAATCTTTAACATCAGCTTGTATACGCATATCAGGCTGAATGGTCGGCTTGAACAGTTCGCGGGGATCAATATCAACAATAATCTTATATGCATTTTTTGCAAAGTCATAATGATTATAGCCAATCATCCTAATGTTTAGACGGCATCCCAAAGTCAAAATAAGATCACAATTCTGAACCGCAAAATTACCTGGGCGAGTGCCGACTGTACCTGGCATTCCCGCAAAAAATGAACTGTCAAAAGCCAGTGTATCATTCGCATTCCATGCCGTTACGACAGGTATTTGCAGTTTATCCACAAGCTGCAGAAATTCTTCCGCTGCCCCACTTAAACGGATACCTGTCCCCGCTAAGAGCAACGGTGCCTTGGCACGATGAATTTTATCCAAAATTTCTTGGGCAAGACTCTCTTTTACTATCGGAGTACACCAGGGGAACTCAGCCTCAGGATGAAAATGCCGCAATTTTTCCGGCTCAATCTGCGCCCCCTGCACGTCCAAAGGCACATCAAGCCAAACAGGACCGCCACGACCATTCACCGCTAAATACAATGCTTTTTCCAAATGATACGCTATATCATCTGAATTGGTGACCATGACTGCATACTTTGTCATATTGCGTACAGAATCTATGATATTGAATTCTTGGTCACCTAACTGACGCAAATTTAAATCGGGGCACGACCAAATAGTTGTCTCTCGTTTTACCTGACCTGTCAGCACAAACATCGGTATGGAGTCAACCCAGCCACCCATAACACCAGTAATGGCATTCGTGCCACCTGGGCCGCTGGTAACGCAAACACAAGCCAGTTTGCCAGTCATGCGGGCATAGCCCTCAGCCGCAATGGCACAGGCTTGCTCATGGTGATTAAACGTACAGTGCATACCCACCTGATGTCCAAGTGCATCATCCAAGTGCATGGCACCGCCTCCGGTAACCATGAAAGTATCTTTTATGCCGTGCTCTACAAGAAAATCAGCAATATATTCAGCAACTTTCATCGGAAACCTCCATTCTTAACCTGATTGTTATTAAGGACAGGATATCCCCAGTGTGTCTTGTCATAATGAATGCCTGCAACTCATCTTCTCATATTTGATAATAGGAATCTGTAACGAATGAGGCGGATATCTTATTGGCAACTTTACTCAGGTATTCCTTGACATATCTGTTGAAATAATCTGCCTTCTCCTTGGAAAAACTATATTCAAAAGCTTGATCGAAATAGTTGTCATCTGTCTTGGAATACCCATCAAAGCCAGCCAAGCTGACTTCCTTCGCCCCTAGCTCCACCAACAAGCGCAAAAACATCACCAGTGAATTATCACTGACTTCGGTATCCTTATCTATGAGTTTTTCATAGCTGACCACATATGGGAAGCCGCCTGCCGTGCGGGTGACATTAGATGTAGCTATGATTTTCGCCTTCTTGTTCAATCCACGGCGCTTGATGTCCATCATCTGCGTGTAACGCTTGGACTTCGTAAGGAAGATTGCGTCAACACGTATCTCCTCCGGCACAAAATTGACTGTAATGACCAGAGGGCGCTCCCTGGCAATGAAAGCCTGTACACGCCCAAGCTGCCGTTCCATGTTGCGCCCTGGGCCCAAAAGCAGCAGCCTTCTGCCTGCAATCTTTTCCCTGAGCACTGCCATTGTCCCTGCATCATCACAGGCAACACTTTGATACTCTATATATTTCTGCTCTGCATATCTGGCATCATACAAGAGACGCCTCGCAGGCTCAAGCTCCCCCAGAAGCTCCATAATGCGCTTCACGGATAGTGTGCGCTTGTTCATAAAGTATTTCACATAATTCGGATGGCATTTCGTGGCAGCAGCGATGTAGAAGAACAGATTGTAGCCCCAGTAATGCTCACGGTAAATCGGCAAGATTACATTGTCGATAGCCTCTAGGGCCTGATTTGCCTCATAACGCTTTCCTTGTTTCTCATTCATGTGCATCAGCAAAAGCTCCAACGGCGCGTTGCCAGCGCTCTTGCCCATGCCATAGAGAGTACCGTCTGCCAGGATATCACGCCTTGTGTCGCATTCGAGAAAAGCACAGGCATTGGCAAAGCCCAACTGAAAATTGTTATGTGCATGATACCCCACTTTGATTTCCGGCTGCAAGTATCTGTCCAATATGGAGTATATATGCAACAGCTGCCCAGCATCCAGCAGACCATAGGTGTCCACCATAGAAGTGGCATATGGCATGACCGCATTGACCTTCTCAGCGTACTCTTGCAAAGCTTCGTCCGTATAAGTCGTGACCGAGACCATCTGTGCAAAAACCTTGTAGCCTAAAGCTTTTACCTCACTGCAGAAAGCCAGTGCTTCATCCTTCAGATGTTCCTTGAAAATGACACGTATGCCATCTATAAAGCTTTCCGAGGCCGGTGACAGATGCCCTATGCCACACCTGCCATAATCCACCATCGCCAAAACCATTGAGCTGCCTTTATTCATGTCAATATAGAGCCTATCATAGCAGCCCGTATCCGGCTGAATGGAGCGGTTCGGATCGAACTTCTCACGCTCATCCAGAAATCCGATTTCGATATACTCCACCCCAGCAGTCACAAGCCGCTGGAATATCTCCATCATCGGCTCACTCCCGAAGCGCCAGTCATTCACGTACCCCCCATCCCGCAAAGTGCAATCCAAAAGTTGCCGGTCCCCCACTGTGCTACGCTCCTTTCCGCTGTCCATTCTACGCCCATACTTTCCACGGTGCCTGCCCCGTTTGCCACAGGTTTTCCAGCATCTGCTTCTCGCGCAACGTGTCCATGCATTGCCAGAAGCCAGTATGCCTGTAACTCATCAGCTCGCCTTTTTCAGCCAGGCGTGAAAGCGGCTCCTGTTCCAAGCTGCATCCATCGCCATCTATATAATCAAATATCTCCGGTTCCATCACCATAAAGCCTGCATTGATAGGAGCACCATCCCCTTCATTCTTTTCGCGGAATGAATGCACTGCCCCCTCTACATCTATATCGAGCACGCCCTTCTGCTGCTTCTGCTTCACAGAAGTCAGAGTTGCTGTTTTGCCATGCTGCTTATGGAATTCTACCAGCTTGGCAATATCAACATCGCAAACGCCATCGCCATAGGTAAGCATGAAGGTTTCCCCATCCAGATACCTGCGTACGCGGGCGACGCGACCGCCGGTCATCGTTTTCCTGCCCGTGTCTACCACAGTGACCTTCCATGGCTCTGTATGCTGGTCATGAATAATCATGTTGCTGCCCTGGGTAAAATCGAAGGTCACATCCGATGTATGCAGGAAATAATCCGCAAACCACTCTTTGACCATATGCTGCTTATAGCCAGCACAGATAATAAAGTCATTGAAGCCATAATGGGAATAGCATTTCATGATATGCCAGAGTATGGGCATACCGCCGATTTCAACCATCGGCTTGGGCTTCAACTCTGTTTCCTCAGATAGCCTGGTGCCATAGCCACCGGCCAGCAAAACTGTCTTCATTTTTCATGCCGGGTCTCTTGGCCGGCCTATCCCCCTCATTATTCACGCCATGCCTATGCTTTGCAAAAGTTCCTGCAGTTGCTGCCTCATTTTCTCATAATATGGCTCATCAGCGTAATACTTGTCATACATAGCCAAGGCATCCTCATCAATCCTGTAGTCTCCCTTTTGCCCGGAATGAATTAGCTTATAGTGATGAAGCACCATCTCCATAACACGATATTTCTCATCGGAGATGGTTTTGCGTTTCACGCCGTAAGCCTCAAAGGTCAGCAAAATATCCAGATACTGGCGCAGGAACATATCGGCAAAGCCCGGCAATTCTTCCGGCTTTCTCGGTGCGCACAGTGTATTGGCCGCTTCTCCTGACCACAGGACCAGCATCTTGCCTTCCAGGCACATAAACCTGGGGTGCTCTGTCAGAATCAGGGCTTCATATTCCATCTGCGAGAGTTGCGACCCCTTGAACCTCGCCCTGGACATCGCTTCGAGCAAATAATCCCGCCGAAACACCAGCATGGAAATAAATGTGCATTGCGTGGACATCTTGCGCATGAAGCAGTCCAGTCCGCTTTCCTCCGTAAGTTTGTAGCCATCCAAATCCACACGCCGCAGGCAGAGGATACTGGTCTCAGGATGTAGCACAAGCGCCTCCAGGATCATGCAGAACACCCGGTCATTGAGATAATCATCATCCCCCATGGAAAGCACAAAGTCTCCCTTGGCAACCCTATAGACCTGATACACGTTATCGGCTCCGATGTTATGGTCGTTGCGCGTATAGCGGAAGTTCGCATAACGTCCGGAGAATTCTTCGCAGACTGCCTGCGTATCATCAGGGGAAGCGTTATCTGATACCAGCACTTCCACCAGGTCATCATTGCCAAGCTGGGAAAGCACAATGCCAAGGGTGCGGCGCAAGTAATAGCTGCGGTTATAAGTGGGTATGCCGACCGTAAATATCGGCCTGCCCTCCTTGCGGCCCTGCAAGATGCGCTGCAACTCCTGCTCATCCTTCACGTCCACATACTGCCGTGTCCGCTTGTCAAAGGCCTGCACTACCCAGGCGGGATTACCGCCGGCCACGCAATAATCAGGAATGTCATCCATCACCACGCTATGCGGCAATATGCGGCTGCCGCGCCCTATGCGTACGCCGCTATACAGGACAGCCCCTGTTTCTATCAACGCACCTCGCTCCACGACTGTCTTCGAGTCATTGGCGCTGACCTGGGGCATCCGAAAGAGCCTTTGCTTCGGCGAATCCTGAGACAGCAACGTCACGTGATTGCCCAGAGCCACATCACTGGCCAGTTCGATGCCGCCCTTGGTCTCCAAAATGACATGGTCTGCCAGTTTTACGCGCTCACCCATTTTTATCCACGCATCTGCCGTATTCCTGAGGCTCACATGCCTGCCAATTTCCGTTGCCCCGGCAATACAGACCCGTTCAGGGTGCAAGCAGTAAAAATCCTCCCCCAGCCGTGCATCCGCAGCAAAGGAAAAAAACAGCCTGTCCGGCTGATAACCGGACTCCAGATAAGGAGCGTAATACTTACGGAAATCAGACGCATCCTGCTCATTGTCCTGCTCAGGCAGCAAATCCGCCGGCAAGGCGCACCATAGCTGCTCCTGATACGGTACGGCAACCTTAAATCCCTGTTGCCAGGTCTCCAGCGCAAAGACTTCGCCTACATGTGCAGCCTGGAAATTCGGCCTCAGCAATATGCCCCACTGGGCGGCTATGAGGGTATCTGTAACAGCCTGGACATGCACAATGGGTTCCGAAGGCACGCCAAAGCGCAATTCCTCAATATGCCCATCCTGGCAAATGGCCCCCATGCCACCAAAGACCTCTTCGCTCTCATGCACGAAGCCGCTCCGGGTCAATCTGTTGCCACCGCATACCCCTATCAGCCCCAAGTCGCTATTGGACTGGAACAAATACAGCAAATCCATCAGGAAATCCTTTTTCAGGAACTGAATGCGGTCATCCACATAAATCTTGTACCTGGCATCTGTCTGCAGATATATGGAATTGCTGATTTCACCCAAGGTTTTGTAAGGCGAGTCCCCGCCCCAATAAGTGGCCTTGATCATAAAGCCATCTGGTGCAATCAGCTCCGAGAGGGATTGCAGGAAAGAGTAATAGCTTTCCTTGCTCTGTCTATGTACGACAAACATGATTTTCTTATCATTCACAGCCTATTTCCTCCCTGAATCAATCGCTGAGCCAGCGCTGCCAGATGCGCTCATACAGAGCCTGCACATCCTGCAGGTAGCCCGCTGCGTCCATCACGGGTGATCTTCGGAACATCTGAGGTATCTGCTCATGCAAGGCAGCCAGCAGTTCCGTATCATTGGCCAGGGCTACAGCTTTCTCAACATATTCATCTTCATTTTTTGCCGTTAGTTCCTCCAGGCCGGTATTCATCAGCAAACTGTAGCCGAACCTGGTTCCATGCCTGTTTCCGTACAGGGAAATCATCGGCACCCCCATATAGAGCGCATCACATGTAGTAGCTCCGCCCACATAGGGATAGCTATCCAGCAACAAATCCACATCCACATAACGATCGTAATAATCCAGGTCGGGATTCTCAAACATCAAGCGTTCCTGAGTGATGCCTTGCTCATAAAACTCATTCTTGATCCTGCGCAAATAAAAACTGTTAATGGTTCCCGAAGAGCGTATCAAGAAGCGGGCCTGGGGCAATCTTCGCAAGATGCGTGACCACAGCCCGATAATCTGTGGCGTCAGCTTGCGTACATTGGCAAAGGACGCAAGCAGGATTTCCTCGCCCTGCCGCTTGGGCCGATAGCTGCGGCCAACCTGCAAAGCACGCTCAGAGGGCGTATAGCAGAAATGGGAATGAGGCAGCCTCAGGATTTCCTCCCGGAAATCCTCCTCATTCAGCCCTTCGGGGTCGCAATAAACATCCCCCAGAAAATAATCCACAGCCGACAGGCCGCTCGTCCCCATGAAACCGATGCCCGTTATTTGCACCGGAGCAGGCTTAAAGGCAGCCGCCATCAGACCCAGGCTCTTCTCGGCATGGCCCATCAAATCAAACAGAATATCAATGCCATCTTCATAAATCTGATGCGCCATTATATCCGGCGGCGTATGCAAATCATAAGGTGCCATATAGAATTTCTTCACATGCGAGCCTATGAAGAGCGCAACCTTGTCCGTCCTTTCCTTCTCATAGCAATAGCAGTAGACTTCGAAGCGGCTCCTGTCGTAGGCTGCCAAGAGCTGTATGGCAAACCAGCTGATGACATTTTCATTGAAATGAGTGGCAATGTAGCCAATCCTTATCTTCTCATGCCTGCTATGGCTTGCCTTGTCGTGCACATACCACTGTGCCTGGCGGTTGACTGCCTCGAAGCCGAAGGATATATTGCGCAGCTGCAAATCCGGAACACCAATTTCATACAGCATAAAAATCAACAGTCCATATGCTTTCTTCTGGGCAAACAAGGGCTGTCCTTCCAGGCTGTGCACGGACTCCCAAAGGCATGCGAGGCATTTGTCTTTCTCACCCATTTCGCGATAGCACATGGCTCTGTACTGATATACCAGCCAGCGATCCTCAAGGGAGACCACCTCCCGGCTGGCTAAATAATTCAATCTGTCCATAGCCATTTGAACTTCCCCGTCCTGCAGCAATTTTGAGACGGGATAAAGCTTATCATGAGTTGCCTGGATATGAGCTACCCGTTCCTGCCAAGCCGCCTCATCCATCAACTCTCACCTCCGTACCGGCTTCGCCTTTCAGTATTTCCAGCCGTTGCCTGGCTAGTTTCATGCCTGCAATGTATGCCTGATATGCCTGGTCTGAGGCCCCGGGAGCCAATGCCCTTTCCCCTTGCAGGCAATCATCGCACTCTTTGAGCATGCGCCCGAGCATTTGGGCATATTCATCCGGCTGACGCAGGAAAATATGCCTACCATAATACTCCTCCCCTAACTGCAACCATTCCAGACGGGAAAGGAGTACCACCTCCGCCTGCTGCCCTTCCTGCCTGGCATGGCGCCTATAGGCAGACAATGGCTGCTTAAATACGACGCAGCTGCCCTTTTCCAGAAGTTCCAGCCACATTGCCACATCGGAAATGACCGTGTATCCGCGGCAATCGGCACACCAATAATGGTGCTGCAAATCCTTGCGACGGAAGAGCACTGCTGAAGGTTCGCCAATATAATTCTGTACATCCATCAGCATTGTGCGCCCCAGTTCCGCTCCATCTATGACCCCGCAGGGCTCCGGCACATCCCGAAGGCTGTCGCTCCTTGGCACTTTCCTGCCTGCCTCGTCTATAAACTGTCTGTTGGACGTGACCAGAGACACATCCGGATGGGAGCGCAAAACCTCTGCCATCTGAGAGATCTTGCCCGGGTACAGCAGGTCATCGTCCATCAGCCACTGCAGGTATTCCCCTTGCGCCAGGGATTCAAAAGGGCGGAAGTTATCCGCCTTGCTATGGGCTTCACGATTTCGCACATAACGAAACCTCTTATCGCTGGAATAAGGCCGCAGGCGTTCTGCCGTATCCTCCTCCGGGCTGTTGTCACAGACTATGACCTCCAAGGCAGGATAATCCTGACGCAAAGCGCTCATCACGGCCAGCTCACAATAATCCGGCCGACGGTATGCCGGTATCATCACAGAAACAAGCGGCATCTTCTCAAGCATCGTCCCCGCTCCTTAGCGCCAGTTGCCAACCAACTTTCCAGTCTAAAAAATTTCTTTTTCTAAAATACAGTAGTTCCACACTCAGCAAGAAAAATCCTTCTTTACGCCCCTTCTTCCAGCCATTTACGCCAGATACACTCATACAATGCCTGAATATCGCGCATGTAGCCCGCTGCGTCCATCACCGGTGAGCTGCGGAACATACCAGGCAAATGGTCATGCAAGCCGGCCAGAAGTTCCCTGTCCTGAGCCAGCGCTGCTGCCCGCTCTATGTACTCATCCACGCTGGCCGCGGCCAGCTCGGCTACGCCGGTATTTGCCAGCAGGCTGAAACCGAATCGCGTCCCGTGCCTGGCTCCGTAGAGGGACACCACCGGCACTCCCATATACAGGGCATCGCAGGTCGTACCGCCGCCTACATAGGGAAATGTGTCCAGCGCAATATCCACAGCGTTGTAGCGCTCCATATAAAAAGGATCTGACGGTTCCAGTGAAATCCGCTCCGGGCTAATGCCTGCCGCCTGGGCTGTCTGCCTGAAAGCCTTTTGGGCATAAGGGCTGCGCCAGCCAGATGACTTCAGCAACAAGCGCGAACCGGGCACACGTTTCAGGATTTCCGACCAGGCCCGCAATACTTCCGTGTTCACCTTCAGCATGTTATTGAAGCTGCCAAAGACTATGCCTTCTCCCGCCGCTTTGGCCTTATACCTTGGCTCAAGATGGTAGGCATGCTCGGATGGTGTATAGCAGAAATGGCTCCGTGGCATACGCAGCAGCGTTTCGCTGAAATCCCCTTCGCTCTCTCCCACAGGATCGCAATAGGGATCCCCCAGGAAGTAAGCACTGCGCCTCAAGCCTGTCGTCCCCATATAGCCGATACCGGTAAACTGCACCGGAGCCGGCTGATATGCCGCCACCTGCACGGTCAGTCCCCCTGCTGTATGCCCGGAAAGGTCAAACAGGATATCAATTTCATCCTCATAAACCTTTTCCGCAAATGAACGGGGATCTATCCCCTGCCCCTCTTCCTGCTGATGCCAGCCATCGACCCAGCCCTGGACTACCTTGGTAAAGTCATCCTTCTTGGCGCAAACAGAGTAACAATACACCTCAAAACGTGTCCTGTCATAACTACCCAGCAACTGGACAGCAAACTGGCTGACTACTCCATCAACGAATTCCGGGGCCAGATAGCCTATGCGTATTTTCTTGTGTTTCCTGTGCCTGGCAACCTCATGCCGGAAAGGCACCAATGCCTGCTCAAAATCATGATAACGGAAGGCATCCTGCCGGCGTTTTTCATCCGAATCCTGGATGGAGTAATTCTGCAGAAACAGGTAATTGCTGTAGTTATACTGCTGGCGGGGCATAATCTGGCCTGCGGGACTGTTCACAGAGGCCCAGCAACGAGCCTGTGCTTCTGCCGGATTGCCCAGATCCATCGCTATCTTGGCACGCAGTTCCTCTATATACCAGATATCCTCCTGTGCCACCTGATGCCTACTCACCAAAAATTCCAGCTTATCACGGGCCAGTTCCGGCATACCTTCCCGAAAGAATTTCTCAACAATTTCCAGCCCCTTGTCAAAATCCTCCTTATTCATTCAGATGTTCCCTCCAGCCATTTTCGCCAAATACCCTCGTAAGCGGCCTGTATATCACGCATATAGCCTGCCGCATCCATCACAGGGGATTGCCGGAACATCTGCGGGATCCTTTGATGCAGTGCCGCCAGCAGTTCCGTATCGCGGGCCAGGGCCACCGTTTTCTCCACATATTCCTCCGCCGAGGCCACTGCCAGCTCCTCAATGCCGGTATTTTTCAGCAAACTGTAGCCAAACCGCGTGCCGTGCCTGCGGCCATACATGGAAATGACCGGCACCCCCATATACAGCGCATCACAGGTCGTACCGCCGCCCACATAGGGATATGTATCCAGAAGGATATCCACATCCTGGTATCTGTCCAGATATGAGCCGTCCGGCAGTTCAAACAGCAAACGGCTCATATCTATGCCCTGAGCCTGGAAGTCCCGGCGCACCTTTTCCATGATATGACGATTGCTGTCCGAACTGCGCAGGAGCAGCTGCGCCTCCGGCAAGCGTTGCAGGATTTCAATCCAGATGGCAACTTGCCTATCGGTCACTTTGCGCAGATTGGCAAAGGAAGCAAGAAGCAATTTATCACCGGGCTGCTTGGCCTGGTATGTCCTCTCCACATGCAAGGCCCTCTCTGAGGGCGTGTAGCAAAAGTGACTATGGGGCAGGCGCAGTATTTCCTCGCAAAAGTCCTCCTCATTCAGGCCCGGCGGATCGCAAAATGGATCGCCTAGGAAATAATCCATGGCCCTAAGGCCGGTCGTCCCCATGAAGCCGATGCCGCAGATCTGCACCGGCGCAGGCTTGAAAGCGGCTACAGCCAGACCGAAGCCGCTGCCAGTATGGCCTTCCAGATCAAACAATATATCTATCCCATCAGCATTGATCCTAGCGGCCACGTCTGCAGGAGGCGTATAGGCACCAAATGGCGCAACGTAGAACCCCTGTATCTGCTCCTTGATGAAAGCGAGGCTTCTGTCTGCCTCATTCTGCTCACAGCAATAGCAATAGACCTCAAAACGGCTGCGGTCATAGGCGGCCAGCAGCTGCACATCAAAGAAACTCAGCACCGTTTCATCGAAGCGGCTGGCCAGATAGCCGATGCGTATCTTCTGATGCTGTGCATGATCTGCTTTAGAGTGCTGCAATTGCTTGATGTCACGGCAAAGGCTGTTAAAGCCGAAGGACAGCTCACGCATGCGGGCATCTGTGATATCGTTCATCTCATACAGATAAAAAATCATGCCGCTGTAGGTGCGCATCTGCATGAATAGCGGCTGCCCTTCCTTGCTGTTTACAGAAGCCAATACCAATTCCTGACTTTTCTCTTTCTCCCCGATTTCCCGATAGCACAGGCCCTGGAAGAGCAAAAACAACCAACGCTCCCGCTCCGGCACCAAGCGGCGGCGCTGAATTTTCTGCAACCTGTCCAGGGCTTCGTGGGGCTTATCATTGTCCAGGAGCTTCGTAACAGGCTTGATCCGTTCCATAAATTTCTGGACTCCCTGAAGCTCCTTAAACATACCTTCGTCCACGATCATACCTACATGCCTCCTGACCTCGACCTCTGCAGCCGCCCCAGCACTTCGGGCAGCTCATCATCTTTTCCCCTGCCGGGAGCCGTGCCATCTGCCCATGCTCGCCAAGCCTCACGATAGCGCTCCCCCAGGAGCCCCCAAAGAGGTTGATTGGCTGCCTGGCCCGGAAATTCTGTCTCAGATTGCACAATGCCCATTTTCTCTACGATATCAAGCCTCCGGTGCAGTACCTCAAGGGCTGCGTCGAAGCGCCCCGCCTTCCCATAGGCTTCTGCAGGCTCCATGGATACGCCGGCCCTGCGGGCATAATACAGACTCAGGGTGCCTCCCAGGGTCTGCAAGGCACCATAAAGGAATCCGGCATCATCACCGGCGTAAATACGGCTAAGTACCTCTATGACAGATACATCGTCTGCCTGCTCCGCCCGCAAAGCCTGCACAAGCAGGCGCACGCAATCAGGCAAGTACCTGTTAGCCTGCAGAGCCTGTAGGCAATATGCCCGCGCCGTCTCCGCCCTGCCCTGCAACAAGGCCATATCAGCCAGAGCCGCCAGCGCATGAGGCTGCAGGCGGCGGATATTGGCAATTTCATCCCTGACAGGCTCTTTCAGCCCTTGCAGCAATAATTCTTCGGCCCGCAGGTAATCATGCAGCTGATAGAGATATAAGCCCTGCATCAGCGTAAAGCGGGGCATCTCAGGACACTCTGCACGTCCTTTTTCCATGGCGGCAAGGGTCTCTTCCTCCGGTGCCCCTCCCCGCACCAAGGCACTTAAATAGGTCTCCCAGGCATCCTCCCAGCGCTCCTGACCCTGCCCGGGATCATCTATGACCATCTTCGCCCACTTGGCAGCTTCTCGGTAATCCGCCATGCCATAATAGCAATCCATATAATAATGGTAATCCTCCGGCACAACCTTGCCCTCGGCCGCAGCCTTTTGCCTCAGCATGGCCAGATTGCGCTCCAGTTTCTGCTGATCCACGCTCTTAGAATAGCCGGTATGATATATTAGCAGCTCATCCGTATGATAGAGGCTGCTGTCCGGCAGCCCCGTCAGTGCCTCGTGGATGCGCCCCAGATAGCGCACATCCGGAAGATTGCGGAACAGTCGTATCTGCAAGGTGGTGGACATATAACGGTTGCGGTCATCTTTATCTATATTCACCCGCGGGCATACCACGCCGCGCACATCCTCCCCGAGCCGCTCCAGCAAGGGGCGTATCTTCCGGCATGCCTCCTCGGAAAAAGTCTCATCGGCATCCGGAAAGGCTATCCAATTCCCCGTGGCCTGCTCCAGTGCAAAATTCTTGGCGGCTCCGAAATCATCGCACCAGGCAAAATCCAGCACCCTGGCCCCGCCTTCTGCTGCGATGACCTTGGTAGCATCATGGGAGCCGGTATCCACCACGATGATTTCGTCCGCAAAGGAGCGCACCGACTCCAGCCAGGCCGGCAGATTCTCCGCCTCATCTTTCATGATGGCACAGGCCGAGATGCGCAGCTCCGGATGCCCTGCTGCCTGCAGGCACTGCCGTGCTTGGTTCAGCATTGCCTCAGCATTCCCGCTCAGGGCATTCAGATCTCCTTCGGCACGTTGCCGCTTATTTCTTTCGTAAAGCGCAAATCCCCGCTGCAGTTCTTTTCTCCCCTCATCCATCAACCCCCGGCTGACATAATAGGAGCCAAGTATGAAGGGAAAATCCGCCAGCTCCGGAAAATCTTCCCTTGCCTGTCCGGCTGCCGCCTCTATCTCAGCTTGCGAACGGCCATCTGCCATCAGGGCGCTGAGACGTATGCGGTGCATACCGGCCAGGACATACGGCTGCAGCTTACTATGGCGCTCCGGGCTGCTGACGATGCACTCTGACAGGCGGCACGCCTCCGGCATATCCTGCAAGGTATATGCGCAATCCAGCAAATATCTCTGCTCCTCCAGGCTGGGCACTCTGCCTGCAGCCCGGACACGTTGCCTTAGGAGTCTCTGGTTGCGCAAGGCTTTTTCCCTGGCGACCGAGCTGGAATAACCTGTGTGATGGATCTCGATCTCATCGGTGACTATGACATTAAAGCGCGGTGGCACATAAATCGCCTCATGCACGTTTCCCTGATAGCGCAGAGAGCGTAAATTACGGAACAGCCGGATCTGGACATCCGCGCCCTGCATGAGCATACCCTGATCCTCATCGAAATTCACCCAACGGCAAAGCACCGCCCCCACCTTGGGATTCGGTGCCAGCTTCTCCAGAAGAGGCCGTACCTTGCCCAAATATTCCGGTGGGAAATATTCATCCGCATCCAGAAAAAGAATCCAATTGCCGTGTGCTTGATTGATGGCGAAATTCTTGGCTGCCGCAAAGTCATCTGCCCATTTGAAATGCACCACCCGTGCGCCGCCTGCTTCTGCCAGAGCCGCAGTATCATCTGCAGAGCCGGTGTCAACCACGATAATCTCATCCGCAACCTGCCGCACACAGTCCAGCCAGCGCCCCACATGTTTTGCCTCATTCTTCATGATGGCGCAGGCAGATAATTTGACGAAACTCATGCCGGCACCTCCCTTCTCAGGTCCTGCCCGTTTCTCTCAGGGCATTCTCTGCCTCGACCTTGTCCTGCAATAGCTCGGTAATGGCCCGCCAGACTTCCCGGGGCGACAAGAGCCTACTGCACATCAGGAAGTTCTCTCCCGCATGGGGCTGACGCTGGCAGACCCCTTCCTTATAATCCAGCTCCGGATCGTTGAAGCAACCATTGCACAGGCGGACATTCCCCACACGGTATGCCTCCGGGAATTCACACCAGGGCCTGGAAAAGCCGCCTATCATCACCACAGGACAGCCCACGATATTAGCCAGCCAGGCAAGACCGCTGCCCAGGCCGATGAAGAACTCCGCATGTGACAGGAGATCTGCCCTTTCCACCAGGGGATGGCTGCCCGTATAGTCCTCCGCTCCCTCCGGCATACGGGCCGTAAGCCCGTAATCGCTGTTTTCACGCTCCCTGTCAATGCAGAGCACACGGTAGCCAAGCTGCCTGAGCCCCTTCACGATTTCCTCCCAGCCCCCGGGATACTGCCATGTCTTAGCCACATCACTGGCCTGGACGGCAATGCAGACATAGGGCTCCCGAATCTTTCTCTGGCCCCTGGGCCAAGGCAGACGCGTCCTGGCCTGCGTAAGTCCCATGATCAGGCGTCCCATCTGCCACAGGGGTATCTCGCGGGAATCAAGAGGGGCCAGTACATGTGCCCCTTTGGACATAAACATGCAATAAAAGGCGGCATAAGCATCCTCGGGAACCAGCTCCGAAAATTCCAGCCAGGGGCAGCAGCGCCTGGCAAAATCCTGCAGGCCCGCCTCCATGCCCGCGCTCAACTGACCCCCGTAAATCTTTCTGTATACAGGCAGATATGGAAGGAAAGCCAATGTATCGCCCATTGCTGCATTGAAGCTGAAATGCACCTTGCGTCCGGCAGGATTGAAACGATGCCTGAGAATATGCCGCCCTCCGAACTTCGCCTCCACCTGCCACGGGATGAAGTATTTTTCCAGGGACACCAGACGCTCCGCCCTGTCAGAAACGCCCTCGTAAAAAACACGGCCGGTCTCTGCATCCCGTATCAGGATATGGTAGCCGGGGCCGGGCACCTCCAGGCGCAGGCCGCAGCAAAAATCCAGCCGTAAATCCCCTGCTACGACAGCATCCTTAACCCTTCCCGCTGCCAGATCCAAAGGCGTCAGCTGGAAATCCGCCCTTGTGCCTGTAAATTGGTCTGTGCAACTGAAATAGCGAATATTTACCTCCGCCAATTCATTTCCCCCTATCCTGCCCCTCACTGCGCCTTCATGGCCCAGCTGCGGAAAGCCTCTATATCCCGCTCCATAGAGCCGGCCGCCAGTGCCCGCTCCAGGCACTCATCTGCAGCAGCATATTCCCCCAAATGGTAGAGAGCCACGCCCAGATGATGCCAAAAACTGCCTGCCTCACCAGTAGCATCTGCCGGCAGCTCTTGATAAAGGACGAAAGCCGCTGCCCAGGCCTGCTGCTGAAAAAATTTGTCTGCCGCCTCCCGCTGCTGGGGCGGTGCCAGCTCCACCCCCATAGCTGCATAACGCTCATAGAGGGGCCTTGCCTGCCCGGCAATGATGATTTCCAAACCTGCAGCATAAGCCCCGCCAGCCTCCCGGGGCAGTGCTTCCCCTGCCTGCCACGCCGCTGCAACACGCCGCAGCTCCGCAGGCAGGACCTCCATACAGGCAAAAGGTATCTCCTCCCCAGGCTCGTCAGCCTCCCGCGGCAAACTGAACTGCAAGCAGGCAATGAACATCTGCTGCAGATCATGGGCCGCCCGCGCAAAGAGTTGCTGTCCCGTCCCGCCTGCGGCCCTGGCAAAAGCCGCACACAGTTCTGCCTCCGGCACCTCCTGCCCCGCCGCCTGCAGGAGTGTCTGGGTGTGGAGCAACAAGGGCAAATGTCCCGTTGCGCCGGCCCAGCTGCAAAGCTGCGGCAGAAACTGCTGCCTCGCAGCCTCGCTTACGTAAAATGGGCGCAACTGCTCCACACATGTGTGGGGCTCCGCCCAAAGCCGTACCGCCAGAGCCAAAGCCAGATGCTCGAAAGGGTCTTGCCTCAAGGCCTCTGCCAGTCTTGTTTCTGCCTGCTCCCTGTCGCCTTCGTCCAAGGCCAGATGCCCTAAAGCCGCCTGGAGCCTGCTCTGCCAAGGAGCCAGGGCTGCGTCCTGCCCGGAGCGCAGTGCCCCCTCCAGCGCCAGTCCGGCTGCCTGCTTGTCTCCCTGTCGAAGCAGCAGCAAGCCTTGCCGAGCTGTCAAATCCGCTGCCTGAGGCAGCTGCTCCTGAGCCTCCCGCAGCAAGGTCAGTTGCTCACTTAAAGGCCTGTGCAGCTTGGCCAAGGAATTCAGTGCGATGCTGTACAGTGAATTATTGCTATCAAGGCCCTGCCAGCCGGAAGCAAGGAACAATTTTGCATAGCGCAGGGCCTCATCGTAACGCTCCAGCGCATAGCAGGCATCCGCCAGATAACGATAATCCCGAGGATTTTCCTCCCGTTGGCGCAGGAGACGCAGATTGCGCCTAGCCTTGGCACGCACCTTGGAGGACGCATAGCCCGTATGTCTGAGCAGCAGACCCACTGCCAGCGGCAAGGTGGTCAACGTTACCCCATGCAGAGCCGGTGTCTCATGCACACTGCCTTGATAGCTAAGCCCCGGCTGCAGCCTGAGTATACGGATGACCGGCTCCGTGCCGATAGGCAGCTCCGCTGCGTCCGTATCCACATGACGCATCATCACCTGAAAGCCTTCGGCCCCAGGGTGCCGCCTGATGGCCTGAGCCAGCAGCCCCCGTACTCCTTCAGGGTGGTGAAAGGTTTCATCCGCATCCAGAAAGATAATCCATCTTTGGATGTAAGGCGCGGATGATGTCCCCCCACCACCGCTTATGCGGGTCCCCGCCCCCCCAGGGGGCGGACTTAGAGAGCTGACCTGCTTAAGAGCAAAATTCTTGGCAACGGCAAAATCATCCTGCCAGATAAAGTCGTAGAGCTGCACTCCTGCCTGCGCCGCTAGCTCGCGGCTGCTGTCCCTGGAGCCGGTATCTACTAAAATTATATCCTCGTTTTGAACATATGTTTGCGTATTAGCCAGCCAGCCTGGTAACTCCTGTGCCTCGTCCTTCATAATCATACAGACGGTCAAATCCAGCTTCTCTGCCTCCACAGCCAGGTCTTGCCAGACCTGCAGTTGCTTTTTCGCTTGCTCTGTCTCCGTCGGGCCGAATTGCTGCGGCTCCAGACCGGCAGGCTGGCCCACCATCTTCAAAGCCTGCTTGAGCTCTTGTACCGCACCGGCAAAATCCCCCCAGGCAGCGCGGCAGGCCGCCAGCTCCGCACGAAACTCCGCCAGTTCCGGAAATTGCTGCACAGCCTGCACAGCAATTTCAAAGCGCTCTTCACGGCGCTCAGGGTACTTAGCAAGCAAAGCCAGCAGAATGTGATAGGAACGGCTGGCATACTGTACCTGCCTGCGCCCCTGGGCGATATCCAGTCGCGCCCAGTGCTCGGCTGCCTCGTAGCGCCCCAGCCCCTGCGCCGCTTCGGCCAGATACATGTACAGGCTGCCCACCGCCTCACCCTGCTTCTGTCGTTCCCTGAGTTCTGACCGCAGGAGCCCCAGATTCCGCCGGGCCTTCTCCTCGCTCCGCTCTGCCTGATAGCCTGTATGGTATATCTGCAATTCCGCGCTGTCCAGCAAGACCAGCTCAGCCAAGGGCTCCCCCTGCAGGCATAGCTCTTCGTGGATACGCCCCTGATAGGCCAGGCCAGGCTGGCGGCGAGCCAACCGCAACGCGGGCACTGTCAGGATTTCCTCGCCTTGCTGACCAAGATTTGTCAGGGGTACAAGCAAGGCATCCGCGTCCTTATGGGCTTCTATCAGCACACGCAGGTGGCTGGCAGTCTCCTGCGTGAAATATTCATCCGCATCAAGCAGTACGAGCCAGTCACCTGTGGCCTGTGCCAGCGCAAAGTTTCTGGCAGCAGAAAAATCATCGCACCAGGCAAAGTGAAAGATTTTTGCTCCCGCCTGTTTTGCTGCCAACTGCACTGCCGGGGATACAGCAGTCTGCACTACCACCAGCTCATCCACCTGGCCTTTCAGAGAGGCCAGGGAGCGCGCCAGTTCCCCGGCTTCATCCTTCACTATATAGCACGCCGATATTCGCATGGCTTGCACCTCCCCTAGTCTTATTCTGCGTAGGCAATAAAAAACCCTCCCCCGAAGGGGAGGGTTCTCATGGTTAATAGTGAACCTGTCCGGCCGAAATAACCTTTGCCTATCAGGATTACTGGAGCAGGCTGAGGACAGCGGAGCTGTTCTGGTTCGCCTGAGCCAGCATGGACTGAGCAGCCTGCAGAAGAACATTGTTCTTCGTGTAGTTGGTCATTTCCTTCGCCATATCGGCATCGCGGATCGTGGACTCGGAAGCCTGGACGTTCTCGCTGGATGTGGTCAGGTTGCTGCTGGTGTACTCGAGACGAGACTCGATGGAGCCGATAGTCGTCTGCTGATCCAGAGCCTTCTGCACAGCATTATCGAGCACACTGATAGCTGCATTAGCCTGCTGCTGGTTGCCAATCTGGAGAGTAGCACCAGTGGAGCTGGCAAGACCGAGAGCCTCAGCACGCATATCGGTGAGACCTACGCGGATGCTCTGGTTAGCCTTAGCACCGACCTGCAGGGTAATCATGTTATCCTTGGACTTGTTCTGTGCACGGATGGACTCGGAGAAGTTATCCAGCACAGCATTGACGCTCTTCTGCACCTGGCCCTTCGTGTTGGACACGGAGATGGTGAAGCCGGAAATCTGACCGGAGAGACCGGAGTTCGCAGCATTGATGGTAATCGCGTTCTGACCGTCAGCAGTGCGGACAGTATCCTGAGCAGTATCCCTACCGATGATGTTGGAAGTACCGATACCACCCTTGCCATTAGAAGGATCACCCGTCTGGAACGCTACGCTGAGCTTGGTGCTGCTATTGACCTTGCCAGCTGCATTCTTGGAGGTAGCGAAATGGCTGTTCGCAATCTTCAGCAGTTCCTGCAGGTTGTGGCTTGCAGAACCAGTAACCTTGCCCGTCGAGTCGGTGGTAGCACCGGCACGGAAGCTGGTCACGTAGGTCTGGCCCTGATGCACAAAGGAAACAGTGACCGTATCCAAAGACTGGATGTTCAGGTTGTTGCCATTGCGATCCGTCATGGCGGTGAATGCCGTCGAAGCAGTAGTCGAGGTATTCAGGGACTGGTTGGTCATTGCAGTCGTGGTCTGCACGACCGAAGCATTGTGCGAACCATCGACAAGATACTTGCCGTTGAAGGTGATGTTCGCATTGTCGTTGATCTGGTCGATGCTCTGATCAAGCTCTTTCTGGATGGTCGCGCGGTCGCTATCGGTCTTGTCATCGTTAGCTGCGCTGATGACCTTTTCCTTCAAGGTCTTCAGAATATCAACCGTCGAGGATACTGCACCCTCGGCAACCTTCATCATGGAGCTGCCGTTTTGGGTGTTGGCGTTAGCCTGGTCGAGGGAACGGATCTGGACGCGCATACGCTCGGAGATAGCATACCCGGAAGCGTCATCTGCAGCGCTGTTGATCTTCATGCCAGAAGAAACCTTCGCAAGGCTCTTGGACAGTGCACTCGAGTTCTTGTTCAAGGTGTTCAGAGTGCTGATTGCCGACATGTTGTTCTTTACTACCATTGCCATGATATTTTCCTCCCTGATGTTAAAAAAATTATGTGCTAACGGCCTCCCTGGCCGTCACTACCTATATAATAGCAAGCTTTCCGTTCCCGCCGGCTGCTAGCTGACCTGCTGCTGTTTCCGGCTTGCATATTATCTTTGCCTTACACCCTATATATCGAAGGTTTTCCGATTTCCTTAAGCGTTTTTTTCGTTTTTTTGAAGTTTTTTTTCGCCTGAGGCTTAGGTGCGTTTGGCTTTTGCCTTACACTTGTATTATCGTGGATTTTCGGGATTCCTTAAGCACTTTTTTACTTTTTTCTAGAACTTTTTGTTCAGCAGTGCCCCGGCGGCGGCAAAGCGGGGTGTTGTCAGGTCGTAGGCGCGCACCGCCGTGTTCTGGCGGCGGCTCTTATTGAGCCAGGACTTGGCCTTGTAGATAATCTGCTTATCCAGGGGCACAACCTCCGCAATCAATGCCTGGCACTCCGGCGTCTGCCGGTAATCCTCTGACTCCGGCAGGGCCTGCATCCGCATCACCAGGTCGGAGCGCTGCCGCTCCACCGCCAGGAACTCGTCTATATCCTGCTTGTCGATGAACTTCAGGAGCTCATAGGTCAGGGTGCGGTAGAGTTCCCAGTTGGCTTTGGCCTGCTCCAAGGGTGGGCGCGTATCTGTACGCGCCTCCTGTCGCACTGCTGGCGGCGCATCTTCTGCCAAGAGTTCCGGGCGCAAAGGCGCCCCCGGCACAACCCCGGCATTAAAAGAGGCAGGACGGGGCACGCCCCGCCTGCCCCCCTCACCCGGCATAGCCGGCCCCGCTCAGGGCCGCCGCCGTCCCCTGGGGTTTCTTCTCTGCCCGGGCCTTTTTCATGGCCTGTGCCCAGGCATCACGCAGTTCCGTTACGATATCCTTCGCTTCCTGAAGCTGCGCCACATCACTTTTCAGATTGCCCTCCACAAGACGATCATAGCAATAATTGTAGAGAGGCATCAGCTGGTGGGATATCTCATAATCCATATTCAAGGTGACACGGAATTCAGAGATGATGTTCTGGGCTTTCTGCAAGGAAACATTCGCTTGTTCATAGTCCTTTTTTTCCATCGCTTCCGTGCCTTCTGTTATGAATTTCAGGCAACCGTTGTAGAGCATGAGCGTCAGCGCCTCCGGCGTCGCGGTCATGATCTGCTGCCGCCTGTATGCTTCCGCAGCATTAACCATTTGCATGCCTCCTCTGTTATCTATGGAAAGCTTCTATCTTTACTGTCCGCCGGTAATGTAGCCCAGGGACACTCCCAGGCGCTGGATGGCGGACTCCATGGCATCGTATTTCTTGTACAGGCTGTTCTCGAAGGCATTCAGCATGGTCTTGAAGTCGCTCATCTTCTTCTTCATTTCCTCAATGAGATTGCCCAGGGAACTGCCGTCTGCCGATTCGCTGGAAGTGCCGGCATAGGTCTTAATCTCCTTCAGTGAATCATTGGCAATGTCACCGAGACGCTGAGCAACGCCGTTTTTGCTGAAGGAATCATTTTCCGTATCCAGGCTGCCGAAGAGCTGGTACACGCAATCCGGGTCGTTGGCGATAGCCGCACGCAGTTTGTCCTCGTCTACCCTCAGGATGCCGCGGTCGGTCTTCGACTCAATGCCTATGGACATCAAAGTGCTGTAAGTGTATTCCTTGCCGTTGGCATCCGTCCTGTAGGGATCCACGGATTCCACAGGGGTGTAGATGGCCTCACGCATGGCGCTGATCAGCTTGCCCACTGTTTGATTATGGTACATAAGACCGCTCTTGGCCTTCTCTTCCCATTTCTCGATTTGCTCCTGGGTCATGCCCTTCTTCTGGGACTCCGTGAGCACATCATAGTCGGCGTATTTCTGCTCGTTATACATGTCATTCAGCTTGCCGAGCATCTCATTGTAGTCCTCGACAAACTTCAGCACGTTCTCCACCACCTTATCCGTATCCTGAGTGACCGTCAGGGTGGAGCTGCCGGTGGCCAGCAGGTTATAGGTCACATTGGCCACCGTGAGCTTATTGGTGGCGGATGTGTAGGTCTTGCCGTCTATGACCGCGATTGCATCATCGCCGGACATGCCGCCGTATTCGCTAGTGGCGATGGATTCCGTTGCCGTGCCAATAGACTGCTGCTCACCGCCCACGCTCGTAGTCACGGCGCGGCTGCCATCGGTCAGGGCACCTATGGTGACATTTACGGTATTGCCATCCTTCTGATAGTCAAAGGTGTATGTATCGGTGTCTCTGTCGTAGTTGTAGTTCGAGACATCATAAGATGTGCCATCTATAGTCAGCACCTGCCTGCCCAAATCCGCCGTAGTGGCAAGGGTCATGTTCGTTCCGTCGCCCAGTGCAGCAGTAATTGTGTCAGTTGTCCATTTACCACCCTGGACTGCCTGACCTGCAGCGTCTGTGTAGGACACTTCCTCGGTGCTGAGTTTACTTTCGGCAACACCGTTCTCCGTCGTGGTGGTGACGGTATGCAAGTTCAGATTTTTCAGCAGCTGCAGCCCCGCCTCATTGGCGGAAAAAGCAGAATTCCTGGTCACACCTGCCGTCAGGTAAATACCATTCTGGGAACCGCCTGTACTGTTGTACAAGGAGAAAGAATCATTAGTGGCATCGTAGCTGGCCTTGATGTTAAGGCCGGTGCCATTGAAGGCCGCTGCCAAATCGTTCAGCGTCTGGTTACTGGAAACAATCTGCTCCCTGGTGATAGTCACCACGGAGGAATTCTGACCATCGCTGACGGTGAACTCAAGACTGCCATCATCTCCCAGCAGATCAGTGTCAATCACATCTTTGAGGTAAATGCTGCCGGTATTGCCATTCTCGCGAGTGATGCCCCCATCCCCCGTCAGGAGATAGGCATTGGTCGCCGACTGCTTAACATTTACCACGTGGGTCATGGCCGCCGCATCCGCATTCGCCGTAGCCGTAGCCACCGCCGTATTGGTGGAGCTGACGCTCTGGGGATTCAAAGTGGAGGACATCTTGTACTTCGACATGGTGGTGCCGTTGAATTTATTCAGGTCGGAATACAGGTCAGCGTAGGCCTGTTTTGTCCATTCCTGCCTGACCTCCTTCTTGTACATGCGGTCATATTCATTTTGCTTGGACATCATGCCGACTTTTACCATGGAGTCAACATCAATGCCAGAACCCGAGAGGCCATAGATACCTGTTGCACTCATCCTTCACACCTCCTCAGGCATTCTTGTCAACAAAGGCGCCAATCCAGTCCTTGGCCTGGATCATGTTCTCAATCATTTCCTCCGGCGGCATCTCCTTGATGACTTCGTTGGTGTTCTTGTCGATCATCTTCACGGAGAACAGATTGACTTCCTTGTGATACTTGAACTGGAGGTTGCAGTTGATGCGATCCATGAGCTCGTTGAGCTCCTGCATCATCTGGTTCATGTCTTCTTCGTTGGGCTGCTGTCTCTCTTTGCCGGTGTCATTCGCATCCTTTTCCCCGGCCTGGGCGCGCACCACATCCTGCACCCCCTGCTGTTCCTGCCCCGGCGCGACCTCGCTCTGGTTGAACGCAACGGCAGCCTGCCTGTCTTCCTGCCCGGCTGCCGTCCTGCCGCCCGGCTGGGTCACTGCGCCTATCACAGCGGCGGCCGAGACCACATCCTGAACTTTCCCTATCATGGCTATCCCTCCATAGATAAAATAATGTTATCCTTAACCCGCCGCCTGCAAGCCCTCCTGCCGGGCATGCCGCGCTTACTAGCGGGGCATGGCCGTGCTGAGGTCGAGCTCGCCCGGTGCCGGGGCTGCGGCCTTCTGGTTTTCCTCCTGGATGGCGCGGTAAATCTCACCGCGGTAGATCTTGATTTCCCTGGGGGCGTCAATGGCTATGCGCACATTCTCTCCCTGGACTTCTACTACATTGATAACAATGTTGTCACCAATCATAATCTGTTGCTTTGGCTTTCTGGTAAGTACAAGCATGCTGTGGCTCCTCCTTCAACTGGGGAAAGGGTCAGCCCTCTTTCTCCGGGAACAGTCTGTGCTTCGTCGTATAGCGGCTTCTGTCCAGGACCACTTGCTTGGCCTGCATATTCTCCTTATTGAGCACCACCGGTGCCATCAGATTGGCAGTCATATCCTCAATCTTGCCTCCGGGGATGGTGATCAGCACATAGATGAGCATATCATCCTGTTCCTTGATATCCAGCTCATGCTGCACCACATCGTCCAGCTCGAACTCATAGTCCGGGAAGAAGATGAAGGGCACTGTAATCAAAAAAGCGAGATCCGGCGTGGCAAGGGACTGCATGAAGTAGTAAGGGCTTTCGCTGTCATAGGGCACGATAATGAATTCGTGCTCCTCCTCAAAAGCCGGGATGCCGTCCTTGAAGTGTACGATTTTTTCCTCCTCCACCTCAATCTGGCCAAAACGCAGGGTTTCGATTTTTCTCATTTATATGCGCCTCCAATTTCACCAACGGGTATGTTTCAGGCATAGATGTCATAGCGATCTTCGGTTACCCACTGACGCACTTCGCCTTTCTGCCGGATGTAGGTCTCCACCGAGCCACGGTTGAACTGCACATCCGCCTTGTAGTCAGTCTGCACGCTCCAGTCATACTTGCCGGGGTCTGTCTCTCCCACCACCTGGGAAGGCGTGTAGCTGATCTGGGGGTTCGGGATGGCCTGTGCCACGATATAGCGTTTCTTGTTGATTTCCGCATCTAGACGGCCCAGAGCCTGCTGCTTCACCTGATTGGTGCCCGGCCTGGCCCCGTTATTGATCATTGCCCAGGCTTCGCTGTTATGCCGCCTGATGGCGGCCGTGAGATCGGACTTACCCTGCTGGCCGTATTGCCTCGCGAAATCTTCGTGATTCGTAAAGCCGTAGGAGTGACGGCTGGGATAGCTGTCTATATGCAGTTCCCCCTGGGTCGTCCCCTTGTTGGAGCGGGGAGCCACATACTCCGTATGTGCCTCCGGCTTTATCATGCGGGGGGACAGAGTGGACAGCTGCGTCCGCATGCCAATCTGGGTGATAGACTGACGGATATTCAATCGCAACATGTTGTTTTATTCCCCCTTCCGTCCTGAAATTCCTGCAAAAAATCGCACATGAGCAGAAAAAATTTTACAAACTGCATCCATCAGCCCAAATAATCCGTCAGGGACTGGGGCAGGATACGGGAACCCACCGAGAGGGACATATTGTAGATAGTCTGCATGGTCATCAGCGTGACAGCCAGTTTCGCCACATCCGCATCGCTGGCATTGGAAATATCCTCGGTGATGGTCTCATTCTGCTTGTCAAGCATAGTGGAGACACTGTCATAGACATTCTGCCGAGCTGCCGTGGTGGTCTGGGCGTCCAGCACTGAGGAATGTGCCTCATCCGCCAAGGTGATTCCATCGGAGGACAGCCACTGAGTGTCACCCGCTTCCAGCTTTGCCACTATGGTGAGAAGGTCATTCAATGCCGCCGTGCCAGAGGATACGCCCTTGGGCTGGTTGCCAGAATTCACATTGTCAAAGATATCCGATCCGAAAAGATCCTGTCCGGTGGCATTTACCGTGTCAGCAGTGGGATCTACCGTACCATTGCGCTTCGTCATAGAGATATGCTTGGCATCGCCGCTGTACTCGACGATATACTGATCCACGGTGGCGAATTTCAGGTTGACTGTCGTACCTCCAACCTGGATATTGCCAAGACCATAAGCATCATTCATTGCTTTTGTGTAATTGGTGCCTTCAAGTTCTCCACTAGCCTTGAAATACTGCGCCACTGTCCCAGATGTCGGTGTCCAGCCCGCCAGAGTGCCCGCTTCATCGCCAGCCAGCACATGCTGCTGCCCGCCCGCCACCTTGTCCTTGTAGCCTTGCTTGACAAATTCTTCCGTATAGACATTGCCACTACGGGTGTTCAGGTAGTAAGTATTGCCATCATCCCCCCGGAGTGTCAGCATCTGAACTGCGTTGCCATCCGCATCAGCCCCCAGACCATTGCCATTGCTGTCCTTGAAATAATCCGACTGAGGGTCGTCCAGCGTCTTGGTCAGACCTCGCTCTTTCTTGGCCGCCGATACCGTGAAGGGCTGAGTCAGGTCGCTCTGGCCACTGAACATATAACGGTCACCTTGCTGGGTATTGCCCAAAGATACCAACTCATACACCTTGTTCAGGAATTCCTTGCCGATGACCTGGACATCCACGGTCTGATTAGTATCGTTGGCCGCCTGGATGGTCTTTTCCTTCAAAGTGGTAAGAATGTCTGTCATATTGACCATGGCTGCATCCGCAGTCTTCATCCAGGAAATGCCCGTCTTAACATTGGACTGGTACTGTGCATTCTCCGTGGAAGAATTCTGATAGCGGAGGTATTTGGAATAATTCACGGAATCATCGGAGGGACGGTGCAGTTTGCTGCCATCCGACTGCTCCATCATCCTTGTCTGGTCTTCGTAGCTGTCATTGAGCTGTTTCTGGTAGCGACCTACCATCTGGGTACTGCTGACTCTCATATTGCTGTCCTGCCTTTCTATGTCAAGCCGTTTTTATCATCACCTGCCAACCACGCCTGTGCTGTTGATGAGGCGATCCAGCATCTCGTCCATGGTGGTAAGGCACCTGGAGCAGGCACTGTAGCCCTGCTGGAACATAATCATATTCGTAAGTTCTTCGTTCCAGTTCACCCCTGCCGTAGACTGGCGCCATTCCTGCACCTGCACCATAACCTCGTCCTGGGCCTCCACCTTGGAGTCCATTGTTTCCGCAGCGGAGCCAAGGGCGGTCATGCGCTGGTTGTAATAGGCTTCCAGGGAGATGGAGCCAATAGCACGATCATCAACAGCCGGATTCGTGCCGGAGGTATAGAGCTTAGTCTTATCTGCCTGCATATTACAAAGAGCACTGAGGTCTGTCGCGTTAGTACCGTCACCTGTGCCGTTGACCTCATAGTCTGTGGTGGGATTGCCATTGCTGTCCATAATAACGCCAAAGGTGCGGGCCGCTACCAGGTTCTGCCCGTTTTCCTTTGTAAGCTCGGCATTGACGTTCAGAGTTTCTATAATATCAATGCCTGTCAGGTAAGATGTTGTGGCAGTGCTTGTCCCCGTGTCAACCTGTGTCTTGACCGAATAAGTTCCATCCGTATTTAACGTACTGCCAGTGATGTTGAGATGCCAATCATTTCTGCTGCTGTAGGCATCTGCCTTAATCCTGGCCGGGGTTGTACTGGTAGCAACATTCCAACTATACAAAACTTCATCCTTGCCGTAGAAATTCACCCCGCTGGAGCCTGTATGGGTCATAGCTGTGCCATTGTATGTCGCGGTGGTGACTGCCGAATCAATGCCCGCACCTGCCTGATGCTGCTCGTTAAATGTGGTGAGCAGGAAGCCGGACATGTTGGCCAGATAGTCTATATAATTCTTATCCTCACGGATCTGATCTTTCTGAGCCTTAATCTTGCCGTTGGTCGTTGTAAACTCTATGCCCGACTCCTTGATCATAATCTTGTAATCATTGACACCGTATTCCACCCCATTGTTGAACTTGCTCTTTTCATTGGTAGTATTGCCCTGAGCATCCACATCCGCCAAGGGGTCAGACATTTCCAGGGTCAGCTTGTTCAGCCCGTTCACAAGGGAAATGCCGTCAGAAACGATGGTATACATGCCCTTTTCGTTTTCATAAACATTCAGGTTGATGTAGCCGGAAAGCTCGTCCACCAGGAGGTCGCGCTGATCCCGCAGGTCATTAGCCATGGCTCCGGTGGCCTCATTGGCCATAATCTGGTAGTTCAGGCTCACCATCTGATCAGTGTAATCATTGATTTTCGTGAGATTCAGCTTCATATCGGCATAGTTCATGTCGATTTGGTTCTGCATCTGCTGAGCTGCCGTATGGATGCGGTCAGCAAGCACCTTGGCCTTCTCTACCACGGTAATACGGGCAGAGGAATCGCTGGCGCTGGTGGAGAGAGCAGACCAAGCCTTGTAAAAGTCCTGGATGCCAGACTGGACGCCTTCGTTGGTGGTGTCGTTAAAGACGGCCTCTATCTTGTCGTACTCCTTCTGGCGGGAGATTTGGTATTCGCTGGTGGAGTTCTCATTCCAATACTGGCGATCCGCATAGATATCACGGGCACGGGTAAGGGACATGGAGTCCACGCCCCGCCCCACCATGACCTGGCCATAGATGGAACTTTCCTTCTGCGCCCGCACGGCGGCCGCGTTCACCTTCTGGCGGGAATAGCCTTCGGTATTAGCATTGGAAATATTGTGGCCCACCGTGTTCTCGGAGAGCTGGTTGATATTGATGCCCATTACCATGGTATTCAGGCCGGCAAATGTGGAGCGCATATCTTCATCCCCCTATTGGTCGTCTTTTATTGCTTATGTGCAGGCTTCAAGCGTTTGCGTCGAACATCTTGCGCTCGCGCAGAGGCTCTACGCCTTGCTGGTTCGGCTTGCCGTAAGTCGTACTGGCGGCTGTGCCGTTCATCAGATTGACGTTAAAATCTATGTAGGACTTGCTGCGGGAGAGCAGATCCTGGCTGCTCTCTATCTGCCGCTGCAGTTCTGTGCCCTTTTCCTGCACCTGCTCAAGCAGCCGCAGGGCCACGTCCCTCTCCACAGAGCCGGGCTGGGCCTCCAAGAAGCCTGCAAGGCTTTCGGCCTTGGCACCTGCCAAAAAATTCCGCTGCCCCGCCTCCAGGCGGGCGAGTTCCCCCAGGGCAGGCTCCAGCGCCTGCACTGCCGCAGTCACGCCCGCACCGGAACTGCTCCTCTGCAGGGCAGATTTTAAAGCCTGGAATTTCTCCAGGCAGCCCGTGGAGAGCAGCAGCTGCCGGCGCAGGAGTGCTATCGCGTCCCTGATTTGAGATTGTTCATTGTTTGCCATATAGTATTCCTTCGTGGGCAAGAAATCGTAACGGTTGTCCCCCACCACCGCCGTGGGCAAGAAATCGCATTACCCCCCACCATCCTCACGAGGACTAGCTTCGCGTCGCCGCTTTCGCGGTCCCCCGCCCCCTGAGGGGGCGGACTATAACGCTATGCTTTGAATTCAAAGTTCTGATGGTGGGAAACGTGCTCGCCGCCGCCCCGGCCGTAAATTGGATCTACGGAGGTGCCGCCAATCTGGCCCAGGCGGACATTTACCGCCCCCAGTGCTCCCTGTGCCAGCAGATTATTCACTTCCCTCTGCTCTTTGACCTGGTCTGCCAGGCGTCCCAACTGGTCATGGGCTGCCTGGAGCCTCCCAGGGAAGGGAGGTGAGGCCAGTTTATAGATATCCCTGGCCTGCATCTCCTTAGAAGCTGAGGGAACTGCCTTGTATAAACGGATGAATAAGGCCTGGCGCTGCTGTTCCAAGGCTTGGACGGACTTTGCGATATCCTCCTCACGCTTCAGGAGCCGCTCCAGTGTCTTCAGGTCGACACCGACAAGCGCCGCATGCTTTTGCTGCCCCAGCCCTGCCAGTGCCTGATATTCCTTGCCGAGCTTGGTCAGTATGTCCAGAAGCTCCTGCCACATATTACCCCTCCATCAAAAGCGCAGTCCGTCCAGCATGCTGGCCGCGACATTTTCCGCATTGACTTCATACACACCGCCTGCCATCTGCCGGCTTAATGCCTCTACCCTGTCAGTACGCACCTCACCCATGGATTTCAGCTCGCTCAGCATATCGCTGAAGCTCTGGGCCTCCTTGGAGATAAAGAGCTCATCCTTGAAGCTGGGCACATCCTCTGCTGCCCGCGCACGGCGTGCTCCCTTGGCGGAATCGTTGGCATAGAGGCTCGCAAGAGCCTGCAGGGCACTGTTGTTGTTCACTAACATTACTTTCACCACCTTATGCTATTGCCATGCCCGGAGTAAACTCCTCCCTTGGCATGTCTTCTAGCATACTTATCGAAGAAAAAAGCAGGAGACTTAACTCCTGCTTTTCCATGTTTAAAGGTATTTAGCTTCCATTTGCTCTGTTTTTCGGCGTTTTTCTTGCATTTGCAACTAAAGAGCCTGTAAAACCTTAATATTATGGGGTTAGCGTCCCTTAATGTCCTTGGAGTGCATGCCCTGGCCTCTGGCCGCATTGGCTGCCTGACGAGCCGCCACGATCTGGGATGCCTGGCCCTGGACTTCCTTGCGCATCTTCTCAGAGCACTGGGCACAAATCTTGCCCGTCAGGATGGGAGCGCCGCATTTCTCGCAGGGGTAGGTCATCTTCACGCCCACCTGCTCAAAGCGTCCCTCCCGTATCAGGCGCTTGATCATAGTCTCATGGGCACCGGTTTCCTCTATGATTTCCGCTATCTTGCATTTTGGATGGTCGCGCACATAGTTAACGACTACACTCTCCAGCTCACGTTCCTTGTCCTCGCAGTCGCGGCAGATATGGGCACCGTAATCCGCGAACAGCTTGCCGCAGCGCGGGCAGTTCTTGACTTTTCCTGACATCTTTATCCTCTCCTTCACTGAGCTCCGAAGAAAACCCGCCTGATGATGCTTAATAATACCTGATGCTTCTTCTATTCGCGGCCCGTCCCCAAAATCCTCTTTTTTCTTTTGGGGCAGATTACATTTCCTTCGCCGCCAGTACGCCACGGGAAAGGGCGATGGCACCGGTACGGGCGATTTCTATAATCTCATACTCGGAGAGCATCTCGATGAAGCCGTCAATCTTGGACTGCTGGCCGGTCAGCTCCACCACGATATCCTCGGGGCCTATATCCACGATTTTCGCCCGGAAGATTTCCACGATGTTCTTGATATCGGCCCGGGCCGCCTTGCCCGCATGCACCTTGATAAGCACCAGTTCCCTGGCAATGGATTCCAGCCGGGTCATATTGACAATCTTGATAACATCGATCAGCTTGCCCAACTGGCTCATGACCTGGTTCAGCTCGTTCTCGTCCTCCACCGTCACCACGATATTGATGCGGGTAACATCCGGCTCCTCCGTATAGCCTGCCGAAATGCTTTCTATATTAAAGGCACGGCGGCTGATAAGCCCCGCCACATGGGTCAGGACCCCCGGCTTATTGTCCACCAGCACCGCCAGCAGATGCTTCTCCGTCTTTTCTTTTTTCTTCATTTCACTCACCGCCTCCCAGCACCATCTGATCCAGCCGCTTGCCCCCCGGCACCATGGGGATGACATCTTCATCCTCCGGCACAATGACATCTATCAGCAGGGGGCCTTTTTCTGCCAAAAGCCGGGGCAGCAGAGTGTCCAGTTCCTCTTTTTTCGTCAGGCGCGCGCCCCTGACCCCCATGGCCTCTGCCAGCTTGACGAAATCCGTCTTGCCCTTCAGCTCGGACTGGGAGTAGTGGTGGTTATAGAACAGACGCTGCCACTGGGCCACCATGCCCAGGATTGAGTTATGCACCACAATCACCTTGATATCAATATCATTGTCCGCGATGGTGGCAAATTCCTGGCAGTTCATCATAATGGAGCCATCGCCGGTAAAGAGCACCACAGGCGCATCAGGGCAGGCAAGCTTGGCTCCCATGGCTGCCGGCAGGCCGTAGCCCATGGTGCCGGCGCCGCCGGAGGTCAGGAAATGGCGAGGCTCATAGACCTTGAAGAATTGGGCGGCCCACATCTGATGCTGGCCCACATCCGTCACCGCGATGGTGTCCCGGCTGCAAAGCTCACTGACCTTCTCAATAAGGGCGCCGGGCTTGATGGTCTCCCCTGCTTCCCTGTAGCCGAAGGGATGCTCCGCCGCCTTGCCTTTGGCTTCCTCCAGCCAGGGACGGAAGCGGCCCCGAAAATCATCCGGCAGGGTGTCAAGCTTTGCCTGCAGGTGCTCAAGAGACCAGCGCAAATCGCCGCTGACCCGCAGATCCACCTCCACATTCTTATTGACTTCGGCAGGGTCAATCTCAAAATGCACAATTTTTGCATGGGGCGCGAAGGCAGAGACCTTGCCCGTCACCCGATCCGAGAAGCGCATGCCGATGCAGAGCAGGAGGTCGCAGCCCTGAATGGCCATATTTGCACCATAGGAGCCATGCATGCCTGCCATGCCCAGAAAGCCCTCCGCATCTGCGGGAATAGTGCCAATCCCCAGCAGGGTGGAAACAGTGGGAACCCCCAGCCGCTCCACGATGGCACGGAGCTTAGGAGTCGTGTCCGAAATATTTACGCCGCCGCCGGTGAAAATCAGGGGCTTCCTGGCCTTCCGCAGGGCTTCCGCCACCTTCTCTATTTCCGAATCCTTCCCCGGATTTTCGCCCTTATAGCCCTTGAGGGCCACCTGCTCGGGATATTTATAGTCGATTTCCGTATCAAAGACATCCTTGGCCACGTCGATAACCACCGGGCCGGGGCGGCCTGTGCGGGCGATGTAGAAAGCCTCTTTCAGCACCCTGGGAAGTTCTGCGGCCTTCTTCACCAGATAGTTGTGCTTTGTAATGGGCGTGGTAATGCCAGAGACATCGGCCTCCTGGAAGGAGTCCTTGCCGATGTAGGGATTGCCCACCTGCCCCGTAATGCAGACCAGGGGCACGGAATCCATCATGGCCGTCATAATGCCTGTCACCAGATTTGTGGCCCCCGGCCCGGAGGTGGCAAAGACCACCCCCACTTTCCCCGTAGCCCTGGCATAGCCATCCGCCGCATGCACCGCCCCCTGCTCATGCCGGGTCAGGATATGGGGGAACTTGTTCTTATAAACAGCATCATACAGCGTCAGCACAGCCCCGCCCGGATAACCGAACACGACCTCGACGCCCTCTTTCTTCAGGCTTTCCAGCACAGCCTGGGCACCATTCATTTTCAATATGAAACCTCCCTTGACAAAATTCCTTTTGGAAAGGACAATTATTTACAATGCTATTCGTACATTATACAGAAGCTCACTTCATTATACAAGCCTTTCCTAATGCGTGTTGACCTTATCAAAAATTTCCCGGACATCCACAACGAAATCATCACAAAGGGAAAGTTTTAATTTCAGCGTATGGTCAGACTTTTCCGCCTCTGACATGCCTCTGGACTCGAAATCCTCCATGATAGCATAAAAGTTGTCCAAAACAAATTTGCCATCCCTGTTATGATAAACCGTCACGGACTTATCCTTGGGATTGACCAGCCAGTATTCCTTGACACCGAATTATACGGATATGGTCAAGCACAGGTCTTGCCAGCATAACTTCCTCGCCATTGATGATCTCATATCTGGAATGCTCTATTGCTTCATTGTAAGCCATAACAACCTCCACCCTAGCCGGAATTTTCTTTAGTCAATGCGCCGGATTTGAATGTAATTTAATATCAGCGAATCATCTCACAGTTTTACCACCGCGCTTCTGCCACAGTTCCCGCACTGCCGCCGCCACTTCCTCCGATTTTACCTGTGTTATGCAATGGGGCTTTTCCCCATGCTTGCAGAAGCCATAGCATACTTCTTGCGCGCACTCTCCCAGGGGCTCCTGTGGTCTCAGGCAGATGTTCTCCGCCTGCCAGGGACGAAAACGGGCGTATTCGCTTGCAAGGCCGCGTATGCGTCCCTCGTACAAGCCGTCACAACTTAGCGCCTCCCGAAATACTGCCACGATAGGTACTTCCAGGGCCGCGGCCATGTGCATGGCTCCCGTGTCATTGCCCAGGTAAAGGTCGCACAGGGAAATGACGGCAGCCAGCTCGCGCAGACTGGTTTTCCCGGTCAGATCAATAATCCGGCCCGCAGATTGGGAAGCAAGCCAGGCACCTTCCTCATGTTCACCCGGCCCGCCCACGACTACAGCTTGCCAGTCGTCTTTTCTGAGTTCCCGCAAGGCATCCAAGTACTGAGCCACAGGATAGCAGCGCCCCCGATCACCTGCCCCTATGCCCAAAGCCAGCAGTTTCTGCTCCCTGCCTGCAGACAAAAACGGTGCCAGCATTTCCCTGGCAGATATGATATCTCCCGTTCCCAGCCAGCATTCCGTGCGGGTCTCAGGGCACTTAAAGCCTTCGTATTGCAGCATATATAGCATTCTCTCGACTTCATGCAACAGTTCCGGCGGTGAAACCAGATGCTCCGTCAGCAGTTCCTCTCCGCCTGAATCATTCTGCAGTCCCGGCACATATACCTCATAATTGCGATTGCTGTAGCCTATCCGTTTGCCTGCCCCGGAGAGATAGGCCAAAGTGCGGAATTCCCCTTTTTCGTCCCCCCACTTAGGCATATAGCACCGGTCAAAATGCAGCGGCCAAAGCTTTTCGCGGCACAGAGCTGTCGCACGCTGCAAAAAATCCAGCGCATTCTCCTCCAGGCCCGGCTCAAAAACCAGCAACTCGTTGATATAGGGGCAGAGCCTCCACAAATCGGCCAGGTAAGACCTGACCAGCATCGCTATCCTGGCCTTGGGAAAATTCCTCCTCAGTTCCCTGACAAAAGCACTCATAATAACATTGTCACCGGCTTGATCCAGGCTGATGACGAGAATATTTTCACTTCCCCGCCGCTCGGCTTCGCGCCAGCCATGCTCATGAAAAACCGGTTCCAATGTATCGTACAGCTTCTGGTATGAAAACCGCCGCGCTACATACACCATCCTGCTGAATTTCTCCATCGCGCCGAGCAGCTCTTCTGTACCTTTTCCTTTCAATATCTCGCCCCCAAATCATTCCTTATCACTGGCAATCACCAGTGCTTCCACCCTGGCGGCTCCCGCCTTTCTCAAAACCCGTGCGCACTCACTGAGGGTAGAGCCTGTAGTGATTATATCGTCCAGCAGCAGGATGCCAGATTTCCCTGCTGCCCCTTCATCCGCAAGGACGAAGGCATCCTTAAGATTCTGCCTGCGTTCCCCGGCGGAAAGCTCGTACATGGGACGTGTGGGGCGGCAGCGGCGGAGCAGGGGCTGGGTGCTGAGGCCCCTGGCGGCCAGCCAGTCATGGAAAATCAGTTCTGCCTGGTTGAAGCCCCGCTGTTTTTCCTTGTCCCTATGGAGAGGCACCGGGACCAGGAGCCAGCCGCTGCCGGGAGCCAGGATGCTGCGCAGTTCCTGGGGCAGCTTGTTTTCGCAGGCCTCCAGGAAGGTATGGAAGTAAGGCAGCGCAGACCGCTGACCCTTGTATTTCAGGCGCTTAATCAGGGCTGCCAGCCCTCCCCGGTAGCGCCCCAGGGCCCACGCCCCGGCCAGGGGAGAGTCTGGCGGGAGGGCCAGGGGGCGCACGTCCAAGGCTCCTGCCAGGCACTCCGGGCAGAAACCGCCCTGGGTCTCCACATAGGCTCCGCAGAGGGGGCAGTGGGACGGAAAGATAAAATCCAGCAGGGCCTGACAGACATTAAGCATCAATACCCCTCCCGCTTTTTCATTTCGACCCGGAGCGGCCTTTTCCCTGCCGTATTGCACAAGTAGTTGCTTTTGCTTCTTCAATGTCTTATGATTAGGAGGAATGGCTTTAATATACTCGCTAAAGAAAATTATTCCTCTTGACAGCGAACCTCATCCACCGCTTACGCGGTCCCCCTTCCCCAAGGGGGAAGGCTTTTTTGTCAACAAGTATAGCAAGGGAGAAGATCAATGCGCGACAAGGCTGAGGAAAAAATCACGTTGCTGGGCGAAAAGAAGGTCAGATACCACTATGACTACTGCCCGGAGATATTGGAAACCTTTGAGAACAAGCACCGGGACAATGATTACTGGGTGAAGTTCAACTGCCCGGAATTTACGGCACTGTGCCCCATCACGGGGCAGCCGGATTTCGCCACCCTCTATATCTCCTATGTGCCGGATGTGCGCATGGTGGAGTCGAAGTCCCTGAAGCTTTACCTGGTGAGCTTCCGCAGCCACGGGGATTTCCATGAGGATGTGGTAAATGTGGTGATGAAAGACCTTATCAAGCTGATGGAGCCGAAGTACATCGAAGTCTGGGGCAAATTCCTGCCCAGGGGCGGCATTTCCATTGACCCTTATGCCAACTACGGGCGGCCGGGCACGAAATTCGAGCAGCTTGCCTGGGAAAGATTTGCCCGCCATGATCTGGCCGCACTGGATAAGGTGGATAACCGATGAAAAGACAGAAACGCATCGCGCTGGTCAATGATATCACAGGCTTCGGCCGCTGCTCGGTGGCGGTGGAGCTGCCCCTGATCTCGGCGCTGAAAATCCAGGCCTGCCCCCTGCCCACGGCGCTGCTCTCCGTCCATACGGGCTTTCCCGAGCACTATATGGATGACTACACCTCACACATGCGCCCCTATATGGAAAGCTGGCAGCAGAACAAGCTTGACTTCGACGGCATTATGACGGGCTTTCTTGGCTCGGAGGAACAGATCCAGATCGTCATTGACTTTATCCGCATGTTCAAGGGGCCGGACACCCGCGTGATGGTGGACCCGGTGATGGGCGACCATGGCAAACTCTACAAATCCTACACGCCGGCCATGTGCCGGGAAATGCGGCGCCTGCTCTCTGTAGCGGATCTGGTGACGCCGAACCTTACGGAGGCCTGTGAACTGCTGGATATCCCCTACCCCCAGGACGGAAAAGTGACAGACAGGGAACTGGAGCGCATGGCGAAAGGGCTGGCAGAGCACGGGCCTGCCCAGGTGGTTATCACAGGGCTGCACGAGGGAGAGGACAAAATCAAAAACTTCCTCTACGAAGGAGGACGGGGCAGGGTGCTGGCTGCGCCTAAAATCGGCGGCGACCGTTCCGGCTCCGGTGATGCCTTTGCCGCCATCGTGGGAGCCTCCCTCATCAAGGGGGAGCCGCTGGAAAAGGCCGTACAGAAGGCGGCAAGCTTTATCAACCGCTGCCTGGAGTTCGCGGTGGAGCTGGATCTGCCCTGGAACTACGGGCTGCCCTTCGAAGAATACCTGACGGAATTGCACTGACGAGCCATAGAATATACCGTTTACCACCCCCACCACCGCTTTCGCGGTCCCCCGCCCCCAAGGGGGCGGACATGGAATCGGTACAATCTGCTGCATGTCGGTATAAAACAGGAGAACTATAAAATGCTGATATATGCAACCCATAAGGGCGGCAAATACCTGCCGCTGGAGGAAAGCCTGAAGCTGCAGCCGGAAGGCCGCCGCAATCTCTATATCAATATCACCAACCAGTGCAACTGCGCCTGCACCTTCTGCCTGCGCAACCTGAAACAGATGGCCGAGCAGCATTCCCTGTGGCTGAAGCAGGAGCCAACCGTTGCCGAGGTGGAAAGGGAGCTGGAAGCGGCTCCCTGGGAGAAGCTGGCGGAAATCGTCTTCTGCGGCTTTGGGGAGCCCACCATGCGGCTGGAGGTGCTGCTGGAGCTGCTACGCTTTGTGAAGCAGCATTACCCGGAGCATCCCACCCGCCTGAATACCAACGGCCTGGGGGAGCTGCAGCATGGCCGCCCCATCGCCCAGGAGTTCCGGGGGCTGCTGGATACGGTCTCCATCTCCCTGAACGCCGCCACCGCCCAGGAGTATTACGCCCTCACCAGGGCAAAATTCGGGCCCAAGTCCTATGAGGCAATGCTCAATTTCGCGGAGCACTGCCTGCCCTGGGTGCCCCAGGTGGTGCTGACCGTTGTGGATCATGTGACCAGTCCCGAGGATATAGAAAAATGCCGCGCAATCTGTGAGCAGCGCGGCCTGACTCTCAGGGTAAGACCCTATGAGGATCATTAGGCAATATACTATTTGCTGCTTCTCCCCCCACCACCGCCTTCATCGTGCGGCATCCCCCCACCACCGCCTGCGGCGGTCCCCCGCCCCCCCTGGGGGCGGACAGAAAAAGCGGCCTGCATGCCTTACGCGATGCAAGCCGCCTTATACGTTCTGTATCATAGAATACATAGATATCAAATTACCCTTCTTATTCGTTTGTCTGCGTGATTCCCTCTCGAGCAGGAACCATGCGAAGTGATTGCATTATCCTGATGAATGTCTGGCCCAAACATTAGTGATTCATAATCACAGTTCGTGTACACAATCCATCCTCGCCGTCACCGATAACGGCCCTAAGTAACTGCGGTCTCTCGATATGGGTTCGATGCGTAAAGACTGCACGGGATTACTCACTCCTGCGGGGCTTCGGCGTTGTGCGCCCTGCACCCAACGGCCATACCTGCGCCTGGCGGCTGCCTAACCAGCCATCACCACGCTCCACGGCACAATGGGAGCACTTTACTTCACCTTTACACTTCCTAGCCAAAATCCCTAAGGAGCTTCACGGCAAGAAATCTCCAATAAACACCCACATCCTTTCCTGAAAGACTGTAAGCGCCTAACTCTTGAAGAGAGCCTGTTTCGGCCCGGCACCCAACCTGCGGGACTATCACCCTGCTACGGCTCAACCCCCCTCGGCTTGGAAGCCCGTCCCTTCTTGATGTTCTTATTATAGCATTTTGTTCAGACTATTGCAATGCTTAATTTTATTTTTTATTTTTTAATTTTCCATTCCCCTGCGCTTGAACAGTGGCTCCATGATATTATATAATGAGCTTGCAAGGCTGTTAAAACAGGATATTCGAGGGAGTTGCATATACTATGAAGCGTCTGGTTATTGTCCGCGGCGGAGGCGAGCTTGCTTCCGGTGCCATCCATTGCCTGTACCGGGCCGGATTCAGGGTGCTGGTGCTGGAGCAGGCCGAGCCCACCGCTACCCGCCGCAAGGTTTCCTTCTCCGATGCCATGTACAAGGGGGAGGCGGAGGTGGAGCGTGTCGTCTGCTATCTCGCCAAGAATGAGAAAGAGGCCAAAAAACGCCTGAAGAAAGGCGAGCTGGTGATGCTGAAAGACCCCGGCGCCAAGTGCATCAAGGAACTGGAGCCCAGGGTGGTGGTGGATGCCCTGCTGCGCCATGGCAATGTGGCAGGCACCAACCGCAAGATGGCAGAGCACACGATTGCCCTGGGGCCCGGCTTCTGTGCCGGCCGTGATGTGGATGTGGTAGTGGAGACGATGCGCGGCCATAATCTGGGGCGCCTCATATATGAAGGCTATTCCTACCGTGACCAGCAGAGCGACGGGGGCATTATCGGCGATCCCGCCAATCTCGAGCACCTGGTCTTTGCCCCGGCTGCAGGCAAGGTAAAGCTCCTGCAGGGCATCACCCTGATGGTAAAAAAGGGCGACCCTTTGGCGGAAATCCAGACAAAAGGGGGCAAAGTCCGGGTGGATGCCACTATTGACGGCGTGCTGCGGGGCGCCATCCACAGCGGGCTGACAGTGGCAGAGGGCCAAAAGATAGCTGACATCCATCCCAGCATGAGCCAGGAGGATTGCTACACCATCTCGGACAAGGCGCGCTGCATCGGCGGGTCGGTACTGGAAGCCGTAATGGCCTGGGAGGCCAAGCGGCCTAAGAGATTTTTCTTTGATGATTAGGCAGATTGCGCCCCCCACCACCGCCTGCGGCGGTCCCCCGCCCCCCAGGGGGCGGACATGGGGATTGAGCGTTTTTTTGCGCAAAATAGAACGGACTGAAGATTTCAGCCCGTTTTATTTTGCTTTTTTAGTGGGACTGGGGCGGAGCAGTGGGGGCCAGTTCACGGGGGCCGCAGAGGAATTTCTCCCGGAAATTATCTTCGCTCTCCGGGTGGCCGAAGAGATACCCCTGGATGGCATCGGCCTGGCAGCGGTCACGCAGCAGCGTGTACTCCTCCTCGGCCTCGACGCCTTCAATGCAGGCCCTGATGCCTATGCTGTGGCAGAGGGAGACTACTGACTCCACCAGTTCCCGGTCAAATTCATTCTCCAGAATCTTTTTTACGAACTCCCGGTCAATCTTCACGATATCGCAGGAAAGATTCTTCAGGGAGGACAAGGAGGAATAGCCGGTGCCGAAATCATCCATGGCAATGCGGATGCCCTGCTCGCGGAAAGCATTGAACTGCTTGTTCACGAAATTCCAGTCTGCCACGATCTTGCTCTCGGTCAGCTCCAGGATGATGGCATCCGAGGGCAGGCCGTAGCGCTCCAGGCAATCCAGGGCAAATTCCTTGAAGGACAGTTCCTTCACCTGCTCATAGGAGAGGTTCACGCTGACGGAGAAATGGGGCCGCACCTCCCGCCATGCCTTGCAGGTGCGCACCGCTTCCTCGAAAATCCACTTGCCCACGGGAATGATAAGCTTGGTCTCCTCCAGTATGGGAATGAACTCCATGGGTGCCACCATGCGGCCCTTGGCGTTCTTCCAGCGCAGCAGGGCCTCCGCTCCCACCAGTTCCCTGTCTCCCGCCGCCACCTGGGGCTGGTAAAAGAGCTGGAATCCCTCGCAGCCATTTTCCACGCTGTCCCACAGGCTGTCCCGCATGGTGATGGAGCGCACCCAGCGGTTGTACTGTTCCTTGCTGAACATGCAGTTGCGGTTCTTGCCCTCCCGCTTGGCTATGTCCATGGCGGCTTCGGCATGCTTATGGAGCACCAGATAGTCCTTGCCTGCCGAGGGGTACATGACCGTGCCCGCCGAGGCAGTGTTGAAATACTGATGTCCGTCCATCTCCTGGGGGCGCGAAAGACAGCCCTGGATGGACAGGAAAAGATCCGCCACATCCTGCTCGGTGGCCTGGGGATAGACAATGCCGAATTCGTCGCCGTCCAGCTTGTACAGGGTCAGCGCAGGCGGCAGAACTTCCTCGATCTGCCGTGCGACCCGTTTCAGCACCTGATCGCCAATCACACGGTTGTATGTCTCATTGATAATCTTGAAATTATCCAGGCCGAAGACAATGAGGGCACCGCCCTCCCCCGTGGCCCTGTACTCAGCCAGGGCTGACTTCACGGCATGCTCAAACTGGTATTTGTTCAAAAGACCTGTCACTTCATCAGCCCGGTTACGCTGGGCCATGCGGGTCATCACGCCGGTGAAGATGCTGGGCCTCCCCTCCCGATCCGTGCCGACAATCCCCCGGCAGCGTATCCAGACGTACTCCCCCTTGCGGGTCTTCACCCGGTACTCGAAAGCGTGCTCCCGGGAAGTGCGGTTCACGATAACAGCGCGGATGGATTCCGCGTATGCTTCGCTCTCCTCCGGATGCACCAGGGGCATCCAATATCTGTCGAAATCTTCCAGTATTTCCCCCGGCAGGTCAAAATCCTGCACAATGTTTGGGGACAGCAGCACAATATTTTCCTGAAGATCCGTCAGGAAAATATAATTATCCGTTGTACGCTTCAAGAGGTCGAAAAAGAATTTGAAGCGCTTGAGGTTCGGGGAAAGCTGCACACGAGCCATTTTCTGCATAACTTGACCACCCTCATCTAGATATTCGTCATTCCGATTAAGTTTACTATTCAAGACAGGGCAGCTTTTTTCCTTCCCTGTTGCAAAAAAATACAGGAGCGCAAGACTGCACTCCTGTATACATATACAGAAAACTGTATTTTAATTGTTGTTTCAATCCACGCCGGTAGTTCGAGAAGCACGACAAGCCCGTAGCGCGTGAATTGAATTCCTGTGAGTGGGGGATACCGCTTCGCTCCGCCCCCACTCGCGCGATATAGGCCTTTTACTCGTTGAAGATATTCCTCAGGGCCTGCTTGTTCACATCCCGGTTCAACTGGGCCAGATAGGTGGTCAGCTTGATATTCTTCGGGCAGACCTCCACGCAGTTCTGGGAGTTGCCGCAACTGGTAATGCCACCCTTCTCCATCAGGGCATTCAGGCGCTTCGGCGCATCGTAAGCCCCCAGGGGATGGAGATTGAAAAGGTAGGCCTGGACAGTGGGTGCCGGACCGATGAAATCGGACTGGGGGCCCACATTCGGGCAGGCCTCAAGGCAGCAGCCGCAGGTCATGCAGTGGGAAATCTCATAGGCGGTGGCCGCCGTGTAGGGATTCTGGCGCGGAGCGTCCGTGGACTCCCAGGAGCCGTCCACATTGACCCAGCCCTGGATCTTCTTCAGGCTCTCGAACATCACGGAGCGATCAATCAGGAGATCGCGGATGACCGGGAAGGTGCGGGCCGGTGCGATGCGGATGGGCTGCGTGAGATTATCCACCAGGGAGCAGCAGGCCTGCCGCGGCTTGCCGTTGATAACCATCATACAGGCGCCGCAGACTTTCTCCAGGCAGTTGCACTCCCAGACAACGGGGGGAACGCGCTTGCCATCGACGGTCACCGGGTTCTTCTGGATCTCCATCAGGGCCGCAACGATATTCAGGCCCGGGCGGTAATCGACATCGAATTCCTGTGTGTACGGCTGCGCTTCCGGGCCGTCCTGGCGCTCGATGACGAGTCTGACTTTCTTCTGTTCTGCCATTATAGTATATCCTCCTTCGAGCTCCAGCTATTACTCTTTCTTGGCCACGGCGTAGTTACGGGCACGCGGCTTGATGAGGGAGTGGTCGAACTCCATGTAGGAGACCTGCGGCTCTTCCGTCTTCGGGTCATAATCCACGATGGTAGTCTGCATGAAATGCTCATCATCGCGGCCCATGAAGACCAGCTCGCCGTCTGGCGTAGTCACGCGGTTGCCCGACTCATCCAGCACAATCTTCGCGTGTGCACCGCGGGATTCGTCGCGGCAGCGGGCGCCCTTGGTGACGACCATGGCATAGAGGATCATATTGCGGAGCTGGCGCACGAACATGGCTTCCTGATTGGCCCAGTTGCCATGGTCGGTGACGCCGATATTGTCCCAACGCTTCAGGATGCCCTTGAGCTCCTTCAGGCACTGGTCGAGGCCGATGTTATCGCGCTCGATGGACACATACTTATACATGATTTCGCCCATCTCATGGTGAAGCTTGTGGGCATTCTCCGGGCCATTCATATTGCGGATGGCATCGAATTCCTTCACGCACTCCTGACGGGCTGCCTCCATCTCGGCATCGGTGAGGGGCTCGCCCAGCTCGCCGCTTCTGGCCAGGCGCAGGGCCTCCGGGCCTGCCACGATGCCGGAATAGGTAGCGGAAAGGAGGGAATTAGCACCCAGGCGGTTGGCACCGTGATACTGGTAGTCGCACTCGCCGGCAGCCATGAGCCCCGGAATGTTCGTGTGGTGCTTGCGGTCTACCCAGATACCACCCATGGAATAATGGACGGAGGGGAAGATTTCCATAGGCACCTCAGCCGGGCTCTTGCCCACGAAGTCCTCGTACATCTCCAGGATGCCGCCCAGCTTGCGCTCCAGGTAGTCCTTGGGGATATGGGAAAGATCCAGATACACGCGGTTCGGCTCGTGCATGCCCAGGCCCATATGCACGCAAACCTTGTAAATGGCGCGGGAGGCCACATCACGGGGCACCAGATTGCCGTAAGCCGGATACATATCCTCCAGGAAGTACCAGCGCTCCTTCTCGTGGGTCTCCGGGTTCTCACGCCACACCCAGACGCGTCCGCCCTCGCCGCGGCAAGCCTCGGACATCAGGCGGTTCTTGTCGGAGCCGGGGATAGCGGTGGGATGGATCTGGATGAACTCAGGGTTAGCCAGATGGGCGCCGTCCTTGTAGACGGAGGTCACGGCGGAGCCGTTGCAGATGGTGGAAGCCGTGCAACGCCCAAAGACCTGGCCCGGGCCGCCGGTGGCCAGGATGACCACATCAGCGGGGAAGGAAACAATCTCGTTGGAATTCATATTCTGGGCAACGATGCCGCGCACGACGCCATCCTTGTTCTTGATGACCTTGATGAACTCCCAGAACTCGTACTTCTTCACGCCGCCCTTGACTTCCCAGCGGCGCACCTGCTCATCTAAGGCATAGAGAAGCTGCTGGCCAGTGGTGGAGCCGGCAAAGAGGGTGCGCTTGTTCTTCTGCCCGCCGAAGTTACGCATATCCAAAGCGCCTTCAGGATTGCGGGTGAAGGGCACGCCCATGCGGTCGAACATCTTGATGATCTTCGGCGCCGTTTCCACCATGCCCTTGACAGCCAATTGGTCAGCGAGGAAATCGCCACCGTAGACCGTATCATCGAAATGCTCGTAAATCGAGTCATGCTCGCCCTTGAGATCCATGCAGGCATTGATGCCGCCCTGGGCGCACAGAGAATGGGAACGCTTCACCGGGCAATAAGAGAAGAGGTCAACCTTGCCGCCGCCCTCAAGGATTTTCAAAGTAGCCATAAGGCCGGCCAGGCCGCCGCCCACGACGATAACTTTTACTTCTTTGTTAGCCATTGATTTTCTCCTTTACTACGGTCACATCACGAAATAGCTGCCCATAAAGGTGAGGGTGACAAGGCAGAGAGCGGCGCAGAGGCACATGCTCAGGACGCTGACCACATTCTGCACCCTCGGGCCCTTGGCGATGCCCCAGGTCATGCAGAAAGTCGTGATGCCATTGCAGAAGTGGAAGATCGCTGCAAACATGCCGAGGACATAAATCGCGGCAACCAGGGGGCTGCCCGTGAAATAGCTCTGCAGAAGCTCATAGGAAATGGGCGTGCCCATAATGCCCTTCGTGAAAATACGGAGATAGAATATATGCCAGATCAAAAAGACAACCAGGAACCAGGCAGTCCAGCGCTGCAATGCAAACTGCCAGTTGCGTATGTAGCCCAGCCTGCCGGGATTGTTATTGGCCTGCAGCGCGATGTAGATGCCGTAGATGGCATGGAAAAGCAGCGGCACTGCGATGCAGCACACCTCGATAGCCAGGAAGATGGGATGAGGAATGAGCTCCATCATGGCCAGAGCGCCATTCAGCGCCTCAGGGCCGCCCAGTGCCATCGAGTTCGTGAAAACGTGCTCGAAAATGACACCGCCGAGGACCACCAGGCCCACCAGGGAATGCAGGCGGCGCAAATAAAAAGTAGAGTGAATCATTCTGTACCTCCTATTTGGATAACATTATTCCTAAGGGCTGCCCGGAAACGGGGCAGCCCCCATAGCCTTTCAGTCGGCCTCAATACCCCTGCAGTGTGCGGTACTTGGCCTGGTTCTCCTCATAGAGGTTATTGCCTTCGCTGTCGATGACGACGATGGCGGGGAAATCCTCCACCGTCAGGCGGGCCACCGCCTCCGGGCCAAGCTCAGGATAGGCGAGAACTTCGTACTTCTTGACGGACTTGGCGATCAGGGCCGCTGCGCCGCCCACGGCCGCAAAGTAGGTCACGCCGTTCTTCTTCATGGACTCCACGACTTCCTTGGAGCGGGAGCCCTTGCCGATCATGCCCTTGATGCCCTGATCCAGCATGGTAGGCGTGTAGGCATCCATACGGCCGGATGTGGTGGGGCCGCAAGAGCCGATGGGGTCTCCGGGCTTAGCCGGCGTGGGCCCCAGGTAGTAAACCATCTGATTGTTCCAATCCACGGGCAGCTTCTCGCCCCTGGCCAGGGCCTCTGTCATGGCCTTGTGGGCAGCATCGCGAGCAGCGATGATGGTGCCGGAAATCAGCACGGCATCACCGATATGCAGCTTGCGGGACATCTCCTCCGTGAAAGGCGTTTCTATGCGAATCTGTTCTGCCATTATCTATCAATCCTTTCCGTCGAGTACGCTATCAAATCACGCGCTGGCTGTGACGCATGGCGTGGCAGCAGATCGTGACAGCAACGGGGAGACCGGCGATATGGGTCGGGCCCCACTCGATATTGACCGCCAGGGCCGAGGTGGTGCCGCCCAGTTGCGGGCCGATGCCCGTCTGGTTGATGAGCTCCAAAAGCTCCTCCTCCAGTTTCGCGTACTCAGGCATGGGATTGCGCTCCTCGATGGAGCGGGTCAGGGCTTTCTTGGAGAGCAGGGCTGCGCGATCCATGGTGCCGCCGATGCCAACGCCCACCACCATGGGGGGGCAGGGGTTCATGCTGGCATGAAGGATAATATCCATCACGGCCTTCTTCACGCCTTCCACGCCGTCTGCCGGCACCAGCATCCTCACGCCGGACTTGTTCTCAGAGCCAAAGCCCTTCGGTGCCACCGTAATCTTCAGCTGATCACCCGGCACGATCTTGGTATAGATAACCCCCGGCGTATTGTTCTGCGTATTCTTGCGATGGAAGAGAGGCTCAGCCACCACGGACTTGCGCAGGTAGCCCTCCGTATAGCCCTTGGCAATGCCCTCGTTCACCGCCTCTTCCAGCAGCCCGTCCACAATATGCAGGTCCTGCCCGACCTCCAGGAAAACGATGGTCATGCCCGTATCCTGGCAATAAGGACGATCCTCGGCGCGGGCGATCTCAGCGTTCTTGATGATCTGATCCAGGACGTTCTGGCCCACCGGGGATTTCTCCGTCTCGCGGCCGCGCTTCAGCGCGTCATAGACATCCTTGGGCAGGTAGTAGGCCGCTTCCTTGCACATCTGTGCCACGGTCTCGGTGATTCTGCTTGCGTCCAACTCTCGCAAAGTAATCCCTCCCATAAATAACACTTATCACACGTCTGTCAATAATAGCACAACCAACGCATGTTTTCAAGCAATTCGCAAATGCTCCAAGGCCTTGAAAATTGTGAATCCGTTTCACTTTTTGCGCCCTCATTTGCAGTCATGTGACAATCATAACTATCAATGGTTATATTAGCCACAAGATGAAAAAATTCCTGCTTTTCAGGGAGAGTTTTTTATCTGTTTTTCATTTTTAGAAAGTTGAAGGCATGGGCATCCGACAGCCTGATCAACGTCACCTCCGGCTCCCTGCCCGCCTCCAGCTCCATAATCATAAAGGAACCCCGGGATTCGTCCCTGGGGCGGGCAACACTGCCGGGATTCAGCACGGTGACGCCCTGCTTGTTCCTGGGAGTGATATCCGCCACATGGGTGTGCCCGTAGACAGCGATATCCGCTCCCTGCAGGGCTGCGTAGTCTGCCAGCCGCCCCGTGCCGGAGCGCACTCCCTGCATATGGCCGTGGGTCAGGTAGATGCGGTGCCCTCCCAGCTCCAGCAGCAGATCCTCCGGCACATTTGTGGGCCAGTCACCGTTGCCCGCCACCTTATGCACAGGCTTGCCGCAGACCATGGCCAGATAATCCGCATCCTGGGTGAAATCGCCGGCATGCAGCCAGCACTCAGCCCTGGCTGCCTCCGGCAGCTTCAGCATTTCCTCCAGTTTTCCCGTAACACCGTGGCTGTCGCTCACCAAACCTATAATCATTGCAGACCTCCTATAAGCTGATGCAATTCCGCTACCAATTTCCGCAGGGCCTGTCCCCGGTGGGAAATGCCATCCTTTTCCTCCAGAGTCAGCTGGGCCATGGTGCGGCCCGCATAGCGCTCATCCCGCACATAGAAATAAGGGTCATAGCCGAAGCCGTTCTCCCCCCTGGGGGGACTGCCGAAAAAGCCGTCGCAGCGGCCCTCCGTATGTATTTTCCTGCCCTCCGTATCGCAGTAGGCCAGCACGCAGCGGTAGTCCGCTGCCGAGGCCGCCAGCCCCTGGGCTGCCAGGAGGGCCACCACCTTCACATTGTTCGCCTCGTCGTCGCCGTGCTGCCCCGCATAGCGTGCGGAGAACACCCCCGGTGCGCCCCCCAGGGCAGCCACCTCCAGGCCCGAATCATCAGCAACACAGGCACAGCCGGTCTTTTCCATGTAGTAGCGGGCCTTTAAAATGGCGTTGTCCTCAAAGGTAGCCCCGTCCTCCACCGGCTCCGGGAAAGCCTCAAAGTCCTCCAAGGACAGGACTTCCACAGGCAGGGAGGCAAAAGCTTCCCGCATCTCCCGCAGCTTGCCCTGATTTTTGGTAGCAATTACGATTTTTTTCATTTACCTTAACCTTTCCGATAAAAGAAAAGGGACGCAAAAGTGCGCCCCGCATATTAGGGCGTGTTGATTAATTCACTCAGCCCATCTTCATGGGTCTTGACTGCCCCTGCTGCGTTGACAAATCCTCAGCATAGCACCACTATGCCTGCGGTTTGTCGCCTTGCATGGACAGCCAATCCCCACAAATCTGGACTAAGCTCATTTAATCAACACGCCCTAGTGTTTCTGGGATTCCTGATACTGGCGGTAGTTCTTGATGATGCAAATGGGCCGCTTCTGGGATGCGTTGCCGAAGGGATTGTCCAGCAGCAGCTGCGCCGCCAGGGGGCCGTCCACCCGCGGGCTCACCCCCACCACCCGGGAACGCTTCAGGTCATTCACATCCGCAATCATGGCACCAAAGCAACCCGTGCGCTCCTGAATGCGCTTGCAGACCTCATCAGGCTCCCCCGGCCCGTAAACGATGCACTTGTCGAAAGGTGGCATCGTGCCCGTCACATCGTCAATCATGGCCGCTTCCTTGCCGCCCCATTTGTAGAAGAGGCCGGGCTGGCCTATGAGCTTCCCCAGGAAGCCCGCGAACAGGGCAAAGGCCACCCGCCACTTGCCCTCCACATCCATCAGGGACTGCATACCGTGGGCCGTGGCCAGGCTGCCGTAGTCCGGGATGAAGCGGCAGCAGAAGCGTGCCACCTTCGTAATCTTCAGTTCCTCGGGACGCACGAAGCGGCCCTGGGTGATGGCGACCACGCTCTCCGCGCTGCAGATTAAGTCATCAGGCCCCACCTGGCCCTTGGTATACTTATCAATACAGTCAACAATGTCGTCCTTTTCGGTCAGGATGCGCGTTGACACCGGTATCAGGCTCATTTCCTCTGCCATTTCGTCATCCCTCCCTCAGTCCCGCACCAGCGTAACGCCCGCCAATGCGGCAATTTCCTCGGCAGTGGCCACCAGGCGCTCCTTGCGGTAGAATATCGGATCGCGGCTGGAATACTGCCAGACCAGATCCATTGGCAAGTCCACCATATGGGCCAGGGCTTCCTCCAGGCTCATGCCCTTGCGGGCCGTCAGCTTTGCTATCGCCCAGACCTCGATGTGATCCGGCGCCTTGCCATGGTGCTCGATGATGACAGCCTCGAAATAATCATCCTCCCTGGGATAGCCGTCCCGCTCCGCCTTGCAGCGCACCTCGATGCCGTCATACTGCTCATAGGGCAGCTCGGAGTGCAGAATAGCATCCACGATGACGGAGCAGGACTTGCCGCGGTTGACAAAATCCAGCTTCTTCTTAATGACCATGCTTTTATCGTCCCTGGAAGCAAGTTCCCAGGGAGCATCCTGCAACACCACCACATCCGCATTGCCCGCATGGCAGATATAAGCCCAGGACAGCAGCGCCCCCAGAAGGGCAAGGCCCAGCAGCCCCAGCACTATGTAACAAATCAATGTCAAGAAAAAAACCTCCTATGAATCATGCCTCTGCCTGCATTTTTTCCTCGGCCATAGCCCGGGCGAAAACCTCATAATACTTTTCCGGTAGCCGGGTTATATGTCCCGTATCCTTACGGGTAAAGACATTCTGGGAGCGTCCTGTCACCAGCACCTCCCCCGTGCCCTTACGCAGGACGCGGTAGGAAAAGGCCATCTTGGCCTTGGTCAGGGCCGTGGCCGTAGTCTCAATTTCCAGCACATCGTCGAAGTGTCCCGGCGAGAGGTATTTCGCCTCGATCTTCGTGATGGGGAACACGAAACCGTCCTCCATCATATCATCCAGGGTGATGCCATACTTGCGCAGGTACTCCACGCGGCCGATCTCAAACCAGCGGATGTAGTTCGCATGGTGCACCACAGCCATGGCATCCGTGTCAAAAAAATTCACATGGTATTCTGCTGTTACGGACAAAAGCTCATCTCCCTCCAGATATATCGTATATAATGTAGAACAATTACCCGGCAAAGTCAAGGGCAGCGGCTCAAAGCGTACATATCCTGTCCAAACACTTCCAATGCGTGTGCAAACGCGAAAACTTCCCTTTTGCCAATGGATAATTGAAAACAATCGCGTTATAATTATGATAAGCATTGCAGCTAATCACAACACAGCCCTCCCCGAAGGGGAAGGCTGATTGAAACAGGTGTTTTAATGGAAAATCCTTACCTTGCCGAAGCCCGGTCCCTGCTAAAAAAATACTACGGCTATCCCGGGTTCCGCCCGGCCCAGAAACCTGTGGTGGAGAGCCTGTTGTCGGGCTTCGATACCCTTGCCGTCATGCCCACCGGAGCAGGCAAGTCCATCTGCTTTCAGGTGCCTGCCCTGGTTTTCCCCGGCGTGACCCTGGTGATTTCCCCTTTGATTTCCCTGATGAAGGATCAGGTGGATGCCCTCTCCGGACAGGGAGTGCCTGCCACCTTTATCAACAGCCAGCTCACTGCCAAAGAGTCCTCTGACCGCCTGCAGGACATTGCCGCCGGTCGGTACAAGCTGGTCTATGTGGCCCCGGAGCGGCTGGATACCAATTACTTTCAATACATCATCGAGCAGCAGGAAATCTCCATGGTGGCGGTGGACGAGGCCCACTGCCTTTCACAATGGGGCCACGACTTCAGGCCCAGCTACCGGCAGATTGCCCCCTTTATCGCAGGGCTGCCCCGCCGCCCCCTTGTTTCTGCCTTTACTGCCACCGCCACGCCGGAGGTGAAGGCAGATATCGTAAACCTCCTGCATTTGCGGCAGCCCCGCATCCATGTAACAGGCTTTGACCGCCCCAACCTCTACTTTGAAGTGCGCCGGGGCGCAGACAAGAAGAAATTCATCGAGGAATATCTCAGGAGCCACGGCGACGAGGCGGGAGTTATCTATGCCGCCACCCGCAAGGAAGTTGACAAGCTCTACGAGCATCTGAAAAAGAAAAAATTCACCGTGGGCCGCTACCATGCAGGGCTGTCGGATAAAGAGAGGACTGATGCCCAGGAGGACTTCCTCTACGACAATGTGCAGGCCATCATTGCCACCAATGCCTTTGGCATGGGCATAGACAAGTCTAACGTGCGCTTCGTCATCCACTACAATATGCCCAAGAACATCGAAGCCTACTACCAGGAAGCAGGCCGGGCAGGCAGGGACGGGGAGCCGGGAGAATGTATCCTGCTCTACTCTCCCCAGGATGTCATGACCCAGAAGTACCTCATTGACGTATCCACGGAAAACGAGGAGCGCCGGAGCCACAACCTGGGCTGCCTGCAAAAAATGGTGGACTACTGCCACACCCCCGAATGCCTGCGGCACTTCATCATCAGCTACTTCGGAGACAGGGGCAGCGAGCTCGTCTGCGGCAACTGCGGCAACTGCAAGGCAGGACTGGAAAAGATAGATGTAACCATAGATGCCCAGAAGGTTTTCTCCTGCGTCTACCGCATGCATGAGCGCTTCGGCCTTAACCTGGTAGCCCAGGTGCTCAAGGGCTCCCGTGACAAAAAAGTGCATCAGATGCACTTTGACGAGCTCTCCACCTACGGCCTGATGCAGGAGCGGCCCCTGGCGGATATAAAGCTCCTAATACAGCGCTTCGTAGCCACAGACTACCTGGCCCTGACGGAAAGCAAATACCCGGTGCTGACCCTGAAGCCTGCCGCCTATCCGGTGCTGAAGGGTCAGGAAAAAGTATGGCAGGCAGTGCCAAAGCCAAAGACCGAAAAGGCCCCGGCAGATACGAGCCTCTTTGACAAGCTCAGGAAACTGCGCAAGGAAATCGCCACCCGTGAGCACGTCCCCCCTTATATGGTCTTCTCCGATGCCACCCTGCGGGATATGTGCCGGGTGCAGCCCGGGACGCTGGCAGAAATGCTGGAAGTCAAGGGCATCGGCGAAATGAAGCTGGAAAAATACGGGAAAGAATTCCTGCAATGCCTCAAAGATAATTCATAATCAAGGACAGGTGAATATCTATGAACATCGTAATTGCCATTGACTCCTTCAAGGGCAGCCTCGCCTCCCTGGAGGCGGGCGAGGCTGTTCGCGCCGGGGTCAGGAAGGTTTTCCCCCAGGCGGAAACTTTAGTGCTGCCTATGGCGGACGGAGGCGAAGGGACGGTAGAAGCTCTGACCGTAGGTCTGGGAGGCAGGTTCCAGGAAGCGAGCGTCACGGGGCCCTTGGGAGAGAAAGTCACAGCCCGCTACGGCATTTTGCCGGATAATAAAACCGCAGTCATGGAAATGGCGGCGGCTGCGGGGCTTCCCCTGGTGCCGGAAGGGCAGCGAAATCCCCTCCACACCACCACCTTCGGGGTGGGGGAAATGCTGCTGGATGCCATGGGCAAAGGCTGCAGGCATTTCATCCTGGGCATAGGCGGCAGCGCCACCAACGATGGTGGACTGGGCATGCTGCAGGCCCTGGGCTATGATATGCTGGATGAGAAAGGCTCTCCCGTCCCCCAGGGTGCCCTGGGGCTGGAGAGGCTCTCCCGCATAGGGGACGAACATGTGGTGCCGGTTCTGAAAGAATGCACCTTCCAGGTTGCCTGTGACGTAAATAATCCCCTCTGCGGCCCCCTGGGCTGCAGCGCCGTCTTTGCGCCGCAAAAGGGAGCCTCCGCTGCCGACATAGCCAAAATGGACAAGTGGCTGGAGAACTACGCCAGCCTTTCACGGGCCAAATACCCCAAGGCCGACCCGGCGACTCCCGGAGCAGGCGCCGCCGGAGGGCTGGGCTTTGCCTTCCTGGCCTACACAGAAGCTGCCTTGGAGCCAGGCATAAATATCGTGCTGAGGGAAACAAAACTGGAGGAGCACATAAAAAAAGCCGCCCTGGTCGTTACCGGAGAAGGGCGGCTGGATGGACAGACCGTAATGGGCAAGGCCCCCATAGGAGTGGCGGCTCTTGCCAAAAAGCACGGGAAACCCGTCATAGCCTTTTCCGGCTGTGCCACGCCGGAGGCCAGGCTGTGCAACGAGCACGGCATAGATGCCTTCTTCCCCGTGCTGCGGCAGGTGGTGACGTTAGAAGAAGCCATGGAGAAAGGCACTGCCCGCCAGAATCTCACGGACACAGCGGAGCAGGCAATGCGCCTGCTAAAATTAGGAAAATACTTTAGGAATTGAGCAGGCTCTTGCCCAGTTCATAGGCCGCCGCACATTGCTGGGGAAATAATTCCTTGCGATATGCGGCTTTTTCCTCCGGGTCGAAGATGGAGGACTCATACTTGCTGTAATCAGCAAACTGGGTGGTATTACAGGCATACAGGGTCCTGGTTTCCGCTTGCAGGATTTTGCCGGCAAAACCTTCATGAACCGCAAACTTCTCCCGTATGGCAAACTGCTTAACGTGCTCCTCCGTCATATTCATGGTGTAAATAAAGGCATTGGGCAGGGCCTTGGGAAAGACCGTGGGGATTTCGTTGCTGTAGATGTAGTTGGAAAACAGCAGCCGCTCAATAAAGGCCATCATGCCCGAAGAAAGGTTCATAAAATAGACCGGTGCCCCCATAATCAGGGCATCTGCTTCCTTAATCCTCTCGATAACGGGAGACAAATCATCCCTCATGGCGCAGGTGCCGTGCTCCTTGTCCTTGCGCTTGCAGTAAAAGCAACTGATGCAGCCTTTGAAATTCAGGCTGTAGAGATTGACTAGCTCTGTTTCCGCTCCTGCTTCCTGTGCGCCTTTCAGCGCCTGCTGCAAAAGTTCTGCGGTGTTGCCGTTGCGCCTGGGGCTGCCATTGATGGCAATTACTTTTTTCATACTGAATACCTCCTAATAATACACAATTTTATCCGATGCTAACGAGTGCTAAAACTCCCACTGAATAAGTCTCATTTTATCTTCGCAGGAAATTCTCGATAGCATGGAAGTCCTCAAATGTATCAACATCCAGTAGAATTCCCCGGCTGTCAGCCTCAACAAAGGCCCGTGCTTCCCTGTCCAATGCTCCCTTTAAGCCCAGAGCACCCTCGTAGGCCAGTATCCGCCCGGCTGCATCTTTTCGCAACAGGACGGGATGACCTGCCCTGCCCTGATATGAGGGCCTCACAACCTGTGCCGTTTCGGCTGCCATTTTCCTCAGAATCTCCTTGTCAATCAGCGGAATATCCGCCGGTGTCAGGAAAAAACCGTCACAGTCCTCTGCCATTCCCCGTATGCCGATTTTCACAGAGGCAAACATGTCACTCACGGCGTATTCAGGGTTACGCACAAAGCTTATTCCGGCAGCGAACTTCTCCGTCAAAAATCTCTCCAGAGCATCCGCCTCTCTGCCGGTAACAACCAACACAGGCTCACAGCCAAATTGTACAAAGGGCTCGAGGGTGTGTTCAATCAGCGTTTTTCCTGCCAGCTCCAGCAGGGGCTTAAAGGCTCCCATGCGCGAGGACAAGCCTGCCGCCAGTATAAGTGCGCCAATTTTCATAAGGTCAGATAATCCTCCAGCAGGCTCAGGCACACCTGACGACGGTAGGCAGCAGTTGACCGTTGGTCATCAAGAGGCTGCAACAGGGCAGCGTATTCATTTAGTATATCATTCTTCTTATCCGCCAATTCCGTCAGGGTAAGTCCTTGGATTTTTTTTTCAAGCTCCCTGCTGCGGACTACGGCAGGGCCTACAGCACCGAAAGCAAGACGTACATCCTGCAATACATCGGCCTTGACCCTGCATATCCCCGCAAAGGAAAGCTTTGCTATCGCCTGGGCTTTCCTGCCTCCGACTTTGCAGGACTGCATTTTGGTCAGATTTTCATAGGAACTGCAGGGAATTTCCACCGCCAAAACCATTTCCTCCGGCCTGAGTGCCGTCCTGCGATTACCCAGAATAAACTTCTCAATGGCAAGCCGCCGTTCCACGATTGCGCCGCTGTCAGCCAAATGCCCGGCCACAACCACAGCCTCCAAAACATGTAGGACCGGCAGCGTATCACCGGCGGGTGAAGCACGGCAGACATTGCCTGCCAAAGTGCCTGCATTGCGGATCGCCGGTGCGGCAATACTTTGCATTGCCTCCCTGAGCACCAGGGGAATCAGTTCATCATGGATAAGCTGGGTATAGCTGCAGCCGGCGCCAATGCTCAGCACCGTCCCCGACCTTGACACCCGTGACAAGTCATGCAGCCCTTGCAGGTAAATCATGACGGGAGCGGTCTGCCTGGCGGGCATAATATCGGTACCGCCTGCCACAAACATGGCCCTTTCCCCCGCTTTTTTCTTCATGTACAGAGCTTCTGCCACCGAAGCGGGCATACAGGCTGTTACCATAATCCTGCCCCCTTTGCCGCTGCCCTGCGAACAGCATCCACAATCATGTTATAGCCTGTGCAGCGGCAGAGATTACCCGAAATAGCTTCGCGGATCTCCGCCTCCAGGGGCCAGGGATTATGACTCAGCAGTGCCTCTGCAGCCATAATCATCCCCGGCGTACAGAAACCGCACTGCACCGCCCCGGCCTCACTGAAACACTGCTCCAGAAGCCTGTATCGTTCCGTGTCCCGAAATCCCTCCAAGGTAGTGACGCTTTTCCGCCGCACATTGGCCAGAGGGGTAACACAGGAATTCCAGAGCATTCCCTCCACCAGCACCGAGCAGGCACCGCATTCACCCTCCCCGCAACCCTCCTTGGTGGCTCTCAGGCCGAATTCTTCCCTCAGTACATCCAGCAGCCTGGTATGGGGCGGCTGCTGGCTCGTTACATTCTTGCCATTTAAAGTGAATTCTACCATTTCCTATACCTCCCCTCCTTTATCCTCAGCCGCCAAAATACGCTCCGGTGTCAGGGGTACGGCATGATAAGCCCTGCCCGTTGCCTGTTCCACGGCAGCCACATAGGCAGGCGCGCCCCCCAGCAGGGTCAGCTCACCGGCCCCCTTGGCACCAAAGGGGCCGCCATCATAGGGATTGTCAACAAAAGCGATTTCACTTTCCACCGTATCCATAGCGGTGGGAATCAGGTAATCGGTAAAGCTGCCCTGACGGAATTGCCCTCCCTGAGCTTCCAGCTTTTCCATGGAGCCGTAGCCGATTCCCTGCAGGATGCCGCCCTCTGCCTGGCCTTTCATAATCGTGTAGTCAATTACCGTCCCCACATCAAACACGCCCCAGATCCCCAAAAGATTCGTCATGCCGGTCAGCCGGTCTTCTTCCAGCTCCACCACGTTCAGGCCCCATGAGTATGTGGGATAGGCATCGCCCCGGAACTTCTCCAGATCCCAGGGAATAAGCACATCGTCCTTGTAGACCTCCTGCACCTCCTGCTCCCGGCCGCTGACCCATTCCGCCTTCAACCTGCGTGCAGCTCTTTCAATCAGCTTGCCCACAATCAAAATGGAGCGGGAAGCCACCGTAGGCCCGGAGTTTGGTACACGATCTGTATCGGGATTCCTGCAAATAATCCGCTCCAGCGGCAATCCCAATGCCTCAGCGGCAATCTTGCTGAAGGTCGTCTTAAGCCCCTGTCCCATATCCGTATTGCTGGCCAGTATCTCCACCCTGTCATCTGCATTTTTACGTAAAATCAGCCTGGAACGAATAACATCCTTTTCTGCCGAGCCGGTAAAGCCACAGCCATGCAGGAACAGGGCCAGACCTATGCCCCTGCGGTAACGCCCTGTCTGGGGCCGGGCATATTCCGCATATTTACGGCTGTAACCGGATAGTTCCTCGGCCCTGGCAATCAGGTCAGGCAGCGGCACGTGGTGATGATAGCGGCCGCCGGTGCCCGTTTCATCCCCCTGTTTTACCCCGTGCAGCAGCCGGAAGGCCAGGGGTGTCATACCTGTCTTAGCCGCCAAATGATTCATCAGGGATTCCACGGCAAAAACGCTCTGGGGTGCGCCAAAGCCCCGGAATGCACCGCTTGGCACCGTGTTGGTTATTGCGGCCCTGCCCTCTGCCTCCAGATTGTCTACCCGGTACACGCCGACAGCAGACAGCAGGGAGCGCTGCAGTACAACGCTGGATAAACCGGGAAAGGCCCCGGCATCCAGACAGATATTTATTTTTAGCCCGATGATATGATGCTGTGCATCAAGGGCGGCTGCATAATGAAGCTTGCCCGGATGACGTTTGGGGGTGACCGCCATATCTTCCCTGCGGTTATGGATGATACGCACCGGCGCGCCGGCCTTCCTCGCTGCCGCAGCCGCCTGACAGGCCAACAGGGAAGGATAATCCTCCTTGCCGCCAAAGCCGCCCCCCGTCACCTCCTGCACCACCCGGACATGCTGTGCATCCAGATTCAGCGCCCGCATAAGTGCCCCGTGGACATAATATGGGCACTGCATACTGCCGTAAACAGTGATCTTCCCTTCCTCAGCATCCCAGCAGGCAGCCACGCCCTGGGGTTCCAGATAGGCCTGCTCCTGATAACCGGTGGTGAAGGTCTCCTCCACAATTTGCGCGGCCCGGGCAAGAGCCGCTGCAACATCGCCTTTGGCAAAATGATACCGGGCGGCTGCAGCACTTGCTTTATCCATATCCAGCACCGCCGGAAGCTCCTCATATGTCACCTTTGTTTCCCGGCAAAGGCATCTGGCCGTTGCTAAATCGGGGCCTGCAATTAAAAGTATCGCCTCACCGATATAGCTGACCTCCTCCGTGGCAAAAACAGGCTGCTCTGCCGTAATCACCTGCAGATGGTTATCAGCCAAATCCCTGCCATCCACCGCCAGATACCCCTCCGGCAAGGGCGGCAGTTCAATTTTTAAAATCCGCCCATGGGGAAGTTCGGAGCGGACAAAGGCTGCCTGCAGTTCACCTGTCAGCTTCTTGTCGGCGATATACATTGCCCGGCCGGAGGTTTTCTGTTTGTGGTCTTTTTTCTCTACAGCCTTGCTGATATTCTTCATGCTGCTCCCCCCTCAGATTTTCTCTGCCGGATCAACATATTCCAGCAACACATCGACAATGCCGCCGCACAGCATGTCCCCTGTCCCGGTCAAATCCACCTGTTCCCACACATCCTGCCCTTCCGCATCTGCCAGCATCTTCCGGCCCCGTTTTATAATCCGGGCCTCCAAAGTGCCGCCGCCGATGCTTGACACAATACCCTCGGCAAAAATCAGCATCTTAGCCCCTGCATCCCGTGGCGCTGACCCCTGACGGGCAGTGATGGTGGCCAGCACAAAAGGCTGCCTGGCCTTTAGCGCGGCCTCGCATAACACAGCAGGAAAACTGTTCCTGTGCCTGCTGACTTTTATTATTTCAGCCGCAGTCGAAAGGGCAATTTCCATTTCCGTCTCCGCACCGATATCAAGGCCAATCGGCCCATGCAGACTATCCACCGCTGCCCGGCAAATTCCCTGCTCGCGAAGGCTCTTCCGCAAGAGCTCTGTCCTGCGCCTGCTGCCCATTACCCCCACATAGGCAGCCTCCTTTTGCATAATGGCCTGCAAGCAGATTGCATCCCAGCGATGCTCCCTGGTCATCACCACAAAATAAGTATTGTCGTTTCCCTCCACCTGCGCCAGAGCCTTGGCAAAGTCTGCGCAAATAACCCGCCCGGCTCCTGCTGCACGGGCAGCGTCTGCAAATTCCCGGCGATCCTCAATCACGGTAATGTTAAAGTCCAGCATTCTCGCTATGGAGATCAGCGCCAGCGACACTGTGCCTGCACCGCAAATGACCAGTTTACGCTCTCCGTAAATATAATCCGTAAACAAAGCAGCCTGCTTGCCAGTCTGCCGGAAGAAGCCCTTATCATCACGCTGCCACACAATCTCACCGGCAGACATCAGGGCCTTAGCCCCCCGATGGGGGGCGTCCAGCACGGTAAGCACCTTATTGTCCCTCCCTGGCTGAAGCTGTTGCAGTTTTCTAAAAAATTCCCTGTCCAACATAGTTCGCACCTGCTTTCAGCCAACATATCGCCATACCATTTAAAATTTTATATATACATGTATGACAAATTCGACTTTTATTCATTTCTACCTGCTTTTAGTGGAGCAAAAAAAACCTGACAAGCCCTCCCGGCCTGCCAGGCTGCGTTTAACGTTTCAATTCCCGGTACTCAGCTACCCTGCCCACGCTGAAATGGAGAATCCATTCCGGGCGCTCCGTGATAGGTGTCCAAAAGCCATAGGCTTTGCCCTGGGGGCCTTCGTAGGCAACATGCACGGATTTCCCTTCATCAATGGCCTGATTGCACAGGCAGCCCTTGTGATCCTCGGGCTTACCGATGGAGGAACACTTTATCCCGGCCTTTAAGCCCAGTTCCGCTGCCTTGGCATTAACGGCGATAATCTCCCTGCTCCGCTGGGTGATGGTCACCGGCTCGGGAAAATTGTCCCACATAATATGGAAAGCATTGATTACTTCCTGATCGGTCATTGCTATCTCTCCCAAATATACACCTCATGCTTTACGCCTTGTTAAACTTGTCCTTCCCCTGCTTGCAGACCGGGCATTTCCAATCTGCGGGCAAATCCTCAAAGGCCGTGCCTGCGGGGATGCCGTGCTCCGGGTCGCCCACGGCCGGGTCATAGACCGTGCCGCAGATGGAGCAGACGTACTTGCCCGTGCTCTTTTGCTCGCCGTAGTCCATTTTCGGCGGAATCGGCGTCGGCATCTTATTCAGGTCAACAACCTTCTTGTTTGCCAGATTCTCATAGCCCAGGGGTGTATGGGTTGACAAGTAGACCGTCTGATGGTTCTCAATAAAGGCACGCACCTTGTTCAGGGTGTCCCTGGCTGCTGCCTTGTCCTCGGTGGCAACGGACAGCTTGTTCTGGTAGAGGGCTTCATCCGTATAGGTAACATCACCGTGGATGATGTAGTGCAGGCCCCCACTTTCTGCGATAATGATGCTGTTGCCTGTGGTATGTCCGGGAGCGAAGATATAGTAAATGCCATCGGCAATCTTCTGGCACTTGTCAAAATTTGCATAGGCCCCATCGGTGAAATCCACCCGGACAACATTATCCCCCTGCAAGTCCATGGCGTCTGCTTCAATCCGGGAAATGTAAATCTTCGCCTTGGGGAAGCTTCTGAGCTCCCCTGTGTGATCGGGATGCTTATGAGTGACCAGGATTTTTGTCACCTGTTCCTTCTTGTAGCCCAGCTTTTCCAGGGCGGTCACATAGTCGTCAATGCGCGAGCCGAGATAGATAGGGGCATTTACATCAGCCGCCATATCCGGCTGCTCCAGGGGCATCCCCGTGTCCACCAGGATAACCTCGCTCCCGGTATCAATGAGGAAGTTCTGCAGGGTGCTGCGATATTTCACGCCCTTGTCGAACTTGTCCTCCCCATCTTCCAGCCCCATGGCAAAGGGCTGGGTCATAAAGCCATTTTCATAAAGTTTCACTGCCTTGATTTCCATGTGCTTGGCGCTCCCCTCTGCAATCATCGAAAATTGTCCGGCCAGCAGGCAGGCCGTGCCTACACCTGCCCGCTTGATAAACTCGCGGCGGTTCATATGTACCTCAGTCCTTCAATTTGAACACTTTTTTCGGCTGGCCGCAGAGGGGGCAGACATAATCATCCGGTTCTGCATCCAGATCACCGATGTATTCATAGCCGCAGCAGGCACAGACGTAAATCTTTTTGCCGGCTGCCTCCAAAAGTCCCGGGCAGTGCTTCTCCAGGATTTTAGCCAGCATAACGCCATGGTGCCCTTCCTGCTTGGCAAAGATTTCCATTTCATCAGCGGCTTCGGCAAGCCCTGCCTCCCGGAATTTATCCGCCATGGCCTTGACAGATTTTTCCCCGTTGGTTTCCGCTGCCATCAAGCCCCGCACCAGTTCCCAAAAATCCTGTGGCACCATGCCGTTGACAGTGGCATAGAATCCGGCATGTACGGCTTCCTGATTGGCAGCTTCGACAAAATCGGCTGCCACATCATCAAGCCCCTGCTCCTTGGCCAGCCGCGCCAGGGCATAATACATCATCGTGCCCTTGGCCTCGCCCATGGCCATCATTTCCGCGATCTTCTCCAAGGGAGTGCCTTTGGCCACACCATACAAACTCATGCTGATCTCTCCTTTACAAATCAAAGCAAAACCTTCTGATTGTCCAAAATTTCTCTGCCAGCCTTGCAGGCAGGGCAGTCGCACCACTTACCGCCGGCTGCTTTTACTTCCTTGAAATGCGCCACCATCTGGACTGCTGTCCCGGCACCCACAATTTTCTGGCCCGTTTCGGAGCTGAACAGGTCTATAACCGCGTCAATAGTCTGTACATCCGCATTAAGCTCGGCAATAAGTTTTTCGCTCATCTCTTTCTCAGCCGAAGTACCCACCGCCTCCAGCCAGGCTTTGCCCACTGCCTTAAGCTCTGCACAGCAGCTCGGCGCATTGATAAGTTCCTTTACCTTTTCCGCGATTTCGGCCTTGCTCATGTCTTACGACCTCCCTAATTTTGCGTTCTTCTGCACATAATTAACCAACTGCTAAGGATTATATGTCATTACTATGACCTCAATGTGACCTTTTACCATTCATTCCTCGGAAAAATCCGTATCCATAACCACCTGCAAGGTGTAATCGGGGAATTCCGCCTGGATTAACCATTCGCCATGGCAAGCGCGATGTCCTGCCACCGCAGGCATTAAAACAGCCACCAATGCTTATATAAACATTGATGGCTTTTCCCTTACAGCAATTTCTCTATGGCGGCGGACATGGCGTCGGGGCTGGTGGTGGGCTCATAGCGCTCCACTACCGTGCCTTCCCTGTCAATGAGGAACTTGGTAAAGTTCCACTTAATGCCGTCGTCCTCCAGATACTCGGGATAATTTTTCTTGAGGGCATCCAGCAAAATCGCGGATAATTCATGGTTCTCATCAAAGCCCTTGAAACCCTTTTCTGCCGTCAGATACTTAAAGAGAGGCTGGGCCGTTTCGCCCCGGACATCACCCTTCTCGAAAATCTGGAAGCTGACACCGTAGTTGCGGCGGCAGAACTGCTGGACTTCGTCATTGCTGCCCGGCTCCTGGGCACCGAACTGGTTGCAGGGGAAGCCGAGGATTTCCAGGCCCTTGTCCTTGTACTTATCGTAGAGTTCCTGCAATTCCTTGTACTGAGGCGTAAAGCCGCACTTGCTGGCAGTATTGACAATAATCAGCACCTTGCCCGCATAATCCTTCAGGGATTTTTCCTCACCGCTGTTCGTCTTTGCCGAAAAATCATAAACCGTCATAACTATTCTCCTCTCATATACCCTAAATCATATCTGTTAAAGGCCCAGCAGGGCATCAATCTTGCCCTTGTCAAAGCCCTGTACATACTCCTTGCCGTCAGCAGCAGAAACTACCGATCAGGTATCTGCAACAAGCAGGTCTTGTCACTGTCCAGGGGCAGGGCCACGACCATTTCCGTGCCCTTGCCCGGCTGGCTCTGGCACTCAATCTGGCCCCCCAGCAACTCCATAATGCGCTTGACAATGGACAGTCCCAGACCGTGCCCCTTTTCCCGATGGGATTCATCACATTGATAAAACCTCTCAAAGATATGGGCCTGCTTTTCCTCGGGAATGCCAATGCCCTCGTCACGGATGCGCACGCAGATGGAATGGGGGGCTAATCTCCCGGAAATATGGATACTGCTGTCCTCCCCCGAGTACTTCACCGCATTGTCAATCAGATTCAGCCAGACCTGCTTGGTCAGATCCGGGTCGCCTTCAATCTGCATAGAGGGCAAATCCATGGCAAAGGCAATGCCCTTGGCCTCCCAGCGCTCGGCTAAGAGGATCACGCACTGCCGTATCTGCTCGTCCACGGCAATCTCCTCGTGACGCATGACGATGGCCTGGGCATCCAGCCGAGACAGCCGCAGAAGATTTTCCGCCAGCCGGGAGAGCCGCAGGGCCTCCTCATGCACCAGCCCGGTATACTCCCTGCGTTCCCCTTCACTGAGCCCATCTTCCAGCAGGATTTCCGAAAAGCCCACAATGGAAGACAGGGGCGTCTTGAACTCATGGGATACGCTGCCTGTAAAGCCCTTCTGCATATGGTCTATGCTTTGCAGCTCCTTGGCCATGCGGTTAAAATTTTCAATCAGCACATAGCTTTCCTCGGTGCCAATATAGGTTTCGGGCCGCGGCACACGCACCCCGAAATCCCCCTTGGCCACGCGCTTTGTGGCCTCCGCCACCGCCTGGGCCGGACGGATGTAGTATCCCGCCTCCCAGGCCAGGAGCAGCGCCCCTGAAACCACTGTGAGCAGGCTGCAAATAATCAGGGCTGCAGGCAGCTCCAGCGCCAGCCCTGCAATACTGTCCAATAAGTAGACCAGCAGGCTGGACACACCACAGCAAAAAGCCAGGGTCAACAGTGTAGTCAGACTGTGATAGAGCCGCAGGGGCAGAATGAATTGTTTTTTCACTTGAATACCGCCTTATACCCCAGGCCGCGCACGGTTTCAATGGCAAAATCGGGATTGTCGGCAAAACGGTGCCGCAGCTTCTTGATATGGGCATCAACATTGCGGCTGTCCGTGTCCTTGTCCACACCCCAGATTTCATCCAGAAGTTCCTGCCTGGTAAAAATCTTGCCCGGCTGGTTGAGCAGCTTGAACAGCAGATAAAACTCCTTGGGGGGCAGGGTATCTGCCTGCTCTCCCGTCTGCACCGTCAGCGAGCCGTAATCCAGAACCGTGCCGCGGATAGTCAGCCGTTTCTCGCTCATAAGCTGTGCCCGACGCAGAAGTGCCCCCACCCGCAGCACAAGCTCCCTGAGCTGGATGGGCTTTACCATATAATCATCCGTACCCGCCCGGAGGCCCCTTTCCATATCCTCCATCTGTCCCTTGGCAGTGATGATGAGGATGGGCAAATCCATTTTCGCCCCCCGCAGGGCGGCAGTTAGCTCCAGCCCGTCCATGCGGGGCATCATCACATCACTGATGATAAGGTCTATATGCTCCCGTTCCAGCACATCCAGGGCCTCCTGCCCGTCAAAGGCAGGAAAGACATTGTACTGTTCCTGTTTCAGCTTTGCACATATCATGCGGTTAAGATTCTTGTCATCCTCCGCTATCAGTATCGAAAACATAAGCCGCCCCCTTCACCCGGAAACCAATCCTTGTCTTAGGTAAATTTTATTCGTCTTATGTGACTTCAATATGACCTTACGGGAGTATTTCGCCCCGAAAACATAAAATCCTGTTGCTCTCCCCGGAAAGCAAAAAGCCAACAGCCCTCCCCAGCAGGAACAGCTATTGGCATGAATATTCTCTGTTGACTTCTTTTAGGGCTGTGCCAGCTTCATCCGCTGGTCGTAGCCCTCAGTGAGATAATCCCCCAGCAAGCCCACCTTGAATTTGCCAGGGTGTCCCTCCGGCAAGTTATCATTGGCTGTAAGAAGGATGTCCAGGGCCTTGGGAGTGAGCTTGGCGGTGGAGCTCATGTGCATGATGAGGATAGCCCCACGGCGCACCCTGCCCTTTTCATCGTGGGCAATGCGGTTCATAATGCCCACCAGGGACTGCATGGAAACAGCCCCATAGTCCTCTGTGCTGCCGGAGCCGTTGACAATGTAAGTGAAGCCCGCATTGAGGATGGTCTTGCAGCCTGTGCGGCTGACGGCCAGCGTAGGCGGGCGTATAAGACGGGTGAGGGCGGGGCGGCCACTGGGAAGGCGCATATCCCCCACCACGGCCAGAAGCTTGGCGTAGGAGCTTCGCACATCCTCCCGGTATTCCTCCTCCGTTTCCACCGGCACCTGTTTGCCATGTTCGTCCTGCCTGGTCATGGGCACATGGTTATTGGTATGGCTGCCGATTTCATTGCCGCTTTCCGCTATAGCCCGCAGGAGGTTGGGGTTATTGGGCATATTGCGGGTGATGACGAAGAAGGTGCCGCTTACCCCATGCTTTTTCAGCACATAGAGCAGCTTGTTGATGGATTCATCCTGCCCCCAGTCGTCAAAGGTGAGGAAGATGGTTTTCTCCGGGGCATTCTTCACCAGCCCCGTCTTGTCCGCCTCCGCCATTTCCTTGCGGGAAAAGCCCAGCATGCGGTCATCGGGGGAAACCTCCGGGGCACCGATATAGCGGGAGAAGAAGGCCTCGCGGAAATTTTCCTCCGTCACCCAGTCCCTGCCGTACTCAGGCTGCATTTCTTCCGGCAGCTCATCCAGCAAAACCTGCTCGTAGGCTGCCTCAAGGTCTGCCGCCACATCACCCAGGGAGGCGGTGTGATAGAAAGAGTCATTATACTTGTAGGAGCCTGATTCTTCATAGCCTATATTGTCGATTTTCTGCTCCTTGATTTCCTTCAGCATTTCCGCCGCCAACTGGTCGCTCACATAGAAATCCGTGCGCATATACACTATCTCCCCGGCATTCAGGGAAGTTGTCCACTTGCCGAAAATCTGGGGCATGACTTCCGCGGGGCATTGGGCTTCCTTGTGCTTGCTCTGCACCACGTTCAGCCCCTGTCCAATCAGGGTATAGCCCAGGGCGGACACGGCTTCCTGCATGACAGCCAGTTCCCCGCCGCCGCTCATGATGCGGACGAAATTGCTGTGGCCGCCGTACTTTTCCGTAAGGGCCTGGGAAAGCCGCTCCAACTGGGCACAGTAATCCTCGAACCTGCCCTCTTTCAAAGGCGTCAGCCCCAGGGCCAGCTCCTGCCCATAGCTTTTGATGAGAGCGATATTGCCGCCGTTCCTGGCAATTTCCCGTTCTGTCACAAAGAAGGTGCCCCTGAGTTTCTCCTGCTGCATATAAGACAGTATATTTTGCAGGGGCGCTGCCTTGGAAAGCCCCCCGAAGGTCAGAATCACCGCTTTCTCCGTGGTGGGCAGAAAGCGGTGCTGCTCAGCCAGGGCTCCCCCATTGGCCTGCCGCAGGGCGCCGTAGTCCGCCGCCAGGGCAGGGGATGCCAGAAGGGATGAAGCCAGGCAAAAAGCCAGTGCTCCCCGTAGCAGGGATGCTGTGTTCATGCTAAATGTCCTCATTTCAGTTTAATATCCTTAACATCCACATTGCCCCCCAGCCGCCAGAGGCTGATATGCTCGATGCCTCCCCTGGCTGCGGCGCCAATCCAGGCACTGAGGGTCTCGCTGTCGGCATACCAAACTTCGTAGTCGTGGCCGCCCTCCTCATAAGAAAAGTGCAGGGCATAGCTCGTTGCGTCCCGCTCCGGGGTAATGCCGTGGTCTGCTGCCAGCCTTGCGGCCTCTGCTTCATCCAGGTTCCGGGCCTTGCCTTTTTTCAGCCCCAGCAGGCCGTAATCTTCCCAAAGGCAGCCCCCGGTGGCAAAGGCTGCCGCCTTGCTGCCGGGAATGGCTTCCATTTTCTTCAGTGTCTTTGCTATAAAGGCTCCGTCGGCCTTGGGGCCGGGGCCGCTGTGGGTGCCGTAGAGATTGTAGAACATCACCACATACTCGGGGCCTTTGCACAGGCCCGCATCCATGGGCATCCCAGGCTCCAGCACAATGCGCAGTTCCAGATTTTCCTTCAGGCAGGCAGCGGCCAGCTTGTAGGTAAAGGAAAGGTAGTGCTGCAGAAGCTCCTTATCCTTGAAAAAAGCCTCATAGTCAAGTTCCAGCCCTGTGCAGCCAAGTTCGCGGGCCGCAGCTATCATTTCTGCTGCGGCAGCTTCCCTGTCCGCATCGCCCCCCAGAAGCCGCTGCAGGAGTTCCTTATCCTTGGGCGTAAATTTCCCCTTTTCATCCTGACGGTCATTGGTAATGGAAAGGAAGCGGCGCTTCTGGTCCTCCTGTTTGGCAAAAGCGGCAAGGGCCCTGGTTTCCTCGGGCACAAAGAGCTTGTCGTCCTTGTCATAATAGGCCATGAAGCAGGAAAGGGACTGCAGCTTGCGCTTCATCTGACGGTACTCCTCCTGCCCCCTGTCCGCATCCCAGGATGCTGCCCAGGCAGATAATGATACCGGGGGATGGGGGCCGGGAGCCAGGCTTATTTCCTCCGCCCCGGCGCAGCCGGACAGAAAAGTCATGGACAGCCCCAGGGCCAGGGTACCAAGATATTTATTCACTTCATAGAACCTCCTTTTCCCCTTAGGGCGTGTTGATTAATTCACTCAGCCCATCTTCATGGGTCTTGACTGCCCCTGCTGCGTTGACAAATCCTCAGCATAGCACCACTATGCCTGCGGTTTGTCGCCTTGCATGGACAGCCAATCCCCACAAATCTGGACTAAGCTCATTTAATCAACACGCCCTAGGCGTTTCTCAGGAACCAGAACAGTACCTTCTCCCATGCTTCCTGCAAATTGAAAAGCAGCTTATCCCTGCCGGACAGTTCCGTGGTAAAAAGGACTTTTTCCTCATCATCTTCCTTGCCTGTATTGCTGGTAACTTTGAGCTTTTCAAAGACTGCATCGTAGACATCGTCCGCCAGATTTCTCTGGCTCCAGGCCTCTCCCTGCCAGGATGCCCCCAAGTAAATGCTGCCCCGGCTTGTGTCTCCCACTGTGATTTCCCAGGGGCCTTCCTTGCCGTCCAGCCACACCGTCAGCTTGTCACCCTTCAAATCAATTTTCAGGGCGTGGCTGCCACGGCGGTGAAAGCTTTGGACGTGGTAGTAGGGTTCTGCGCCCTCCTCCACGGAGGCGGCAGGCATGGCCTCGCGGCTCTTGGCCCTGCCATAGTATTCCTCTGCCTGCTCCTTGGAAGTGGCATAGCGGGCAAAGGCCATGTTTTCCCCGGCCTCCACTTCCCGCCGGTCTTCCTCCACGGAAGGGATTTTCTCCCCCAGAATCACGGGAATCTTTTCCCGGTAGAGCTCGCGGCGATCGCCACCTGTCTTTTCCAACACCAGCAGCTCGTTATTGACCAATTCCACGCAGAGGTAGTTTTCCCTCCTGGCATCGCTTCTGAGGTAGATCTGCTGGGCACCGAAGGCATTGCCCAAAAGGTTCACGGTAAGCTTTACATCCTGGAGCCCGTTGCTGTCCCGCACCTCTGCCAGAGCTTCCTGCTCCGGCAGGGTGGTGAGGGTGTAGGTTTCCTTTTCCAGCTCCTGGGCACCTTCCAACAGGTTCCAGCGGGCCAGGCGCTCATCCCCGCCGTCATAGAACTCTATGGGGGTGTTGATATCGTATTTTATCCTCATCAGAAGATGATTGATGGGCCAGTAAGGCTGGGGCTGCATGCGGGTAAGGTCGTAGAGGCTGCTGTTTCTCTGGTTGAAGCAGTAGCCCTCCCGGTTGAAGGCCATGGGGAAAAGTTCCCGTATCCACTTTTCATTGATGGCGCTCACTGCACTGTTGTTGGCGAATTTTCCCGTGTTGCCGTGCATGTGGACATAGGCGGCAGGTACCCTGCCGAAATGCTCGGTGTAGATATCCCGCAGCCGCTCGTAGTCGTAGCTGATGCGACGGCTCATATGGCCATAGCTTTCCTTGGGCACGCCGTATTCATCCCGGATGTAGTCCATGAGATAGTGATTGTAGCGGCGGCCCAGATAGGGGCTCAGCATGGCAAAGCGCAGGGGGTCGATTTCCCCTATGTAGTTGTCATAGCGGTCAAAGACATTGATGTACTCCATGCGGTAGCCATTGGTGCCCAGCTCCCAGAAGGTGGAATCCGTAAGTTCCTGCAGCTCCGAGGGCTTCAGGAATTTCAAATCCATGGTTTCCAGATTTTCCGCATAGCCCATGATGCTGGCCTTGTAGTTTAAGTCCTCCAGCACCGGCTGGGCGAAGATGGCCGTATCCCGCCTGCCGTCCTCAAACATCAGGTACAGGGATTTTTCCGGCAGGGGCTTGCCCTGCCCGTAGTAATCCAGGATATCCTGCTGGGTGATGGTGACAAAGCCCTGCCGTTTCAATTCTCCCAGATGCTTGTGCAGCTGTTTCTGCCCAATGAGGGTGGAGGTGTCGCCAATGTGGTCTACTCCAAAGTAGGAGAGGGCCACAAAGCCCGTGTCCTCTCCCCCCGCCGTCACAGCACTGTGGTCGTAAGGCTCATAGGATTTCAAGCTAAAGAAAAGGCTGTAGAGGACAAAGGCCAGCACAGCCAGGACGGCAAGCTCTGCCACCACCCGCAGCCCCTTCCTGCGGTTCTTGCGGCGGGAAAAACTCTCGTCCCCCAGGGCCAGCACCCTGATATCCGTATCTTCCCTAGGATTCATGCCGTTTCTTTTCCTTCCTTTCCTGCTTCTGCCGTTCCTTTTCCATTTCTGCCAGGTCTGCAGGGGTCAGCCTGGTGCCCCAGGTGGATTTCCAGAAAGTCACCCAGGCCACGGGCATCTGCCACAGGAGCACCGCTTCGTAGTACAGGCAGAACCACATGCCGAAAATCCAGGTGGTGCTGCGCCGCAGGAACATCTGGGCCATGCTCATAAGCAGGGCCATGAGCAGCATGCCTACCACAAAGGTCACGGGGAAAACCCGGTGCATGATGGGCACATAGATAAGGTTATAGAGGACGATGACAGGTGCCGCAATGGGCACCACCAGTCCCATGTAGAAACTCAGGGACATAAAGGGTTCTTTTTTCCAGATATAGCGGGCAGCGATCAGGGACTCCCTCAGCCAGGAACGCTTCCAGCGCATCTGCTGCTTTAAGAACATGACGTAGCTGCTGGGCACGATGGTCATGCACACGGCGCTGTCCTGATAACAGGTGCGGTTGTGCCTGAGAATGAAATTGGTCATGCTGCGGTCATCGCCGAAGGTAGCCCGCTGGCCCAAAAACTTCTGGTTCAGCCAGGCATCGGCGTAGCGCAGCACCAAGTCCCGCCGATAGCAGGACAGGGGGCCTGAAAGACAGGTCACAGAATCGAAGTAGCTTTCCGCCGCCTTCATGATGCGGAAGGCGATGTAGTAGCGCACGGACTGCATGCGGGTCAGGGCGTTGGTGTAGGTATTGGCCACATCCGTGCGCCCCGACACACCGCCCATGTCCTTGTCCTTGAAGGGCTGGACGATGTTGCGCACCGCAAAGGGGTCAAGGAAGCTGTCCGAGTCCACGAAGATCAGCAGCTCATGCTGCGCCTCCCTGGCCCCCAGGGCCATGGCCTCCCGCTTTCCCTGGTTGTAGGGCTGCACTATGTAGCGGATGCGCCCCTCCACCCGGTAGCCCCCCTCCCGGGTGTCTGCCGCCTTCAGTTCCTCGATGGTCTCCCTGATGCGCTCCACGGATTTATCATTGGAATGGTCATCCACCACAATGATTTCCAGCTTGTCGGCGGGATAGTCCTGATTGATGCAGCTCTTGATGGTGCGGTCTATCCAGTGTTCCTCATTGAAGCAGGGGATGATGAGTGTCACCCCCGGTGTATAGTCCGGGTCAATCTTCACCGGCCTGTAGAAGGTGGCGAAGAAATAACGGGACAGGAGGAAGGTGGCCGCAATGATGCTGTAGAGGTACAGCCAGCGATTGAAGCGGAAGTACACCACGGACTCCGCCCGCATCATGACAATGGCCAGCACAATGACGCCCAGGAAGAAAGCCGAGGCAGCCAGCATGTAATTCTGGCGCTTGGCTGTGGCATACTGGGCCAAAGTATCGGTAAATTCCACTGCGCAGAGGTGCTCTCCATTTCGTTCCAGCACCCTGACACATTTGGCCCTCAGCCTCTTGACCTTCATCTCATACCCTTCCGGCATGGAGCCGGGAGTGATTTCAAAGGTGAGCCTGACCTTATCCCCCACCTGGGGGCCAGGCTTTTCTGCAGCATATTTCAGCAGCATGCCGGTGGTGCTGATATCTATGGCCACCGCCCGCAGGCTGCCGCCCTTACAGGACATTTCCACCCCGTAGTCCACCAGGTAGCGCTGGCCTGCCTTGTCCTCCCGCTGGTAGGCTATGTAATCATCCTCATCCTCGCAGCCGCCCCGGCGGTCATGGTTGCTGCGGTGCCCGGAGGCATCCGGCGTATAGGAGAGCAGGCGGCGGTCAGGCTTTTCTTCGTAGAGGACTTCCTGCCTTTCCTTCTTATCTCCCATTACTCCTGGCCTCCTTCCGTGCTTTCCGGCAAGGGCAAACCGGCAGGGATATAGTGAATCTTCCTGAACTGGTTCACATAGATGAATTCCTTGCCCTGCTTCTCCATCGCTGTCAGCAGCAGATCCAGTTCCTTGTCCAACTCCACTTTGGCAATGGGGGGATTAGGTGTCCCGTCCTGAATGGTGGGCTTCATATCCACGGCAGGCTTTTCCTCATGCACTGCCGGATCATCGGCCTTCTGCTCCACGGGAGGCTCCACGGGGATGGCGATGATGCTGCCATTTGCCACCGCAGCCGCAAAGGCATCCGCCTCCTCCTGGCTGTGCAGGCTGCCGGGCTGGAAGCGCACATTTTCCTTGACGGCGTACTCCAGCCCTGCGGCCCTGACGGATTTGAGCAGCTCATCCGTGTACACCGTGCGAGGAGCGCGAAAAAGGGTGGGTGTCAGAGAGTCATTCATGGTCACGGCCTTCTGTCCCCGGCAGATTTCCCTGATCTGCTCCCCAGGGGGTCGCTTTTCCAGGGCAGCCAGCCCCACATAGGTGTAGTTGCCCACTTCCTGGCCTGCCTGACGGATGAGCTTTATGACCTCCGGCTCGTCTACCACATTCTCCCCCTCCAGGAAAAATACCGCAGGAGTCTTGTGCCTGGCCAGCACATCCAGCAGTTTGGCCGCCAGGGGCCTGTCGGGCATGCCGTCAAAAACCAGGGCTAATCTCGGAGCGCCGTCCTGCAGGGTGGTGATGACCTCCGCAGGCTGTATATCTGCCTCTCCCCGCCTTTCCAGGGCGGCCTTGATTTCCTCCTCGGCCAGGTAATTCTTGGTAAGGTCTGTGATATCCGGTATGAACTCCGTCTTCTCAATCAAATTGTCCCGCACATATATCAGTGCGCCCACTACGCAGATGAGCGCCAAGGCAACTGCCAAAGCGAGCTTCCTGTAGTCCACGGCTCCTCAAATCCTCCTGTCCTGCATCTACTCTTAGAGACTCCAATACACAAAGCCCATTCTTTCGGCATCCTTGCGATTGTATATATTTCTCACATCAATCAGCACCGGTGCCCTGCCTTCCCTGTAGAGCCCTTTCAGCTCCTCCAGGGAGCGGCGGCGGTAACAGTCGTGGGCCGCCAGTATCACCAGGCAGTCAGCTCCTTGCACCTCTGCCTCCGGCACCAGCTCTATGCCGTATTCCTGCAGGAAATCACGAGGGTCTGCCAGAGGGTCTGAGGCCGCAGCCGTCAGGCCGAATTCCTCCAGATGGCGGTAAACATCTACCGCCCGTGAATTTCTCGTGTCAGGGCAGTTTTCCTTGAAGGTCATGCCCAAAAGGAAAATTTTAGCCTTGGTGGCATTTACTCCCGCCTTCAGGAGCACCTTCACGATTTCCTGGGCCACGAACTTGCTCATATCGCTGTTGATGCGGCGGCCTGCAGAAATAAGCTGGGAATGCTGGTCAAGGTTCTCCGCTTCGTAGATGAAATAGTAGGGATCCACCCCTATGCAATGCCCACCTACCAAACCGGGACGGAAGCCCAGGGCGTTCCACTTGGTATCCATGGCCTTTGCCACTTCCTCTGTGTCAATGCCAAGCTGATGGAACACCATGGAAAGCTCATTCATAAAGGCAATGTTGATATCCCGCTGGGTATTTTCCACCAGCTTGGCCGCCTCGGCCACCTTGATGGCAGAAGCGGGATAAATACGCTCTATAATAGAGCCGTAAACCGCGCTGATATCACTGAGGGCTTCCTCGTCAATGCCGGAGACAATCTTGGTTATGCTTTTCAATCTGTGCTCACGATCGCCGGGATTGATGCGCTCCGGGGAATAGCCCACCTTGAAATCAGGGCCGCAAGATAGCCCTGACTCCCGCTCCAGAAGGGGCAGGCAGACATCCTCAGTCACGCCGGGATAAACCGTGGACTCGTAGACCACTATGCTCCCCCTTGCCAGGTACTTGCCCACCGTTTCCGAGGCACCTGTCACCGGGCCAAGATCCGGCGTCTTGTCCCCGTTGATGGGAGTGGGCACGGCAATGACGATAAAGGAAGCTTCCCTAAGCCGCTCCGGATCGCTGGTCAGCTCGATGCCGGACTTCTGCAGGGCTTCATCCCCGATTTCCGCCGTCACATCCCGGCCTTCCCTATAAGCGGCAATTTTTCTCTCATTCATGTCAAAGCCGATAACCTGATATTTTTCGGCAAAAGCTGCCGCCAGGGGCAGCCCTACATAGCCTAGCCCCACTACTGCCAGTTTAGTCTCCTTGCGGCTCAGCTTTTTTAACATATCCATGGTGCGCAAATATTCCTTTCGACAATTCCTTATTCCCTGTAATTCTTGAATCTCTTGGTCAATACTCCCCAGATGGTATTGGAGGCATGGCCGTAGTCCAAATCCCTCAAAGCATAGTATTCGATGCCCAGGCTCCAATCATGGGGCAGGTTGTAATAAGCCCCCAGCCCAAAGCCCTTGAAGCCTCCGTGGGCTTTCATCGCATCGGCCCTGCCGTTCATGGTATGGTAAAGATAGGTGGAGGCAGGCTGGTAATAATACTTCAGCCAGCCATTCCAGGTATATGGCTTCCAGCTATCGGCGGGACTGTAGCCCAAAGTCAGCACAAATCCTGCCTTGCCGCCCCGGTTTCTCTCCTTGCCGTACAGCACCATGGCACCGGCATCCAGCACTCCGAGATTATGGCGGTAATTGGCCATGAGGATATTCTGCCAGGAGCCATCGTCGAAGCCGAAACGGTAAATGCCCCCCTCCAGTCCGTAATCTGCACCCTTATAGGATGCCGTCAGGTCAAAGGAGTTCTTCACCTCGTCCCGGCCCACCTGGCCTGCCTCAAAGGTATAGCGCACTGGCCTGCCTACAGAGAACCTGGCGCCCCTGAACTTGCTGTCGTAGATATTGCCCTCTGCCATCAGGCTGCTGAAAACGCCCAGATCAGAGTGTACCGTGCCTATATCGCCGCTGAGATAATAGCGGTCCAGCCTGAACTCGCCGTCATTGGAGGATTTACTGCCGGACAGGGTCTTTTCCCATTCCGCCATGCCCTTGATGTGCCAGTTGCCGTCAATATCGTAGTCGGGGAACAGGCGGACGCGGGCCCGGGTGCGGTTTCCGTTCCCATGCTCGCCGCTGGAGTGCCCGGAATCAAGCCTCATCTCCGTATCCAGCTTGAAGCGCTGATCCGGCACATATCTGAGGGGCAGATTGGAGGATAGCTGCCTGGTGGCATTCCCCTCGTCCAGGCTGCCTTTTGTTTCCAACTCTCCGGCAAATTCCGCCCTGAGCCTGCCCGCCGCTGCCAGGGCAGAAGCTTCCCCGGCATCCCGCCCTCCGGCCTGTGCAGTCCCCGGCACTGCCGCTAATGAATGGGCCATGCTTCCGGGGGCAGAAACTATCCCGCCCGTTGCTGCGGTTTTTTCGGTTTCGCCATCCACAGTTCCGCCGCTCATCACCGCCAGCAACTGCCGCTGCCTTGCCTGCACCTGCCGCAAAAGCCCTTCCAGCTCCGCTACCCGGCTCTTGGCTTCAGCATAGTCCCTGGCAGCGAAGCCCAGCTTTTCCTGTGCCTCATCACTCTGCTGCTTCAAAGGCCCCATGACTTCCAGCCGGTTCTGTCCCTCCACTGAACGACGGGCCAGCATTTCCGCCGCATGCCTGGCCCTGGCCCGGGCCGCTGCCAGATGTTTATCGGCATAATGCTCCTGCTCCCTGGCCAGTTGAAGCTGCACTTCGTCCATGACCTCCAGACGGGTCAACAGCGCATACTCATCCGCAAGTTTCCCGGTTCGCTTCTCCTCCATATTCGCCAGGGCCTTGGACACCATGCCGGCCAATTCTGCACGAGAAAAACTGCCCAAGGGAGCCTCGGGCAGCTCAAGATATCCCGCTGCCTGAAGCTCTCTTAAGGAGTCATACACCCAGGGCTGCGCCTCTGTCTCTGCAGCCATAGCCAGACCGCCGGGCAACTGCATCCCCAGAAAAAGGGCACCGAGAAGCCGCTGTTTTTTTGACACTTTGCCTACAATCCTTTCTGCCATCATGCCATTCATCATGACCGCAAACGCACACCGCCCCCCATCGAGCTCTTTTATGCCTGCACAGCTTCGATGGAGGGCGTAACGAATAATCAGCGGTATGCCGCGGGCGATTGTTTGCAAGAAAATCCACTGCCCACGGGTAAAAATCTAAGGCCATTGTAATGACGTAACAGTTTGTTGTCAATAGTTAAAACGAATTTACAAAATAACGGCACAACAAGCGGCTCAAATCCTACGCATCCTGTCCAAACGCTCCAAATACGCATGCAAACGCGAAAGCTCCTTCGCCTCTGTCACAGGGCGTCCCGAATAATAATAATCAACCGTCGGCTCCCCCTGCTCCAACTGGCCCCTCACCTCAAGCTGGCGTATCAGTTCCCGCACCGTGCCTGCATTGCCGTCCACGAAGGAAACATTGGGGGGCAGCAGCTCCCGCAGGGTGTCCTTGAAATAATTGAAGTGAGTGCAGCCCAGCACCAGGGCCGAATACTCGGAAAGCTCATAGGGAGCAAGGGCCTTTGCCAAATAATCATACACCGCCTGGGACTTGAATTCCTGCCGCTCTGCAAACTCCACCAACTGCGGCAAGGGCAAAAGATCCACCAGATGATCCTTGTCCACATGCTCAATCAGCAGTTTCAGCTTATTCCCCTTGACGGTGATGGGCGTCGCCGTCACCAGCACACGGTGCTCCCCGTCCAGATCCAGTGCCCGCTTGGCGGCCGGTTCCATGCCGATAATGGGAATGGAATAGCGGTGCCGCATCTCCGCCACCGCCACGCTGGTCGCCGTATTGCAGGCCACCACAATGGCCTTCACATCCTGGGCCACAAGGAAATCAAAAGCCTGGGCCACAAAGCCCTGCACCTCGGCCCTGGTTTTAGTGCCATAGGGCACATGATCTTCATCCGCATAAAAAATAAACTGCTCCCCTGGCAGCGCCAGCCGTGCCTCATGCAACACCGACAGCCCTCCCAGGCCGGAATCAAAGAAAGCGATTTTCAAGGAAAAGACCTCCGTAGCTTTAAAACTTCGATGAGCATGCTGTACTGCAAAATGCCAAAAGACCTCCCAAGAAGCGCTCACGCTGTCCAGTCTTCCAGTCTCAGCCCTTTCACGCGCTGAAATTCACGCACATTATGCGTCACCAGGATTCCATCCTCAGCCAGCACGGTCGCAGCTATCAGCATATCATCAGGCCCTATGGGCGTTCCGCTTTTCTCCAGTTGCGAACGTAACTCTGCATAAGCATAGGTCATCCGATCGCCAAAAGGCTCCAGAACAAAAAAGGACAGAAATGACAGCAGCTTTTGCTCCGTTACCCGGCGCCGACTGCTCTTATATGCCCCTGCCAAAAGTTCGGCCTTGACAATCGCGGGTATCCTGATCTCTTCCGGCGTATGTGCCAGCAAATGCTGCCTGACAGCGTCATAGCGTCCATTCAGGTAATAGATGCACATGTTGGTATCCAAATAGTAGCTCACAGCATTTCCTCCCGCGGAGCATTCAGAGAGGCATCAGGCTGCTCCGGCCGCCGGAATGATTCATCCTGCACAGAGCCGAACAAATCCAGGAATTCCTGGCTGTAACCCTGGCGGAATTTCGGCCTGACAGCCTCTGCCACCCAGTTGGAAATGGATTTACCTGAAAATCTTGCGGCCTCCACAATCTTGTCATAATCATTCTGGTTTACGTACAACGAAATCTGTGGCATAAGGCATCCCCCCTTGATTTCAGCATAGCATAAAGAGCAGGCAGGGTCAAGTATACGTGCAAGTATACTTGACTTTCCGCCTCCCTCCCCCATTTGACAAGGCAGTTTACCCCTGCTATAATGAAGTGGCTGACGGAGAGGTGTCCGAGTGGTTTAAGGAGCCGGTCTTGAAAACCGGTGATGCCTTGCGGCACCGTGGGTTCGAATCCCACCCTCTCCGCCATTTTTGTACATTAAACGCCCCGAGGCATCTGCTGGCCCGGGGCGTTTTGCTGTCTATGGGATTTTATGCCTTGCGGCGCTTGATGGTGAAGCTGCCCTGCTCCACTTCGCGGCGGTGGCAGTGGGGACATTCGTTCTCAATGATGCCAGTGTAGCCGCAGACCGGGTCCCGGTCAACCGGATGATTGATGGAGAAGTAGCCCATATCGGCATCGTGCATGGCGCGGACGATGGCTTCAAAGGCTTTTACGTTCTTCGTCGGATCGCCGTCCATCTCGATGTAGGCAATATGGCCTGCATTCTCCAGGGCGTGATAGGGCGCCTCGATGCGGATTTTGTCGATGGCCTTGATGGGGTAGTAGACCGGCACATGGCTGGAATTCGTCATGTAATCCCTGTCAGTCACGCCCTTGATAACGCCGTACTGCCTGCGGTTCGCCCGCTGGAACTGGCCTGCCGTGGATTCTGCCGGGGTGCCGAAGGTTGTCCAGTTCATATGCTCTGCACGGGTGAAGGCATCTGTGCGCTCCCGCAGGTGGGCCACAATTTTAAGTCCCAGTTGCTGGGCCTCCTCGCTCTCGCCGTGGTGCTTGCCCATGAGGGCCACCAGGCACTCTGCCAGACCGCAGAAGCCGATGGAGTAGGAGGCGTGCTTCAACACCTCCTTGATGCTGTCATCTGCCCGCAGCTTTTCGCTGCCCAGCCAGACCCCCTGCCCCATCAGGAAGGGATAGTTATAGACATGCTTCTGCTCAATCACATGCAGCCGCGCCAGCAGGTAATCGTGGCTTACCTGGATGTACTTATCAAAGAGCTGCCAGAACTTATCCAGATCCCCTTGGGCTTCCAGGGCCAGCTTCGGCAGGTTGATGGTGGTAAAGGCGAAATTGCCCCGGCTGCCGGACTGCTCCGGGCCGTTCACATTGGACATGACCCTGGTGCGGCAGCCCATGGTAGCTACATAGCTGTTGTAGTCCCCCGGCTTATAGTATTGGAGGTTATAGGGGGCATCAAGATTTACGAAATTCGGGAAGAGCCGCTTGGCACTGACCTTGCATGCCTTCAGGAACAAATCATAGTTGGGGTCGCCGGGGTTGTAATTCACCCCTGCCTTGATCTGGAAAACGCTGATGGGGAAAATCGCGGTCTCCCCGTTGCCCAGGCCTGACCAAATGGCATTCAAAACCTCACTGACGGCCAAACGCCCCTCCGGGGAAGTATCCATACCGTAATTTATGGAGGAGAAGGGCACCTGGGCACCGGCACGGGAGTGCAGGGTGTTGAAATTATGAATCAAAGCCTCCATGGCCTGGTGGGTTTCCTCGGCCACATCCTCACAGGCCAGCTTGTAAATATAGCCGGCTTCTATGGTCAGTTCATCATCAGGGCGGGTGAGGGCACCGGTCAGAGTCCGGCGCAAAGCCTCCGTGATGGCTGCAACGGAGGCATCCCAGCGCTCCGGCTGGGCCTCCCGGCTTTCACTGTAGGAGCAATGGCCGAAGTCCGTGAACTCTTTGATTTTGTCCTTGAACTCCTTTTCCGGCATGAAATCAGCCGCGCCGAAGCGGTAGCGCATGGCACGGTAAGCCTCGTCGATTACAGCCTTGCGGAAGGATTTCTTCACGCCCTCCGCCATGGCGTAATCAAAGCAGTTAATGGACTGGCCGCCGAACATGTCGTTCTGGTTGCTCTGGATGGCTATGCAAGCAAGGCTGGCATAGGCGCGGATGGAATTAGGCTCCCGCAGGAAGCCGTGCCCCGTGGAGAAGCCACCGTGAAAAAGCTTTAAGAGGTCTATCTGGCAGCAGTTGAAGGTAATCAGGCTGAAGTCCTTATCATGGATATGGATGTAATTTTCCCGGTCGGCTTCCCGGAATTCCTCATCCAGCACGTAGTTGTCAACGAAGTGCTTCGCGCCCTCCGCCCCAAGCTTCAGCATGATGCCCATGCTGGCATCTGTATTGATATTCGCATTGTCCCGCTTCAGGTCTACATCCACGGAATCCGCGAAAAAGATATCACGGTAGCTCTCCATCAGGTGCCGCTGGGCCTCACGGCGCTCCGCATGCTTCTGGCGGTATTTGATGTATTTCTTCGCAATCTCATAGAAGCCGTGCTTCATCAGTTCCTGCTCGACAACATCCTGTATGTCCTCGACGCTGACGCTCTCCCGCTCCGCAATGATGGCCTCAACCCCGCCTGTCACGGCGTCAATGTACGCTTCGGACATCTGCTGCCCGGCATCGCTGTTGGCACCCTTGATGGCGTTGCGGATCTTGATTCTGTCATAGGGAACTGCCATGCCGGAACGCTTGATCACTGTCTTCAGTTTCATGCCTTGCGGGCCATATACAAAATCTATGGCCCTCTCCCCGCCTTTCACTATATATTGTGGTTTTTAATATTTATGGCAGAATATATTGTAGCAAAGAACGCCTCTGCTGGCAACCGAAAAAAATCCCGCCTGCCATGTCGGCACCTCTGTTCTCCCTTTTCCGGCCACGCTTTGCGACTCTTTCCAAAGCCCTAAAAAAATTTGACGCAAGGCTGCTTTTTGTGTAGTATGGGGAAAAGATTGCAAGCGAATTCTGAAGCGAGTTCTGAATTGTAGACAAGGAAAGAAGATAGATTATGCACATTTCAACCCAGGACCAGGACAATCTCCTGCGCTGGCTGGCGGCTGCAGCCGCTTATTTCATCTGCCTTATCGCCTTCTACATAGATATAGGGCAGGATATGGGGGCGCAGTATTTCATGCCCATCCTCCTGCCCATCATCACGGTGCTGGTCCTCTTGCAGTACGGCACGCGAGTGCCCCTCTTTTGCCGCGCCACTCTGCCGAACCTGTTCACGGGGCTGGCCTGGTGCTCGGCCTTTCCCCTGCTCTACACCTGGACTTTCAATAAGGCCTGGTACATGTCCCTGATCTGCTTTGATTTCGTCATAGGCACCACAGGCTTCATCCTGCTGACCGCCCTGGAGGGTGCCCTGTTCCGGCTGGGCTGGCCCCGGGTGACAGCAGCCTTGATGGCGCTGCTGAACCTTATCGGCATCGCCATACCTTTCATCCAGTACGTTTACTACTGCCTGTTCTGGCACTGCCTGTCACCGGCGTCCCTGATGGCGCTGTACCTGACCAATGTGCCAGAAAGCCTGGATTTTATCCGCTCCAATATGGGCTTGCTGCCTGCGTTCTTGGTTCTGGCGGGCTTCGCCCTCTTTCTCTGGCTCTGCTACCGCGGGCATCTGGCTTTCTATCGCCGCATGGAGGAGGATGCCACTGCCGGCCATATGGGCGCTATCGCCTTCCTGGTGGCCGGGGGCCTCTGGTCCCTTTCCTACTACCTGCCCCTGTCCTCCATTATGGAGCAGTGGAAGGATGTGAACACCTATGTGGAGCAGACCCAGCTCTACAGCTCCGGCTATGAGGAACGCCTGAACAGCCTCGCCATCGACAGCTCAGTCACCCTTGCGGCAAAAGCGCCGGGCACGGTCATCCTCGTGATTGGCGAGTCCGCCTCCCGCAATTACATGAAAGCCTATACCCCCTCCTTCTACTACGAGGATACCCCCTGGCTGTCCTCCCAGATGCAGAATCCGAATTTCATCCTGTTCCGCAATGCCTACGCCTCCTGGTCACAGACCGTACCGGTGCTGCAGCGGGCGCTGACGGAGCAGAGCCAGTACAACGGCAAGGAGTTCTTCGAGTCTGCCTCCATCCTGGACGTGGCCAAGAAGGCAGGCTATGAAACCTGGTGGTTCAGCAACCAGGGCCGCTATGGGCAGTACGACAGCGCCATCACCCTGGTGGCAAAGACTGCCGACCATGCCGAGTGGACGGACGACTCCTATGAATTCACCAGCAAATACGATGATGCCCTGCTGCCCTTCCTCACCCGCCTCGACCCCACCAAAAATAATTTTGTCGTGCTGCATGTGATGGGCAGCCATATCTACTACAACAACCGCTACCCTTCCGAGTACAGCGTGTTCCAGACGCCGGAGGGCGAGTCCACCGTAACCTCCGCCGCTTCCTACGCAAACAGCATCCTCTACACGGATCACATCCTCTCGGAAGTCTTTGCCTACGCCCAGAAGCATTTGAACCTACAGGCCATGTTCTACTTCTCCGACCACGGCGAGGATTTGAAGATTTCCCACAATCCTGATGTCTTCAGCTTTGAAATGGTACGCATCCCCATGTGGGTCTACCTGTCCCCGGCCTACCAGCAGGCGCTGCCGGGCCGCACCAAGGCCCTGCGTGCCCACGCCGGGGAGTACTTCACCAATGACATGCTCTACGACACCCTCTGCGGCCTCCTGAACGCGCCCTCCCAGCGCTACCAGCCCTACCAGGATTTTGCCAGCCAAAGCTACGCCTACAATCGCGAGAACCTTACCACCATGCTGGGCCAGCGCAGGCTGACAGAGGATATGACTGATATGCAGGGGCAGCCCCTGCAACAAGTAGACGTACAAGCGTCCACACCATGAGATTCCCTCGCGGGAGCGCCGCTGCGCTCCCGCAATTTTTGTATTCTGGCAGGAATGAAGGCCCTTGCTGACGAAAGTTATACACGAATCAAAACTTGGGGAAACGTTGATTAATTCCTCTTCCCAAGAGAAAGGCAGGCGCCCGGCATGGATAATCAGTTCCAAAAATCTAATCTGATCATCGTGCTTTTGATGCTGGCCTTTGCGGCCTGCGGCCTGCTCGTCCAGTACATGCAGGAGCGCGCTGCCGGAAGCCAGGTTCTCAACATCTATTGCTGGGACGAGACATTTCCTGCGCTGCTGGCAGAGTATTATCCCGCCTATGACCCGGAAACCCAGCGCATCGGCCCTGTGCAGGTGAACTGGTTCATTGCCCCGGAAATAGGCAACGGCTATCAGATGGAACTGGACAAGGCCTTAAGCCAGCAGGACAGCGTTGAGCAAACGGCACGCATCGACCTTTTCCTGGCAGAAGCAGATTACGTAAGAAAATACACAGGCTCCGACAAGTACACCCTCTCCTTAGCTGAATTGGGCATTGGAGAAGATGACCTCCGTGAGCAATTTCCCTACACTCTGCAGGCCGCCAGGGACGGCGACGGCATTCTGCGGGGCATTGCCTGGCAATCCACGCCTGGGGTAATGCTCTACCGCCGTGACATGGCTCTTGAAATCCTGGGCACGGACGACCCTGCTGCTGTCCATGCCGCCACAAAGGACTGGCAGGCTTTCGAGGAGCTGGCCGGCAAGGTGCAGGAGATCGGCGGCACCATGCTGGCAGGCTATGAGGACACTTATCGTCTGTTCTCAAGCAACCGCCAGCATGGCTGGCTGCAGGGGGAGGAAATTACCCTGGCTCCCGCCTTACAGCAGTGGGTTGAACAGACCCGCCGCTTTGCCGAGCAAAAAAAGCTGCTGCCCAACAGGATGTGGACCTCCGGCTGGAGTGAAGCCGTGCATGGACGCACCTTCTGCTACTTCGGCCCTGCCTGGCTCATCAACGAGGCTTTCATGCGGCTTTCCCTCCGTACTCCCCTCGATCAGGGAGGCAGGCTGGAAAAGGGCAATGGCACCTACGGGCTCTGGGGCGTATGTGAGGCCCCCCAGCCTTTTTTCTGGGGAGGCAGTTGGCTGTGCGCCGCCAAGGGTACGGACAATCGGGAACTGATTGCTGACATCATGCGTACCCTTTGCTGCAGCGATGCTACAGCCTGGGCCATGACCTCGGGGCAGCAGATCCATTTTGTGAATAACCAGCAGATTATGGCGAAGCGTGCTGCTGATCCAAGCCTCAGCGTGCCCTTCCTGGCAGGGCAGAACCCCTACCCTGTGATGCTCCGCACTGCTTACGACATGCCCGATCCCACCTGGCAGATGACCCCCTACGACCAGGGCATGCACCATTCCTTCCATTCCGCCTGCATCCCCTATTTCCAGGGCCAGGCTTCCTGGTCACTGACCTGGCAGCGTTTCCTGGCGACGGTGTGGTCCAAGCATCCTGAATTGCAGGATAAATCCTTCGTTGAGTAAGGCGTATGCGCCGATCTATCCGGCACATGCCCAAAGGAGGCGGTCAGCTTGCTAAGGAATCTTGCGGCAGCTTTCTGCCTGCTCCTGCTGCTTTTGCAGGGGCTTCTCTGCCCCATGGCCTGCTGCGCCGCCGAGCCGCTGTCCGGCGGCTGGAAGTACATACTGCCGCAGGTTAGCGGCCGCCCCATTGCCGGCCCCGTTTTCATCACCCCGGTCAAGCCCTACGATGACCCGGAGTGGCTTCCTGCCCCCCGCCCCTATTCCCTGCCCATACCGGAAGGCAGGACAACCCTCTGGCTGACCACCATTTTGCCGACAGACAGCACCTACCACCATCCTACCCTTGCCTTTGCCACTGTGGAACAGGCTGTCCGGGTCTATATGAATGCCCAGTTGATCTACAGCTACGGTGCCTTCGGCTCGGAGCAGAATATCTACGGCCTGAGATGGCATCTTGTGGAACTGCCGCGCAATTACCAGGGCAAGCAGCTCTCCTTTCATCTCTACACAGATCACCCCCGCCGCCTGGGCCTGATAGAAGGTCTCAGCATCGGCGAAAGCAACCAGCAGGTGGGCAGCCTCTTCCGGAATGATATGCTCAAATGGCTGGCGCTGCCCATGTCCGCCCTGCTGCTTATGATCCTGCTGCCCTGCTGGCAACTGCTGCCCAGGCAGCGCAGCTTTATCCTGCGCCTGTCCCTGTTCCTCCTGGTCTTCTCCGCCTGGCTGGTGACAGGAGTGGCCGCCTTCCAGGAACCCGGCATCATCAAAATGTCCACCCGTGACTTAATCTGCCTGATTTCCTTCTACCTGATGCCTATCCTGCTGATCCTCACGGCTAAGGAAGCACTGCCCCCCAAACGCGCCCGCATGATGCTGATACTCACCTGCCTGTGCAGCGGCGTGCTGGTGGCCGCACTGGTAGGTGAGCTTATGGGCAAGCGCCTGCTGGACAGTTGGCTGGAATTCTATCTGTTCTTCAGCTGGTTTGCCCTCCTGGCCGTAGCTGCTTGCCTGGACATCGAGTCCCGCAGCGGCTCCGAGATCTGCGGCAGCCTGATCCTGCCGGCCGCAGGGCTGCCGGTGCTGCAAATCGCCGAAATCCTGGCACGGGTCCATATTCTGCCGCTGATTATCTGCCTGTGGACCCTTATCGTCCTCTGGCTGCTGCGCCATGCCCTGAATGAGCGGCAGCGGCTGCGGATCATCAACTCATCACTGGAACGCAGCGTAGCCGCCGCCAGGGAATCTGCCCAGATTGATGCCCTGACCAAGTGCTATAACCGGGGGCAGCTTCAGGACGCACTGATACACGAAACAGAAATTGCCAACGCCACAGGTGCCCCCCTGGCCCTGCTGATGTTTGACCTGGATCATTTCAAGAGCATCAACGATACCTTCGGCCATGATGCCGGAGATCAGGTGCTTACAGGCTTTGCCGGCCTGGTGCGCAGGCATCTGGACGCACGGCACACCTTCATCCGCTACGGCGGCGAGGAATTCATGGTCACCTGCCGGGGCTTCACCCTGGCAGAGGCCGCAGAGTTCGCCGATGCCATACGGGCCGATCTCTGCCTGGCCGTACTGTTGCCCGAACGACAGATTACCTGCAGCATAGGCATCAGCATCTGGCACGGCCTGGAGGACAGCCTGGCCGCCTTCCAAAAACGGGCGGACCACGCCCTGTACCAGGCCAAGGGAACCGGCCGCAACAAGGTAGTGACAGAGTAAGGGACTGCCGCCTGAAGGCTTTCATCTTCAGACGGCAGTCCCTTTTCCCTGAAATGGATAGATTGAGACTTACATCCGGCGCAGGACGGGAACAGACGCCACCACCAGGCGGCTGGAGCCGGAATTCGGAACCTCTATAACAAGGCCGGCGACTCTGGCTATGATGTCGATGCCGTCCATGCCGTAGGGCAGATGGCGATAAGTGGTTTCCGGCACGATGATCCGCCCGCCCTGGCGTATCTTGCGGAAAAACAGGAAAAATTGCTGCACTATGCTCTCTATGTCGATGAAGTTGACCGGGTCAGCTATATCCAGTATGCCCTGGTCAAAGCCGTCATCGGCCGACTTGAGGGTGTCCCGGTTCACCAGGATAACGCCCTCCTCCTCCGACCTGTTATCAGAAAATACAAGGGTACTGCCCAAAAGCTCCATTTCCCGCATGATGCCCGGAACATCCGCTTTTCCCTTGGGCTGCACCGATAATTTTTTGTGGTCGTTAAAAAGGATTTGAGGGAATTGCATTTCCAGCGCGTGCAGCAGCTCCAGATCCTGCTTCACCACTTGCTCGTCCTCGTGCAGCAAGTACAGATAGCCGCCGGAGGTTTCAAGGTTGCTGGTCTCCTGCATGAAACCATCTCCCTTGCCCACCCGGTCAAAGGAGGCCGAGTAGAAACTCCGCAGTTGACGGCAGATAGGCATAACGGGAGCGGAAGTAAGGTCTACGTCTTCCGGCAGGATGAATACTTTGAGGGCGCCCTTGCGCCTGGGGCGGTAGGGCAGGCTTTTCTGCCGCAGAAACCGCTTGGGGTCTATATAGGCATCAAGTGCGCTGTCCGTCTCATGCTGCTCAAAGATCGCGTCCAAAAATTCCCGTGGCATGTTGCCCCCCATGGGACGGCAGTTCACCTCGATCAGCACGGGGCCTTTTTCGTCTACCATGTATTCCCCGTGCACAGGGCCGTACTGAATGCCTATGGCCTCCAGCACATCGAAGGCGTAGCGTATGAGCTGGGAATGGCCTACGCCAAGCTCCGTGACGGTTTCACCATAATTGTACGCGTTCGTTCCGTTGGGAAGCCTGACCTTGTCGTAGGCCCATATGGAAACCATGCGATGCTCTCCCTGGCAGGACACGGTGTTGACAATGTATTCCTTGCCATGAATGCGCTCCTGCACCAAAAGCTCGCTTTTTTCATCCACGGTTCCGAAGGACTTTCCCAGGCCATTGCGGACAGCAGCTACCATTTCCTCGCGGCTGTTACACATAGTAAGTCCCACGGTTGCCGCGCTTCGGGTAAATTTCACCACCACGCCCTTTTCGCCAAACTCGTCATAGCACTCTACTGCCTCCTCCACGGAGTGAACGACCCTGCCCCGGATGTAACGGATTCCGGCGCGACTTAGTGCCTCGTGCATGGCGTCCTTTTGGGTCATGGCATCAAGAATGCCAAGGGGATTCCCCCGCAGTTTCAAATCGTGGGCCAGGCGCACTGCCAGCGAAACACCGAACTCGCTGCCGGCAACCACATGGACGGGATTAACCTCCCTTGCCTGCCGCAGGACTTCCTGATAATCGGGATTTTCGTCGATGTAGCGAACCCTTGAGGAGAGCCTTGCGCGGATCTGCCTGCGATCCTCTTTAATCTGTGCCGCATATTCCTCTGACAGGGCCACATGCCCCTCCACCACCACCGGCTCGTAGCCCCGCTTGATAATGTCCTCTATGTAGTTCACACCTGTGGACATACACTCCACTACAAGAATCTTTTTCTTCATACCAGCTCATCCTTTCCTGTCCAGATTTATCACAATATGAGTGCTGTTCATGCCCAGGACATAGTCATAGTCCAGCGCCGAAGACGCACGCCGCAAAACGGCAATGTTGCACTCCTCATCAAGTTCCGAATCCTGCAACGGATTGCAAGAATCCCCCAGGCTGCGGAAGTCGATTTCCATGTGGTCATCGTACAGATGCAAAAGAACATCGTAGTCCTCCACAATTTTAAGATGCCCCTTGTTGTATATGGCCATTTCCTCCAGCATCAGGCCCACTGTTTTCGCCTTTACCGGCTCCAGGCCGGAAGCCTCACAGATTGCGATGATTTGCCCGGAAATGCGGGTGGCGTTCGTCATATCCCCGTCCATGGTGAATTCCCAGGTGCGCAGGGCGGTATCCTCCCGCTCTGCCAGCAAAAGTCCCTTATAGCGTTCCCCGGACAGCCTGCGGTTATAGAGCAGGATACCCGCAAGCAGCAGGACTGCATTCAGGGGATGTGCCCACCAAAGCCCATCGAGCCCCATGAAGCTGCAAAGCAGATAGGCCATGGGGACGAGCCCCGCAAAGCCGTCAAACAGGCTCACGGCCATAGCGTAGCGTTTCTCTCCCAGGACTTGCAGATAGTACATGAAGACAATGCAGACGCAGCGGAAAAGGAAGCAAAGAGCAAAAATGCGAAGCCCCAAAGCAGCCAAAGCCACTTCCTCCGGCTCGACAATATCGTAAATGCCTGCCGCCTGTTCAGGAGCTATCTCAAACCAGGCAACGAAGACAGCAACGCTCACCACACTGTATCGCAGTGCCTTTTTCAGTATGTACTGGGCGCCGGAAAAATCCCTCTGTCCGTGAAGAACAGCCAGAAGGGGCATTGCTGCGCTGACGATGCCCCCATAGAAAACCGATACCAGGGAAAACGCCTGCAAGCAAAAGGAAAAAGCCACCACCCCGGAGGTTCCCCCGTACAGCGTCGCCAGGGCATTGCAGGCGGCAAATTTGACGGCGAAACCAAACTGGGTCATGGCTGCTGCGCCGCCGGTATCTACACACTCCCGCAAAAGGGACAGATCCTTCAGGCTGACGGGAGCATAGCGTATATCCGCCCTGCCCTTCAGGAAAAGAATAACGGGAATCAAAAGAATTCCAGCCAGATACCCGGTCAGGGTAGCCCAGGCAGCTCCTTCCGCTCCCATGTGTAAACAGGTGATGTAAATGTAATCCATCAGGAGATTGACCACATTAGCCACGATATTGACGGCAGTGGCCAACTGCGGCACGCCGCTGGGCGGCAGGAACGCCACGAAGGTCAGCACCAGCGAAAGAAGCGGCGCCGACAGGGCCAGGACGTGGAAATATACCGAGAAATCCTCTGCAAGGTTGCTGTCCTGGCAGAGGATGGGAATCACGAGCTCCGGCCAAAAAAGGCCGACCGCCATCACTGTGCAGCCCAGGGCGCCAGCCGCCAGCAGGGACAGGCAAAGAATTTTCCCCGCCCTTTCCGGCCTGCGCTCGCCCAAGGCCACGGCGTAGAGTGTGGAGCCACCTACCCCAAGCAGAGTATAGATGGTCGCCATCAGGAGCATTACGGGAAATCCCAGGTTCACGACAGCCATGGCGTGGCTGCCCAGGAGATTAGCCACCAGCATACTGTCCACAAACTCATTGAGGGACAGGGCAATGGTGGTCAGCAGGGAGGGAAAGAGATATTGCAGGAATTTTTTCGCTAGAATTTGATATGAACGGTGGAAAGGAGCATTTTTCATTCGTTGACACTACCTTCTCTTTTATGTTTTTCGGCGTATTCCTTACTATTTTCAGATATGCCAAGATTCCAGCTTGCAGCCATCAAGGACTTTCTCAGCCAGTCTCTCGCCCTCATATTTGAGCTTCAGCGAAAAACAAGGACGTTCCTCCTCCAGCAGCCGAAAAAATATCTTGTCCCCCTCCCAGAGGGGCAGCCCATAAACCGCCTGCTTCGCAACCCATTCCAATGTGCCCTCGTCACAGCCGTGCAGCTCCCCGTGAAACTGGTCTGCCGTATAGAGGAACATGTATTCTGTCTGCCACCGGTCAGAGATGAAGGTGATAATACCACGCATACGGAAACGATCAAGCACCAGGCCCGTTTCCTCCCTTACCTCCCGCAGCAGGCACTCCTCCGGTGATTCGTTCTCCTCAAAATGCCCCCCAATGCCGACCCATTTATCCTTATTGATGTCATGCTCCTTCTTCACGCGATGCATCATCAGATACTTGCCTTCACGCTCGATATAGCAAAGGGTGGTGAGATTGCTTTTAGGCTTCATTGTCTTATGACCCTCTCCCGGCTTAAATTATTCCCTGCGTTTTTTCCCAGTGCGCTCATAATATCCCAGCTTGTCCTCGTACATCATGGCATCCGCCACCTTCATCAGCCCATCTATGGACTGGCCGGGGGTTCCTATGGCAAAGCCTGTTGCCATGCTGACGGCACGCTCCGCCATCAGGGCATGCAGTCTGTCCATTGCCTCCAGAATTTCCTCCTCCCCGGCATCCTGCACCAGCACCAGGAATTCGTCGCCGCCGATGCGGTAGACATTGCTTACGCCGAAAATATCTGAGAGGCAGCGTGCCCCGGCAATGATGAGGCGGTCGCCGGCGGCATGGCCCTCATTGTCATTGACAGCCTTCAGCCCGTTAAGGTCGCAGACTATAAGCCCCACCGAGGGCCGGGGAATGATTTTTTGCTCCATCATTTCTTCATAGGCGTTGCGGTTCATCACGCCTGTAAGGCTGTCGCGGAAGCTCATGCGCTCAATCCGCACTGCCTCATCTTTCAGGTAGTGGATGCAGCTCCGCTTGTCGTTAAAGCCGTTGGCAATACTCACTGCCATCTCCCGGCAGGATTCGTAGCCGCAGAAGGCGCAGTTGATGTTCCGGGACGCCTTGCTGGTCTTGTACATTTCATTGAAGATACGGTTCAGCTCCTCCTCCCCTGGGATACGAAGCTTGCGCCGGGTCGAGCGGTTCATGTACTGGTGAGCGTAGTCGCTGGGGTCAAGGTGGGCAAACTGAGCCTCCAGCCGCTCCAGGCGCTGGGCAGGTGTCAAATCTTTACCCCAGGCACTCTGCTTAGAGGCAAGTTTAGCCCCGTTCCTGATCTCCATGAGGCGTATCAGGCTTTCATCCACATCAAAATTATTTTTTTCTGCCGCCGGGCCTTCCAGGCAGCCCATTTCGCAGTTCAGTATATCTATCAAGGCAAAGCCTTCCTGGTTCGAGGCGATTTTCCCTGCATTGCGCCTCAGCCATCTGCAACTGGCGGCCACTCCTTCCACCTGGCGCACAGGCCACTCGTCACCCAGGAACCAGCGAAGATTTTCCCCCAGCCCCCCCGGCGCAGGGTAAAAACTCCCCAGCCCCGGCACGGTGTCAGTGCCCCGTGGGGCGGGAATGCTCCCAAAGAGTTCCTCATCGGGCAGGGCCGCAGCGGGCAGTCCCGGATGAGCGCGCAGCCTTTCCAGCAAATGGGCGAAAGTGACGTTATACCGGACAAGCCCTTCATTCCCGCTGCGGCTCATCTCTGTCTTTTTCCCGATGCAAGGCCCCAGAAAGGCGAAATCCTCCGTCAGGCCCAGCTCTTTGCGGCAGTACGTGGCCAGGCACATCAGGGGACTTTTCACCGGCATCAGGTGCGAAACCAGCTCCGGGAGATAGTATTCCACATAGTTCACAATAACCGGGCAGGTGGTGGAGATGAAGTTTTGCTTCTCCCCGGCCTGCATCTGCCGGATATAGGCCCAGGTGCAGATATCCGCACCAAAGGAAACAGGCAGAATAAGGCGCAGGCCCAGGCCTTTCAGCAGCGTGAGAACCCGGGCATACTCTGTCGGGTAATTTGCGCGGAAGGAAGGAGCAACCAGGAGGGTTATGGCCTCTCCCCCCTCCAGGGCAGCCAGGAAGGCATCTGTATCATCCACATACTGCCTCGCGCCGTGCTGGCACGCACTCAGGCACGCACCGCAGCTTATGCACTTCACACCGTCCACATAAGTCCTGATCTGTCCCCCCAAGGCCCTGGAGACACTGGCGCCCGGTGCTATGCAGGCCCTTATGCACTTGCTGCAGCCGACACAGTTATCGTCGGTATAGATAAGGCCACTTTCCTGCTGCATGGATATGCACCTCCGCTGCATTTGTTTCTCTTAAATGATATTTATTTTGTTTTACATTCGGCATTTTCTGTCCGAAATCCTGCCGCCCGCGCCATACTCTTTAGCTGTCCGCCACAAATATCAAATCTATGCCTTATTCTATGTCATTAACTTAAGCGCATGAATCTAGAGCCTTCCCCTTGAGGGGAAGGTGTCAGCCAAAAGCTGGCGGATGAGGTGTGTAGTACAGCGTAGTTCGTCGGTTTTCCTGTCTTGACAGCCTCGGGGCAAATGCTGTCTTGCCCAGGCAGGATTTCCCTGCACTGTGGCGAAACCCTATAGCGAGAACGATAGGAAAGGAAGTGCCCAAATGCCGCACTTGGAGTGGATTGGCAAGGAAAAAGTGGTGAACCATGCGAAGGAGGTGCCCTTCCATGTGCTGGAAAGAAAGTACAGCTTCGGTAAGGGCAGGGATGGCATGGTCATCCACGGGGACAACCTTCTGGCCTTGAAGTCCCTGCTGCCGGAGTACGAGGGCAAGGTGAAGTGCATCTACATCGACCCTCCCTACAACACCGGGAACGAGGGCTGGGTTTACAATGACAACGTGCACGACCCCCGCATCAAAAAGTGGCTGGGGGAAGTGGTGGGGAAAGAGGGAGAAGACCTCTCCCGCCATGACAAATGGCTCTGCATGATGTACCCAAGGCTGCGGCTGCTTCATCGACTACTGGCGCAGGATGGAGTGATTGCCGTGTCCATTAACGACCATGAACTTTTTCATCTAGGCGAATTGATGAATGAGATTTTCGGAGTGAAGAATCGTTTAGCATGTGCCCCTTGGCGTTCTGAACCAAGTGGAGGAAAAGAAAAAACTGTTTTACGGACAGGACATGAGTACATACTATTCTATGCCAAAGACGATGTGTCAAACTTTTCAAGGGAAGAAAAACTGACTGGCACATTGGATTTGGTTGATAAGTTTGGTTCGTATAAAAAAGGACGAGAACTGCGTAAATGGGGGGCAGGTTCTGAACGATCTGACCGTCCTAAGATGTGGTTTCCTGTGACGGCACCAGACGGCGAAATAGTTTATCCTTATCGTAATGATGGCGTGGAAGGTCGTTGGCGGTGGGGTAAAGACAATCCAGAAATGAAGAAGATACTTAAGGATCCAGAGTATGCTCATTGGGAAAAGTGTCCGTATGATGATGGGATTTCCATAGATGGAGCAAAAAAACGATGGGTTCCTTTTGAAAAAATTCGTGTTGAAAGCAAATTTTTTGGTTGGAATAGTTGGCTTGACAACCTTGGAACGAATGCAGACGCTACGGCAACTATAAAAGCGATATTTGGCGAAAAAGCGTTTGATACTCCAAAACCAGTTTCGTTATTGGAGTGGATTGTTTCATTGTACGATTCCAAAGACTCCATTATCCTTGACAGCTTCGCCGGTAGCGGCACTACCGCCCATGCTGTCCTGAACCTTAACAAAAAGGACGGCGGCAAACGCAAATTTATCCTTATCGAAATGATGGACTACGCCGAAACCATTACCGCCGAGCGGGTGCGGCGGGTGATTTCTGGCTACGGCGAAGGGAAGAACGCCGTCCCCGGCACCGGCGGGGGCTTTGATTTCTACGAGATTGGCGCTCCCCTGATGGAGAAGGGAATGCTGAACGAGAGCGTTTCCCCGGCCAAGATTCGCCGCTACGTCTGGTATATGGAGACACACGACGTGCCTATGGAGAGCATGGGGAAGGAGGACTTTCTGGGCATTTTCCAGCAGACTGCCTACTATTTCCACTATCGCCCCAAAGAAGTGACCCTTCTGGACGAGGACTATCTTGCCACCATCACGGCAAAGGCCGAGTCCTATGTCATCTACGCCGACCGCTGTCTCCTTTCCGAGGAATTCATGGCGCGGCACCATATCGTATTCAAGAAAATCCCTCGGGATATAGCGGTACTTTAAGGAGGAATGGCTATGCAAATCGCAATCGAAAATACATTGCCCTTTTCAAGTTTCATGGCACATGCGAAAAGAATTTTTGCAGAAGTACAAACTCAGGGCCCCAAGCTTATCACAGAGGAGGGGCATCCTTCCTGCGTTATCTTGTCACATACGGAGTATGAAAGAATTATGGAGGAGCTTGCAGATGCAACGGTCGTCCGCATGGCGGAGGAACGGCTGGCAAAACCAAGAGCAGCGGAGGACTGGATTACCCAGGAGGAAATTGATAAGGAATTCGGCTTTACGGAAGAAAAATTAAAAGGATGGGAAGAGGTCGAGATCGGATGACGGCATGGAAAACAATCTACTTGCCGGAAGCGAGAGAGGATTTGCGCAGGCTGGACGGGAGCACAAGGCTAATGGTACGAAAGGCGATTCATAAAGTGTTGCAGAATCCATTGCCGCAGACAGAGGGAGGCTACGGTGTTCCATTGGGGAATAGACAAGGGAGTCATCTTGCAGGCTGTTTGAAAATCAAGCTTCTTCGCGTTGGGATTCGTGTGGTCTACCGCCTTCGACATACAGAGCATGGTATGGAAATTATTGTGATAGGTGCAAGAGCAGATTCTGAAGTTTATAAAGTTGCTGAAGAACGGCTACGCTTGCAAGGATTGGAGAACCAGAATAATGCTGGAATAGAAGATAAGGGATGATGAAATGGAACTGAAAAGCTATCAGGAGCAAGCCATTCGCGACCTGCAATCCTTCCTTGACTTCATGAATCGGGAGGCCAGTCTTTCCAAGGCATACGCCGCCTATTGGGAGAGCAAGGATGTTCCCGCAAGGCCACCCTATTGCAACCGCCTTCCGGGAGTTCCTCATATTTGTTTCAAGGTTCCCACCGGGGGAGGCAAGACCTTCATGGCGGCGGCTTCCATCCGTCCGATTTTCGAGGCAATCCCGTTGAAGTATCGCGCCGTGGTCTGGTTGGTTCCTTCGGAGACGATTCTCACCCAGACCTACGGGAATCTGACGGATGCGGGACATCCCTATCGCCAACGGCTGGAGCGGGACTTTCATGGCCGGGTGGAAATCTACGGCAAAGAGGCACTGCTGGCGGGGCAGAATTTCTCTGCCGCTACCGTTAGTGAGCAGCTTTCCGTTTTCGTTTTGAGCTACGATTCCTTCCGCACCAAGAGCAAAGAGGGCCGCAAGGCTTATCAGGAAAACGGCAATCTTGCCGCCTTTGTGTCGGAATTGGGCGTAGAAGCTGACCTTCTGCCGGAGGTGGACGCTACGGCACTTATTCAGGCTGTGCGCGCCCTCAATCCCCTGGTCATCGTGGATGAAAGCCACCACGCCGTCACGCCCCTTTCCCTCGAAATGCTGCAAAACTTCAATCCTTCCTTTGTGCTGGAACTTACCGCCACGCCGAAGCAGGAAAGCAACGTCATCAGCTACGTCCCGGCGCGGCGGCTCAAGGAAGAGAATATGGTGAAGCTTCCCGTCATCGTCTATCCACGGCAAAGCCAGGGGGAGGCCATCGAGGGGGCGATTCATCTTCGGAATGTGCTGGAGGAATATGCCAAGGGGGAAAATATTCCCGGCAAGGCTCCCATCCGTCCTATTGTGCTGTTCCAAGCGGAAACGGCGCAGATGGAGAGCCATCGACGCTTTAGCGGCGCGAATGGCTCCCATGCGAAAACGCCCCAAGAGGACAAGCCGCAAGGCGCTGACCGATTGGCTGGCGTTGACCGCAAGAAGGAAGACAGGGCAACCTTTGACCGCATCAAGGCGAATCTCATCAAGGAGCATGGCATCCCGGAGGAGGAAATTGCCATCAAGACCGCTACGGTGAATGACCTAAAGGGCGTGGATCTCATGGCGGCGGACTGCCCCATCCGCTACATCATCACCATCAATGCACTGAAAGAGGGCTGGGACTGCCCCTTTGCCTATGTCCTTGCCTCTATGGCCAACCGCACATCCCCCGTGGAGGTGGAGCAGATTCTGGGGCGCATCCTGCGCCGTCCCTACGCCCGGCAGATGAAGAACGAGTTTCTGAATCTCTGCTATGTGTTCACCGCCTCCGAGGACTTTCGGCAAACCCTGGACAACATCGTGGCAGGGCTGAACCAGGCGGGCTTCTCGGAGAAAGAGTATCGTCTGGCAAGCGACACTCCGGAGGATGGGAAGCAAGTGCCGGAGTTTGTCCTGCAGCCACTCCCCGGCATGACGGAAATCCCTGCCAAGGAACCTGTGACGGCTGTATCGGGAGAAAGCCACGACTTGCCTGAAACATCAACGCTTGCTACGCAGGAGAGCGAGGCCAATGTACGCCCCGCAGAATATACAGCACAGCCGACGGACAGTATCGCAAAGGACGAAGTGCGCTCCATGCTATACGCCGCACATAAGGGAAATGAATCCTATCAGCAGACGAAATCAGCGGATAATCACGCCCCGGAGGAACAGGAGAAAATGACCCATTTCAAAGTTCATTCAGCCTTTAGGGATGCTCTGGAACTCCGTCTGCCCCAGTTCTTTCTCAAAGCCACATCCCAAGGGCTGTTCGGAGGGGAGGAGGAACGGCTGCTCACCCGGGAATCCCTGTGGAAAGGCTTCACCCTGCGGGACAAGGACACTCAAATCGACTTCGGGAGTCTCGCGGCGGATATTTTCGCCGTGGACGTGGAGGAGGACGATTTGCCGAAGTACAAGAAGCTGACCTCCGTGGAGGCCATGTATTTCCAAGAGCATTTCTCCAAGCTGGCGAAGGAGCAGAAGAAAAACGAGGCCATCCAGATGATGACCGCCGCCATCGACCGCAAGCGGGATGCGCTGGATACCTCGGACATCCGCCAGTATGTTGCTCGCATCTTGGAGACATTTGACGAAGATATGCTAGATAAGCTGGCCCAGAACCAAGCCCTATACAGCCGCAGGATTTCCGAGAAAATAGGCAGCCTCATGGAAAGCCACGCCAAGAAAGCCTTTGACCGCCAGCTTGCCGTGCGGAAAATCTTCTGCCGTCCCAGTTTCCCCTTGCCCCAGGAAATCTCGCCCCTCCGCTACACCAAGAACATCGCAGGTTCCCTCTATGAAGCGGAGGAGGACAGGATGAACGACTTTGAGCATCGCGCCGTCATGGAACTGTCTTCCCTGCCCAATATCCGCTGGTGGCACAGGAACATGGAGCGGAAGGGCTTCTTTATCAACGGTTTCCTGAACCATTACCCTGATTTCCTCGCCATGACAAAAAGCGGCGTCCTCCTGGCCATCGAAACCAAGGGGGACGACCGGGATAATTCCGATTCCCGGCGCAAGCTGGAATTGGGCAAGGCTTGGGAGGGAACCGCCGGGGGACAGTTCGGATATTTCATGGTGTTCGACAAGAAACCCATGGAGGGTGCCTACGCCTTTGAGGATTTCATGGATATGGTGCGGGATGTGTAGTTTAATTCCGTAAAATGAAATATCGGAAGAACGCAATCCTCAATCGGCCCAAGATTGTGAATGTGTATTCGTGGAACAAAAGCCATGCTATGCATCTCCTCCCATCTATTCTTTCCAGAGACAATTCCACTATCAGCGTTCCTTCAATTTCTCCCCATCCAAAAGCGGCCCGTACTTAGGACGCCACCAGGAAATGCTGCGGATGGCGTTGATATAATCCTGCATGGCCTGGTCATCTATGGCAGGCGCCTCTGCACCCGGCTGCAGGGCTTCGGCCTTTAGCGGCACCGTATCGGCCTTGCCTATGGCCTGGCCGGTAATCCAGAAGCCGTAGTTCACCCCCCGGCGGTTCTCCGTCAGGCTGCGGCCCAGGGCCATGTAGTTAAAGCCTGCGGGGGCAATAAGCTCTATCAGGGTGGGCACGATATCTATCTGGCTGCCCGCCGCCTCAGCAGGGAGCAGTCCCTTGTGCACCCCCCGGCCCGTCAGGATGAAGGGAATACCGTAGCGCACATAGAGGGGGGGCTGCTTTTCCAGGTTATAGCGATCCCCATGGTCGCCCACCAGCACAAACAGGCTGTCCGGGTAACGCTGCTGCACAGCCTCCACAAAGCGCACCAGTTCCCGCTGGGCGTAGTAATAATGCCCCAGCTCCCGCAGCAGTTCCTCATCACCGCGCAAATCCTCCGGCAGGGCGGCGCGCATCTTTTCCTTGTCGTAGCCTTCCGCTTCCACATCCACATCATAGGGCGAATGATTCGAGGCATTCAGCAGCACGTGGAAGCCGGGCCTGTCCGTCAGGCGCTCCAATACCGCCTGATAAAAATACTTGTCCTCGCAGCCCCAGACGCTGCCCGGCACATCGCCGAAATCCCCACGGCTGAAAAAACGCTCAAAGCCCTGGGCCTGGGTAAAGGCACCTATGCGCTCCCAAGTTGCCGGGCCTGCGTAATAGAACTCCGTTTCATAGCCCAGACGCTTTAGCTGCGGTGCCGAGGCGGTAGGATAGGCTTCCGCAAATGCCTCCGGCATCGTCGTAAGGTAAAGGTTCGCATCTGCAAAGCCGGTGACAACGCCTGTCACCGCCGAAACGGTGCTGGCTCCGTTGGGCAGGAAGGCGGGACAGTAGTCCGTCTCCGGCTCTGCCAGCAGTTCCCTGAGCTCCGGGGCAATGGGCAAATCCGCATATTCCGGCAGCAAAGGCCAGTTTGCCAGACTCTCCGACAGGACGACGAATACGTGGCGCGGCCGTTCGCCCTCCCTGTAGAGAGGGGAGCCGTGAGTCTCACGCAGGAGATAATCATCCAGATTATCCGAATCCGCCGGCCGCCCGGACAGGCTTGCCGCCAGCAGGCGAATGTCCTCCACCGTGAAGTCCAGGCCGTTGCAGGCCAGCATGCGGCGGTTCAGCTCATAGGCGCGGTAAATGGCCTGGGGGCTGTCCAGGATGGCCTCATTCAGAAAATCATCCCTCGTGACACCTGCATTCTCCCAGTCCACAGCCGTCTGCCAGCCCAGGCTGCCCCCAAAGACCCCAAGGGTACACACAAGGTACAAAAGCCCCAGATAGCAGAGCCGCAGGCCATAGCGGGCCGCAGGCGGCCAGAGGGCAGGCCGGAAGATTTTCTCACCCGTGCCATACAGCCATCGGCCCAGCAGGTGCCACAAGATATATGCCAGCAGCAAAGCCCCCGCCAGACGCAGGGGCAGGGCATACTGCTCCATCAGCGTCCAGAAAAGTGCCATCAGGTCATCATTGGCCCCGTTAAAGAGCATCTGGTTAAAATTCATGCGGAACTGGCGGTAAAAGGGGAAGCTGGCCACAAAGAGGATGGAAAGTCCTCCCAGCAGCAGCCCGTTCAGGGCCAGCCAGCAGGTGCGCTCCGCCTTCTCCCAACTGCGGAAAAAATACTCCCCCGGCAAATAATGTAGCAAAAGCCCGGGCAGGAAGCTCACCAGGGTCAAGGCCCCTGCCGTCTGCATACTGAGCCTGAAGCCCCGCCACAGGGCTGCCAGTACATCTGCCATCCCCGTGTCCGCCCCCCAGTAAGCGGAGAGCCACAAAATAAAAACAAGCCGAAAAAGGGAAAGGACTGCTAGGTAAAAGACATATACCTTCAGTCCTTTCATGGTCACAGTATGGAATTTTTCCCAGCTCAGGAAGGATGACTGATTCATGGCAGGATGATTTCCACCCCGTAGGAATCAGCAGCTTCCTGTATCTCCTTGGAAGGCATGGAATCCGTAATCAGCCCGGAGAGGGTATCCAGGGTCGTGTAGTTGTAGTTGCCGTCCGTGGAGAGCTTGCGGGCCTCCGCCACCACATAAGCCTTCTTGCTGTGGCGGATGATAGCCGCCTTGTTGATGCCGTCATCAATATCGTAGGTGGAAACGCTGTTTTCCTTCACATCCACGCCCACGGCCCCCACAAAGGCAACATCCGGCTTCAGGCGGGAGATGAAATCCAGCGTCATGCCGCCCCAGAATCCATCCCGGCTCTTATTGATCTTGCCCCCCGCGAAAATCACCCGGATTTTCGGATTGCGGGCCAGTATCACCAAAATATCAATCATATTCGTGGCCACGGTGATATCCCGCCCGGACTTCACCAAGAGTTCCGCAATCGCCAGATTGCTGGTCGAAATGTCCAGAAAGACCATATCGCGCTCGTGAATCAGGCGCACCGCCGCCTGGGCAATGCGCTGCTTGGCCTCCACATCCGTATGGCGGTGCTTACTGACCTCCACCATATGGCTGTTCTCACGGAGGCGCACCGCGCCCCCGTAGGTACGCTTCAGCCTGCCCTGCTTCTCCAGCGACCCCAAATCCTTGCGTATGCAGTCCTCCGTGACCTTGAATTTTTCGCTCAGCTCCCGCACCTTGACCTTGCCATCGGTTGCCAGCATCTGCAGAATGATTTCCTGTCTTTCTTCAAGAAACATATATCCACACTCCTGCTACCATGTCTTTGTATTATTCTCTCTTGTTGGTTCATCATTGTACTAGATTCAGGCAGAGAACGCAAGCCCCCGTGCAATAAAAAACCTGCCGGCAAATCGCCTGCCGACAGTTTTTTTTATATGCAACACAGCACTGTCCCTTGATTTCCAGTACCGTGCCTGCACCGGGGTTGCTTCAGCGGACAAATACCACCCTGGCGCTGTCCAGGAAGCCCGTGGCACCATTCTCGATGAGCACGCGGTTCGCATCTGCTACGGAGAGGACGGGATTGCCGTTCATATCAGCCACGGCGATGGCCTTCACCACCAGGGGATGGCTGCCGGCGCGGGCTGCACGGGTAATGTCATTGGTATAGCCGGCCATGCCGTTGGACACGACCTTGTCATAATCGAGATTCTTGTAGCCGTAAATCGGTGTGCCCTCTGCATTCTTGATGACCGGGCTCATCACCGGCTTCAGGGCGAAGCCGCGGCAGTCCACGATCAGGCCGGTGTAGCCGCCGATGGCGCGCCCGGAAGGAGCCTTGGCAGCGGAGCTGCCCGGGCCGTAAATGGGGCCTGTGGAGCCGGTATTGGGAACGGTGGGCTGATAGGTCGGCTGTTTGGGCTCCACCTTCGTGTAGTCAGGATACTTGTCAATGGAAATCGGCTGGGAAGGAGTCACATCCGGCACGATATCAGGATAGGGCTCGACAGAAGCCGGGCGCTGCAGCACTGCGCTGGCCAGGGAGCTGCCGGTGCCGAACATGGGCATCTGCATTACGACGGAAACGGCACCGCCGCCCATGTCCTTGACTGCCGTGATCTTGGCACCCTTGATCAGGGCATTCACCCTTGTGGTAACAACATCGCTGCTGACCATCATGTTCTCCACGGTGGTGGTTGCATCCACATCCACGCCCTTGATCTCCTCGGCCAACAGGCGATAGGCATCTGCCATAGCCGCCCGCTTCGCCAGCATGTAGGCATGCTGCTGATTGCGCGCAAAGGAAGGAGCCATGCCCATGCCTTCCACCTCAATCACGCCCTGCTCCCAGTCAGTGCCCGAAGCCGCAAAGGTGCTGGCGGTCAGCATCAGCAGCAGCGAAAGCATCACTGCCATCGTTCCCAATAAGTGCCTGATTCGTTTCATCTTGTTCAACCCCATTTCTAATTAAGACAGTTGACTCTGAAAATCTTTCTTACACTTATATTATCGGACATTTCGCCCAAAAAGTAAATTAAAATATGATTAAAGTTTGCAGAGGCAACTTTCTCCCAAAAGACACAAAAAAGCCCGCCGAAGCGGGCTGTCTTAAGCAAGTGGTGCCTCAGAGCGGAATCGAACCACTGACACGGGGATTTTCAGTCCCCTGCTCTACCAACTGAGCTACCGAGGCATGGCGACCCGAAGGAGACTTGAACTCCTGACCTCCGCCGTGACAGGGCGGCGTTCTAACCAACTAAACTACCGGGCCATATGGTGGCTCACCCGGGGGTCGAACCCGGGACAACCTGATTAAAAGTCAGGTGCTCTACCAACTGAGCTAGTGAACCAACAAGCAGGTTTCCTGACTATACAAACGTGAGCAAAACAGAAAATAGTAGCAGAACTAGGCAAATACACTGATGCGTCGCACTCACGTTCCTTATTATACGTAGACGGCACTGCCTTGTCAAGGGAAACTTAAGGAGCCCACGCAAAAAAGGCACAGCCGGGGCCGTGCCTTCCACTTTCTCTTAAATATTAGTTCAGGCTCTCCACATAGCGCTTGAGTTCCTCTGCCGCCTTGGTCACGCGGGAGAGGTTCGCAGTGATTTCCTCGGTGGAAGCAGCCTGCTCCTCACTGATGGAGCCGGTGGTCTCAATGGACTTGGAGATGCCTTCAACGGCCTTATTCATCTCAGTCAGGGTGGACTGGATCTTCTCGGTAGCTTCGCGGGACTGTTCAGCCAGCTTGCGGACTTCCTCCGCAACGACGGCAAAGCCGCGGCCCTGCTCACCGGCGCGGGCAGCCTCAATGGCAGCGTTCAGGCCCAGGAGATTGGTCTGGCCAGCGATATTCGTAATGAAGTCGATAACCTTGATGGTATCGGCATTCTTCTCCTGCAGGAACTTCGCCTGCTCCACAGACTCCTGGCCGGCCTTGGCCAGGGCACTGGCGCTTTTCGCCACCTGCTCCACAGCCTCATAGACCGTCTGGGTAGATGTTGCAATCTCCTCGATGGAGGCAGCCAGTTTTCTGGTTACTTCCTCGTTTTGCTTGAGCTCTTCTGCCATATATACTCCTCCTCAGCATGAATATAGGACTGATGCTGGCAATGCCCCACAGGGTATTCCTCAATAAACCTTTGCATGTGTACTATTCCACAAAGACAGGCAAAAACCTGCTAGCAATGGAAATATTTTTTATTTGTTTGTGCAAGCCCTGCCCAAGACCTCATCCACCGCTTACGCCAGAAACATGCCACCGGCATGTTTCTACCCTTCCCCGGAGTGGAAGGCTTATTTGCGGCTCTCTGCCACCTTTTGGAAGGCCGTGCCTGCAGCCTCAATGGTGCGCTCAATGTCCTCATCCGTGTGGGCACCGCTCATAAAGAGGGTCTCGAACTGGGAAGGAGCAAGGTAGATGCCCTGCTCCAGCATGGACTTGAACCAGACCTTGAAAGCCTCCTGGTCGGAGGCAGCGGCATCCTCATAATCCCATACTTCCTTTTCATTGAAGAAAATGCCGAACATGGAGCCGGCCTGATGGGCCTGTACGGTGACGCCCGCTTCCCGGGCCTTGGCCTGCCAGCCCAGCAGCAGCTTCTTTGTCTTCAGCGTCAGCATGCGGCTGTAGTCGGCCTCCCCCGGCTCCGGCTCGGCGGTGATGATGGAAAGGGTAGCCAGGCCCGCTGTCATGGCCAGGGGATTGCCGGAGAGGGTGCCCGCCTGATAGACGGGACCTGCGGGGGAAATTTTCTCCATGATTTCCCGGCGCCCGCCGTAGGCCGCCACCGGCAGGCCGCCGCCGATAATCTTGCCCAGGCAGGTAAGGTCAGGGGTGATGCCGTAGGCCGCCTGTGCTCCCCCCAGGGAGGCGCGGAAGCCGCACATGACCTCATCGAAAATCAGCAAGGCCCCCTGCTCCTCCGTAAGCTTCCTGAGCAGGCGCAAATAGCCCTGGCGGGGCAGTACGCAGCCCATATTGCCGGCCACCGGCTCCACGATAACGGCTGCAATCTCGGAGCCGTGCTCCTCCATCAGCTTTTGGAAGGCCTCGGGATCGTTATAGGGTATGGCAATGGTGTCCGCCGCCGTGCCCCTGGTGACGCCGGGGCTGCTGGGCACGCCGAAGGTGGCCATGCCGGAGCCTGCGCTGACCAGCAGGCTGTCGCTGTGACCGTGGTAACAGCCGATGAACTTCACGATTTTTTCCCGGCCCGTGAAGCCACGGGCCAGGCGCAGGGCACTCATGGTGGCCTCGGTGCCGGAATTGACCATGCGAATCATCTCGATGGAGGGCATGACCTGCATGATAAGCTTCGCCAGCTCGCTCTCTATGCAGGTGGGGGCGCCGTAGCTCGTGCCACGGGTGGCCGCTTCCTGCAGGGCCTGCACCACCTGGGGATGGGCATGGCCCACCACCATGGGGCCCCAGGAGCCCACATAGTCTATGTATTCATTGCCGTCAATATCGTAAATCCTGGCTCCCTCGGCACGGGCTATAAAGGGCGGGCCGCCGTCCACATTCGCATAGGAGCGCACCGGGCTGTTCACGCCCCCCGGCATCAGGCCCTTGGCTTCCTCAAAGGCCGCAGCGGATTTTTCCAGATTCAGCATCAGTAGACAACCCCCTCATTCAGCCATTTGGCCGCATCCAGTGCATGGTAGGTAATAATCATCTCCGCCCCTGCACGCTTCATGCAGTTCAGGGTTTCCAGCACAATGCGCGGCTCATCGATCCAGCCCTGGGCAGCGGCAGCCTTGACCATGGCGTACTCGCCGCTCACATTGTACGTGACCAGGGGCAGATTGCAACGCTCCTTGGCCTCCCGCACAATATCCAGATAGGCCATGGCCGGCTTCACGATGATCATATCCGCACCCTCGGCCATATCCAGTTCCAGTTCCTTCATGGCCTCCCGGCGGTTGGCAGGGTCCATCTGGTACTGGCGGCGGTCGCCGAACTCCGGGGCGCTGTCCGCCGCATCCCGGAAGGGGCCGTAGTAGCCGGAAGCATACTTGATAGCGTAGCTCATAATGGCAGTGTTGATAAAGCCATGCTCGTCCAGGATCTCGCGAATGGCAGCCACCCGGCCATCCATCATATCAGAGGGCGCCACAATATCCGCCCCGGCTTCTGCCTGGGACAGGGCATTTTTCTGCAGGAGCTTCAATGTGGCATCATTGTCCACATAGCCACCGCCGCAGCCGCGGGGCGCCGCCTGCTGCTCCTCATCACGCACCAGCAGGCCGCAGTGCCCGTGGCTCGTGTACTCGCACATGCAGACATCGGCAATGATGACCAGCTCCGGCAGGGCCTGCTTGATGGCCGTGATAGCACGCTGCACGGGGCTCTCCATATCCCAGGCCGAGCTGCCCTGCTCATCTTTGTACTCCGGTATGCCAAAGACCTCAATGGCGGGAATACCCAGGGCAGCAACCTTCCTTGCTTCCTCCACCGCCATATCCACGGACAGATGGAAGCAATTCGGCATGGAGGGGATTTCCTCCCTGACCCCCGTGCCCGGCACAAGGAACAGGGGATAGATAAAATCCCTGACGGACAAGGTAGTCTCCCGCACCATGGAGCGCAAGGCAGGTGTCAGGCGCATACGGCGTGGACGTAATTTCTGGTTCAGCATCTCAAAGCTTCCTTTCGGCAATGGCCTTCACTAGCCCATTGATTGTATATTCCTCTGCCACAATATCCGGCTCTATGCCCTTCTTTCTGGCAGTCTCTGCCGTAACGGGGCCGATACAGGCAGTCCTGATCCCCTGCAGCGGCCCGGCATCACCAATTATCTTCAGCAAATTCGTGACGGTGGAGGAACTGGTGAAGGTGACAAGGTCAATCTTACCGCCCTCCATCTGCTCCCGGAGTGAGGCGCCGTCAGCCTCCCCCTGCACAGTCCGGTAGGCAGGCACCACATCCACCTTATGCCCCTGTGCCCGCAAGGTGTCCGGCAGGATTTCCCGCGCTTCCTCGGCCCGGGGAATAAGTATTTCGGCCCGGGGCGGCAACTTGCCCTGCAGCGCTTCCAGCACGGCCTCTGCCCGGTACTCTCCCGGCACCACATCTGCCCTGATGCCGTACTCCGTGAGCTTCGCCGCCGTAGCGGCACCTATGGCTGCAATCCGGGCATAGCCCAGGGCACGGGCATCCTTGCCCGCCAGGGCCAGCCGCTTGAAGAAATGCTCCACGCCGTTGGCACTGGTGAAAATCAGCCACTTATAATCCTGCAAATGGCCTATGGCCTTATCCAGGGCAGCATAATCATCTGCCGGTGCCTGCAGCTCAATGGCAGGGGCCTCGATGACCTGCGCTCCCATCTGCTCCAGGGCTGCCGTCAGCTTTGACGCCTGGCTGCGGGCACGAGTGACCAGAATCCTCTTGCCAAACAGCGGGCGGCTCTCCGCATCATCGAACCACCGCAGCTTTTGCCGCAGCTTCACCACCTCACCCACAATAAAGACGGCAGGCGGCTTTAATCCGGCCTTTGCCACATCCTCCGCTGCCGTGCCCAAAGTAGTTTCCAGCACCCGCTGCTCCGGCTTCGTGCCCCAGCGGATAACCGCCGCAGGCGTATCGGCAGGGCGTCCGTGGCTGATAAGCTGCTCCGTGATATGGGGCAGATTCGCCACTCCCATCAAAAAGACCAGCGTATCAACGCCGGTCGAGAGCTTATCCCAGCGCATATTCGATTCGCCTTTTTTTTCATCTTCATGTCCTGTCACCACAGCAAAGGAAGTCGCCACCCCTCTGTGGGTGACGGGAATGCCCGCATAGGCCGGCACGGAGATAGCCGAGGTGATGCCCGGCACGATTTCAAAGGGCAGATTGTTCTCCCGCAGCAGCAGGGCCTCCTCCCCGCCGCGCCCGAACACGAAGGGGTCGCCCCCCTTCAGGCGCACCACTGTCTTGCCTGCCCTGGCCTTGTCCACCAAGAGCTGGCTGATATCCTCCTGCTTCATGGTGTGCTGGCTGGAGGCCTTGCCCACATAGATATACTCGGCCTCATCCGGCGCCCACTGCAGGATGCGCGGGTCGGCCAGGCGGTCATAGACCACCACCTCCGCTGCTTTCAGGCAATCCACCGCCTTCAGGCTGATAAGCCGGTAATCCCCCGGCCCGGCCCCCACCAAATACACGATACCAGACATAGAACGCCCTCCCATATATCTATACTCTTAAAAGGAAAAATGCTCCTCTCAAGATGCCACATTCTCCCCCCACCACCCTCAAGAGGGTCCCCCGCCCCCAATGGGGGCGGACTTTTGCTGCGCTGCGCAGAAGGCAACGGTAATCCCGCGCCCAGGGATGGGCGCTGCCGCCCTCGTTCTCCAAGGAAGGGAACAAGGGCGGCGGTTTTCTTTGGTTACTTTCTTTGTCCACACAAAGAAAGTAACACCACGAGCCATGCCCGTTAGCGAAAAAATCTCTCCTCAAAGGAAGGCTCTTTCTTTAACGAGTATATCTCTCAAGCAGCAAGCCTAACTCGTGCAGGATTTCCAGGCCACCCGCTGCCAGCAGCCGCTCCGCTATCTCCGTGCCATGCTGCTCTGCCTCATCCCTGGAGCCGGTCAGGCTATCACGGTAAAGCCGCTGCCCGTCCAGCGAGGCAATCACGGCCTCCACTTGCAGGCCCTCGTCCCCCGCAGGGGTGGCATATACACCCACCGGCACCTGACAGCCGCCCTCCACCCTGGTCAAAAAGGCGCGCTCCGCACGGGCGCAGCAGGCCGTGCCCGGATCATTCAGGAAGCCGATAAGCTCCTGGGTTTCCGCATCTCCTGCCCGTGTCTCGATGGCCAGCGCCCCCTGCCCCACGGCAGGCAGCATCACCGACCGGGGCAGCACCTCCGTAATGCGCTCCCCAAAGCCCAGGCGCTTCAACCCTGCCACGGCCAGGATAATCGCATCGAAATGCTCCTCCTCCAGCTTGCGCAGCCGGGTATTCACATTGCCCCGCAGGTCAAAAATACGGAGATCCGGCCGCGCATGCAGGAGCTGTGCCTTGCGCCGCAGGCTGGAGGTGCCAACCCTGGCACCCTCCGGCAAGTCCGAAAAGCGCCCATACTTAGGGCTGACCACGGCATCGCCGGGGTCAGCCCGCTTGGTGACGGCCGCCAGCCGAAGTCCCTTCGGGACCTCCGCCGGCATATCCTTCAGGCTGTGCACCGCAAGGTCTATTTCACCTGCCAGCATGGCCTGCTCCAGTTCCTTCGTAAACAAGCCCTTGCCGCCGATTTTAGCCAGCGGCGCGTCCAGAATCTTGTCGCCCCTGGTGGTCATCAGTTTTTTTTCTATCGTAATTCCCGGGTACTTTTCCCCCAGGCAGCCTGCCACGTAATCAGCCTGCCAGAGAGCCAGCTTACTGCTCCGCGTACCGATAACGATTGTGTTCTTCACTCGTCCCTGTCTCCCCTCCGAGCACATCCAGCCGGAACAAGGCCCGCATTGCCTCTGTGTAGAATTCCTCATCCTCCGTACCGGCAGAGGCATTGAGCTTCATCATCGGCATGCGGAGAATCTTGCGGACAATCATATGGGACATATGCTCGACCTGGCGCCATTCTTCCTCGGTTAGCTCCGGCAGCTTCGGTGCAATCCGGCGCAGTTCCCGCCGCCGGATGCGCTCGCAACGCTCCGACAGCATGGCCATGATGGGCTGCAGGGAGAGATAGCGGAAGCGCTGCTCCAGGGACCTCACTTCCTCTGCCACGATGCGGCGCGCCTCCTTCGCTTCCTCCCGGCGCTCCGCCATATGCTCATCCACCACGGCCTCCAGGGCATCGATATTGTAGAGGGTCACGCCCTTGATGGCAGCAACCTCCGGGTCTACATCCCTGGGCACCGCGATATCAATGAAGAACAGGGGGCGTCCCTTGCGCTTTGCCATCAACTGCTGCGTCTCCCAGGGCTTCACCACGTAATGGGGCGCTCCGGTGGAGGTCACAATCACATCCACATCCACGGCGCATTTCAGCGCTTCCTGCCAAGGGACGGCCACGCCCTTGAACTCACCTGCCAAAAGCTCCGCTTTGTCCAGATGGCGATTCGTCACATAGATTTTCTGCACTCCCCGGGCCAGCAAATGCTGGGCGGTAAGCTCCGCCATCTTGCCGGCACCGAAAATCAGGGCACTGGAATGAGCCAGATCCCCCATTTCCTTGCGGGCCAGCTCCACAGCCGCATAGCTTACGGACACGGAATTATAGGCAATGCGCGTCTCCGTGCGCACCCGCTTGCCGCAGGCAATGGCCCTGTGAAACAGGGTATTGATGACCGTGCTGGTCGCTCCCGCTTCCCTGGCCAGGGCATAGGCTTCCTTGACCTGGGACAGGATCTGCCCCTCCCCCAGCACCAGGGAATCCAGGCTGGAAGCCACCTCGAAAAGATGGCGCACGCAAGCCTCATCCACATACTCATATAGATACTCGTCGATATTCTCCTCATTGCCTGTCAGATCAAAGAGGAACTGCTTCAGGGCGGGCCTGTCCGACTCCGCATCACTTACCACCGCGTAAAGTTCGCTGCGATTGCAGGTAGAGAGCACCACCAGCTCGGAAATGCCCTCATAGGCATTCATATTGGCCAATCCCTGCCTCACAGCCTGACGGGGCAGGGAAAATCGCTCACGCACATCCAGCGGTGCAGTCTTATGGTTCAGTCCCAGCATTATCAATTGCATCTCTGATCTCTGCCTCCGCCCGGGCCAGTTGCCCGGCTCTCACCAAATCCAACACACTTCTTGACAGGGCCTGCCGCCAGAACCTTTGCCTCTCCTCAAAGCCGGGCACTTGCTCCCGCAATTCATGCCTCAGCAGATACAAGCGTTCCAGCCAATCACCGAAAGCCGGGGGGAACTCCTGCTCAAGTTCCTCCCGCAGGGCACGGGCAAGCGCCGGACTGGCTCCCCCCGTGGAAACAGTCACCAGCAAGTCGCCCCGCCTGATGCTTGCCGGTACCGTAAAATCCGTCAGCTCCGGCTCCGCCGCCGCATTGACCAGCGCCCCTATCTCCCGCGCTTCCTCGGCGGCCAGCTCATTGGCCTCCGTATCATCGGTAGCGCAGAAGACCAAGGCCGGGCAGAGGCCCTTCAGCATGCCGCGGCAGAAGCTAATCTCATACCAGTCCAGCCGCCCCTCCCGGGCCAGCTCCATCAGCCCCTCAGACAAGCGGGGTGCGATGACCGTCACCTCGCCCTCGGACTGCAAAAGGCTGCGCACCTTGCGTTCCGCCACCGCGCCCCCACCCACGACCACGCACCTGCGCCCCGCGAGATCAAGATTGATTGGATAAAGCTTGCTTAACAAAACATTCCCTGCCGTTCATATTATTCCCTGAATGAGAATCATTTACGAATACAATTCACAAATTTATTTTCCTATATTATAACGCTAATAAGAGTGATTTCGCAAGACGAAATCACTCTTATTACACTCATTGACGAAAAAGCCTTCCCCTCTGGGGGTGAGCTTGCGAACGGGAGTCCGGTGGACTCCCTGGCGGGGGACCACGTAAGCGGTGGATGAGGTTCGCTGTCATGAGGAATATTATTTCTTTAACGAGTATAGCACAATTAGCGTTTGCCTATTCTTCCTGAATCCTGAAGCCCTCCGCCAGCCGCCGCAGGCGTTCCTTCATTCCCGGCGTCGCCCAGAGCACCCCGTCCTGCCCTGTCACCTCGCCTGCGATGCCTTCAAAGCCCTTTTCTCCGGCCAGGCGCAGCAGGAAATCACGCCCCTCCCGGGGCCCCAGCACAAAGGCCGTCGTAGTCAGCACATCAGCCAGGAGCCCGGCATCAGGATTTGTCCCTGCCACCACCACAGTCACGCTCATGGGCTGCTGCTCCGGGGGCTGGCCCAGCCCTGCCGGCTTCCCGGTGCGGGCATCCAGTATATGATGGTAGCGCACTCCCTCCTGCTCGAAGAAGTGCTCATAGTCCCCGGAGGTGGAGAGAGCCTCCCCCGACAGGCCCAGCACTGCCAGGGGCTGCCCCTCATCCTGGCTGCGCGGGTGCCGGATGCCGATGTGCCAGCGCTGCCCCCGCTCACTTTTGCCCACGGCATAGAGGGAGCTGGAGCCGAAATTGATCAGGCCGCTTTCTATTTCATGTGCAGCATAGATGCGCCGCACTTCATCCACGGCCAGCCCCTTGGCGATGCCTCCCAGATCCAGGCGCATGCCCGGCTGCAGCAGGCGTGCGCTTTGTTTGTCCTCATCAAGCTCCAGCTGGCGCCAATCCACCAGCCCTCTCGCTGCCGCGACTTCCTCCTCCGAGGGCACACGCGCCTTTTCCATGCCAATGCCCCAGAGCCTGGTCAGAGGGCCAATGGTCACATCCCAGGCACCGCCGGAAAGGGCGGATATCCTCTGGGAAAGGGACAGCAGACGATACATTTCCGAGGACACGGGCACCCATTCCCCCGTACCTGCCGCCTGCGCCAGCCTTTCCGCATCACTGCCCGGCACATAGGGCGAAAGCGTAGCCTCCAGCTCATGCAGCCGTGCCAGGCTCTCATCCACCGCCGCCTGTGCCTCCTGGCCGGTTGCACTTAGCTGCACCACCGTATCCATGAGTATATCGCTTTGCTGCACCGCCAGCCGCCCCTGGCTTGCTTCACCAGATACGGCGCGCCTGCCCAGCTGCTCCACCAAATCCAGCACATCAGAGCCGCAGCCTGCCAGCAGGCATGCCACCAGGGCAGCCCCCAGCAGAGCGGCTGCTGCTTTCCTGACCAGTATGACCATCCCCTGTCCTGTTTCAAAAGAAAATATTTACGCCCCGTCCCTGGCAGGAATAGGGCCTCCCCACGGCGAAAACATATAGCAGCAAAAGGGAAATACCATCCCGAAAGGAGACTGAGCAAATGAACCTGCACCTGCACGCCGACAAACTGGCCTATTTTTTCATAGCCTTTGCCATCATCCTGCTGGTTCGTGCCCTGGCAGGCATCGGCCACCTTGCCATCACGACCATACTGCTTTACATGTCCATATCCATATCGCTGCTCGCCAGCAACATGCCCAGGGTGCTGGACATTCCCCTCCATTACGCCTACCCGGTGCGTTGCGTAGAGTTCTTCTCCTTCGGCACCGCAGTGATCTGCTTCCTGGTACTCTGCATGAAACACATCATAACGCTGTGAAACCGTCAGCCGAAAGCAGCTGGCGGTTTTTGCTTGTCCGGACATTTCCACTTTTTGCGCTGCGCTTCATATCAGCCCGCGCCGCCTTGCTTCCTTCATGACCTTGGACTTGAACTGCTCCGGCACCGATACCTGCTCTGCCAGCATACACAGCATCATCAGGTCTTCATCCTCAAGGCCAGGAAGGTATTCAGGATCATCCATTGCCTCGCTGATCTCCTGGAGGATTTCGGCCTCTGCCTCCCCTTCGTCCTTCTCTGCAAACAAGAGAACCTTTTCCTTGAAATCCTCCAGGGCCGGGATTTCGTCCTGGAACTGCAGCCTGATACCCAACTGCCCAGTCCATGCTTTGCAGAATGCTTCCGTGCGTTCATCCTGCACCTGTATGGTGGCAGGGCAGCCATGTTTCCCTATGGCCTTGACGACACCCTGCATCAATCCCCGGAAGCTGCCCTCTTCACTCGTCAGCTCATGGAATACTGACATGCCGCTGGTGATGTCTATAGCACACAACATGAAGGGATAGAAGGGAGCATTATAGGGCTCCTCATCCCCCGGCTCGTATGCTGCCTCCCCTCCCCCGACCACCGGCCGGGGCATCAGGAACACGCCCATGGCCCAGCTCCCGCGCGACTTGCGTTGCTTCAGCCGCTTAGCCTCCAGCTCCGTCAGTGTTGGTGACTCGTAAAAGCTTTCCGGCTCCTCCGGCAGTTCTGTTTTCTGCCAGCTCCAGCCTTCGTCCTCTGCCACCAGCAACGGACAGGAGCCTTCCAGTTCTGGATTACCGAAGAACCCCAGGGTTTCCGCTTCCACGCCCCGCTCCTGCAGGGCCTTCGCCACTGTGCAGGCCGCCCTCAGTCCCTCCAGCAGATGCTGCTTGTCCTGCTCCTCACGGATGTTCCAAGGCACATGGTTAGGCAAATAACGCTCCAGATGGGGACAGGCATTTGCACCGCGCAGCTTGCGCCCCTTCCGCTTGCAGTAGTTCCGTAGCTGCGCCTTCTCGGTGGGGCGCAGTGCATCCATGCTGTCAAAGGAGCAACTCAGGCAGTCCTGGCAAAGCATGATTTCTAGCCTTTCTGAGGCATCCAAAAAAAGGAAGGCAGCACTATCCCTCATGTTGCGCATGGTATCCAGCCCCTCTGCCCCTATGTAGAAGGCAATTGCCGTATACTCGCCGTTCTTGCCCATCACACAGGCATATAGCGTCGTGCCGTCCCGGCAGCGCACGGCAAAGATCTGATCATCCCAGAGCTCCTTCCACAGCTTTAGTTCCTTATACTCAAAAGCCGCATCGAAGAGCTCATCCATCAGCTGTGTCCCATCATCGATCCTCTTGTTGTTCTTTTCTATACCGAGCGTTTTCTTACCCATCCTATCCCAACCTTTCTGCGCTTCTCCTGTCCTTATCTCCTGTCTTTATCTTCGAGCATAGGGAGCGATATTCCTGCCGACATCATTCAAATGAACTCTTTGAGATGTGGTCAGATGCAGGGAAGCGGAAAGAAAGCTTTCCGATAACGGATAAAACGACCGTGATGGTTCCGGCTTTGTCTATAGACAAAGCCGGAACCATAGCCTTATAATATTGTATCATGCAACAAGGAAAAAGGGGGACAGGCTCATGGCGGAAGACTGGGACACCTATGCGGCGGCTTTGCTGGTGGAAGCCTATATGCAGATCAAAAAGCATCCGGCCATGTCCAGCCGTGTTATCGCGGAGGATCTCTCCTGCCAGTTGCGCGCCTACGCCTGGCAGGGGGGGAAGCCGCCTGTGCCCGGCTACGCAGATACAACTGCCATCGAGCGGGAGCTGGCCGCCATCGAAAAGCTGGACACCCTGGGCAGTGAGCCCGGCCTCTCCCGTGAGCTTGAGGACATGACGGGCCTCTATAAATACCACTATGATGAATTCTCAGCCGTACTGCAGGCGGCCCGGCAGGCCACCCCCCTGCCCTCCGAGGCAAAGGCCCTGCTGGCCCGCAAGGCAAGGGCTGTGCCCGCGCCAAGGGTCAGCCCCGGCCCTGCTCCGGCAGATGTCCCCCTCTTTACGCCCCAGGAACAGGGACGGGCCGTGCAGCTTCTGGCTCTGTGCCTGCACTGGCAGGAAACAAACATCCGCGGCACCCTCCATGAGGCCGAGGATATCCTGCAGCGCCTGTCCGTGCTGGGAACAGTGCAGCCACAGGATTTTAAAGCCCTACTGGATGAAGCCCGGCAACTGATGGGCCAGCCCCAAAAAGCCGCGCCAGCAGCTGCCGATAGCCCTGTCAAAGCCCCTGCGCCTGCCACAGCCACGCCCAGACCGGCTCCCCCTCCCCCTCCTGCAGCCAAGAAAAAACTCCCCTCTCCCAAGCCTGCAATACTCCAGGCAGCACCGCCTGCTGCCAAAGTCCAGGGCAAGCCTCCCCTGCCGCCCGCCCAGTCCGGCTCCCGGCCCCAGCCCTCCCCCGCTGTCCAAAGCAAGGATATGAATAACCCCAAGCGGGACTATCTGGCCGAGGTGCGCCAGTGCCTGCGCCGCTCAGGCAAAATAATGACACGCACGGATATAGAGCGTGAGCTGGGGCCGGTGCCCCTGGAAAAAATCCGGGAGGCCGTGGCCACAACCCCCGACCTGATGTCCGGCGGCCCCGGCATCTACCTTGCCGCCGCCGCGATGCCGGTAGATCTGCCCACGCTGGACGGCATGACGGAGGTACTGGCCCTCACTTTAGCAAAAATTCCCTCCGGCAAACTCTCGGACGAAGCCTGCCGTAACCTGCTGGTGGAGCATTACCCTGAGCTGGCAGCCGGCACAGCGGGCCTGCCCCTTACTGCCTTCCACAATGTGCTGGGCTACCTTCTGGGAGCAGATTTCAAATTCACCGCCCACGCAGTACATCGCCGGGAAGGCGAGGCTTAAATGAAAAAAATCACTTATCGCGAAGATTTGAAAAATAAATCCCGAGAGCTCCGCCACAATATGACCAGGGAGGAAAGGCACCTTTGGTATGATTTTTTGAAAATGTGCCAGCCCGGTTTTCATCGTCAAAAACCGATAGGGATATATATTACAGATTTCTACTGCGCTGCCGCCAAATTGGTCGTAGAAATTGATGGCAGCCAGCATTTTGAGGGCAAGGGACGGGAATATGATGAAGAACGGACAAGATATTTGAACAATCTCGGCATTGAGGTTATACGATTCAGCAACCGTGACATATGGCAAAATTTCAATGGTGTCTATGAAATGATTCGGGAAAGAATAGCCCAAAAGCCTTCCCCTCTGGGGAAGGGGGACCGCGTAAGCGGTGGATGAGGTGCGAG
>CAMVGU010000004.1 GCA_947167105.1 uncultured Selenomonas sp. | reverse complement strand
AAAAATAAGGCGGATACTACATGTTAAATCGTAAAGTTATTTAAAATTTCCTATAGTAGTTCTTCTTCTGTCATCATGTCGGCATTAACAGATTTTGGCAGGGTGTCAAGTCTGGAGTCGCTGTCATCAGCAACTATATCAAAGGGGATGCGGTTTTGTCGTACTATCTGATGTGCAAGCATATTGACAATCGTTGACATATTGAGTCCCATGGATTTTAACTTTTGCTCTACCTGCTGCTTTAGGGCACTGTTCATCCTCACTTGGATTGTGGTTGTGGTCATGTATATCACCTCTTGCTGTAATTATAACATACTGACAGGTAACGGACAAGTGTTTTACAGAACATACGGTTGATGTTGATACAGTGTGTTGTGAATCCTAATCTCCCAGCAAATCATACACACAACTAAGCCGATATACGGCAAAGTTTCATAATTTCCTGCTGCTTACTCGTGAAGAAACGGTCATGATACTTCTGGTTTTCCGCTATAGTTTGGTTGTTGACAAGCTCAATGTTCAATTATCCGCGTAAATTCTTGCACAGGTGTACCATATCTAGTATACTTACACATGTGTCATTATGGATTTATTAAGGAGTTGATTTATTTGTTCCGGACTATTGGCAAGAAATATCAGGAGACAGCCCTGGTCAAGCTGATTATTGTCGGCCTGCTCCTGGGCATACTGATTGCCGTCGTTGCTCCGGCTGCCGTGCCGGTGGTGTCCGTGCTGGGTGATTTGTTCGTGCGGGCCTTGAAGGGTGTGGCGCCGATTCTCGTCTTTGTGCTGGTCATGAATGCACTGGCCCAGAAGAGTGCGGATGCCGGTTCGGCCATGAAGCCGATTGTGCGCTTGTATGTGTTTGCCACATTCTGCGCTTCTTTGGTGGCGGTGGCCTTTTCCTTCGCCTTTCCGACTATGTTGCGGCTGGCTGCGGCGGATGCGGAGCTGGCGCCGCCCTCGGGCATTATCGAGGTGCTGCATAATCTGATTCTCAGCGTGGTGGATAATCCCATCCACGCTTTGGCCAGTGCGAATTACATCGGCATCCTGGCCTGGGCTGTGCTGGCCGGTGCTGCGCTGCACAGTGCCGGGGATGGCACGAAGGCGATGCTGGCGGATTTTGCCAGGACGGTTACGAAGATCGTGCAGTGGGTCATCCGCTTCGCTCCCTTCGGCATTATGGGTCTGGTGGCGAATGCCATCGGCACCAGCGGCCTGTCTGCGCTGATCGACTATCTCTACATTATCGCTGTGCTTCTGGGGGCATTCTTTACGGTGGCCCTGGTCATGAACCCGCTGATTGTTTATCTGCACATCCACCGCAATCCCTATCCCCTGGTCTGGACGACCCTGAAGGAGAGCGGCCTGTACGCTTTCTTCACCCGCAGCTCGGCGGCGAATATACCGGTCAATCTCTCCCTCTGCAAGCGCCTGGGCTTGAATGAGGATACTTATTCCATTTCCATCCCCCTGGGGGCCACTATCAATATGAGCGGCGCGGCCATTACCATTGCGGTGTTGTCCCTGGCGGCGGCTCATACCCTTGGCATCAGTGTGGATCTGCCGACGGCGCTTCTGCTCTGTATCGTCGCCACGGTGGGCGCCTGCGGTGCCTCCGGCGTGGCGGGCGGCTCTCTGCTTCTGATACCTGTGGCCTGTGCCTCTTTCGGCATCGGCAATGATATCGCCATGCAGGTTGTGGGTATCGGCTTCATCATCGGCGTTATCCAGGATTCCTGCGAGACTGCGCTGAACAGCTCCTCGGATGTGCTGTTCACGGCTACCGCCGAGTTCGCCGAGCGGGCGAAGGAAGGCAAGCTGACGGACGGCGACCTTGTGGTCCATAACAAGTGATTTCTTTTGCGATAGCAAAATACCCCCGCAGGAAAACAAAAGCCTGCGGGGGTATTTTTGCACCTTATTTCTTTATGATCAGCGCGGTAAAGACCAGATCCTCGGTCTTGGAGGGATTTTCGATGCCGTGCTTCTCGCCGTCAGGGCAGAAGGTGGTACAGCCTGCCTCTATGTGGCTCGTGCTGTCGTTGTCGGTGTAGATGGCCTTACCGGAAAGGATATGATAGGTCTCGGTATTGCCGTGGTGCTCATGTACGCCGATGCTGCAGCCTGGGGGGATGATGACCTTGGCGAACATATCGCATTTGCCGTCCAGTTCCTCCGGCGTCAGCAGGTGGATGATGGTGATAGTGCCTTTGCCGCCGGCTTTCTCTGTGGCCTGTACGGGATTCGGATTGATGAATGACATGATAAGCGCTCCTTTTCTGCCCTTCCTTTTTGGAAGATAATCTGCTAAAATAAGCTGTACATATATGAACTATTCGCGATGGGGCCGGTGTTTTCCTCTTTGCGGATTGCATTTGCGGGCCGGTTACTGATATTTCGGAGGGCATGATGATATATTTTCTGAAATTCTGTGCGGGCTGGGTACTGCCCCCTGGCATTTTTATTCTGGCATTTCTGGCTCTTGGCATCTACGTCTGGCGCCATAGCGGACGGGGCTCGAGTATTTACAGCTCCCAGCGGGGCAGCCTGGGGAAAGGAGCGGGCACATTGCTGATCTTACTGGCTGTGGTCGTATATCTTTTCTGCATGCCCTGGGTAGCAGAGAAAAGCATGGGCTGGCTGGAGGGGAAATACCTGCCGCCGAAAAATCCCCAGGGTGATGTGATCATTATGCTGGGTGGCGGCGCGTATCCCGATACGCCGGATGTGGGCGGCCAGGGCACGCTCTGCGCGGCTCCTGCCAGCAGGCTGCTGACGGCGGCGCGCTTGCAGAAGAAACTGGATGTGCCGATTCTGCTTTCGGGAGGGCAGGTCTACAGCGATACGGGGGCGGAGGCGAAGATCGCAGAGCGCATTCTGCTGGATCTCGGCGTGCCCCAGGAGCAGATCCTGGTGGAGACCAAAAGCGTCAACACGACCCAGAATGCTAAGTTCTCGGTGGAACTGATGAAAGAAAAGCATTTGACCAGGCCCATTCTGGTAACATCGGCTTTCCACATGCGGCGGGCCATGCTGAATTTCGAGAAGCAGGGATTGGAGCCTGTGCCCTTTCCCGCTGATTACCGAACCGCGCTCCATCATGAGTTCCATTATGTGAAGCTGCGTCCCTCCGCAGATGCGGCCTATGATAACGCCGTGGTCGTACAGGAAGTGGTGCGCGGTCTGGTCACGCGTTACATTGAATGAGGTACTTTGGATGACCACGAAGAATCTGACCGAGGGTGAGCCGTGGAAGCTCATCCTCTTTTTCACATTGCCCCTTCTGGCGGGCAATGTATTCCAGCAACTCTACGGCTTTGTGGATACACTGATCGTGGGGCGCATTTTAGGCGTAGAGGCGCTGGCGGCGGTGGGCTGCACGGGGCCGCTGCTGTTCTTCACCATGGGCTTTTTGATGGGCACCACATCAGGGCTTGCCATCTATACGGGGCAGCGCTTCGGCGCCAGGGACGAGCAGGGGGTGCGGCAGAGCGCTGCGGCCTGCATCATCCTGTCCCTGGGCATAGCAGCGGTGCTGACGGTGCTGAGCTACGGTCTTTGCAGCTATTTGCTGCAATGGATGCAGACACCGCCGGAGATTTTTGACGATGCCTATGCCTTCATCAGCATTATCTTCCTGTGGCTGGTAGTGCCCTTTGTTATGATGATGGCGACCAATATAGTGCGTGCCCTGGGCAACAGCAAGATGCCCACGGCTATTCTGGCCTTTGCCCTTTCCTGCAATATCCTGCTGGAGCCCCTCTTTATCATGGTCTTTGGCTGGGGGGTGCCCGGTGCGGCCTGGGCAGTGGTGGCAGCCCAGGCCCTGGGGGGCGTGGCGGCTCTCATTTACATATGGAAGAAAATCCCCATACTGCACATTCGTCGCGAGGACTGGCACATCCCCAGGCAGGTAATCTGGGAACATCTGAAGATGGGGCTGCCCATGGGCTTCCAGGTTTCTATTATAGCCATAGGCGCCATCATCCTGCAGGTTGCCCTGAATAATCTCGGCCCCGTGGCAGTGGCTTCCTATGCGGCCTCCCAAAAGGTGGATTCCATTGCGATGATGCCCATGATGTCCTTCGGCATTGCCATGGCAGCTTACACCGCCCAGAATTTCGGCGCCCGCAAGTTTGCGCGCATTTCCGAGGGGGTCAGGAAATGTATTTTCATGTCTGTGGGCTTTTCCTTTGTTGCCGGGCTCTTCAATGCGGTTTTCGGCGCAGAGCTTGTTCGCCTTTTTGTGGGCGAGGGAGAGACTCAGGTAGTGGAGTACGGGCAGATGTACCTATTGATTCAGGGTTCCTGCTACTGGATTGTGGCGCTGCTCTTTATCTTCCGCAATACCCTCCAGGGCCTTGGCCAGAGTCTCGTGCCCACCATTGCAGGGGTGGTGGAGCTCATCATGCGCGCGGCGGCGGCCATTATACTCTGCTCCGCCTGGGGCTATCTCGGTGCCTGCTGGGCGAGTCCCATGGCCTGGCTGGGAGCCTGTGTGCCGCTGGCACTGGCCTTTTACTGGACACGGAAATCCTTCAGGAGGAAAAAAACGGCATAAGAAGGCTAAAATCAACAAACAGAAACTATCTGGTCAAATCGGCGAAAATATGCTAAAATAAAAAAAAAAGCAGGCTGGAAACAATGCGGTCAGCGCGCTGGCCGTATTGTTTATTTTAAGAGTAGTTAGATAAATTAGATAAAGGGGAGGAATCAGTTTGGTAGGAATCGTGATTGTTTCCCACAGCCAGAAATTGGCCGAGGGCGTAAAGGAACTGGCGGAAATGATGGCGCGGGAAGTGCAGATTGCCGTGGCAGGCGGCCTGGAAGATGGCATGTGCGGCGTCAGCTATGAGCGTATCAACGATGCTGTGGAGGAAGTCTGCGGCCGCGACGGCGCAGTTATTTTCGGCGATATGGGCAGCGCGGTGATTACCAGCGAATTGGTTATTGATGAAATGAAGGACGACAAGCTGCGCCTGGTGCATGCGCCCCTGGTGGAAGGGGCCGTGCGTGCGGCGGCTCTGGCTTCCGGCGGCGCGGATGTGGAGACCATCGTGAGCAGGGTTGAGGCCAGCTGGCAGCAGGGGATTTGAAATACTTATGTGGATCAGGAAGGTGTGAGTGCCATAGAATTCCGTGACTTGCTCAAAAGCGACAAGACACTGCTGGATGGCTACTTCCGCAGGCGCTATTACGAGAATGCCCACTTTAACTTCACCAATTTCTACATGTGGCGGGAGCCTTATCATGTACAGATATGCGAGGAGGACGATGTCCTCTTTATGACATCCGAGTGGGAAGGCGTGCTGCAGGCAATCCAGCCCTTTGGCGAGGAAGAAAGGATGCAGGAGGCCATCGGTAAATTCCTCCGGTATTTTGAGGATGTGGGCCGGGATTTCAGGATGGTCGGCATCGAGGAGAGTTTTGCCGAGGAACTGCGCCTGTACCCGGAGGCGGAGTTTGAAATCAGGGAGGACAGGGATGCTGAGGATTATGTGTATCTGGCAGAAAAGCTGATCAGCCTTTCCGGCCGCAAGTTGCATTCCAAGAAGAACCACCTGAACGCCTTCCGCAAGCTGTACCCCCAGGCGGAGTATCTGCCGATTACGGATGAACTGATTACCGCCTGCAAGATAGAGATGAACAACTGGTACAAGCTCCGCTTGCAGGACGAGCCGGAGGATCCCTTTATCGGCTGGGAACGCAAGGCAATCATGGAAATCCTGAATGATTTCCATTACTTCGATCTCAAGGGCGGCGCTATCCGCATCGACAAGCGCATTGTCGCCTTTACCTTCGGGGAGCAGCTAAATAAGGATACGGCAGTCATTCATGTGGAGAAGGCAGACCCGGATGTGCGGGGCGCTTACCCGGCTATCAACCAGGGCTTTGCAGAGCATGAGTGGAGCGGCATGACCTATATCAACCGGGAGGAGGATATGGGCCACGAGGGGCTGCGCAAGGCCAAGGAGTCATATAAGCCGGAAAAGCTGATTAAAAAGTTCAATGCCACGCGCATAAAGTAATTTTCACAGGATTCTGTCATACACGAAAGGGGGTGATAATATGCTGGACAAGGTACTGCGCTTTTTCATTACATTTTTTCTGGCAGCAGCAGGGGCGGCTCTGGGACATCTGGCCTGGCCTCTCCTGACGGAGTACATCAGCACCGAGGTGCTGAGCACTGACCTGGGTATCTTCCAGCTTACGGCGGCAGGGCTGGTGTGCCTGCTGGTGGGAGCGCTGGCAGGTGCTGCCGTGGGCTTCTTTTGCTCTCCCTTTCTCCTGCGCCAGCTCAGGCGCTTTACGGTGTGGGTGGAGCAGCAATTCAATAAAATGCCGCTGCATGATGTCATAGCAGGTACGGTCGGATTGGCCATCGGACTTATTATTGCTAATCTTTTAGGCTATTCCTTCGCCAAGATTCCGGTCATCGGCGATTATATTCCGGTCATCTTCAGTATCGTGCTGGGCTACTTAGGCATCTACATCACCATCAAGAAACGCCAGGAACTGGAAGGGATGTTTGATTTCTTCCCCAGGCTCCTGAAAGAGCTTGCCAAGAATCGGGAAGCAAAGCAGGCCAGGGCACAGGAACAGGCCGAATCCCAGGCGGATACGGCCGGGGCAGGCGTATCTGCCGGCAAGGAGTACAAGCTCCTGGACACCAGCGTCATCATAGATGGACGCATTGCGGATATCTGTGAGACAGGCTTTATCGAAGGGACGCTCCTGATTCCCGTCTTTGTGCTGGAGGAACTGCAGCATATCGCGGACTCTGCAGATCAGCTGAAGCGGGTGCGCGGCAGGCGCGGGCTGGATATCCTGGCCAAAATCCGGGGAGAGTCCAAGAAGCTGGCAGTGGAAGTCATAAGCAAGGACTACGAGGATATCGTAGAGGTTGATTCCAAGCTTGTGCGCCTGGGCCAGGAGGTGGGCGGCAAAATCATTACCAATGATTTTAATCTGAACAAGGTCGCCCAGTTGCGGGGCGTCGAGGTGCTGAACATCAACGAGCTTGCCAATGCAGTGAAGCCGGTGGTGATACCAGGCGAGGATATGCAGGTCACCATTGTCAAGGCCGGCAAGGAGCCAGGGCAGGGCGTGGCCTACCTGGATGACGGCACGATGATTGTCGTCGAGAACGGCTACCATCACATCGGTGAGGATATTGCAGTGGAGGTCACGTCGGCGTTGCAGACGGCGGCCGGGCGCATGATTTTCTCTAAGCCGAAAAGATAAAACAGAGGAATTCCTGGGGCTGTGAAGATGTGGACTGTTGATTAGTCACTTTCTTCACAGCCCCTTTTTTGGTGGTAAAGAATAAGGAACTTTGTTCTCTGTTGAAATTGCTCTTTTCCGACAAATGTAGTATGATAAAGGAGGAGAAGTTTTTAAGATAAGCGAGGGGGAGTGAGAAATGGTAACAGTGGTGTTTCCGGCTGCGGGGGCAGGGCGGAGGATGAAGGCCGGCATGAACAAGGTTTTCCTGGAACTGGCAGGGAAGCCCATACTGGTGCATACGCTGCTGCAGTTTTCCCGCTCCTCCCTGGTAGATAATTTCGTGGTGGTGGTGGCTGCAGAGGAAGTCAGCTTTATCAGTAAGCTGCTGCGCGGCATTCCGGGGCTGAAGCCTCTGAAGGTGGTGGCAGGCGGCACGGAGCGGCAGTATTCCATCTGGAACGGCCTCAAGGCAGCCCCCGAGGAAGCAGAGATATTGCTTGTGCATGACGCTGCCCGTCCTCTGGTGAGCCTGGCAACCATAGAAGGTGTCATAGAGGGAGCCAGGGAGGTGGGGGGCGCGATAGCGGCAGTGCCGGAGAAGAATACCATCAAGGTGGTAGGTGAGGACGGGCTGGTACGGTCTACACCGCCACGCAATACTCTTTGGGAGGTGCAGACCCCCCAGGGGTTCCGCCGCGATATCCTGCTGCGTGCCAATGAGCAGGCAGAGGAGGACGGTTTTCTGGGTACGGATGATTCTTCCCTGGTGGAGAGGCTGGGGGTGCCGGTGAAAGTTGTGGAGAGCGATTACCGGAACATCAAGGTCACGACGCCGGAGGATCTGATTATAGCCGAGGCCCTGCTGCGTGAGGATTACGGCGGTTTTCTGGGCCTGGCGAAAGCAGCGGCGAAGAAGACGGCGGCGCATATCCTGCGCCAGTGACAGTCATGGGCGTCAGCGGTGGATGAAGTCTTTCGGAAAGGCGGCGACGGATATGACGAGATTCGGCATGGGGTACGATGTGCATAGATTGGTCGAAGGCAGGAAGCTTATTCTGGGCGGCGTGGAGGTCCCCCATAGGCTAGGGCTTTTAGGCCATTCGGATGCGGACGTATTGCTGCACGCGGTGAGCGATGCCCTGCTGGGGGCTGCGGCCCTGGGTGACATAGGGCGCCACTTCCCTGATACTGACCCGAAGTATGAGGGCGCGGACAGCATGAAGCTGCTGGCTCATGTGGTTGAGCTGCTCTCCGGGCAGGGCTATCAGATAGGCAATGTGGATGCGACCATTGTCGCCCAGAAACCGAAGCTCAAGGACTATATTCCCCGGATGAACGAGAATATTGCGCGGGTGCTGGGCGTGGAGCCGGATGCGGTGAACGTGAAGGCCACTACAGAGGAAAAGCTGGGCTTTACCGGTTCGGAGGAGGGCATTTCCGCCTATGCGGTGGCCGGCATCGAAAAGCGCAGATAGGAAAACTTAGTAAAAAATGTGTCCTTAAACAAGGATTGCGGGGATGGGAGGCCGGAGACATGAAGAACATAACAGTGTGTGATGAGGCTCAGAGCACCAGCCCGACAGCAGTTGTCGCCATAGGGGCCTCAGCAGGCGGATTGGAGGCACTGCAGCAGTTCCTGACATTTCTGTCATCGGATACGGGCATGGCCTTTGTTATCATTCAGCATATGTCATCGGATCACAAGAGCATGCTGGCGGAGATTCTGGCAAAATATACCTCCATGCCGGTGCAGGAAGTGCGCTCCGAAATGCAGATAGAGCGGAACCATGTGTACCTGATTCCGCCGAAATACAATATGGAGATAGAGGACAATGTCCTGCATCTCCGGGAGTATGACAATACAAAAATCAAGAACCCCATTGATGTGTTCCTGCGCTCCTTTGCCAAGGAATATGCGAACCATGCAGTGGCGGTCATACTGTCCGGCATGGGCTCGGATGGCACCAGTGGCATCAAGTCCGTGCGGGAGCAGAACGGTGTCATCATCGTGCAGGACCCGAACAGTGCCAAATTCGATGGCATGCCCCGTAACGCCATCGCCACAGAGTATGAGGATATGGTGATGAACCCGGACGGCATTGCCCGTGAGATGACCCATATCGCCCAGTCCCTGCAATCGGTCAGCGGCACCCTGCATGTGACCAACGATGAGCTTCTGCCCCAGATTTTTGCCATCCTGAAAACAGAGACCAATGTCAATTACAGCCTCTATCAGCAGAGCACCATTCTCAGGCGCATCGAGCGGCGCATGGTCGTCACTCATAATCATGAGCTGGAAGACTATGTGGACTATCTGCGGCAAAATCCGGGGGAAGCCAGGATTCTGGCCAAGGAACTGCTGATAGGAGTCACTTCTTTCTTCCGTGATGCGGATTGCTTCGATGTGCTGAAGGAAAGCGTTGTCAAGCCCATTGTGCGGGAGGCCAGGCCGGGTGAGCAAATACGCGTCTGGGTCGCCGGCTGCTCCACAGGTGAGGAAGCCTATTCCATCGCCATTATCTTCGCAGAGGTGATGGAGGAGCTGGGCATTCGCCGGGAACTGAAGCTGTTTGCCACTGATTTGGACCAGGATTCCATTTCCATTGCGAGCCGCGGCGTTTACGGGGACAATATCATTGAGGAGGTTTCCTTGCCCCGTCTCAGCAAGTATTTCACCCGCAAGGGCAATAAATACGTCATCAATTCCGACATTCGCCGTACAATCGTGTTCGCCCAGCATAATGTATTCCAGGATCCTCCCTTTGGCAAGCTGGATCTCATTTCCTGCCGCAACCTGCTGATTTATTTCCAGAACGTGCTGCAGAAGAATCTGTTTGCGATTTTCCACCTGGCCTTGAAGGACAAGGGCTATCTTTTCCTGGGACGCAGCGAGTCGGTGGCCGACTACGATGATATTTTCCATGTGTATTGCGCCAGCGAAAAGATTTTCAGGCATAGTACCAATGGCAAGATGCCGGCCCATGCCGAGCCGGTCTACTCCATCAGCTCCATCGAGCAGCCTGTTCCGGCTGTGCCGGTGCCACGGGAAAATGAGTTTTACGAGAATTCCTATCCCATGCGGGATTTGGACACGAAGGTCATGGAGAGCCTGTTGCCTGCCTGCGTGCTGGTGGATGAGCATAATCTTTTGACTCACAGCTACGGCGATTGCTCGGAGGTACTGCGCATGCCGGTGGGCAGTGCGACGCTGGATATTTTCTCCCTGGTGCGCACGGATCTGAAGATTGCCGTATCAAAGGCCTTGAAGGAGGCCCGTGAGTCCGGTGAGCGTGTTGCCTATGACAAGATACCGGTGAAAATCGGGGATAAGGACCAGTACCTGACCCTGGTTGCCCAGCCCTTGTCGGACAGGAAAAGTGATCCTTCCGGCATCACGGCCATTGCCTTCATTAAGGAGGGTACTGCCTCACTGGAAGGGGTGCAGCATTTCAAGATAGATGCTGCCGCTGCGGAGCGCATCGCCGACCTGGAGCGGGAACTGCGCCAGTCCCAGGATAATTTGAAGCATACGGTTGCCGATCTGGAAGCAGTAAATGCGGAGTTGCAGGTAGCCAATGAGGAATTGATGACCGCCAATGAGGAACTGCAAAGCTCCAACGAGGAACTGCAGTCCGTGAACGAGGAACTCTACACCGTGAATTCCGAGTATCAGGAAAAGGTCGAGGAACTGGCGAATGTCAATGACGATATGGCCAATTTCCTGTCCACCACCCTGATTGGCATCCTGATGGTGGATAATCAGCTGAATATGCGCAAATATACGGAGTATGTAGCCAAGGAATTCAGCGTGGTCGAGCAGGATGTGGGCAGATCCCTGCGCTATCTGGCCTCGAATTTCAAGAGCATCGACCTGATGAAGCTTTCCCAGCAGGTGCAGAAGACCAAGAAGTCCATTGAGCGCACCTGCGCATCCATTGACGGCAAGACCTATCTCATCCGCGTGGCTCCGTACCGCACCCATACCTATCGCGGCAGTGCCTATACGCCGGGGCAGAAGCATGAGGAGGAAATCGCAGTACATGACGAGAACCGCGCCCTGGATGGCCTGGTTCTGACGTTTGTGGATATGAAGCAGTACGCATAATGAGACAAAACAAGGGCTCCCGCACAGCAACGGGAGCCCTTGTTTTGCTTTGCGACAACGAAAAAGGCAGCCTGTCGGCTACCCTCAAAATTCATATTGGTGGAGATGAGGAGAATCGAACTCCTGTCCGAAAATATTGTTGCACCGACTTCTCCGAGCACAGTCCATGATTATTTTTAAGAAATCAGCCCGTCATGGACAACCGGCTTCATTCCGATCTCGATAAGAGTTCCCTGGGAAGCCTCCGAGAATTGGCTCCCAGGTATCCTGCATTTGGCCTCTCTTCCGTCCTAGCAGGAGTCAGTCAGAGAGAGGTGGCATTAAGCTGCCAGTGCGTAATCTTCGTTAGCTTTTATATTTAAGCTAGTGCCCATTTTAACGAGATCAGGCGTCTCGGCTCGCTATCGATGCCCCATCTATCCCCGTCGAGACCATTACATCCCCACTATGGACAAATGCTGCATTCAAAGAGCTGTGCAGTTGTCGTGCAAGTATTATACTCGATTTTGTGTACGGTGTCAAATGTTTATGGCAGATTTGCCAGAGGGAAAAAATATTGCCGTAATTCTAATTTTTGCTTAAGAATTTGAACGCAAATGACGATAATAGAAATGAGGAAATGGATTTCTGGGCGTTTCTTAAGGAGGATACAGCCATGGCGAATTCAATCAACACCAATAACCTGTTCCTGCAGTACAAGAATGCAGGTCAAGTCGGCAAGCGGGGGGCTGTCGGCAAGGATAAGGCCGGTCAGGCGGAGGATATGCTGGCCAAGTTCGGCGCCAGTGCGTCCTCTGTGGAGCTGTCCAGCGAGGGGCTCTCTGCCCTGGCTCTGCAGCAGAAGAATGCCGCCGGGGATGCAGGCGGTGATGCGGGGAACGTGAAGCCAGGCGAGGAAAAGCTTTCCCAAAAGGCTCAGGATCTTTTGGCGCGGCTCCGTGAGAAGTACGGCGACTATGACTTCATTGTTGCTGACGATGTGAGTAATCCCCTGGATGCCTCCCAGGGCAGCACTAAGGGCTATTCCGTCATTCTCTCCACCGAGGAAATCGAGAAGATGGCAGCCGATGAAGAATATGCCGACAAGGTTATGGGGGATGTGGAAAAGGCCATCGGCACGGCGAATGAGCTGGCCGACAGCGGCAAGCTGGGTGAAGGGGTCAGCTTCAGCCGCATTGCTATATCCATAGACTCTGATGGCAATATGAAGCTCTTTGCAGAGCTGGAGAGGATGTCCGCAGAGCAGCAGGAACGCCTGGAGGCAGCCAAGGAGAAGAAGGCAGAGGAAGCCGAGGAGAAGGGCGCAGCCGAAAAGAAGAAAGCTGACGAGGAACAGCCGGAGGATAGCCCCCTCGTCCAGCGTACAAGGATTGAGGCAAATTCCGAAGATGAGTTGTGGGAGCAGATCCTGGGCATCAACTGGGACGAGATTCCCTGGGCATAAGGCAGAATTGAAAAGGGCTTGATAAAGGGACAGCACTGTGGAGGATTTCCCGCAGTGCTGTCCTTTTTTGTTTCGTTATTTTTTCTTTACGGCAGGAAATTAAGGTGTACATGCAGAATAGTGCATGCGAGTAAGTGTGTCATTATTCGTCGATGCCCGACCGGGGCCGGGGAAGGAGCTGCAGCCACTGCACAGGAAGGGACGGGGAGCAGATGGGGATCAAGCAGAAATTCACGCTGTTGGCAGGATTGGTCGGTGTCATTCTGGCAGTTGTTTCTGTCATAGGCTATTATACGGCCTATACCAATCTGGCTGACAGCGTGGGGAAGGAAATCGCGGCCTCACTGGAGGCAGAGAGCAATAAGGCTGAAGGCTGGCTGCAGCAGAAAGCAAAGCTTGTCACGGCAGAGGCAGATCTGATGACCCAGATGGCCGGGCAGGAGGTGGACAGGGCGACGATGCGCCGCATGCTGAGCCTGGCTGCCTCGGATAAGGATGTGCAGGAAATGACCCGCGGCGACGAGCAAGGCATGTTCCTGCCCTATTACAATCCTGATGAGACCGGGCGCACCGACCCGCGCAGGCGCCCCTGGTATATGCAGGCCAAGGCCGTGGGCAAGACGGTCTACACGGATGTTTACCAGAGCAAGAGCACAGGCGACCTGGTGGTCTCGGCTGTTGCGCCCTTCTATGGCAGGAATGATGAGTTTGCCGGTGCCATCTGCGGCGACATCACCCTGGACGTGCTGAAGGAGCAGGTCAGGCTTATCAAGTACAGGGGGGAAGGCAGGGGCTATATTATCGAAAATACAGGCAAGCTGCTGGCAACGGCAGGGCCTGAGGAAATTATGACCGATGCGAACAACCTGCCGGGCATTGGCGCTCATTTAAGCGAGATGTTCAAGACCAGCGACGGCTATTTCCTGTATGATGCGGGCCAGGGGGAGCAGGTTTTTGCCTATACTACTGTGCCCAGCACAAAGTGGATTATAGGCATGTCAGTGCCCTATGATTTTGTCTTTGGCTCGGTCATCCGGCTGAAAGTGACCTATGCTATGCTGACGCTGGTGGGCCTGCTGCTCATGCTGTGCCCCTGCCGGATCTTCGCCTCCCATATTACGGGGCCAATACTGGCGCTGGAGGAGCGAGTCGCTTCCCTGGCCCAGGGCGACCTTTCCGGGCAGGACATCCCGGTAAAGTCGGCAGATGAGATCGGGAGGCTTACCCAGGGATTCAATACGATGCGCAATGAGCTGCGCCGCCTGATAGGCAAGGTGGAGGAAACATCAGAGCAGGTGTCGGCTGCTTCCGAGGAGCTGAGCGCCAATGCGCAGCAGTCGGCAAACGGCTCCATCAGTGTGGTGGAGAGCATCGGGGATATATCCCGTGGCATGGATAAGCAGTTGCAGGCCGTGGATGGGGTGAAGCAGGGCATTGATACGCTGTACTGCGATATCGCCCATATGGATGAGCAGGCTGCGGCTATTTCCCTGGTGGCCGAGCAGGCGGCGGATATAGTGCGCACCCTGGATATCCATGAGGAACATACCGGGGCCTTGCTGGATATGTCAGAGAAAATCAGGCAGTCCTCTGCCAGCATGCTGGAGAAGGTGACTGCGGTGTCAGACTGCGTGAATAATATCGTGACGGCCATGGATGAGATGGATACGGTCAGCCGCGAGACCTCTGACCATGCCCAGGCCATTTCCGCGGTAACTGAGCAGCAGTCAGCCTCCGATGAGGAAATTGCCTCCGCTTCCCAGTCCCTGGCCGGGCTGGCCACGGATATGCAGTCGGTTATTCATAAATTTAAGTTGTAAGTATTTTTACTATGAAATCTTAGCGAGTCAAGCCCGTAAGGGCGCAGAATCGGTTAGATTTCGTGTAAGGGCGTAGTGCGAAACACCGTTTCGCACGGAGTTTGCTGTGCAGCCGGGGATTTGCCTGGCTGCCTGCTGTTGGAGGGGCATACGATGAAGAAAGATTTTACTGTTGCCACAGGCAAAGGCGTGTACCAGTTCGTGGAGGAAAGCATGCAGGACTACTACCAGGAAACGAATACGGGTGACAAAGTCACGAAGCTTACGCCGATGTATGAGGCGTTGGAGGCTTTTGTCCAGTCTGAGGGCAATGCACAGGACGCCATCGAGCGCCTGAAGGCGCAGGGGGACTCCTCTGAGCAGATGAAGTCAAAGCTGGGCCATGAGGAGGCTACCAAGTGGTTCGTGCTCTACAAGATGGCCGCCAATATCCTGAAACGTGAAGGCAGCGAATGGGAACTGCATAAGGCGTAGGTTTTTTTTGAGAACATCTTGAACAGGCTCCCCCTGAGGTTGTATAATTCTATGGTTGAAGGTTGAAAATGCAAGAGCAAAGGACGGTGAGGAAAGTGGACGATCACCCTAGATCGATAGACCCGAAACGATGCAGTCAACTGAATAAGGGAAAGCGTGCCCTTTTCCTGTCGCCGATGGCTGACCGTAGGTGAGGGGCTTTAGGGTGCTGCTTTCCTGTGTGAAAGGAGACATCCTATGCTGCAAATCTTCAAGTCAGCGGAAAGCGGGCCTTTGCAGGAACTGAGCCTCAAGACACTGGAAAAGGGGGCGTGGATCAATATCACGGACCCTACGCCCTACGAACTGAAGGTGGTGGCCAGCCTGACGGAAGTCGAGCCGGACTTCCTGCGCTCCGCCCTGGATGATGAGGAGCGTTCCCACACAGATGTGGAGGACGACTCTGTGATGATCCTGACCAATGTGCCTGTCTGCCGTGGACAGGACAGCTATGATACCCTGCCCCTGGCCATTATCCTGACCCGTGAATATATCATCACGGTTTGCCTGGAAGAGACGCCGGTGGTGATGGAATTCAACGAGCGCACCGCGAAGCTTTTCCGTACCTATAAGAAGACGCGCTTCCTGTTCCAGTTGCTCTATAAGTCTGCGACGCTGTACCTGCGCTATCTGCGCCAGATCAGCCATCTGTCGGATGAAATCGAGGTGCAGCTGCGCCATGACATGAGCAATAAGGATATCCTGCGCCTTTTGGAGCTGCAGAAGGGCCTGACCTATTTCAATGCGGCCCTGCGCTCCAACGGCGCAGTGCTGGACAAGCTCCTGCGTCTGCGCTCCAATACGAGCGTGGCGCCTATCCTGAAGATGTATGAGGAAGATGAGGACTTGCTGGAAGATGTTATCATCGAGAATAAGCAGGCCCGGGAAATGGTGGAGATGTACAGCAAAATCCTGGCCAGGCTGGCGGATACTTTTTCCTCCATCATTTCCAACAATCAGAACCTGGTGATGAAATTCCTGGCGGCCATGACCATTATCCTGGCCATTCCCACGGTGGTGTCCAGCTTTTTCGGCATGAATGTGCCGGTGCCCTTTGAACAGGATAGCTCCGGCTTTTTGTATGTAATGGCCATCGCCTTCGCCATCTCCATTACCTCGGCAGTCGTGCTGTGGCGGAGGAACTTGTTTTAAGCCTTCCCCTCTGGGGGAGGTGGCAGCCCGAAGGGCTGACGGATGAGGTCTTATTTTGCCTTGCAAAATCTTGAACAATGGCGTTATAATAGCTTTTGAAACAGCGTAAACGAAGGGGCTGGCTGGAATTCTGGCCCCCTTTTCTGATGTTATTTTAAACAGGAGGAAATTTATACAGAATGAGCACAAATGAGAAACTGAGGAATATCGCCATCATTGCCCACGTTGACCACGGCAAGACCACCCTGGTTGATGCGATGCTGAAGCAGAGCCATGTATTCCGCTCCAATGAGAAGGTGGAGGAACGGGTGATGGACTCAGGTGACATCGAGCGCGAGCGCGGTATCACCATCCTGTCGAAGAATACGGCAGTCATGTACAATGATATCAAGATCAACATCGTTGACACACCGGGCCATGCCGATTTTGGCGGCGAGGTGGAGCGCGTGCTGAATATGGTTGACGGCGTGCTGTTGCTGGTTGATGCCTTTGAAGGCCCCATGCCCCAGACGAAATACGTGCTCAGGAAGGCATTGGAGCAGGGCTTGAAACCCATCGTGGTCATCAATAAGATCGACAAGCCGAACCAGCGTGTCGAGGATGTTTACGATGAAGTCCTGGAGCTGTTCATGGAGCTGGATGCCGATGACGAGCAACTGGATTTCCCGGTGATTTACGCAACGGCCCGTGATGGCATTGCTAAGTACGAGATGGATGATGAGAGCGACAATCTGGTGCCGCTGATGGAGACCATCATCAAGGAAATCCCCTGCCCCAAGGGCAGCAAGAGCGGCCCGCTGCAGATGATGGTGACCACCCTGGAGGCGGACTCCTTTGTAGGCCGCGTGGCTATCGGGCGTATCATACGGGGCACCGCCAAGCCTAACCAGAATGTGGTCATCACCAACGGCGACCGGGAGTACAAGGCCAAAATCGGCAAGGTCTTCACCTATCAGGGACTGCAGCGCGTCGAGGTGGAGGAAGCCTCCATGGGCGAGATCGTGGCCCTGACGGGCCTGGGCGAAGTGTCCATTGGCTACACGGTGGCAGATGCGGAGAATCCTGAGGCCCTGCCTACCATCAATATTGACGAGCCGACCCTTTCCATGACCTTCGGCGTCAATACCAGCCCCTTTGCCGGGCGTGAGGGCCAGTTTGTTACCAGCCGCCACTTGCGTGACCGCCTGTTCAAGGAAGTGGAGACCAATGTGGCCATGAAGGTAGAGGAAACCGACTCGGCGGATGTGTTCAAGGTTTCGGGCCGCGGCGAGCTGCATCTTTCCATCCTGATTGAGCAGATGCGCCGTGAGGGCTATGAGATGCAGGTGGGCAAGCCGGAAGTCGTCTACAAGACCATCAACGGCCAGCTCTGCGAGCCTATCGAGAACCTGACCGTGGAAGTGCCCCAGGAGTACATGGGCACGGTCATGGAATCCCTGGGCACCCGCAAGGCGGAGCTTTCCAATATGACGGAGACGGCCGGCTACATGCGCCTGGAATTCACCATCCCCGCACGGGGCCTTATCGGCTTCCGCGCCGAGCTTTTGACCAATACCAAAGGCAACGGTATTATGAACCATGTTTTCCACGGCTACGCGCCCTACAAGGGGGATATACCGGGCCGTACCAGGGGCTCTTTGGTGGCCTTCGAGCAGGGAGAGACTACGGCATACGGCATCTTCACCCTGCAGGATCGGGGCACCATGTTCATCTCTCCGGGGGAAAATGTCTATGAGGGCATGATTGTGGGGGAGAACACCAGGGAAATGGATATCGACATCAATCCCTGCAAGAAGAAGAACGTGTCCAACATGCGCACTTCCTCCTCCGATGAAGCAGTGCGCCTTGTGCCCCCCCGCATCTTGAGTCTGGAGCAGGCACTGGAATACATAAATAAGGACGAGATGGTGGAGGTCACCCCTGAAAGCATCCGCCTGCGCAAGTCCATCCTGGATCGTACCATCCGGGGCCGTGCTGCCAAGAATGCCCGTAAGTAAAGGGTGTAACATTAGAATTTGATTAAAACCCCTGCTAATCTGAAAAAAAGCTGGCAGGGGTTTTGCTTTTTTATCGGGAATGTGCTATCATAGTCTAAAGTTGCAGTGAGGACTGCCGATTTTTGTAGTTTTGTGATTCGCAGAAAGAGTAGTTTGGGCAATATACTGCCGATGACATTGGAAGGGCGAGATGATATGAACGGTTGGAAGAAAGTAAAGGATTCTGTATCATCCTTGGTAGATATTGTGATGCCGCCCGTGGATGGCAGCGAAATGCTTGATGAAACCGAGGAAGAACAGGCTCAGGCTGCTCCCCGTGCGTCAGCGGCGGAACGCGAACGCACGGAAGTGCGTGAGGTCAACGGCGGCAGTTATAATGTCAGCAATCCTGCTTTTGCGCCGAAACGCAGCTTTGGCAACGGCGTTGCCAGGCAGCGCACGGACAAGCCGCAGCTTACGGTGCATACCACCAAGACAGCTTCTTTGAAGGTGCAAATCTATGCGCCTACGAATTTTGACCAGGTCACTGCCATTGCGGATGATATCAAGTCCGGCAAGGCGGCTGTGGTGAACTATGAGCGCATTGATGCTGCGGAGCAGCGCCGCATCTGCGACTTCGTGAATGGTGTCTGCTATGTGCTGAATGGTTGCGCCAAGCGCGTCACTGACCAGATCGTCATGTATGTGCCGGACGGGGTCGATGTGAGCGAAGCCATGTCTATAGCCCTTCCCTATTGAAGGTGCATTTGAGCCAGGCCGTGCGCCTGGCTTTTTCTCATACAAGGAGGATTCTTCATGGGCGAGAACAACGAAATACTGGAAGCGGTACTGGCGGAATTCGGCAAGCTGGCTGCAATCCCGCGCCAGTCCGGCCATGAGCAGGCGGTCAGTGACTTCCTGCGGGACTATCTCTCGGAGGCTGGCTTCCGGGTGGTGCAGGATGAAGTGGGCAATATCATAGCGGATGCGCCGGCCACTGCCGGATTGGAAAAGGCACCCCTGACCATCCTGCAGGGTCATATGGATATGGTCTGCGTAGCTGAGGAAGGCTATGACTACGACCCCCAGCGGGATGCCATTAAGCTCTTGCGGGACGAAAAATATCTGCAAGCCGAAGGCACCAGCCTGGGGGCTGATGATGGCATCGGCGTGGCGGAGGGCCTGTATCTCCTGAAAAACGGTGATAAGTTCCCTCACGGCCCCCTGCGCCTGATTGTCACGGTGGACGAGGAGCGCGGCATGACAGGGGCCATTCATCTGGACAAAAAGTATCTGGAGGATGCAGCCTTCCTGATTAACTGCGACTCCGAGAACTGGGACGAACTGACCGTGGGCAGCGCCGGTAATGTGACCATCAATTTTGAGCGGGAGCTGCAGCCCGTCCTGCCGACCCTGCCCCATGCCTTTCACATAGGGTTGAGGGGGCTCCTGGGAGGCCATTCCGGGGAGCGCATCGGTGACGGGCGCGGCAACGCCCTGCGCACCATGGCGCTGGCCCTGCTGGCCCTGCAGAAAAAAGGCAGGACGGAACTGGCCAGCTTTATAGGGGGCAAGGCCCGCAACGCCATCCCCCGCTTTGCCAGGGCAGTGCTTGTGACGGAGCTGTCCCAGGCAGATGTACAGGCAGTGCTGGAGGAAGAACTGCAGAACTTCCTGGAGGATTACGGCGGGGTAGACCCCGGAGCGGAATTTACGGTGCAGGAGACGGAGATGCCTGCCCAAGTCCTGCAGGGGGAAGAAACCAGGCAACTGCTGCGCCTGCTGACGCTGCTGCATACGGGAGTCTATGCCATGTCCCCGGTCAACCCCGGACTGGTGGAGACCTCCGCCAACATCGGCATGATGGAAATGACGGCTAGGGAGGTGCGGGTGCAGTTCCTGCCCCGCTCGGCCATCGACCAGAAGGTGAGGGAATTCAGCCTGCAGGCAGAGGAATTGGCAGCCCTGACAGGCTTCAAGGCCGTGATAGGCACACCGTCACCCGGCTGGAAGGAAAACAAGGACAGCCGCCTGGCAAAAATCATGGCAGAGACCTTTGCCGAGCAGAACGGCAAGCCCATGAAAGTCGAGACTATCCACGCAGGGCTGGAATGCGGCTGGCACTTCCAGAAGAATCCACGGCTGGATATAGTATCCATCGGCGTGACCACCACCGACATCCACAGCCCCCGCGAAAAACTGGAGCTGGCCACCGTGGAGCCCCAGGTACGCCTTATCATGGCATCGCTGGGCAAGATAGCAAAACTGTAAAAGAAAAAGAGCGACCGCGGCTCAGTAGCCTGTGGTCGCTCTTTTTAGTAAAAAGCCTTCCCCTCTGGGGAAGGGGGACCGCGTAAGCGGTGTATGAGGTACTACAACAATTTTTTCTTCGGATATACACCTATAGTTACCTCATTAACAAGGGGGAAAACCCCTCCCAGCCTCCGCATAACAGCAGCGGCTGCGATAGACAAGGCCAGCACCGCAACATAGAAAGCCAGCGCCAGTCCTCCCGTCATGATAAGGCCCCTGTGCTGCAGCCCCAGGGCCAGATAGCCGATAAAGAAGGGATGCACAAGATAGGCGAAATAGGAATGCTTGCCCAGTATATGCAGGGCATTTTTCAGCCAAGCGGGGTAATCATTATAGGTGAAAATGGCGAAGAAAAAGAGGGAAGCGGCTATCGTGTAGGCAATCCCGGCGGGGCAGAGCTGGTGGGCTGTATTGACGGCCTCCATAGGCGTGAAGCCTGAGTTTATGACCTGATAGTAATAGCCCAGCAGAGCGGCAAGGCTCAGCCAGAAAGCCCCTATGATGGGATAGCGCCATTTCTGCATGAATTCCAGGAAGGAAGTCATATGCACCGCTAGATACCCGCCCAGCATAAAGATGAAAACATAGTGCAGCACCCAGTAATTCAGCCTGTACATGAAGAAAGGCTTCAGCCAGGAGCCATCCGGCAGGCCGTAGACAAAGCTGTTCAGTGGCACGGAGAAGCTTGACCAGTAGTCGAAGCCCACCTGCATGATTAAGAGGAAGATGAGCCAGGGCCAGTTCATAACGCGCATCAGCCTGATCCACAGGGGCATCAGCAAATAGAACCAGAGCAGGATAACCAGGAAATAGAGCTGATATTTGCCATTGCCAAAAAACAGGATGGAGAGCAGGTGCAAAGGGTCAGGAAAGCCCACGCCGTAGAGCCAGCCATCATGGGCCAGATAAAAAAGCGACCAGGCAAGATAAGGCACGAGAACAGCCCGCCAGCGCCGCTTCAGGAAAGCGGGATAGTCGAACTTTTCCCTGATATCCAGATTGTAGAACAGCCCGAAGGCGGAAATAAAGAAGAAAATCGGCACGGAGAAGCGGGTCGCCACCTCCAGGAGCGCAACCATATGCAAATTCGCCATGGGGTTCATCAGGTATTGGGAGCCAACATGGATGCCGATGACCCCCATCATGGAGATGCCGCGTATATATTCAATCGCCGCCAGGCGCGGCTTGCGCGGCTGGCCGGGTGCTTGCCTTTCCATAGTGAAAATATCCCTCCTTGCAAATGTCAAACATCGTCTATTGTACCACAAAATCTCGCGGCAGGATATTTCTTTATAAGGGCGAAGTGTTATTATGTTATGAATTTAGATTGTACTCAGCGAACCTCATCCACCGCTTACGCGGTCCCCCGCTCGGGGATGCCACTGGCATCCCGCGCTATGCGCCCCCAGAGGGGAAGGCTTTTTCGTAAATGAGTATAACTTGAATGTCCGCCCCCCTTGGGGGCGGGGGACCGCGAAGCGGCGACGCAAAGCTAGCCCTCTTGAGGGTGGTGGGGGTAACGGCATGTTCTACATATTGCCACTACAAATTAGGAGGGAAAAAGCAATGCCCATGTTCAAGAAATCCATGCTGATTCTGCTGGTGCTTGCCCTGGCGGCGTTGGGGGGCACCATGTACGGCTATTCCCAGCGGGATGAGGCTGTGGTGCTGGATTCCGGCAGCACCCGGCAGGAAGGGGCGGTAAATCCTGCCACGGTCACGGTCTACGTTACCGGGGCAGTGAACAAGCCGGGGGTTGTCACCCTGACCGAAGGCGCCCGGCTGGCAGATGCGGTGAATGCCTGCGGCGGCATCCTGCCCACGGGTGACAGCAGCCGGGTCAACCTGGCCCAGGCCCTGAAGGACGGCCAGAAAATCAATGTGCCTGAAAAGGCCGCTCATCCCGGCAAGGCAGCGGCTTCGGGCAAGCAAGAGGAACAGCTTATCAATCTCAACACCGCCGATGCCCAGGCCCTGGACAGCCTGCCCGGCGTAGGGCCCTCCACCGCCCAGAAAATCATTGAATACAGGGAGGCGGAGGGGGGCTTTCAGGATATCAGCGACCTCAAAAAAATCAAGGGCATAGGCGAAGCCAAATACGCCAGGCTCAAAGATAAGGTCTGCATATGAAGCCGGGGCAGCATCAGGAAAGCTTTTTGCTGGGCCTGCTCTGCCTGCTGTGCCTGGGGATAGTCACAGCCTGGCAGTTGCAGGCTCCGTCTGCTCTACCTTTCCTTGCCGCAGCTTTAGCCCTTGTGCTGCTGGCCGGGGCCTGGGGAATCCGCAAGGCCCGCCGCTGGACCTGGCTGTGCTTCCTGGCGGCAGCCTTCCTGCTGGGTGCCTTGCGTCTGCTGGCGGCCTGTGAACTCCCTGCGGATGATATTTCCCATTACGCTTCCCGTGAGGTAACGGTCACAGGCACCTTGTTTGAAGCGCCCACTATCCGGCAGGCAGCAGACGGCAGCTTCAGGCTGCGGCTGGCCCTGGAAGCGGAGGAAGTGAAGGAGGGCAGGGAACTTTCCCGTCTTGCCTCGGGCAGGCTCTATATTTACTGCCGTTTAGCAGAGGAACCGGCAGAGGACTGGGCGCGCATAGGAGACAGGCTCAGGGCTTCGGGCAGGGTGCGGCTGCCCAGGGGCTACTGGAATCCGGGACAGCTTGATACAGCCCTGCTGCTGAGGTGTCAGGGCATTACGGCTACCATAAGCGCACGGCAGGGGAGCCTTGCTCTGGAGCCAAGGGAGGCGGCGCCCCTGGCCCGCTGGTTGGAGCAGGTGCGGCAGCATTATCTGCAGGCCATGCAGCAGGTCATGCCCAAGGAGGACGCGGCGGCTATCTTTGCCATGCTTTTCGGCGGCTACCGGGACTTGCAGCCGGAGCTGCTGGCGGCCTTCACAGTTACGGGCATTGTGCATATTCTCTCGGTCTCCGGCTCCCACATCAGCCTGATTGCGGCTGTGATGGCCTGGCTGGGACTGATGCTACACCTGCCCAGGGTCTTGCGGGTGGCTCTGGTAATCGGCACCATCATTATCTACAGCCTGCTGGCAGGTTGCGTGCCCCCGGTTATCCGCTCCGCCATCATGGGAGGACTGGCCTTTCTGGCCCTGGCTCTGGACAGGGAGCGGGAGGCGCGGCGCATCCTGCTCCTGACCGGCCTGGTGATGCTTACCCTCTCGCCCCTGCTGCTTTTCCATATCAGCTTCCAGCTCTCCTTCCTGGCCACTGCGGGCCTTCTGTATCTGGCCCCGGTACTTGCCAAGTGGCTGCAGGGCCTGGGCCTTCCCCACTGGCTGTCAGCAGGGCTTGCCATCACCCTGGCGGCACAGCTCGCTGCCCTGCCGGTGCTGGCCTGGTATTTCAACCAGGTGTCCCTTTCCTCACTTGTTGCCAATCTGACCATTGTGCCACTGGTGGAGCTGATTATTGTCCTGGGGCTGCTGGCAGGGCTGCTTGCCTTTCTGCTGCCCCTGTCGGGCAGCATCATCTATGCAGCGGACAGCCTGATTCTGGGGCTGGTCTATGAGCTGTCCCGACGACTGGCCGCCCTCCCAGGCAGCCAGGTGCAGATTCCCTCCCCCGGCTGGACTGCGGCCGTCCTTTACTATATGGTGCTGGCCCTGCCGGTGATGGATGAAAAACCACGAGACAAAATCCTGTCCCGGCTCCGGGAGAGAAGGCAGCATTTAGCCCTGCTGCTTGTGGCGGTCTTTGTCTTTGCTGCCTGCTACAGCTTCAGCAAGGGGGATGAACTCACCCTGTCAGCCGTGGATGTGGGGCAGGGGGATGCGCTTCTGCTCTGCACTCCCCATGGCAAGGCCCTGCTCTTTGACACGGGAGGCACCAGGGACGGCGAATTCGACATAGGCGAAAAAGTCCTGGTGCCTTATCTCAGGCACTACGGCATCCGCTCAGTGGAGGCCATATTCCTGACCCATGCCCACGCCGACCATGCTGGGGGAGCAGGAGCCGTGCTTAAAAGTATGCCTGTGGGTGCCGTGTATACGGCTGACGAAGGGCCGGGTGCCTACGCACAGAGCATGGGCATGGGCAGCGCCAATCCCCTGCTGCATAAGCTGCACAGGGTTCAGGAAGGGGCGTCCTTTGAGCTGGACGGCGTGAGCATTGAGGTTATCTATGCCCCGGCGCTGGCCGGCAGAGGCGGGGAAAGGCAGGAGGCTGGCAATGAAGCCTCCAATGTCTACCGCGTAAGCTATGGGCAGGTAAGTTTTCTTATAACGGGGGATCTCACCCAGGAAAATGAGCAGCTCATTCTGGCACAGGGCAAGAACATCCGCAGCACGGTGCTGAAAGTCGGCCATCACGGCTCGGACACCAGCAGCTCCGTAGCATTCCTGCAAGCCGTCGACCCAAGCTACGCCATTATCAGCGCAGGCGCAGGCAACAGCTTCGGACACCCCAGGCAGGCGGTCCTGCAGCGCCTGCAGGACATCGGCGCCAAGGTCTGCCGCACAGACAAAGAGGGGGAAATCAGGTTCTGCACGGATGGAAAGACCATGCGGGTGGAAAAGTATAAGTAAAGGCTGACAGCGCTTTATATTCGCGAAAGAAAAAGCCTTCCCCTTGAGGGGAAGGTGGCAGCCGAAGGCTGACGGATGAGGTGGATAAGGCGATGTGCAGCTTAAATTTGAGGCAGTATTGAATTTAGTGGCAAGGTGTATTACAATGTAGGCAGTAAAGAGTGCTACCGGTTGACGGTTGCCCACTTCACATCATGCAGTAAATAGCCGCACAGTTTGGTGGACATGGGCGGCTATTTCTGTTTAGTATTCAAGTCCTTGCCAAGCGTATAGCCAAGGCTAAAGCAGGCAATGCCAAAAGCCAGTAGGACTATGGCAGACTCTAATGCCATGAGCATCCCTCCTCAGTACATATTTCCCGTATGGGATTTCTATGTCATCGAAGGGTCACAGTCCCTTCGGAGAAGGGCAACCGCCGACCGTTTCAGGTAGCACCAAGGACAGTATAGCATGTTTGCAATATGTTGTGAACAGCAAAAGCAAGTAATCCCTCGCTATTGGTTTAGCGAGGGATTATTATTATAGCAAACGACACAATCAGCGCCTATACTATGTCCGCCCCCATGGGGGCGGGGGACCGCCGCAGGCGGTGGTGGGGGGCTGTTTGCAAGCCCGGATAAAAAAATAACAAAAAGCACTTAAGAAATCTAGTGAAAGTGACGATATAGAAGGTAGATGAATGGAGGGTGTATCTGTATGCCACGGGGGAAGTCTGCCTGAGAGGGGGATGACGCTTGTGAGTAGCAGTGTTTAAAAGGATTAAGCAGCAAATTCCAAGGAGGAAGGCATCATGGCAATGGTTGTGAAGAACAATATGTCAGCGGTCAAGACCCTGGGGACATTGAACAGGAACTCCAAAGCCTTGGCCAAGAGCCTGGAGAAGGTATCCAGCGGACAGAAGCTCAACAGCGCCGCCGATGATAACTCGGGGTACTCCATCTCCGAGCGCATGAGGGTGAGGATACGCTCACTGGACCAGGCAGATCAGAATACCCAGAACGGCGCCAGCATGCTGAAGGTGGCGGGGGGCGCGGTGGAATCCACGATAGACCTGCTGAAGACCATGAAGGAGAAGGCCATCAACGCCGCCAACGACTCCAACACCGACTTGGATCGGGCTACCATCCAGAAGGAACTGGATCAAAGCATCGACCAGGTGGACGATAATGCCCTGGTGACTTACAATGGCAAGTATCTGGTGGACGGCAGCAAGAATTTCAAGGGCACCACTACCAAGACCGCCCTGAGCAATCAGAGCCTCAGCACCGCCACCACGGGCAATACCAAGCTGGTGGATCTGCAGGATCGAAACGATAACGGCTTGAACATCCAGACAACGGATAAGCTGACTCTGTCCTATGTGGTGCAGGGCCATCATTACAGCATGGATATTGATATCAATGCCAATACCACCCTGAACTCTGTACTTCAGGATGCCACGGAGCCTTTCTCTCGGCAGAGTCCCGCAGGCAGGGCGGCTTGGAGCACTTATGATTCAGATTGTGCGGTGGCAGAGTCTACCTTTGCAAGTTCTGTGGATTCGGCACAGTCCAACTATAATGGTACGTCTGTAAGTGTGAGAGGCAATCTTGATGCTGCTGCTACGGCAGTGGCTGCGGCGCAAGCTTCAATGGATTACGAATGGTCTCATGGTACACAGGCAGGCTATCAGTCGGCTTATAATGCGTGGAATAGAGCAGGAAGTAATTATGATACAGCTCTGGCGGGCTATAATAGTGCAATGACGTCGGCGCGACTGATTCAGGAATCTTCTGTGGCTTCTGCCGCTACGGTACGCGATACGGCACTCAGTGTTGCAGGCTCTACCCTGGGGGATGCCATCGGCCAGTTGATTCCCTTCGATATATCGGTGGACGATACAAATGTAATCGGCAGGGATTCGGCAGGAGACACGGTCTACACCGCCGACCGCAAGAACGCCATCACCATCAAGTCCGCTTCGGCGGGCCTTACCTATCAGATTTCCGGCCTGACCTTCAGCGTTTCTGACTCCAAGGGCCAGGTGAAGAAGTCCGTCAACGCGGCTCTGGATGCCTTCAGTGAGACCATCCGCGCCCAGAACAAGTCCAGTGACAATGCCATCACCCTCCAGGTGGGGGACAAGGCCAATGTCGCTATCCGCGTGGGCCTTACGGATATGCGCTCCGAGGCCCTGGGCCTGAAGGGCTCCACGGGCAATACCCTCAGCGTGGGCAACCAGGCCGCTGCCAATGCCGCTGTCAATGTATTGGACAATGCCCTCCAGAAGGCCCTGAACCAGCAGACAGACATCGGCGCCGTCTCCAGCCGCATGGAGCAGACCTCCAGCAATCTGCATATCGCCAGAGATAATGTCCAAGCTTCCGAGTCCGTTATCCGTGATGCAGACATGGCCAAGGAAATGACCGAATACACCAAGAACAATGTCCTCCTGCAAGCCGCCCAATCCATGCTAGCCCAGGCCAACCAGAATAGTTCTGCGGTGCTGAGTCTGTTGCAGTGATGGGGGAATTTGTATGAAAAAATGAGGAGCCACCGGAAAGTGGCTCCTCTCCCTCTGCGGCTGGTCTTTGCCCGAGGTTCGTGCGGGTTGCTGTGCTAGTCTGCCGGCACGTGGAATATGGTGTTAGCGATGATTCCCGCTAGTATGGAAACCGGCAAGTCGCGTAACAAAGTGAATGTGTTCATGAGTACAGCGTTGCAGGTTGGTCGCCTGCAACGCACGGGAATCCGCAGCATGGACAGAAAAGAGTCGTTCCTACGGGGGCGGCTCTTTTTGCGTTGCTTCATATCCCGCTGAGAAGGATTTTCTGTTTTTATGTATAAATTTTACATAGGAGATGATTGGAGGTATTTCTGATGCAGAGAAAGCAAATCGGCGAGGATGCACGTGTGGTGCATGTGTGCTATGCCATGACAGACAAGCAAGGCACCTACAGCAAATATATCGGCGCCTCCATGTGTTCCCTTTTTGACCATACCGAGACTTGGGTCACGGTGCATCTGCTGCATGACGAGACCCTGACAGAAGAGAATAGGGAGCGTTTTGTGCGCCTGGTGCGGGAGAAGGGCCAGCAGATTTTTTTCTACGATGTATCCCGCTCCTGCAAGGAACTTTTGGCAGAGGCCAGGGAGATCTTTGCCAGGGCAGTGGACACGGAGTATTACACGGCGGCGGCCCTCTACCGCCTGCTGGCCCCCAGGCTTTTGTCTGGTGAGGTGCAGCGGCTCATTTACCTGGATGCGGATACCATCGTCAACATGGATGTACGGAAGCTCTGGGAAACCTATCTGGACAACCATCCTTTGGGGGCGGTGGCGGAGCGCACACTGATGAACCACTACCAAAAGCAGGTGGATAAATCCATCGACGAGAAGCTCTTTCTTTTCAAGAACAGTTGGACTGATTCGGAGACCTGCTTCAATTCCGGGGTGCTGCTGATGGATCTGGAGAAGATCCGGGCCATGGGAGATATCCTGTTGCCGGGACTGCGTTTTATTGCCCAGCATGAGGAGGAGTGCCGTTTCTTTGATCAGGATATCCTGAATTATTTCTTTGCCCGGGATTATCTGCATTTGCCCTGGTACTGCAATATCCTGCAGCATTGGGACAGGCAGTGGGGCAAACCGGAAGTGGTCGAAGGCATTTATCATTACATGGGCAGGAGCCTGCGGCTAAACTATGAGGAGCCACGGGATCGCATTTTTTATGAGGCTTTTGCGGGGACACCCTGGTGCGATGCCCAGTTCATCTGCAAAAGCTATGCGGTGACGAGGGATATCGTACTCAAGGAATTGAAGCAATACCTTTTCCGCCAGCAGCAGGCGGCGGCAGCCTGGGCACAGCGCCGCCGGGTTTTCGTAGGGCCGCAGGAGGATGAGGAGCAGCTCAGGGAAATGTTCGCCCTTACTCCCGAGGAGCCATATATCAGGCTGGACGAGGCTTGGCGGCAGGGGCTGGAGCTTCCCTATGAGCTGGGCACCCACATCTATGTCTTTTTCCTGAATGATTTTCAGAAGCTCAGGCAGAAGCTGGAAGAAGCAGGCTGGGAGGAAGGGAAGGACTATCTGGACGGCAAGGCTCTTATCCTGCCCCATTCCACCAAACTCCTGGACGAGTACCGCATTTTTTTGGTGATGTAGGGGGTGGGGATTTTGGCAGAGATGATACATGTATGCTATGTGGTGAGTGATAAAAAAGGTACCTATACCAAATTTGCCGGCACTTCCATGTGTTCTATCTTTGAGCACACGGAGAGCCATGTGACGGTGCATTTCCTCCATGACCATACCCTCTCTGAGGACAACCGCCGCTATCTCATGCAGCTTACGCGCAGCTATGGCCAGCAGCTCCTTTTCCATGATCTGGAAAAAATCTACGGTGAGCGCCTGCGGCAGTTGGAGGCAAATCTTAAGTGGATGGAGGGCAAGGTATGGGCCTGGCCGAGCCATGTCATCTGGTACAGGCTCCTCATGGGCGAACTGTTGCCTGAGGTGGAGCGACTAATCTATCTTGACTCCGATACCATTGTGAATCTGGATATCAGGGAACTGTGGGAAGAGGAGACGGGAGAGAACGGCCTGGGGGCTGTGCCGGATATCGTTATACAGGAAAACCACTACAGCAGGCTGGCAGAGGCAGGCAAGCTGGTGGAGGAACGCTATTTTAATTCCGGCGTACTGCTTCTGGACAGGCAGGGCCTGGATCGCATGGAGGGGCTGTTGGAAAAGGGGCCCGCCTTCCTGGAAGAGTGCCAGATTATTGATTACCCGGATCAGGATGTGCTGAATTATTTCTACGGGGAAGGCTACCGGATACTGCCGGAGCGGTACAATACCATGGTGAAGCAGGAAATGGTGTTGCGTCATGAGATGGTAGGGGAATGTCTTTATCACTATGCAGGCAAGGCCTATGCCTTGGACAGCGTAAATAATTTCTACCGCCTATTTCTGGATCATTTCACCAAGACCCCTTGGTGCAATGCAGACTTCATCAGCAACCTGGCTCGTAAGCTCCACCAGGTCACCCGCACAGAACTGTTGCCCTTTGCCAATCTCTTCGCCGGCATGCGCCGCATTGTGGTAGGCCCGGAGGAGGAGAGGGAGCGCTTCAGTAAGATGCTGATGTTGCGCGATAATGAGGAATACATCACCAAGGGGGACTTTGACGACAAGGGTCTCAGGCTGGAGGCAGAGGATATCCTGGTCTTCTTCCTGAAACCGGAGGATTTTCCCCCCCTCAAAAAGCGTTTGGAAGCCAATGGCTGCCGGGAATGGGTGCATTTCCTGAATGGATATCTGCTGCTTTATCGCAATCCGGCTCAGGACGCGAAGATTCTGTTGGAGGCTTAGGCATGAAGATGCAAAAAGCCATTGCCACCACGGGGCGCAAATGGTCATCAGCGGCGGAGCGGCTGGCAAGAGAAGCGGCTGCGCGGCTGGGTATACCATATATTGAGCGGGGACGGCAGAATTTGCCTGAGCTGAGGGCGGAGTATGCTGTGGACTATGTGCTGGTGGCAAAGCAGGGGCAGTTAAAAATCTCGATGGAGGGGGGCGAGCTTTTCTTCCATCCCAATATGGCCCATCTGCGGGTGAAGAATCTGCGCTTCGGGCAGGGGGATCGCATGGTGGAGGCTTTGGGGCTGCAGCGAGGCATGTCAGTCCTGGATTGCACCCTGGGGCTGGGGGCTGATGCCATTGTGGAGAGCTTTGCGGTCGGCCCGGAGGGGAGTGTCGTGGCCCTGGAGTCGGAGCCTTTGATTGAGGCTGTTATTTCCTACGGCCTTTCCCATGTGCTGGCGGAGAACTGGCCCATGCAGGAGGCCATGCGGGGCATCCGCACCGCCTGCGCCGAGGCGCTGCCCTATCTCCGGGAGCAGCCGGAGGACTCTGTGGATGTGGTGTATTTTGACCCCATGTTCCGCCATCCCCTGAAGGCGAGCAAGGGGATAGATCCCCTGCGGGCGCTGGCAAATCCCGCCCCCCTTACGCCGGAGACAGTCCGGGAGGCCTGCCGCGTGGCCAGGAGGCGCGTCGTCCTGAAGGAAAATGCCCGCAGCCTGGAGTTTGAGCGGCTGGGTTTCCCGAAGCTCGCAGGGGGCAGGTACAGCAAGATACATTATGGCGTGCTGGAGCTTTAATTATAGGAAAGGAAAAAAATATTTTTAAAAAGCTGGACAAATACCTTTTGCATGAGGTATACTGTCTAAATGACAGACTGACATCACGCCGCCTGCTGGCTGCAAAAGCCGCAGGCGGCTAAATTGAGCGTAAAGGAGGCTAGAGGGCATGAAGGTAAAGCCGTCAGTGAAGCGTATCTGCGAGAAATGCAAGATCATCAAGCGCAAGGGCCGGGTTATGGTCATTTGCGAGAATCCTAAGCATAAGCAGAGACAAGGTTGATTTTTTTGTAAAGGAGGTGCTTTAGTATGGCACGTATTGCCGGTGTAGATTTGCCCCGTGACAAGAGAATTGAAATTGCGTTGACGTATATCTATGGTATTGGCCTGACCACCAGCCAGAAGCTTCTGGCCATGACCGGTATCAATGCTGATACCCGTGCGCGCGACCTCACGGAGGACGAAGTTGTGAAACTTCGCGATGCTATCGATAAGAACGTCGTGGTCGAAGGTGACCTGCGTCGTGAGCGCCAGATGGACATCAAGAGACTCGTTGATATCGGCTGCTACCGTGGCCGCCGCCACCGTCTCGGCCTTCCTGTCCGTGGACAGAACACCAAGAACAATGCCCGTACTCGCAAGGGTCCCAAAAAGATCGTTGCAGGCAAGAAGAAGGACTAAAGGAGGGTTAACTGGTGGCAGTTAAGAAAGCAGTCCGCACAAAGAAAAAAGTTCGCAAGAACATAGAATACGGCGTGGCGCATATCAGCTCCACGTTCAACAATACCATTGTCACGCTTACTGACAGAAGCGGCAACGCACTTTCCTGGGCAAGCGCAGGCGGCCTCGGCTTCCGTGGCTCCCGCAAGAGCACGCCTTTTGCGGCGCAGATGGCAGCCGAGACGGCAGCCAAGGCTGCGATGGAGCATGGCCTGAAGCAGGTTGAGGTTTACGTTAAGGGCCCCGGTGCCGGCCGTGAGGCAGCGATTCGCTCCTTGCAGGCTACGGGCCTGGAGGTTTCCATGATTAAGGACGTTACCCCGATCCCGCATAACGGCTGCCGTCCGCCGAAGCGTAGAAGAGTTTGATTCAGGAGGTGCATTTTACTAATGGCAATCGACAGAGTACCGGCCATTAAGCGTTGCCGCGCCCTCGGCCTCGAGCCGGCGGTTATCGGCCGCAGCAAGGAATCCAAGCGCAAGCTGACCCGCCAGACCCGCAAGGTCTCCGAGTACGGCCTGCAGCTGAAGGAAAAGCAGAAGGCAAAGTTCATCTACGGTGTGCTGGAGAAGCAGTTCCGTGGTTATTATGATAAGGCGAAGAAGATGCAGGGTGTTACCGGTGAGAACCTGCTCGGTCTCCTGGAGCGCCGCCTTGATAATGTGGTTTATCGCCTTGGTCTTGCCAACACCCGCCGTCAGGCACGCCAGCTGGTTTCCCACGGTCATTTCACCGTGAACGGCAAGCGCGTCAATATTCCCTCTGCTCTGGTTTCCCAGGGGGATGTGGTGGCTGTGTGCGAGAAGAGCGCACAGGGCACTTTCTTCAAGGAGCTGAAAGAGTCCAGCAATGCCCTGTCCGCTCCGGCATGGCTCGAAGCCAGCCAGGCTAACCTCACGGGTACGGTGACTCGTTTCCCCACCCGTGATGAAATTGATGTTCCTGTGAATGAGCAGGCTATCGTCGAATTGTACTCCAAATAATGAGTTTTTATGCCTTTGTGCATAGTCCTGATTGTTATTGAGGAGGCTAATCCAGATGATAGACATCGAGAAACCGAAAATCGAAATTGCGGAAATCAGTGATGATAACCGCTACGGCAAGTTCATCTGCGAGCCTTTGGAGCGCGGCTATGGCACTACCTTCGGTAACAGCCTGCGCCGCATGCTGCTATCTTCCCTGGAGGGGGCGGCAGTAACCTCCATCAGGATTGATGGCGTGCTCCATGAGTTCTCTACGATTCCCGGTGTGCGTGATGATGTGACGAATATCGTCCTGAATATCAAGCAGCTTTGCCTCAAGATGGCTGGCAGCGAGCCGCACACCATTCGCCTCGATGTCGAGGGCGAGAGGGAGGTCACGGCAGCGGACATAGAGACCGGCGAGGATATCGAGATCCTGAATCCGGATCTGCATATTGCTACGGTCAATGAGTCCGGCAAGCTCCATATCGAAATGATAGTGGAGCGGGGCCGCGGCTATGCTCCGGCCGATAAGAACAAGAAGCCGGATGATGTCATCGGTATCATTCCCATCGACTCTATTTTCTCGCCGGTTCAGCGCGTGAATTACACGGTGCAGGATACTCGTGTCGGCAATGTCACCGACTACGACAAGCTCATCCTGGAGATCTGGACTGACGGCTCCCTGCGTCCCGAGGAGGCTCTCTCCAAGGCAGCGGGCATCCTTGTGATGCACCTGAAGCTGTTCCAGACGATGGACGGCATACCGGAGGAAGAGATTGAGGAGGAGGCAACCTTCCCGGAGGAGCCGGAGGATACCACCTCGAAGGTGCTGGAAATGACCATCGAGGACCTGGATCTGTCCGTGCGTTCCTTCAACTGCTTGAAGCGGGCTGACATCAATACGGTGGCAGACCTCTCCGAGAAGACAGAGGAAGATATGATGAAGGTCCGCAATCTCGGCCGCAAGTCTCTTGAGGAAGTCAAGAAGAAGCTCGAGGAACTCGGCCTCTCGCTCAGGCAAAACAACGATTAAGGAAATAACTGTAGGAAAGAGGGAAAGAAATGAGCCATAGCAAACTTGGACGCAACGGGGCCGCCCGCAAGGCGCTGCTCCGCAGCATCCTCACTTCCTTCTTCAGATATGGCCGTATTGAGACGACGGAAAGCAAGGCCAAGGAACTCCGCAGCCTTGCCGAGAAGCTCATCACGCTGGCGAAGCGCGGTGATCTCAGCGCCCGTCGTCAGGCGATTGCCAGCCTGTCTGATGAAGATGTGGTCAGGAAGCTTTTCAGCGAGGAAATCGCTGGCAAGTATCAGGAGCGCCAGGGCGGCTACACCCGCATCCTGAAGCTCGGCCCCCGTCGCGGCGATGCTGCCCCGATGGTCATTATCGAGCTGGTCTGAGATAAACCTGCAAAAAAGTCCCCCATCTGCTTTAGGTGGGGGATTTTGTTATGGGCAGAAACATTTATCACTGCCTGCCCATATAGCGGAAATATGTGTCCCTCATTTCGTCGCGGTTCTTGGCGGCGGGCCATAGCTCTCCCAGTGCTCCCCTTCGCATGGCAGAGCCGAGATGGGCGTAGAAATCCGGTATCTCCTGCTCCAGGCGGGCAATCAGCTCCTTGGCTTCCTGTCGGACGGTGTGCCCGTCATAGGGGCAGGGGGAGGGGACAGGCCGGAAACCGTGGTACTCTATGGCGTCTATGATTTCCTGCTCCCGGAAGTAGCAGAGGGGGCGGATAACATGGAGATTCGTGCGGTCGAGGTAGGTGACGGGGGTAAAGGTCTCCAACTGGCCGGAGTAGAAAAGGCTCATAAGAAAAGTCTCAACTGCATCGTCATGGTGGTGGGCGTAGGCAATCTTGTTGCAGCCGTGAGCCAGGGCAAAGCGGTTCATGGCGCCCCGGCGAAAGTAGGCACAGGTAAAGCAGGGACTGTACCCGCCTGAGGATTTGCCCTTCTGCTCCTCTATGGCACCGGCAATATCCACATCCACAGTATCATAGGGTATTTCCAGTTCCTCCATAAATTTGCTGACCCGCTGCATTTCCTCTGGAAAGCCATCCTTGAACATGGGGTTGATGGTCAGGGCGTGCAGGCGGAAATCTTTTTTCAGCCTGATGCGCAGGATGGCCATGGCGTAGGCGAGGAATATGCTGTCCTTGCCCCCTGATATGCCCAGCAGGATACTGTCCCCGTCCTCAATCATCTCGAATTCCACAACGGCACGCATCAACTTGCTAAAGTATAATTGGGGCAGCCTGATTTTCATATCGTTCTCCTTCCTTCAGGCAATGACAAAGGCCACCGGGCGAAATCCGGCGGCCTTTGCTCCTGTGCCTGCGCTTCACAATCCCTATCTTTTTTGAACCTCTGTCAGCGTTGCAACTGTTAAATACAATCCACAGTAATTTAAGCAGTGACGTTGATGAAGGAACCGGATAAAATGCTGTCTAAGTTGTTGTGATACCTATTGACCATACGCATTTGATCCTGCGTATAGTCAATATGGGTGGCAAGATTGATATTGGTGGGTGAGAACTTACGGGTGGAGACTACATTGTCACCGCTTATATTGACGACAATCATGTCCCCATCAGCCATGCGCTTCGTTACCTCTGCGTGTATCGTCGTATCCTGTTGCTCGGAATAACCTGTATAATGGCTGTTTCCGGGAGAATTATGCTCCGCGCTTGACGGCCTGACAGCGGATATACCGTAATCAGCCCGCCCCCAGGCACTGGATAGCCCATAGGCTGCACCGATGCTGCTCATAAAGATCCCTCCTTTGGTGATTTGCAGGTACAGGAAGGGTATCTTAATTTCAGTATAGCAGTCAGCTGGGGAAAATGCAAGACCATGGGAATGTATACAAGCAGTCGGGAGGGAGTTGGATTGAGTCTTAATATTTTCTTGCGAAAATTTGAAGAAAAGCATTATAATAATTACATGTAACCTAAAAATAAGCCAAGGAGGGAATTGGTTTGAATATCAATGAGACAGTGCATGGCTTCAGGCTGGTGCGCAAGACACATGTGGAGGAAATCAGTTCCGAAGCGTTCGTGTTTGAGCATGAGAAAAGCGGTGCGCGCCTGTTTTTCCTGCAAAATGATGACGATAACAAGGTGTTTTCCATCACGTTCCGCACGCCGCCGGTGGATAATACGGGGGTGGCCCATATCGTGGAGCATTCGGTGCTCTGCGGCTCCCGCAAGTATCCCCTGAAAGAGCCCTTTGTGGAGCTGGTCAAGGGTTCCCTGAATACATTCCTGAATGCGATGACTTACCCGGACAAGACCATGTATCCGGTAGCCAGCCGCAATGGGAAGGACTTCCAGAATCTGATGGATGTGTATCTGGATGCGGTATTCTATCCGAATATGCGTGAGAATCCCCAAATACTGATGCAGGAGGGCTGGCATTACGAAATAAGTGATGCGGCGGAGCCCTTGAAGTACAGCGGCGTAGTCTACAATGAAATGAAGGGTGCCCTGTCCTCCCCGGATGATTTGCTGGAAAACCGTATTATGTCCTCCCTGTACCCTGATACGACCTATGGCTTTGAGTCAGGCGGCGACCCGGCCAGCATTACGGATTTGACCCAGGAGCAGTTTATAGCCTTTCACAGCCGCTATTATCATCCCTCCAATAGCTACATCTACCTGTACGGAGATCTTGATATCGAGGAAAAGCTGGCTTATTTGGACGAAGCTTATCTTTCCAAATTTGAGCGCATTCCCGTGCCCTCGAAGATCGAGAAGCAGTCATTATTCGAGGGGCTCAGGGAGAGCAGGGACGAGTACGCCGTGGGCCAGGATGAGGAAACAGCGGAGAAAACCTTCCTGGCCTTGAACTGGCTGACGGGTGACACCAAGGATATGCAGGAGCGGCTGGCCCTGGATGTGCTCAACCATGCCCTCTTAAAGACTCCGGCGGCACCCTTGCGCCAGGCCCTGGTGGCGGCGCATCTGGGCCGCGATATAGACTCTGCCTATGAGGATGCTGTGCTGCAGCCCTATTTCTCCATTTCTGTGGCCGGCTCGGAGCCGGAGCGGGCAGAGCAGTTCCGCCAGCTTACCCATGAAACCTTGCGGAAGCTGGCAGACCAGGGCCTGGACAGGACTCTCCTGGAAGCCTCCCTGAACCTGATGGAATTCCGCCTGCGCGAAGCGGATTTCGGCTCTTCTCCCAAGGGCCTTATTTACGGCATAGCGGCCATGAAGACCTGGCTGTACGGCGGCGAGCCGGAGCGCATGCTGGCCTATGAGAAGCCCCTGAAACGCTTGAAGGAGGGCCTGGATAACGGCTATTTCGAGGGCTTAATCAGGAAATGTTTCCTGGATAACCCCCATGAGACCCTGGTGACTCTGGTGCCCAGCAGGACGCTTGCTGCCCGGAGGGAGGAGGAGCAGCAGCAGAAGCTGGCAGAGAAGAAAGCTGCCCTCAGCCAGGAGGAAATCAGGGAGCTGATTGCGGCCAATAAGGCTTTGAAGGAGCGTCAGCAGGCCCCGGAGACGGAGGAGGCCCTGGCTTCCATCCCTCTGCTGAAGCTGTCCGATATAAGGCAGGCTGCCTATGAGCTGCCCCTGGTGGAAAAGGAAATCATGGGCACCAAGGTGCTGCACAGCGCCCTTGACACCCACGGCATCGGCTATATGAATTTGTATTTCGATGCCAGCCGCGTGCCCCAGCAGCATCTGCCTTACTTATATCTGCTCTCCATCCTGCTGGGGGAGGTGGAGACCAGCCAGCGCTCCTATTCTGACCTGGCCAATCTTGAAAATCTGCATACAGGCGGCATCAATTTCGATGTGATCGCCTATACGCGCAAGAATGAGCCTGACTCCTGCGAGCCGAGGCTCAGGGTGAAGGCCAAGGCCCTGACCAAGAAGCTGCCCCATCTCTGCCAGTTGCTGCAGGAAATCCTGACCCAGAGTCTGTTTACGGATGCGAGCCGCATCCGTGAGCTGATTGAGCAGGAGGCTGCAGGCATTGAACTTTCCCTGCAGCGTTCCGCCCATCAGCTTGTCGCCGGACGCATAGCGGCTTACCTGACACCGGCAGGAGCCTATGCTGACCAGGGGGGCCTGCCTTTCTACCGTTTCCTGAAGGAGTTTCTGGGGGATTTCGATAATAAGTTTGCAGAGCTGCCTGTCATATTCGGTGAGATTCTGCGCCAGGTATTCAACCGCCAGGGCCTGGTCATGAGCATCACTTTGCCCCAGGAGGACTACCGCAGCTTCGAGGCAGCCTTCGCACCCCTTAGGCAGTCCCTGTCCTCCCTGAATTTCCCGGCACAGCGCTATCGCTGGAAGCTGGCTGTCAAGAATGAAGGACTGACGGCGGCCAGCCAGGTGCAGTATGTGGCCCAGGGGGCGAATTTCCTCAAGCTGGGCCATAAGTTCACAGGCTCTATGCGTGTGCTGGAAACCCTCCTGCGCTATGATTACTTCTGGACGAAAATCCGTGTGCAGGGCGGTGCCTATGGCGCCTTCACCAGCTTTAACCGCAACGGCATGATGAGTTTCGGCTCCTACCGTGACCCCCATCTAAAGGCAACTCTGGAAGTTTTCCGCGATACGGCTGAGTACCTGAGAAATTTTTCTGCCTCGGATCGCGAGATGACCAAGGCCATTATCGGCACCATGAGCGGAGTGGATACGCCCCTGACACCGCAGATGAAAGGTGATCTGGCGGCGACCTGCTGGCTGCGGGGCGTAAGCTACCTGGATCGCCAGCAGTCTCGCATGGAAATCCTGAATACCAGGCAGGCGGATATACGGGAGCTTGCCCGTACCATAGAGGACTGCATGAAGCAGAATGTGCTCTGCGTGTTCGGCGGTGAGGAGAAGGTCAGGGAAAACAAGGCTCTCTTTGGCAAGGTCATTTCTGCACTGTAATGGATAAGTGCCCGCTGCCTGCAGCTTTACGATGTTACAGGCAGCGGCGTTGACTTTGTTTGCTTATCGTGGGATAATTCAGTATAGATGTATATATGCGTATTGACTGGCGAGGAGGCCTTTTCATGAAAAAACCGATTTTCAGGGGCGCAGGCGTAGCGATTATCACCCCCTATACGGAAAGCGGCATTAACTTCCCGGAGCTTGGCCGTATCATTGAAGACCAGCTCAAGAACCACACAGATGCAATCATCATTGCAGGCACCACCGGCGAGTCGGCTACCATGACGGTGGAGGAGCATAAAGAAGCTATCAGGTTCACGGTGGAGCAGGTCAAGGGCCGGGTGCCGGTCATTGCTGGTACAGGCTCCAATGAAACCCGTATTGCCGTGGAATTCACGCAGTTCGCGGGCAAGGTAGGCGCAGACGCGGCGCTGGTGGTCACGCCGTATTACAATAAATGCACCCAGAATGGGCTGGTGGCCCATTACACCAGGATTGCGGACAGTGCCGATATCCCCCTGGTGCTGTATGATGTGCCGTCACGCACGGGGGTGTCCATCAAGGCGGAGACCTATGCTAAGCTTGCCAGGCATCCCCGTATCGCAGCGGTGAAGGAAGCCAATGGGGATATTTCGGCTATCCTCAGGCTCCGTGCGGCTTGCGGCGATGAGCTTGTTTTGTATTCCGGCAATGATGACCAGATTGTGCCCATCCTGTCCCTGGGGGGCCAGGGCGTCATTTCCGTGCTGTCGAATGTGGCGCCCCAGGCTACTCACGATATCTGCCAGCTCTATTTTGACGGCAAGGTGCAAGAGTCCGCCAAGCTCCAGATTGAGTATGCAGATCTTATTGATGCGCTTTTCTGCGAGGTGAACCCCATTCCCGTCAAGGTAGCAATGCGCAAGCTGGGCTGGGCTGCCGGGCCTTTGCGCATGCCGCTGAGTGAGATGGAGCCTGCCAATGAGGCAAAATTGGAACAGGCATTAAGGGCCCATGGACTGATTCAGTAAGAAAAATCCGGGCACTGGTTGATTGCATCGACCAGTGCTTTTCTGCTGCAAGCAAATCTTCCTCCCGTTATGTATATTTTCAGGTGGAAAAGGCACAGTAAATTTGCTATAATTGGTGGTGGTACGGGCAGCTTCGGGCTGCCGCGGGGAATAGCCCCGAAGAGCGCATATCAGGAGGATGTAAATCTATGAAAAAAATTCTTCAGATGCTGGTTATCGCTTGCATGGTCGTGCTGGGGACGCAGGTAGCCTTTGCCAATGTGGATAAGTCCACCGTCATTGAAGGTGCCGATCTCACGGGCATCCATCGTTTGGCCGTGGGCTCGCCCCTTTATATGCAGGTCAATGAGAAGGCTCCGAATAAAGCACAGCTCACGCAGATCGTCTATGATGCCAGCCGTTCGGCACGTACGGTGGTCGTGTCCTATGATACGGTGGCTGATGGTGTCAGGAACGTCAAAAGCATTGATATGAAGGCCCTGCCCCGCCGTGAAGGTGCTAAGGTGTTCAAGGAGAACGTGGTTGATTACGCAGATGCCTATGTTATCCTGACAGTGGCAAACAACAGCTTTACGGAGTTCTTCTTTGATGTGTACAAGGCAGGTACCAATGATTTGCTGTATTCCTACAGTGTGGCTGCAAATCGCCATGAGGAGGATTCGGCAGATACCTTCAAGAGCATGTCAGAGCAATTTTACAGCAGCTTTGAACGCGAAGTTGATAAGCAGATGAAACAGAAAAAGAAGAAATAAGTGCAAGGGAACAAGGGAGACAGCGCCCTTTTAGGGGGTATCTGTCTCCCTTTGCATTATGGTGTTAGTGCGCCAGATGGAGAGGCACGATTTTTGCATCTTCGGCCATGCGCTTGTCCAGGACATCGGCCCTGACCATGGCATCCAGCACGATGATTTGCCGCTTCTTGGCCAGCAGGAAGTCTGCGTAGGGTGAATAGAGGGAGGGGGCATTGGGCACGCCGGCCAGCATTGCACATTCCGGCAGCTGCAGCTCACGGGGCTTTTTGCCGAAATAGCCTTCGCTGGCTGCACCAATGCCGTAGTAGTTCGAGCCGTAGTATATGGTGTTCAGGTAGAGTTCCAGGATTTCTTCCTTGGAATAATTCATTTCCATATCCAGGGCCAGCAGCAGTTCCTCGGCCTTGCGCCCGAAGGTCTGCTCACTTCCGAGAAACAGGTTTTTCACCAGTTGCTGGGTGATGGTGCTGGCACCTTCTTCAATCTGCCCGTATTGCAGGTTCACGAGGGTTGCGCGCAATATGCCCTGGAGATCGAAGCCCGGATGCTCGTAGAAGCGGTTGTCTTCCACTGCGATTATGGCCTGCTGCATGTCCCTGGGGATGTCACTGAGCCTGACGTAGTTTTCCCGGTCGGTGCGCGCCCTGACCGCGCGGCGTATGAAAATCAGGCGGCTGAGCCTGTCTCCGGGAGTAAGCTTCCTGGCATCTGTCTGCTCGATGGCAGGCGGCTCTGACAGCGGACGGGGCAGGAAATCGCCGATGCCCTGCCAGGTGCGGGGTGAGAGGATCATCAGCCCGCCGGAGAGCAGAAAGGCCAGGGAAAACAGGGCAATCAGCAGCAGGGGAAAGCGCAGGGCAGGACGCAGGCGCCTTTTGGTCCGGGGCTTTGCTTTTTTTGAGCGTGCCTGGCGGGGGGATTGTTTCTTCATAATGTGCCATAACTCCTTCTGGGAAATCTCTTGTCATATCTAAGTATAGCACGATGAATATTTTTCTAAAAGCACTTGCATAATTATGCAACGCAGATGTATAATTATTAACGTCTTTTGAGGAGGAAAATCTATGACGATGAAAGTCAGTGTCCTGGGGGCTACGGGCTATGCGGGGGCAGAGCTGCTGCGCCTGCTGTACGGCCACCCCGAGGCCGAAGTCAGGCATATTACTTCGGAAAGCCACACGGGTGAAAGGATAGATGCCCTTTATCCCCATCTGACCGGCATGTATGATTTGCAGCTGGAAAGCATGAAGAAGATTGATTCTATCGGCGAGGACAGTGATTTCGTCTTTGTCTGCCTGCCTCACGGCCACGCCATGGGGGTGGGCCAGGCGCTGGCGGGCATGGAGACACGCATTATAGACCTGGGGGCAGATTACCGCTTTGCCGATACCTCCGTATATGAAGCCTGGTACCATGTGCCCCATACCCATCCGGAAGCAGAGCGGGTGTACGGCCTGGCGGAAATCTACCGGGAGGATATCAGGAGCGCGAGGATTATCGGCAATGCGGGCTGCTTTACGACAGCCAGCATCCTGGCGCTGGCACCCCTGGCCAAGCAGCATTTGATTGATGTGAATACCATTATCGTCGATGCCAAGTCCGGTGTTTCCGGGGCAGGGCGCGGCGCCAAGACGGCGAATCATTTCCCGGAGCTGTATGATAATTTCCGCGCTTACGGTGCCTGCACCCACCGTCACACGCCGGAAATCGAGCAAGCCCTGACGGATCTCTCCGGGGAGGAGACGCTTATAAATTTCACGCCCCATCTGGTGCCCATGTCCAGGGGCATCCTTTCCACCTGCTACGCCAAGCTTAAGCCAGGCATAGCGCCGGAGCTGGTGGATGCAGCCTTTGAGAAGCTCTACGGCAAGGAGTATTTCATCCGCCTGCGGGGGCGCGGCGCCTATCCTTCAACCAAGGATGTGCGGGGCTCCAATTTCTGCGACCTGGCCTGGCATATAGATGAGCGCACCCAGCGGGTGATAGTGCTGTCTGCTATCGACAATCTGGTCAAGGGGGCAGCCGGGCAGGCTGTGCAGAATTTCAACATCGCCTGCGGTTTTGATGAAAAAATGGGTCTGGACTTTACGCCGATTTATCCATGAGGAGGAAATAATATGTTCAGTGAGCAGCATCGCAAGGCGGGGGTAACTTACCCCCAGGGCTTCAAGGCCGCCGGTGTCAAGGCCGGTATCAAGAAAAGCGGCAATCTCGATGTGGCAGTGATTTATACGGAAAGGCAGGCGAATGTGGCGGGGGTCTTCACCCAGAATGCGGTGGCGGCGGCTCCGGTTTTCGCTTCAAAAAAAGTTGTAGCTTCCGGTACGGCACATGCGGTAACAGCCAATGCGGGCTGCGCCAATGCCTGCACTGGTGAGCAGGGAACTCAGGACGCGGCGCGTATGCAGGCAGTAACAGCCGAGGCGCTGGGTTGCGAGCCTCTGGATGTTATTGTTGCCTCCACAGGGGTTATCGGCGTGAACCTGCCCATGGACAAAATGGAGGCCGGCATTAAGCAGGCCGTGGAGGAACTCTCCGAGACAGGCAGCGAGACAGCGGGCCAGGCCATTGTCACCACGGATACATACTCCAAGTCCTGTGCCACTGAGGTGACAATTGGGGGCAAGGAGGTGCGCTTCGGTGCCATTGCCAAGGGCTCTGGCATGATTCAGCCCAACATGGCGACCATGCTTTGCTTTATTACTACGGATGCGGCCATCAGCCAGCCCCGCTTGCAGCAGGCTCTGTCCGAAGTCACGGAAGTCTCCTTCAATATGATTTCCATTGACGGCGATATGAGCACCAACGACATGGCCGTTGTACTGGCCAACGGCGCAGCGGGCAACAAGGAAATCACGGAGGATGACGCGGATTTCGAGGTCTTTAAGGCTACCCTGCGGGAGCTGTGCCAGGGCCTGGCCCGCCGCATTGCCGCAGACGGCGAGGGCGCGACGAAATTCCTGACGGTGCAGGTCAGGGGGGCAAATTCCTTTGCGGATGCCAAGCAGATCGGCATGAGCGTTGCCAAGAGCCCCCTGGTGAAGACAGCCTTTTTCGGCGAAGATCCCAACTGGGGCCGCGTGATTTGCGCGGTGGGCTATGCAGGGGTGCCCATGGAGCCTGAGAAGACGGTGGTGAAATTCGGGGATATTCCCGTCTATAAGTATGGAGTCGGCGCTGATTATGATGAGGCGGCCCTGCGGGAGGTCATGGGCCAGCATGATATCGTCATTGATATCGACATGGGGACGGGAAGTGCCGAGGCCACTGTCTGGACTTGCGATTTCTCCTATGAATACGTGAAGATTAACGGCGAGTATCACACCTGAGAGGCGAGCGTATGTTAGATATATCCGCAGAGGCGAAGGCGGGCATTCTGGTGGAAGCCCTGCCTTATATCCAGGAATTTTCCGGCAAGACCGTTGTCATCAAATACGGCGGCAATGCCATGGTGAGTGATGACCTGAAGGAAAAGGTCATGCAGGATATCGCCCTGATGAAATATGTGGGCATCCGTCCCGTCATTGTGCATGGCGGCGGCCCGGAAATCACGGGCTTCCTGAAGAAAGTGGGCAAGGAGAGTTCCTTTGTGGCGGGCTTGCGGGTAACGGACGAGGAAACCGTCGAAATCGCGGAAATGGTGCTGGACGGCAAGGTCAATTCCGAAATCGTGAACCTGCTGAACCGCCGGGGAGTCAGGGCTGTGGGCCTGTCCGGCAAGGATGCGGGGCTTATCAAGGCGAAGAAAAAGCTGGCAACCGTCTATGAGGGCGAGGATAAGAAAAAGGTCGATATCGGTTATGTGGGCCAGGTGGAGTCCATTGACACCAGCATTATCCGGGATTTGCTGGACGGTGGCTATGTGCCCATTATCGCGCCCATTGGCGTGGGCGGGGACGGCGAGAGCTACAATATCAACGCCGACTATGTGGCGGCGGAGATTGCGGGTACCCTGCAGGCAGAGAAACTGCTGCTGCTGACAGATGTGGAGGGCATCTACAAGAACTTCGAGGATAAGTCCTCCTTTGTTTCCACCTTGCACCAGCAGGAGGCGGAGGACTGGATCAGGGAGGGCGTGCTTACAGGTGGCATGATACCGAAGGTGGAGGCCTGCCTGCGCTCCTTGGCCCAGGGCACGGGCAAGACCCATATCATTGATGGCAGGCTGGGGCATTCCATCATCCTCGAACTCTTTACAGCCAAAGGTATCGGCACCCAGGTTGTGCGCTAGGAGGAAAGTCACATGCAGGAGATTACCAAGGAAATCATCGTGAAGGACAAGGCTGCTTATCTGCCGGTCTTCAACCGCTACCAGATAGTGCTGGATCACGGTGAGGGCGCCTATGTCTGGGACGTGGAAGGCAAGAAATACCTGGATTTTCTCGGCGGCATCGCCGTGAATGTGCTGGGCCATAATTACCCGCCTTTGGCGGAGGCGGTGGCGGAGCAGGCCCATAAGCTCATCCATTGCTCCAATCTCTACCACACCCGCCAGCAGGCGGAGGCTGCGGAGAAGCTGGCTCGTCTTTCGGGCCTGGAGGACGCCAGGGTGTTCTTCGGCAACTCCGGCGCGGAGGCCAACGAGGGGGCTATCAAGCTGGCGCGGAAGTATGCCCACCAGCAGAGCCCGGACAAATCCCAGATTATCACGGCATGGATGAGCTTCCACGGCAGGACTCTGGCTACTTTAACCGCCACGGGCCAGCCCCACTATCAGGAAGGCGTAGGCCCGCTGCCCGCCGGCTTTGATTATGTGCATTACAATGATATCCAAGAGCTGGAAAGCATGATGAGCGAGAAGACCTGCGCGGTACTGCTGGAAACCATTCAGGGCGAAGGCGGTGTCTACACGCCCCAGGGCGATTATTTAAAGCAGGTGCGTGCCCTGTGCGATAAATACGGCGCCCTGCTGATTCTCGATGAGATACAGGCAGGCATTGGCCGCAGCGGTTGCTTCTTCGCCTATGACAAATACGGCATCAAGCCGGATATCGTGACCCTGGCCAAGGGGCTGGCGGGGGGCGTGCCTATCGGTGCCTTTATCGCCCGCGGCGAGGTGGCAAAGGCCATGCAGCCCGGCGATCATGGCACGACCTTCGGCGGCAATCCCCTGGCCTGTGCGGCGGCCAATGTGGTGCTGGATCTGGTGCCGCAGCCAAGCTTCCTGGAGCAGGTGACAATCGTGGGGGACTATTTCCGCGAGCAGCTTGTGGCCTTGCAGCAGAAATATCCTGACTTGATTGCGGAAGTGCGGGGCACGGGCCTGATTCTGGGAGCTGAGCTGTCCAAAGATGCTATCGGCGGCGAGATAGTGAATGAGTGCCTGGAGAGGGGCGTCATTATCAACTGCACAGTGGGCAAGGTTCTGCGCTTTGTTCCGCCGCTTATCATAGTGGAAGATCAGGTTGATGAAATGCTGGAAGTATTGTCCCAGGTTTTGTCGAAATATGCGTAAGCAGAAAGGGGGGCAAAACATGCTGAAAGGCAAGGATTTATTATCCATTCACGAATTGTCGGCGGATGAGGTGCAGGAAATCCTGGCACTGGCCGCAGAGCTGAAGGCCAAGCAGAAGGCCGGTATCGAGCACCATCTGCTGAAGGGCAAGACCCTGGGCATGATTTTCGAGAAATCATCCACCCGTACCAGGGTGTCCTTTGAAACGGGCATGTACCAACTGGGGGGGCAGGCCCTGTTCCTGTCGAACCGGGATTTGCAACTGGGGCGCGGCGAGCCCATCAAGGATACGGCAAGGGTGCTCTCGCGCTACCTTGACGGCATTATGATCCGCACCTACGGCCATGACCGCGCGGAGGAATTGGCCCGTTATGCTGATATTCCCGTCATCAACGCTCTCACTGACCTCTTGCACCCCTGTCAGGTGCTGACCGATTTGCTGACCATCCGGGAGCATAAGGGCAAGAATTTGCAGGGCCTCAAAATGGCCTATGTGGGCGATGGCAATAACATGACGAATTCCTTCATGTACGGCTGCGCCAAGGCGGGCATGGAATTCGTGGCGGCAACGCCGGAGGGCTACCGTCCTGATGCCGAAGTGACCCGGCAGGCCCAGGAAGATGCCAGGGCAACGGGGGCAAGCATTACGCTGGTGACTGACCCCCTGGAGGCTGTCAAGGGTGCGGATATCGTAGTCACTGACACCTGGGCCAGCATGGGCCAGGAAGCGGAGCACGAGGAGCGCAAGCGCATTTTTGCGCCTTATCAGGTCAATGATAAGCTGCTTGCCCACGCGGACAAGCGGGCCATCGTGATGCACTGCCTGCCGGCTTATCGCGGCGAGGAAATCACCGAGGAAGTTTTCGAGCGGTTCGCGCCGGTTATTTTCGATGAGGCGGAGAACCGCCTGCACACCCAGAAGGCAATTATGGCCCTGCTTATGGGCTGATGTATACAAAAGGAGATGCTTATTATGGCAAAGGTTAATGTTAAGAAAGTCGTGCTGGCTTATTCCGGCGGGCTTGATACCTCCGTTATCATTCCCTGGCTGAAGGAGAATTATGACGGCTGCGAGGTCATTGCAGCCTGCATAGATATAGGCCAGGGGGACGAGCTGGAGCCGGTGCGGGAGAAAGCCCTGAAATCCGGGGCTGCCAAGGTCTATATCGACAATCTGACCGAGGAATTCCTGGTGGATTATGTCTGGCCTACCCTGCAGGCGGATGCCGTCTATGAGGGCAAGTACCTGCTGGGAACTTCCTTCGCCCGTCCGTTGATTGCCAAGCGCCTGGTGGAGATTGCCCGCCAGGAGGGCGCAGATGCCATTGCCCACGGCGCCACCGGCAAGGGCAATGACCAGGTGCGCTTCGAGCTGACCGTGAAGGCCCTGGCTCCTGACCTCACCATTATTGCACCCTGGCGTGAATGGGATCTTGACTCCCGCAGCTCCGAGATTGAGTACGCCAAGAAGCATGGCATTCCCGTTGCCACTGAGAACAAGACCTACAGCATGGATCGCAATATCTGGCATCTGTCCCATGAAGGCTCTGACCTTGAGGACCCTGCCAATGAGCCGAAAAATTCCATGTTCCTGATTTCCAAGGCACCGGAGGAGGCGCCGGATAAGCCTGAGTATGTGACGGTGGACTTCGAGCAGGGCAGGCCCGTGGCGGTGAACGGCGAGAAGCTGGGGGCAGTGGAGCTCTTGACGAAGCTGAACGAGATTGGCGCCCGCAATGGCGTGGGCATTGTGGATATCTGCGAGAACCGCCTGGTGGGCATGAAATCCCGCGGTGTCTATGAGAATCCGGGCGGCTCCATCCTGTACTATGCCCACCGTGAGCTGGAATATCTCTGCCTTGACCGTGCCACCCTGCACTACAAGGAGGGGCTGGCCATCCGCTATGGCGAGCTGGTCTATGACGGCATGTGGTTCTGCCAGCTGCGGGAGGCCCTGGCTGCCTTCGTTGACAGCACCCAGCGCACTGTGACCGGCTCCGTGAAGCTGAAGCTCTACAAGGGCAATATCATTTCCGCAGGCTCCACCTCCCCCTATTCCCTGTACAGCCAGGAATTCGTGACCTTTGAGCATGATGATGTGTACAACCAGGCGGATGCCACCGGCTTTATCAATCTGTTCGGCCTGCCCCTCAAGGTACGGGCCCTGATGCAGCAGAGAACCGCCAAGGAGAGCAAATAATGGCGGAGCAGATGTGGGGCGGGCGCTTTGAGAAAAGCACCGACGAGATGATCAATGAATTCCAGGCCTCCATCGGCTTTGACAAGCGCATGTACCGTGAGGACGTCGCGGGCAGCATTGCCCATGCGAAGATGCTGGCCAAATGCGGCATTATCTCTGAGGAGGACAAGGAGGCCATTATCCAGGGGCTCCATGACATTCTGCTGCAGATCGAGGAAGGGGAATTCGACTTCTCGGTGGATCTGGAAGACATACATATGAACATCGAGAAGCGCCTGACCGAGAGCATAGGCGAGGCGGGAGGGCGTCTGCACACCGCCCGCAGCCGCAATGACCAGGTGGCGCTGGATACCCATATGTATGTGCGCCGCCGGACGGTGGAGGTCATGGAGGCCATCTGCAATCTGCAGCAGGCGCTGGCAGAAACGGCGGCAAAGAACCGGGAGGTAGTCATGCCGGGCTACACCCATCTGCAGCGGGCCCAGCCCATCTTGTTCGCCCACCATCTGCTGGCGTACTTCGGCATGCTGGCCAGGGATTTTGAGCGTTTCAGGGGGGTCTACCGCCGGGCGGATATCATGCCCCTGGGAGCGGGGGCGCTGGCAGGCACCACCTTCCCCATAGACAGGGAGTTCGTGGCCGCCCATCTCGATTTTGAGCAGATTTACGGCAATTCCCTGGATGCGGTCAGCGACCGTGACTATATCATGGAATTTCTGGCGGCGGCCAGCATCCTGATGGTGCATCTCTCCCGCCTGTCGGAAGAAACTATCCTCTGGTGCTCCAGGGAATTCTCCTTTGTGGAGCTTGACGATGCCCATTGCACCGGCTCCTCCATGATGCCCCAGAAGAAGAACCCGGATGTCTCCGAGCTGGTGCGGGGCAAGACAGGCCGTGTTATTGGCCATCTGATGGCCATGCTCACGACGGTGAAGGGCCTGCCCCTGGCCTATAACAAGGACTTGCAGGAGGATAAAGAGGGCATCTTTGATGCCATCGACACGGTGAAATTCAGCCTGGAGGTCTACGCCCGGCTGGTGCGGGGCATGAAAGTTAAGCAGGATGTAATGAAGCGGGCCGTGACGGAGGATTTCTCCAACGCCACCGACCTGGCTGACTATCTGGTGAAGAAGGGCCTGCCCTTCCGTCAGGCCCACGCCGTTTCAGGCCAGGCCGTGCATGACTGCCTGGCCAGGGGCATCTATCTCCAGGATATGACACTGGAGGAATATCAGAGGCTCTCGCCCCTCTTTGACCGGGATATATACGATGCCATCAGCCCGGAAACCTGCGTGAAAAACCGCAACTCCCTGGGCGGCACCTCCTACGAGCAGGTGCAGCGGCAGCTCTCCGCAGCCCGGAAGCTGCTGGACAGCGAGCAGAAATTGCAGCAGGAGCTGGCAGAAAAGCAAATCAAGGTGTAAATTAAAGAAGCAAGGCCCTCTCATGCCTGACGGCAGGGGAGGGCCTTGCTATTGACGAAAAAGCCTTCCCCTCTGGGGAAGGTGGCAGCCGAAGGCTGACGGATGAGGTCTGAAGCTCTTGCCCATCAATGCTCTCCCTGCATGGCGGCAAGGAGGCGCTGTACGGGCAGGAACTTCAGGACTACGCAGCAAATCAGGAATTCGGTCAGCATGAAGCTGCCGTTCAGTGTCAGGGAATAGATTGCGGGGGACATGCCCTCGGGGGCATAGGAGCCGAAAAAGACAAGGCCGGAAATGAAATGGCAGAGAAAGCGTCCCGTAAAAGCCAGCGCAGCTGCAAGGTATATCCGTTTGGGGAACAGGCCAGCCAGTCCCATGGCCATAAGGGGCAACGGATAGTCAAACAGTACCTGTACGGGGTGCAGGATAAAGGGGTCCAGCAGCAGATTGATCATGCCGTACAGGAAACCGGACAGGGCGCCGATGCCCGGCCCGTAGCGCCAGGAGAGCAGGAGCAGCGGCACCATGGCGCCGAGGGTAACGGCGCCGCCCTGGGGCAGGTGGAAAAGACGGAGCTGCTGCAGGATGATGCTCAGGGCAAGCATCAGTGCAATATGGATGAGGATATGGGTCGTCAGTTTGACGCGCCTAAGATACAGGCCCGCGCCAATCAGCAGGAGCAGTCCCAGGAGGGCAAAGCCGCTGGCCGGGTGGCTAAAAAGTGCTTCCATATTTCGATGTTTCCTTTCGTTTGATATGAGATTCATTTTAGCAATAATCAAGAAGAAAATCCACAGGCTTTTTACTCATTGGCGAAAAAGCCTTCCCCTCTGGGGAAGGGGGACCGCGTAGCGGTGGATGAGGTTCGCTGGCAGCACATTCAGCATTTCCCGTCTTTTTATTCTCCCGTAAATGTGTTATACTGCTTGGTGTTGTTCAAGCAAAAGCAAGCATAAACAGGAGTGATATGAGTGGGGATATTTCGCAGGAAGAGCATTGTGACTTATCAGGCGGATGCGAAGCGCACGCCGCTGAAAAAAGCGATGGGTGCCCTGGATGTGACCTTGCTGGGAATTGGCGTTATTGTCGGTACCGGCATCTTTGTTTTGACGGGGGTGGCCGCTGCCAAGTACGCAGGCCCTGCACTGATGCTGTCCTTTCTGCTGGCGAGCATTACCTGCGCCTTTGTGAGCCTGGTGTATTCGGAGCTGGCTGCGATGGTGCCAGTGGCGGGCAGCGCCTATGCTTACGCTTACACGGCCCTGGGGGAGTTCTGGGCCTGGCTTGTGGGCTGGAACCTGGTGCTTGAGTATTCGGTGGGTGCCAGTGCGGTGGCAGGGGGCTGGTCGGCCTACGTGGTGGGCCTGCTGCGCTCGGCGGGAGTGAACTTGCCCCAAGCTTTGACAGCAGTACCGGCGGATGGCGGCCTTGTGAATCTGCCGGCCGTGCTGATTACCCTGTTCCTGTCCCTGCTCCTGATACGCGGGGTGCATGAAAGCGTAACGGTGAATAAGGCGCTGGTGGCGGTAAAGCTCCTTGCCATCTTCATTTTCCTGTTTTTGGCGGGCCCCTCCGTGGATACCGCGAATTGGGAGCCTTTCCTGCCCTTTGGCTGGGCAGGCGTCTCGGCGGGGGCGGCGGTCATTTTCTTCGCCTACCTGGGGGTGGACTCCATAGCGGCAGCGGCGGAGGAGACGAAAAGTCCTGCCAGGGATATGCCCCTGGGCATCATCGGCTCCCTGCTTATCTGCACTGTGCTGTATGTGGGCGTGACAGCGGTGATGACGGGCAATATGTCCTATACGCAGCTTGACAACGCGGAGCCTGTGGCCTTTGTGCTGCGTGAGCTGGGCTACCGCTTCGGCTCGGCGCTGGTGGGCACGGGAGCGATTGCCGGACTTACCACCGTGCTCCTGGTGATGATGTACGCCCAGACCCGTGCGTTTTTTGCCATGAGCCGTGACGGGCTGATCCCGCAGGCTGTCTGCAAAATCCACCCGCGCTTTGCAACCCCCCACCGCATTACCATCATTGTCGGTCTGGCCGTGGCGCTGGTGTCAGGTTTCACGCCCATCAATGTGGTGGCAGAGATGTGCTCCGTCGGCACCCTGTTCGCCTTTATAGTTTCGGCTGTCGGGGCGATGGTGATGCGCCGCCGCTATCCCGAGGCGCCGCGTCCCTTCCGCTGCCCTGCTATTTATGTGACAGGTGCCCTGGCGATTCTCTCCTGCGGCTATATCATGTATAATTTATCCCCGATGACCTGGGAGCGTTTCTGGGTCTGGAGCGCGTTGGGCATGATGGTGTATTTCCTCTATGGCCGGGTGCATAGCCACGAGGGTCAGGCAGAGCTGGCAAAGGAAAATGACACAAGTGCGGCGAATATTTGACTATTTCGGGAAAAACATATAGCATCGAAGGCTGGTACCGGGCGGTGCCGGCCTTTTTTCCGGGCAAATCCAGGTCTTGCTATTGTTTACAAGTGTTTTTTTTAGTTGTATAATATATGATGTGTCATTGAAGCTGTTTGAGCAGTATTGTGCACGGTTAATGTATCTGTGTAGTTCAAGAGGGGAGCAAGCGAAACATGAGCAAAAAAATGAAAACCATGGATGGCAACGAGGCTGCCGCCTATGTGTCCTATGCCTTCACGGATGTGGCCGCAATCTATCCGATTACGCCTTCATCTCCGATGGCAGAGCATGTGGATGACTGGGCTGCCAAGGGCATGAAGAACATCTTTGGCCAGAAGGTTAAGCTGGTGGAGATGCAGTCCGAGGCAGGCGCGGCCGGTGCTGTGCATGGCTCCCTGCAGGCCGGCGCTCTCACGACGACCTATACGGCCTCCCAGGGCTTCCTGCTGATGATTCCGAATCTGTACAAGGTCGCAGGCGAACTCCTGCCGGGGGTATTCCACGTGAGTGCCCGCGCCCTGGCTGCTTCATCCCTGAATATCTTCGGCGACCATCAGGACGTGATGGCTGCCCGCCAGACCGGCTGCGCTATGCTCTGCGAGGGCAGCGTGCAGGAGGTCATGGATCTGGCTGCAGCGGCTCATCTGGTTGCCATCAAGGGCCGTGTGCCGTTTATCAATTTCTTTGACGGATTCCGCACCTCCCATGAAATCCAGAAAGTGGAAGTCATTGACTTTGCCGATCTGGAGAAACTCCTGGACAAGGATGCGGTGAAAGACTTCCGTGAGCGCGCCCTGAATCCTGATGCTCCCGTAATTCGCGGTACTGCCCAGAACCCGGATGTTTATTTCCAGGAGCGCGAGGCCGTCAATAAGTATTATGAGGCAATTCCTGAGCTGGTGGAGGAAGCCTTCGCAGAGCTGGCGAAGATTACGGGCCGTGAGCATCATCTGTTCGATTATTACGGTGCCAAGGATGCGGAGCGCATCATCATTGCCATGGGTTCGGTCTGCGATGCCACCCAGGAAGTCGTGGATTATTTGAACAAGAACGGCGAGAAGGTGGGCCTCCTGTCTGTCCATCTCTACCGCCCCTTCTCTCTGGAGCACTTCTTCAAGTTCCTGCCGAAGACCGTGCAGAAGGTCGCTGTGCTTGACCGCACGAAGGAGCCGGGTGCCCTGGGTGAGCCCCTCTATCTCGATGTCAAGACGGCCTTCTATAGTTCCGACCTTAATCCTGTCATCGTGGGCGGCCGTTACGGCCTGGGCGGCAAGGATACGACGCCGGATCAGATTTTCGCAGTCTTCGAGAACCTGAAGAAAGATGCACCGCTGGACAACTTCACCATTGGCATCGAGGATGACGTGACCGGGCTCAGCCTGGCACCGGTGAATTCTGAGGTGAACCTGACGCCGGAAGGCACCACCGCCTGCAAGTTCTGGGGTCTCGGCTCTGACGGCACAGTGGGCGCGAATAAGCAGGCCATCAAGATTATCGGCGACAAGACCGATATGTACGCACAGGCTTACTTTGCCTATGACTCCAAGAAGTCCGGCGGCATCACCATGAGCCATCTGCGCTTCGGCAAGCTGCCTATCACCAGCCCTTACCTCATCAACCGTGCAGACTTCATTTCCTGCTCACAGCAGTCCTATGTCTTCAGCTATGACCTGCTGGCGGGCTTGAAGAAGGGCGGCAAGTTCCTGCTCAATACGGTCTGGAGCGATGAGGAACTCTCGAAGCATCTGCCCGCTTACATGAAGCGCTATATCGCCCAGAACGAAATTGAATTCTACACGGTGAATGCCGTGAAGATTGCCCAGGAGCTGGGTCTGGGCGGCCGCTTCAACATGGTTATGCAGGCTGGCTTCTTCAAGCTGGCCAATATCATTCCCATTGAGAAGGCAGTGGAATACCTGAAGGATTCCATTGTCAAGTCCTACGGCAAGAAGGGCCAGAACATTGTCGATATGAACAATGGCGCTGTGGATCAGGGCGTGAACGCCCTGCACCGTGTCGAGATCCCTGCTGACTGGGCAACTGCTCCCGACGAGGCCGAGCCTCAGCGCGACGAGCCGAAGTTCATCACCGAGATTCAGCGCGTGATGAACCGTCAGGAGGGCGACAAGCTGGCTGTCTCCAAGTTCGCCGGTGAGATGGCAGACGGCACCTTCCCGGTGGGCGGCTCTGCCTATGAGAAGCGGGGCACGGCTATCAAGGTGCCGGTCTGGAAGTCTGAGAACTGCATCGGCTGCAATCAGTGCTCCTTTGTCTGCCCCCATGCTGCCATCCGTCCCGTCCTGACGACGGAGGCAGAGCTTAAGGCAGCTCCCGAGGGCATGTCCTCCATGAAGCCCCTGAATCCGGCGCTGAAAGAATACAACTTCACCATGGCTGTGTCCACGCTGGACTGCCTGGGCTGCGGCAACTGCGCCCAGGTCTGCCCTGGAAAGAAGGGCGAGAAGGCCCTCGAAATGAAGCCGCTGGATGATGCTCTCAAGGCCAAGCAGGTCTATTTCGATTACGGCGTGAACCCGAAGCAGGTTGCTCCCAAGCAGGTCACACTGAAAAAGACAACGGTGCCCGGCTCCCAGTTCCAGCAGCCGCTGCTTGAGTTCTCCGGCGCCTGCGCAGGCTGCGGCGAGACTCCCTATGCGAAGCTTATCACCCAGCTTTTCGGTGACCGCATGATGGTGGCAAACGCTACGGGCTGCTCCTCCATCTGGGGCGGCAGCGCTCCCGCCATGCCCTACACGAAGAACGCGAAGGGCCATGGCCCAGCCTGGGCAAATTCCCTGTTCGAGGACAATGCCGAGTTCGGTCTGGGCATGTTCCTTGGCACGAAGGCCGTGCGGGAGTCCCTGGCGGCTGATATGCAGGCAGCCCTCGAGGCCGGCAAGGGCAGCGCTGATTTGCAGGCTGCCATGAAGGACTGGGTCGAGCATATGATGGACGGCGAAGGCACCCGTGAGCGTGCGGAGAAGCTGGAGTCCCTGCTGGCGGCTGAGAAAGGCTCTGATGAACTGCTGGAGAAGATTTACGGCCAGAAGCAGTATTTCGTGAAGCGTTCCCAGTGGATTCTGGGCGGCGACGGCTGGTCCTACGATATCGGCTACGGCGGCGTTGACCATGTGCTCGCCTCCGGCGAGGATGTCAATGTCTTCGTGTTCGATACCGAGGTCTATTCCAACACCGGCGGCCAGGCTTCCAAGGCTACGCCCGCCGCAGCCATTGCCCAGTTCGCTGCCTCCGGCAAGAAAACCAAGAAGAAAGATCTTGGCATGATGGCCATGACTTATGGCTATGTCTACGTGGCACAGGTGGATATGGGCGCCGACCAGAACCAGGTGCTGAAAGCCATCTCCGAGGCCGAAGCCTATCATGGCCCGTCCCTTATCATCGCTTATGCGCCCTGCATCAACCACGGCATCCGCAAGGGCATGGGCTGCAGCCAGCTGGAAGGCAAGCTGGCTGTCGAATGCGGCTACTGGGCAAACTTCCGCTATAATCCGGATCTGGTGGGGACGGACAAGAACCCCTTCAGCCTTGATTCCAAGGAGCCGGATTTCGGCAAGTTCCAGGAATTCCTGATGGGCGAGAACCGCTATATAAACCTGAAGCGTTCCTTCCCGGAGGCCGCAGAAGCACTCTTCGAGAAGACCCAGCGCGATGCCCAGGCTCGCTATGAAGGCTACAAGAAGCTGGCAGGTAAATAAGGGTAAATCAGGCAACTGAAAAATAGGGGCATCCCATCGGCGCAGGTCGGTGGGGTGCTTTTCTATTATCTGTAAATTTGTTACAATAAGAGCGTTGATGAATTTCCCCTGAAAATAAGGAGCTTTTTATGTTTGCTGTCATTGTCAATACAGTCGTCATTATCATCGGTACTACAGTGGGATTGCTGTTTCGCCGTGGCATACCGAAGGAGATTTCGGATATTGTCATGCAGGCCCTGGGCCTGTGCACCGTTATCATTGGCGTGCAGGGAGCCATCGCGGAGCAGAATATCCTGGTGATGATTATTGCCTGCGTCATGGGTGCCGGGTTAGGTGAAGCCATGGACTGGGACGGGCATATCAACCGTTTCGCGGAGCGGCTGACCAGTCGCTGGAGCGGGGCGGGCGAGGGTGCGAAAATCGCCAATGCTTTCGTGACTTCCTGCCTGATTATGAACGTGGGGGCCATGGTCATTGTGGGTTCCCTGAATGCTGGTCTGGCGGCTGATTTCACCATGCTTTACACGAAGTCCTTGCTTGATATGGTGTCCGGCGCCGTCATGGGGGCGGCGATGGGCATCGGCGTGATGGGGTCGGCGGTCTTCACCTTGCTGTTCCAGGGAGCCATTGTCCTGGGGGCGGAGTGGCTGGCACCTTTCCTATCAAGGGATGTGATTGCAGAGGTAAGCTGCACAGGCTGCCTGCTGATTCTGGCCATCGGGCTCAATATGATTGGCCTGACTAAGATCAAGGTCTTGAATTATTTGCCGGCGTTGGCTGTAGTGCCCGTGGTGCTTTTCATTATGAATTGCATTGGTTAAAGAATAGTAGCATGCAGGCATAAGTAATCACTCTCGGCTGTACTTTCTTCAAATTTCTCTCAATTCATTGACAATATGTGTTATATCACATATAATGAAGGTAACGAAGGGCGGGAGGCGCAGAATGCAATTCGATGTAAGCTTTTACACAACAGCAGACGGAGACAAGCCTGCAAAGGACTTCATTGACGGGCTTGACAAGAAACTTCGTACCAAGGTGCTTCGTTCAATCAATTTGCTACAGGACAACGGCAACGAAACCAGGGAGCCGGATTCCAAGCCGCTGGAAGATGGTATATTTGAGCTTCGTACTTCCTTTGGTGGCAATATAACGCGGGTGTTGTACTTTTTCTACGTTGGGCAGAGAATCATCCTGACGAACGGCTTTGTGAAAAAGACGAACAAAACGCCGCCCGCTGAAATAGCCATTGCAAAGAAGTACAGGGCAGATTTTCTGGAAAGGGAGAAAGAACATGAGCGAATTTGATGATTATCTTGCCGAGCAGCTTCGAGACCCTGAGATAAAAGCTGAATGGGACGCCTTGGCACCTGAATTTGCAGTCAAGCAGGCACTGATTGACGCACGCAGGGAGCAGGGAATCACGCAGAAGGAGCTTTCTGAGCGCACTGGCATACCGCAGGCAGATATATCCCGATTTGAGAACGGCAACAGCAATCCTACGTATGCCACGCTTGTACGGCTTGCGCAGGGGCTGAATATGCGATTTGAAATCAAGCTTGTACCGGCATGACGGTGCAGCCGCTTTGGGGCACTATGCTTCATGGCGGCTTTTTATTTTCCAGGTGACCGCACGTATGCTCGCAGATATTAGGGGTATGATCGAATGATGACTGTGTAAGGGGGAAAGAAGGGACAGGGAAAGTTGGCAAAGAAAGAGTCCAATGACGTTAGAGAAAATCATTGGACTCTTTCTCGTTGACGTAGTATAATTTATACTTGTATTTTGAAATGTTTAGGAGGCTTTGGCTTTGCCCTACACTACAGAAGACGATTTGACGGAATTGTTGCACCATCTGCATGACTGGATGGGTGCCTATATGAAATCATTCCATACCGAGGATGAGGAAGTCATGCTCGGCATCCGCATCAAGGAGGAGCATACAGGCTATGTGACGCGCATCGCACGGGAACTGGCCCGGCATTTGCAGCTAAGGCCCCATGATGTGCAACTGGCGGAGATTATGGGGCTTTTCCACGATGTGGGTCGTTTCCGGCAGTACAGCTTGTATCAGACATTTAATGATGCCCGGTCGGAGGATCATGCTGACCTGGGGCTGAAGGTGCTGGCAGAGCTGGATGTGCTGCATGAGCTGGCCCCGGAGGATTTGGAGCTTGTGCGCTTTGCCATTCAGGAGCATAACAAGAAGGCTATCCGCTCCACTGATGACAAGCGCAAGCTGCTGTTTGCGAAGCTTTTGCGGGATGCGGACAAGCAGGATATCTACCGTGTGCTGGCGCCCTTCCTGGACCCTAAGCACGCAGCAGAGGCGCCCAAATTCGTGAAGGGCGTGGACAAGCTCAATGTGAGCCAGGATTTCGTGGAGCATTTCGCCAAGGGTGAGCAGGCGGACTACTACGAGATGCGCACCCACGGCGACCGCATTGTTGTGCGCCTGATGTGGGTGTATGATATCAATTTCGGCTGGACCTTGGAGCGCCTGATGGAGCAGGGCTATATCGAGAAAATCATTGCCTGCCTGCCGGAGCAGGAGGGGCTGGCAGAAGGTGTGGAACGCCTGCGCAAATACATATCCGAACGAATAGAGATACCTGACAAGGCAGATATATACTGAGATAGGAGAATGAATCATGGCAGAGATGCAGCAGTCCTCGAATTTCATCCAGAATATCATCGAGGATGATCTGAAGCAGGGCAAGTATGCAGATGGTATCCATACCCGCTTCCCTCCCGAGCCGAACGGCTATCTCCATATCGGGCACGCTAAGTCAATTTGCCTGAATTTCGGTCTGGCGGAGCGCAATCAGGGCCTGTGCAATCTGCGCTTTGATGATACGAATCCCACCAAGGAGGACACGGAGTATGTGGACTCCATTCAGGAGGACATCAAATGGCTGGGCTTTTCCTGGGCTGACCGCATGTTCTATGCCTCCGACTACTTCGACAAGCTGTATGCTTACGCAGAGCAGCTGATCGAGAAGGGGCTGGCCTATGTGGACGACCAGTCCGCCGAGGAAATCAAGGCCACTCGCGGCACTTTGACGGAGCCGGGGCAGGAGAGCCCCTGCAGAAACCGCTCCGTGGAGGAAAATCTGGATTTGTTCCGTCGTATGAAAGCGGGTGAGTTCCAAGACGGTGCCAAGGTGCTGCGGGCCAAAATAGATATGGCTTCCCCGAATATGGTGCTGCGGGACACGGTTATCTACCGCATTGCCCACGCCCATCATCACCGCACCGGGGATGCCTGGTGCATCTATCCCATGTATGATTTTGCCCATCCCCTGTCCGATGCCATCGAGGGCATTACCCACTCCGTCTGCACCCTGGAATTCGAGGAGCATCGTCCTTTCTATGACTGGCTCCTTGAGCATCTGGGCTTTGAGGAGGGCAAGCGCCCGCGCCAGATTGAGTTCGCCCGGCTGAACCTTACGAATACCATCACCAGCAAGCGCAAGCTGCGCCAGTTGGTGGAGGAGGGACATGTGCGCGGCTGGGACGATCCCCGTATGCCTACTATTTCCGGCCTGCGCCGCCGCGGCTATACTCCGGCCTCCCTGCGCAAGTTCTGCGAGGAGATCGGCGTTGCCAAGGCCAATTCCCTGGTGGATGCCGCCATGCTGGAGCATTGCGTGCGGGACGACCTGAACGAGAACGCAGATCGGGTGATGGCGGTGCTGCGCCCCTTGAAGGTCATTATCACGAACTATCCGGAGGATAAGGAGGAATGGCTGCTGGCTGACAATAATCCCCTGCGCGGCGGGCAGCGCTTCGTACCTTTCTCCCGTGAAATTTATATCGAGCAGGATGATTTCCTGGAGGAAGCGCCGAAGAAGTTCTTCCGCCTGAAGCCGGGCGGGGAGGTGCGCCTGAAGCATGCCTATATTATCAGATGTGATGAGGTCATCAAGGACGAGCAGGGCCGGATTTTGGAACTGCACTGCACCTGCGACCCGGATTCCAAGACGGGGGGGGCGACAGCAAACCGCAAGATCAAAGGCACCATACATTGGGTGGCTGCCAAGACTGCTCTGCCCTGCGAGGTGCGCCTCTACGATTACCTGATTGAGACGGATGAGGATGGCAATGTACCGGCGGATTTCATTGCTTCCTTGAATGACAAGTCCCTGGAAGTGCTGGATAAGGCGCTGATTGAGCCGAGCGTGAAATTGACGGCGGCAGGCACCCATTACCAGTTCCTGCGGGAGGGCTATTTCGTGACAGACCCGGACACGACGCCGGAGAGGCTGGTCTTCAATCGCGTGGTGGGGCTCAAGGATACTTGGGCGAAAGTCAGCAAGAAATAAGGTGAGCAGATGTCAAAGATGACGAAGAAGGTTCCGAAGGCGAAAATTCCCCGTGGCCTGAGCGATAAGGATATGATGAAGGATTTTATCGAGGAGGACACGCTGGAAGAAAAATTCGTGCGGGCGGCTAAGGCCCAGGAACAGAAGGCCCAGGCAGAGGCGGCCAAGGCACCGCCTGCTGACCTGGCCAGGGGCGGCTTTACCAGGGAACTGACCGATGAGCTGGGCAAGGCACTGACCCAGCTAAAGATGGAGCTGGCTCTGAAAGGGATCACCGGCTACACCTTCAAGGTCAAAAGGGACGGCGAAAGCATAGTGCTGACGCCTAAATATAAATAACAAACGTCTTTGTGTGTTTGGAAGGGAAGCGAGTATAAATCTCATGGAAACGAGTACCATCGTAGCCGTCGTTATCTTTGTGACGGCTTATGCACTGATTATTTCCGAGAAAGTCCACCGCACCATTGTGGGCATCTTCGGTGCCATGCTGATGATTCTCTGCGGTATCCTGGATCAGCAGACAGCCATTACCCACATTGACTTCAATACCCTGGGCCTGCTGATGGGCATGATGATTATCGTGAATGTCACCAGCGAGACCGGCCTTTTCAATTTTCTCGCCATCTGGGCGGCGAAGAAGGTCAAGGCGCAGCCCATTGCCCTGCTGCTGGCGCTTTCCGCCCTGACAGCGGTCTGCTCCGGCCTCCTGGATAACGTGACCACGGTGCTGCTCACCGTGCCCATCACCTTCTCCATTACTTCCCAGTTGAAGGTAGATGTGAAGCCCTATCTGATGTCCCAGATTCTCTCCTCCAATGTGGGCGGTACAGCGACCCTTATCGGCGACCCCCCGAACATCATGATCGGCAGCGCGGTGGGGCTGTCCTTTATGGACTTTATCTGGAATGTGACCGGGGTTTCCATCATTATTTTCATCGTCATGGAGGCTGTGCTGGTTGCCTTGTATGGCAAGCATTTAAAGACCCAGCCTGAGCTCCAGGCCAAGGTCATGAGCCTGGATGAGAGAAGCCAGATTACAGACACTAAGCTCCTGAAGAAGTGCCTGCTGGCCATCTTTATCACGATTTCCATGTTCGTGCTGCATAGCACCCTGGGATTGCAGACAGCCACGGCGGCCCTGACCGGCGCAGGCTTCCTGCTCCTGATTTCCTATCCCCAGAACGAGGGCATGATTGCTAAGGCCCTGTCCAAGGTGGAGTGGCTGGCCATCTTCTTCTTTGCAGGGCTGTTTGTGCTGGTGGGTGCCCTGGTGGAGACGGGGGTCATTAAGATGCTGGCAGCGGAGGCCATCGCCATCACCCAGGGCAATGTGCCTGCTACGGCCATGCTTATCATGTGGATGAGTGCCATAGCTTCTGCCTTCATCGACAATATACCCTTCGTGGCGACGCTGATCCCCTTGATTCAGGATATGGGTCAGATGGGCCTTACGAATCTGGAGCCCATGTGGTGGAGCCTGGCACTGGGTGCCTGCCTGGGCGGCAACGGCACGCTGATAGGTGCCTCTGCCAATGTGGTTGTGGCTTCCATGGCAGCCCAGCGGGGCAAGCAGATTTCCTTTGTCGGCTTCATGAAGGTCGCTTTCCCTGTGATGGTGATGACGGTGGCCATCGCCAGCGTCTATGTGTGGCTGCGCTATCTCTGATAAAATTTGGTATGAAAAAGACCAAGGCTGAGAGTTGCCTTGGTCTTTTTCATGCGCTTTATTCAGGATGTTCGGCGTGATGCTGTTCCTTGCAGCGATAGAGGCTGATATCGGCCAGATGCACGGCTTCCAGCGGCGTGGCGGCTGCACGGACATCGGCCAGGCCGTAGCTGGCCGTTACATGGAACATGCCGCCCTGGGGGCTGGGGAAATCAATCTGGGCAATGGCCTGGGCGATGCCCTCCAGCAGCACGCGGCATTTCGTGCGGTCCTGCTCGAAGAAGACAATGCCGAACTCGTCGCCGCCGAAGCGGGCGGCCACTCCCCAGTCATCTGTCACGAAGTGGCGCAGCTGATGGGAGATGGCGAGGATTACATTATCCCCGGCATCATGGCCGTGCAGGTCGTTCACCTGCTTGAAGCGGTCTACATCCCAGAGAGCCAGATACAGGGGCATGTCTTTTTCCTTGGCTCTCGCCAGCCGCTCCATCAGGAGCTGGTTGAAGCGGGTCTTGTTGTAAAGGCCGGAGAATACGTCCTTGGAGGATACGCGTTCCAGCTCGGTGATGAGATCCATCACAAAGTTGTTGCCGGACAGTCCATGGCGCGCAAACTGTGTGGTGGCATCCAGCACGAACTCTATGACATAGCGCCCGCTCTCCATTTCTACAGGGCGGGCAATGACGAAGTAGTAGTGCTCGTTTGCGTATTCAAACTTTACGTGCTGGGTGTTCTCCACAAAGGCGAGGTGCGACACGCAGTTAGCGCAGCGGCTGTCCTTGCCCCAGATATTGTAGCATGTTTCCTGGGTCGGCACGCACTTGCCGTTCTTGTATTGGCACACACAGTTGCTGTCCTGCTCCACCAGGCGCACGACATCGAAGAGCTTAGGCCAGATATCATGAGCGGTGATGTACTTATTCAGTTGCTCATCAATGGCAGTAGCCATGCTTTTGCTCCTTTTTCTCTGTTCCGCATGCTTACCACTCTATATTAGCATATTAAGGATGCTTTATTCAAGGTTTTGGAAATTTTTACTGATGTGAAACGGCGGCCGGCAGTTTCATACTGTTTGACGTTGCCTGCTGAATATGAGATAATACAAGGGTATGTAGTTTCTTGCCGGACGTTATGAAGCTGCGCAAAAAACTCATACATGAGACAGGCATTTTGGCCATGCAGGCCATATTTTTGGAGGGATTGAATTGGAGAGGTATTCGCCGCAGCAGATAGAGAAAAAATGGCAGCAGAAATGGGACGCGGGCCAGGTCTATAGGACGGAGATGGATGAGAAGCGCCCGAAGTACTATGCGCTTGAGATGTTCCCGTATCCCTCGGGCAACCTGCATATGGGTCATGTGCGCAATTATTCCATCGGTGATGTGGTGGCACGTTACCGCACTATGGCAGGCTTCAATGTGCTGCACCCCATGGGCTTCGATTCCTTCGGCATGCCGGCCGAGAATGCGGCTATCAAGCACGGCGTGAAACCGGGTGACTGGACTTATGCCAATATAGATAACATGATCCGCCAGCAGAAGGACATGGGGCTGTCCTACGATTGGGACAGGAAGGTGCTGACCTGCGCGCCGGATTACTACAAGTGGACCCAGTGGCTCTTTGAGCTTTTCTATAAGCGCGGCCTGGCCTACAAGAAGGAAGCTTCCGTGAACTGGTGCGATACCTGCGGCACGGTGCTTGCAAACGAGCAGGTCATTGACGGCAAATGCTGGCGCTGCGATTCTGAGGTACACAAGAAGGACTTGTCCCAGTGGTTCCTGAAAATCACGGACTATGCTGACAGGCTGCTGGATGACCTGGATAAGCTGCCGGGCTGGCCGGAGCGGGTCAAGACCATGCAGGCCAACTGGATTGGCCGCAGTGAGGGCCTGGAATTCAATATCGAGGTGCCGGAGCTGGGCGAAAAGCTGCCGGTCTACACGACGCGCCCGGATACGGCTTACGGCATTACCTTCGTAGCGCTGGCGGCGGAGCATCCGATTATCGAAAAGCTTGTCAAGGATAACCCCAGGGCTGAGGAAATCAAGGCTTTCTGTGAGAAAGCCCGCAACCAGTCCGAGATGGAGCGCACTTCCAGCGAGTCGGAGAAGGAGGGCATCTTCACGGGCGTTTACGCCGTGAACCCCTTCAACGGCAATAAGGTGGAGCTGTGGGTCACGAACTATGTGCTGGCCGACTACGGCACGGGGGCAGTGATGGGCGTGCCTTCCGGCGACCAGCGTGACTGGATGTTTGCCAAGAAATACAATCTGCCGATTATCCTGACCTGCCAGCCCAAGGGCGTGACCTTGAAGCTGGAGGACATGAACCATGCCTATGACGACAAAAGCGGTGAGCTGGTCAATTCCGGCGAGTTCACCGGCATGGAGATGCATGCCGCCATGTCTGCTATCATGGACAAGGCAGAGAAGGAGGGCTTCGGCCAGCGCAAGGTCAACTACCGCCTGCGGGATTGGCTGATTTCCCGCCAGCGCTACTGGGGGGCGCCGATTCCGGTCATCCACTGCCCCCACTGCGGCGAGGTGCTGGTGCCGGAGGAGGAGTTGCCGGTGAAGCTGCCAGAGAATGTCTCCTTTGACGCGGGGGCTGTCTCGCCCCTGGCCCAGTGCGAGGAATTCGTGAATTGCAAATGCCCCCAGTGCGGCGCAGATGCAAGGCGCGAGACGGATACCATGGATACCTTCATCTGCTCATCCTGGTATTTCCTGCGCTATGCCGACCCTCATAATGACAAGCTGCCCTTTGCCAAGGATAAGGTGAATTACTGGGCGCCCGTCGATCAGTACATAGGCGGCATCGAGCATGCCATCTTGCACCTGCTGTATGCCCGTTTCTTTGTGAAGGTGCTGCATGACGCGCACCTTGTGGACTTCGATGAGCCTTTCAAGAATCTCCTGACCCAGGGCATGGTCATCAAGGATGGCGCCAAGATGTCGAAGTCCCTGGGCAACGTTGTGTCCCCGGAGGAAATCATAGAGAAATACGGCGCGGATACAGCCCGCCTGTTCATCCTCTTTGCGGCTCCCGTTGACCGCGATTTGGACTGGAGCGAGCAGGGAGTGGAAGGCTCCTTCCGCTTCCTGGCGCGTGTCTGGCGCATTCTGGATAAGTTCGAGGATGTAGTCAAGGGCGCTCCCTCTGCTTATGACCCGGAGACGCTGACGAAGGATGAAAAGGAACTGCGCCGTGTGCTGCACTCCACTATCAAGAAGGTCACGGAGGATGTGCGTGACCGCTTCATGTTCAACACGGCGATTTCCTCTCTGATGGAGCTGGTGAATGCCTTCTACGCATTTGCCGGCAAGGAGGTGAATCCCGGCCTGGTGCGTGAGCTGGCCTCGGCTCTTATCCGCATGCTGGCACCCTTTACGCCGCATATTGCCGAGGAACTCTGGCATAATCTCGGCGGGGAAGGCTCCGTCCATGCTCAGCAGTGGCCCGGATACGATGAGTCGGCCCTGGTGCAGGATGAGGTCGAGATCGTGCTGCAGGTCAATGGCAAGCTGCGGGGACGCGTAACGGTACCGGCGGGGCTTGACAAAGAGGAGATGGAGAAGGCTGCCCTGGCTCTGCCGAAGGCACAGGAGCATACGGCAGGCAAGGAGATACTGAAGGTTATCTGTGTGCCGGGCAAGCTGGTCAATATCGTGGTCAAAGGCTAGGGCAAGTATACCAGGGGGGCTTTACTATGCTGAAACCCTATGCAGTAGAAAACCTGCTTGAAGGCATGCAAGTGGGGCGTGACGTGCTGGACGCAGATGGCGGCATCCTGCTGTCTGCCGGCACGGTGCTGACCCAGGACATGATAGGCAGTTTGCTGGAGCGCCCCATATTTTCTGTTTACATAGATGAGGCAGAGCCGCTGGTGGACATCCCGGGGCGGGAGCACCTGCTGGATGAGGTCTATGTGGCCGCCTATGAAGGTGCCCATGTGCGTGTGAAAAAACTGATTGAATCCCTGGCGGGTGACAAGCATTGGGATGAAGCCATGCTGCAGGGCGTGGTCAGTGATATTCTGAGGGACCTGGCGGCAGATGGGGCCAAGGCGGTCTCCCAAATCCACAATATGGAGCGCACAGGTGACTACATCTATCACCACAGCCTGCATGTGGCCATCCTGGCGGCCCTTCTGGGGCGCTGGCTGGGCTGGCCGCGGGAGGACAGGCGTGAGCTGGTGGCAGCGGGGCTTTTCCACGATGTGGGCAAGCTGCGAATCGATGCGGCGCTTTTAGGCAAGAAGGGCAAGCTGACCGAGGAGGAATTTGCCACCGTGCGCCGGCATCCGGCCTACGGCTTTGAAATGATGCGCCAGTCTGCTGCGGAGGTGCATGAAGGTATCAAGAAGGGCATCATGCAGCACCATGAGCGCTGTGACGGCTCCGGCTATCCCGAGGGACTCAGGCGCGGGGAAATCTCGCCCTACGGGCGCCTGATTGCCATTCTGGATATCTATGATGCCATGGCAGCCGACCGCGTTTACGCGCGGCGGCGTTCCCCCTTTGATATCTTCAAGGTGCTGACTGAGGATATGACAGCAGGCAGATTAGATCCGGAATACACAGTGTATTTCATGCGCCAGGTCTGCAGATCCCTCATAGGCAACTGGGTGCTGCTTTCCAATGGCGACAGGGGACGCATCGTTTATATCGCCGAGAGCCGCGTGACTGCCCTGCCCATGGTGCAGACCGTACACGATGAATTCATTGATTTGGAACAGCGCAAGGATATCCGCGTTGAAGCCCTTTTGACAGCCCAGGAGGCTGAATCCTGAGTGCAAAAAAATATTAACCAGCCCTTGACGCGGGGGCTGGTTTTCTGTATAATATCACTTGTCGCTGATTGAAGCGGCAAGCACGGCCCGGTAGTTTAGTTGGTTAGAACGCCGCCCTGTCACGGCGGAGGTCAGGAGTTCAAGTCTCCTTCGGGTCGCCACTCATGCGGAAATAGCTCAGTGGTAGAGCACCACCTTGCCAAGGTGGGGGTCGCGAGTTCGAGCCTCGTTTTCCGCTCCATTTTTTATGGCGACATAGCCAAGTGGTAAGGCCGAGGTCTGCAAAACCTCTATTCCCCAGTTCGACTCTGGGTGTCGCCTCCAATTACATATTGCGGAAATAGCTCAGTGGTAGAGCACCACCTTGCCAAGGTGGGGGTCGCGAGTTCGAGCCTCGTTTTCCGCTCCATTTTTTATGGCGACATAGCCAAGTGGTAAGGCCGAGGTCTGCAAAACCTCTATTCCCCAGTTCGACTCTGGGTGTCGCCTCCAGAAGAAATATCAGGAGCCGTTGCATATGCGTTTGCGCTGTGCAGCGGTTCTTTTTTGCTGTTTACAATGAATTCTGTATACATACATCAATATGGGTAGACAGGACATGAGTAAACAGCTATTATATTACATGGCAAAGATAAGGAACTGTAGCGAAATAAACTAGACCAGCAAGATGTCCAGGTTATAAGTCTGCAGTTCCTAAATACAGCGAACTGAAAGGGGAACTTGATTTATGACTATGGCAGCTTCCCATGCAGCGGACTACATGCTGCATGATGCTATTTTTGGAGCGAGCGCAGCCTGTAGCAAGGCTGCGGCGGAATTCGGCGCTGACAAGGTGACAAACGCGACCATCGGGACGATGATGGATGATGAAGGGAATTTCGCCTCCCTGCCCACTATGGAGCGGGTTTTCCGTTCGCTTGATATTGGTGATTACATGCGCTATGCACCTATTGCCGGCTTGCCTGAATACCTGGATGCAGTCATAGACCTGACCTTTGCAGACCAGAAGCCGGAGGGCTATTTCGCCTCCGTTGCGACGCCGGGCGGCACTGGCGCTATCCGTCATGCCGTGGCCAACTATGCGGAGAAGGGCAGCAAGGTGCTGACCACGGACTGGTTCTGGGGCACCTATAATGTCATTTGCCATGAACTGGGCTGCCAGCTTACGAACTTCAAGCTTTTTAATGATAAGCTGGAATTCAACCTGGAGGACTTCACCGCGAAGGTTACGGAAATCCTGGCAGCACAGGAGAGCCTGGCCATCATCCTGAATACGCCGGCCCAGAACCCCACAGGCTATTCCCTGTCCGATGAGGAGTGGGATAAGGTGCTGGAGGTGCTGAAAGCAGAAGCTGCCAAAGGCAAGAAGCTGACGCTGATAGTGGATATTGCCTATATTGACTACGCGGGCGAGAAAAATGAGACGCGCACCTTTATGAAGAAATTCAGCCATTTGCCGGAGAACATCCTGGTGCTGTTCACCTTCTCCATGTCCAAGGGCTACACGGCCTACGGTCAGCGCACGGGGGCATTGGTGGCGGTTTCCTCCAGCCGGGAAGTCATCACGGAGTTCAAGGAAGTCACGAAGTATTCCAGCCGTGCCACCTGGTCGAATATCAACCGGGGGGCTATGACCCTGCTTGTGCGGCTGAATGAGGACAAGGCAGCCCTGGCCCAGTTTGAAAAAGAACGTGCTGATTTCTATCAGCTTATCAAGGCCCGTGCCGATATCTTTGTCAAAGAGGCGAAGGACTGCGGGCTGAAAGCCCTGCCCTACCGCGGCGGCTTCTTCCTGGCAGTGCCTTCTGCAGATCCCCAGGCTGTCTGCGATAAACTGCATGAAGACCTGGTCTTTGCAGTACCCCTGAAGCTGGGCGTGCGCATCGCAGCTTGCTCGGTAGCAACCGATAAAATGAAGGGCATTGCAGCCAAAGTCCTGAAGGCCCAGCGGGCAGTAGGAGAATAACAAGTATACTTATTGACGAAAAGCCTTCCCCTCTGGGGAAGGGGGACCGCGTAAGCGGTGGATGAGGTCCAATGTCAAGAAGAATATTTTTCTTTAACGAGTATAAACATATGGGTGAGGCTCCCTGCAGGGGAGCCTTTTGCATGTGCAGCATCTGCTTATCTGAAAATATTCTGTTGCTGTCAGGAATAAATAATGCTATGATTGAATAGAAGGTTTGAGAAAAAGCATATATCGTATATATGAGGGAGCGACGCAGATGTTTAAATTCAAGCAGAAGGACACTGAGTTCTTCGATATGTTTGTGGAGAGTGCCCAATACTTCTACAAATGCGCATTGCTTATGGACGAAGTCATGCTGGATTACGGCAAGGCCACCGACAAGGTGCGTGAAATCGACGAGCTTGAACATGAGGCAGATGCTGTGAACGACCGCATTTTGGACAAGCTGAATACGACCTTCATTACGCCTATTGACCGTGAGGATATCTATGCACTGGCTAATGGCCTGGATGATGGAGTGGATCTCCTGCAGGGCACATTGCAGCGCATTGTTATGTACCGCACGGGCAAGGCCATGACCGGCGCGGTAACGCTAACCAAACTGCTTCTGGAGAGCACCCAGGAAATCATTAAGGCCTTTACCTTGCTGAAGGATATCCGCAAGAACCAGACCCAGCTTCTGGATGCCACCCATAAGATTGCCCGCCTGGAGAGCGAGGGGGATCGGGTGTACCGTCACGAGGTGGCCTATCTTTTCGACAAGGAAACAGACCCAATCAATCTTATCAAATGGAAGGATATCCTGCAGGATTTGGAGGATACCCTCGATCACTGTGAGAAGCTGTCCGACATGCTCAGGGGCGTGGTGATGAAGTATGCCTGAATCTCTGCAGTACCTCATCTTTACAGTTATCGTCCTGGCCCTGCTGTTTGACTTTATCAATGGCTTTCACGACACGGCCAATGCCATAGCAACCTCTGTGTCCACCCGGGCCCTGCATCCCCAGCATGCCATTATCATGGCCGCTGTCCTGAACTTTGTAGGTGCCATGTATTCCACAGGTGTGGCGAAGACCATCGGCGCGGATATTGTGAAATCAGCCCAGCACGTTGATGAGCATATCATTATCGCCGCCCTGGCGGGGGCAATAATTTGGAATATCCTGACTTGGTGGCTGTCAATGCCTTCCTCCTCGTCCCATGCCCTGGTGGGCGGTATCATCGGTGCTGTGCTGGTCTCGGTGGGGCCGGAGGGACTGAATTTCGAGGGCATCGGCAAGATTGTCATTTCCCTGATCGGTTCCCCGATTATCGGCATTGTCAGCGGCTGCATCATCATGACCCTGCTATTCCGCTTGTTTGGCCAGGCCAGTCCATCAAGGGTCAACCATAAGTTCAAGCGCATGCAGATACTGGCCGCAGCCATGATGGCCTTCTCCCACGGCTCGAACGATGCCCAGAAATCCATGGGTATCATTACGCTGGCGCTGCTGTCCGGCGGCTATATCTCTGCTTTCGAGGTACCGACCTATGTCAAGGTGCTGTGCGCGGCGGCGATGGCCTGCGGCACAGCCTTCGGCGGCTGGCGCATCATCAAGACCATCGGCGGCAAGATTTTCAAGCTGGAGCCGATTTCGGGCTTTGCCGCCGACCTGAATTCCTCCTTTGTCATCTTTACAGCCACCCTCCTGCACCTGCCTGTCAGCACGACTCACGTGGTGTCCGGCTCCATCATGGGTGTCGGCACGGCGAAGCGCGTGAATGCAGTGCGCTGGGGTGTCGCTCAGCAAATGGTGATGGCCTGGGTCATGACCATTCCCTGCACGGCGGCAATGGGGGCGCTTGCCTATCAAGTTGTGCTGAATGTCTTCAAGTGAAAAGGAATTTTGCATAGAGATATAGAAATAACCTGTACAATGACAATTTTGTGCAGGTTATTTTTATGCTCATTGACGGAAAAGCCTTCCCCTCTGGGGGTGAGCTTGCGAACGGGAGTCCGGTGGACTCCCTGGCGGGGGACCGCGTAAGCGGTGGATGAGGTTCTCTGGCATGAGGGGGAATATGTCTTCTTTAATGAGTATATATGGAGGCAAGGACATGGAAAAGGAATGGCGGATTTATCAGCGCTCAGTGGTTTTCCTGCTGATTACGGCTGTGCATGAGCTCTACCGTGGTGCAGAGGTCATCGTGCAGTTCACGGCCAATAAGGGCCTATTTTGCGAAATCAAGCATTTGCCCCAGGAAATGTCTGCCGACATTGTGGGACGCATAGAGCAGCGCATGCGTCAGATTGTCAGCGAGGACAGGGAAATCGAGCGCCTGTCCCTGGTCCGGGAAGATGCGGTGCAGCTCTTCAAGGCAGATGCGCAGATCGAGAAGGCCAATTTGATAGCAGCATTGGCGCGTCCCTATGTGACCATCTACCGCTGCGGCGAGTACGATGACTATCTGTATGGCCATATGCTGCCTTCCACCGGCAGCCTGGGCAATTTTGAGCTGGACTATGAGCCCCCCGGTGTCCTGCTCAGGATGCCTACGGAGCACTCGGAGGGCAGGGTGCCCCAGCGCGTGCCACAGCCCAAGCTGAGCCAGATTTTGTCCGAGGCCAAAGAGTGGGCACATATCCTGCACTGCAAATATGTGACGGATTTGAACCGGGCCAACCGTCAGGGGCGTATCGGCGAGGTCATCCGCATTTCGGAGGGGCTGCAGGAGAAGCGCATTGCCGGGATTGCCGACTATATAGCCTCTGAGAAGGAACGCCTGCGCCTGATCCTGATAGCAGGGCCCTCCTCCTCGGGTAAGACCTCCTTTGCCCAACGGCTCAGGATACAGCTACTGGTGAATGGCTTGGAGCCCGTCTCCATTTCCCTGGACGATTATTTCATGAACAGGGAGGACACGCCCCGCAACGCCAAGGGCGAATATGACTATGAATGCTTGGAGGCGCTGGACGTGCCCCTCTTTAATGCCCAGATGTCGGCACTCCTGGAGGGCAAGGCAATCGTGCTGCCGCGCTATAACTTCCTTACCGGCTGCCGGGAATGGCGCAACGAAGCCCCCTTGTCCGTGCATCCGGATCAGCCCCTGATTGTTGAGGGCATCCACGGCCTCAATGAAGCCCTGAGCAGCAGCGTAGCCCGTGACCGCAAGTACAAAATCTACGTCAGCGCCCTTACCCAGCTCAATATCGACGCCCACAATCGCATTCCCACCACCGGCGCCCGCCTGATCCGCCGCCTGGTGCGGGACTACCAGTTCCGCGGGGCCCATGCCCTGAAGACATTGCGCCAGTGGCCGGACGTGCGGGAAGGTGAGGAGAAATACATCTTCCCCTTCCAGGAGGAAGCGGATGTGATGTTCAATTCCGCGCTCATCTACGAGCTGGGTATCCTGAAACGCTATGTCAGCCCTATGCTGGAGGCTGTATCCCCGGAGGTGCCGGAATACGGCGAAGCCCAGCGCCTGCTGCAGTTCTGCCAGTATTTCGATGATATAACGGCGGAAGATGAAGTGCCCAATAATTCCCTGCTCAGGGAGTTTATCGGCAGGTCGGTCTTTTTCAAGTAGGTAGCCTGTGCAGCAAGTCGGGAAAGTCTTGGAGCAGGTTGCTCAGTTCTTTTTGGTAAAGACGGCCGGAAAAGCCCATATGGGGCAGGCGCAGAAAGTGTGCTGAGGCGGGGCAGATGGCCTGATAGAGGGGATCTGCGATGATGGTTTTGGCGTCTTTCAGCACAGGCTCCAATTCACATTCGTCTGTCAGGCGCAGCGAGTCGGAGCGCAAAAGTTCATTGTCTGTCTCAACGGGAATGATGGCCCGGAAATGGCCTGCGCCGGAGAGTTCCAGGGCTGCAGCCAGCGATTCGGCCAGGATGGTTTCGCCGATGATAAATTGCTTTGGCGCATTGGCAGGGATGCAGCTTGTTTGTTCAGCATAAGGCAGGAGAGGCTGCTTGGTCTCTCCTGCTTTTTGTATTGCCTGTGCAAGGGTGGGAGCCAAAGGCCCCAAAGGCAGGCCGCAGACATAGGGCTGCCCCAGTTCCCGCCAGAGCAGGCGGGCGGCACCAAGACCGCCATAGGAGGCGACCAGATTTACGTCAGCACTGCCGGAACGCAGGATCTCGTCAAGGCTGGAATTCATGGCCCAGCAGCTTTGCAGATGAAAATTGTTCTGCCTGAGCCAAGTTTTCCAGGCGGGCAGCCAGCCGTCAGGCCCGAAATCCAGAGGCGTAACGCCCAGGAGATTGAGGCGAAGCTGTAGTTTTGGGGGATTGTGAGAAACTGCTTGCCCTGTGTGCTGTATGACCCGCCTGGCAAGTTCCTCCAGCCCATAGTAAATACCCTGCTCATAGTAGTGCATGCTGTTGGTGGGCAGGGTGAAGGAGGTAATACCGGTTCTTTTTTCTATAAGGCGGCAGATGGCTTTGAGGTCGGTGCCTATCAGGAAGGCAATCTGGGAAGGAATTACGCAGATGAAGCGGGGCTTATGTGTCAGGGCTACGTCGCAGATTTCCTCTATCAGGCGCTGGTCGCGGCCCAGTACGGCATCCTGCTCCGTCAGGGCAGAGATGTAAATCAGGCTGTCCCGGCTGTACCAGCGCGGCTCATCATGGGTGGTGTAGGTGGAGTTGCAGCCGGAGGGGTCGTGCATCACGATAAGCCCCCCCATTTCATACAGGGCGGAACAGACGCCGAAATTGTCGGCGGAGTAGGTGGAGATGATGCGGGCTGTCTGTTTCATGGTCAATCCTCCAGGGCGCAGGGGCCGCCCCAGCCTTTACGTGCAATAAGGGACTGGGTGTCTTTGGGGCTGCGGGCGGCCTCTGATATAATCCGGGCCAGGCGCTCCTGTCCTGCCCAGCCGGTGATGCCCGCACCGTCTATTATATCTACGAAATAAGGAGTGCCTGTATAGTAGGCCGCCTTCTGGCCCAGGGCCAGGCTTTTGCCGGGCAAGGTACGGTTCTCAGAGAGTCGCAGATCAGGATGCTTGGCAGACCATAGCTCGATATCAGGCGCGTGCTCCTGCAGCCAGAGGAAATCCTCGCGGGTCTCCGGGGAGACTGCATCTGCATAGATGCGCACTAGCCGGAAGCCCTGCTCGATGAGCAGGCGGGCCAGGCTGAAGGGTTCCAGGGTAAAGGTGTAGTCCAATGTTATGGGCAGGGAGCCGAGTTCCTTGCCCAGTTCCTGCCAGGCTTTGAGTGCCCTTTCTTGGGCAGGGGCAAAATCCGGCAGTGCAAGGCCCAATTCATCCGCCAGTTCCGTGAATTCCTGCAGCAGTTCTTCGCTGCGCCAGACCTGGGGCAGATAGATTGCCTTGTGCTCACGATTTTCTGTAAGCCATCGGATTGCAGGGAATGTGTGGGGGTGCTGCCAGATGTAGAGTGAGGCGCTGCCAGGCTGCTGAAAGTCTGCATAGGTTTGGCAGGCAGCCCAGTCCAGCAGTTCCCAGCCCGCGGCACGGCAGAGGGCATAGATTTCTGAGTCTTTTGACAGGGGCAGGTTGCTGCCGAAGCAGACGGCGCGTTTGGGTGTGGCAGACTGCTCCGGCCAGAGCCGGGCAATTTCCAGGCGCAGGCGCTCCTCTGGCTTCAGGCTCTTGGACTGGCGGATGGGGTCCATGCAGCATTCGGCAAAGTCGATTCCCGGCCAGCGTTTGCGCAGCTTACTGTAAACATAGCTCAAGTCGGTGCCGATAAAATGATGGAAGCAGGCGGTAAAGAGCAGCACTGCGGGGGGCAGCCCCTGGTTTTTTTTAAGTTTTTCCAGAATATCCGTGACGCCGTCAATCAGCAGTTGCTCATTATCGGTCAGCAGCAGGTCACGCTCCAAAAGCTCCACCGTGGAAAAGCGGCGGCGGTAGGTTTCGCCCATCTCGGCGGCGGTGAGAATGACGCCCCGCAGACAGCCGGAAGCACAGACATAAATCTGGTGGGCTTCCGGCACAAGCATACCCGTATGCACGATGTTCCAGTTGCCCCGGGCGGGGCAGGAATATTCGAGATTGTGGGGGAAAAAGGCAGCAGGGTCGGCATCAGCCAGCCGCTGCCAGGCAGGGTGAGGGGCATGGGAAAGCAGGGGCATGGTCAGTCCTCCGCTAGTTCCGAAAGCAGTTTTTCAGTTTCCTGCCCCTCTGCATCTGTGATTTTGGCCAGGGCAAAACCGGCATGGACAAGGACGTAGTCACCGGGATCTATATCCGCAAGAAGTGCAGCGGAGACTTCGCGCTTGACCCCGGAGGCATCGATAAGGGCCATGTCACCATCGAGGCTTACTACTTTGGCAGGTATTCCTAAACACATAGAAAGGCTTCCTTTCTGGTTCTAAATCTTACCGTTATTAAGCTGCTGCATTGCATATACGGCCTGCCCCAGGCAGATGCCTCCATCGTTGGGAGGAATCAAACGGTGGCGCAGGACGTTGAAGCCGTCCTCTTGCAGGCCGCGCAGCAGCAGGCGCATCAGCAGGGTATTTTGGCAGACCCCGCCGGAGAGGGCTGCAGTTTCGAGGCCGGTAATCCGGCGAGCCTCCCGGCAGGCGGCGATAATCTGGGCAGCCAGGCCCGCATGAAAGAGGTAGGCCAGTTGCTGGATGTCGGCTCCAGGCTCCAGACGTTTTTCCAGCAAAGAGCGGAAAAGCCGGTCTGTAGGCAGCCGGAAGGCCGTTGCTTCCTGTTTACTGTCTGGTACAGCTTGGCTGTCGGCAGCAAAATTGGCAAGCTGCAGGCTGACAATATCGCTGCGGATGGCGCTGCAGAAGCGGCTTTCATAGGCTTCGGCAGCGAATTGCAGGTACATGGAGGCTTCGCCCTCAAAGGTGGAAATGCGGCGAATGCCCAGCAGGGCGCTGACAGCATCGAAAAGGCGGCCGGCGCTGGTGGATTTGATGGTGTTCAAATTCTTATCCAGCAAGAGAAACTGGGTGTGAAGTTCCTCTTGGGAGCATAATCCCAGCCTATCGGTCAGGCCGGCAAGCCTTTCCCTGTCAGGCTCCCCTTCCCAAAGCATTGCCGTGGCAATGCGCCAGCCTTCCCTGGAGGCTTTGTCGCCGCCCGGCTGCTGAAAAGGCTGGATGGAGCCAAGGCGCCGGAAGCCGTTGTAATCAGCCTGGAGGATTTCGCCGCCCCAGATAGTGCTGTCCGTGCCGTAGCCGGTGCCGTCAAAGGAGATGCCGATAACGGGCCGGTCGTAATCATTTTCAGCCAGGCAGGAGAGGATATGGGCGTAATGGTGCTGAACCTCCAGCAGCGGCAGCCCCAGTTCTTCCGCGACTTTATGGGTATTATAGCGGGGGTGCAGGTCACAGGCGACTGCCGCAGGGCTTGTTTCCAGCAGCTCGCTCAGGCGCTTGATGGATTCTTTCAGGGCCTGCAGGGTGCGCAGGTCGCTCATGTCGCCGATATAGGGCGAGGGGTAGAAAAGGTTGCCGCGCCCTATGCAGAAGGTGTTTTTCAACTCCCCGCCGATGCCCAGGACTTCGCCCTGAAAGTCACGGGAGAGCATGACAGGCAGGGGGGCGTAGCCCCGGCTGCGGCGTATCATATAGGGGCCGCTATCCAGCCAGTCCAGCACGGAGTCGTCGGCTCGCAGCCTGATCTTGCGGTTATGGGAGAGCATCAGGTCGCAGAAGCCGGAGAGGGAGCCCAGGGCATCTTCATCACTGCGGCAGATGGGGGCGCCGGAGGGATTGCCGCTGGTCATCACCAGCGCATCCGTCATGTTTTTCACATCGTCGGGATAGTCGAACAGCAGCATTTGCACGGGAGCGTAAGGCAGCATGACACCGATTTTCGGATTGCCGGGGGCGACTGCTTCGGCTACAGTGCCGTCTGCGCGGCGTTTGAGCAGCAGAATGGGTTTCTGGTGGCCTGTGAGGATTTCAGCCTGTCCCGGCTCCACCAGGCATTCGCCCTCAATGGCGGCCATATCCCTGAACATCAGGGCAAAGGGCTTGACCGGGCGGTGCTTCAGTTGCCGCAGCCTTGACACGGCGGCAGCGTTTTTGGCATCACAGGCAAGATGAAAGCCGCCGATGCCCTTGATGGCAACAATACCGCCTGCAGCAAGGCAGTGGCGCGCCCGGGTAAGGGCCTTTGCTCCCCGGATAGCCTCTGCTCCAATCAGGTACAGCTCCGGCCCGCAGTCATTGCAGCAGACAGGCTGGGCATCATAGCGGCGGCTGGCGGGGTCTTCGTACTCCGTCCGGCAGGCCCCGCACATGGGGAATTCGCCCATGCTGGTGCGCTCGCGGTCGTAGGGCATGGAATCCAGTATGGTCAGGCGCGGCCCGCAGGCCGTGCAGTTGATGAAGGGATGCAGGTAGCGGCGGTTCTCAGGGTCAAAGAGCTCTGTCCGGCATTTGTCACAGGTGGCTATATCCGGGGACACGAAGATGTCTCCCCGCTCCTTGGCACTCTCTATAATCTCGAATTGCCTGTAGTTTTCCCTTGCATCTGTGAGTTCGTTTATATCAATCTTCAGGATGGCAGCCCGCTCAGGTGGCCTGGCCTTTAAGTCGCGAAAGAAATCCTGCAGGCACTCAGCCGTACCCTGGGCGAAGATTTCCACATAGGGCCCTTTGTTGCAGACACTGCCAAGAATTTTATGCTCCGCAGCCAGTCGGCTGACAAAAGGACGGAAGCCGACGCCCTGCACGATACCGTAGACCTTACTGTGATAGAGTGGCATAAAGTCCTCCTTAGGAACTGTCCACTAAAATCTATTTCTTACCAGTTCCTCAGTATGTTTTGCCGGAGATGGCGAAATGGGGGTAATCAAGCCAAGTACCGTTGAATCCGGGCAGTGCCCGCCTTAGCAGGCTGTCGCCGATGATGGTATCGAAGGATTGCGCCGCAATCTGGAATTCTGTTTCTTCGCGGAAGGTAAAATCTCCTGCTTCCGCCAGTTTTGGCACCAGTTCAAAGCAGGTGCCGCAGATGATTTCCGCCTCCGGCAGGCAGGTGCGCAGGAAATCGCGCAGCGCATTGGCAGCAAATTGCTGCTGGATAATCAGCAGGCGCTTGCTCCCTGGGGGGAGCTGCTGTTTGATGGCAGTCCAGAGGGGGAAGGTGAGCTCCTGAGGGAAACCTGTGTCATAGGCAAGTCCCAGCTTCTCTTGCAGATATTCAGCAGCGGCCAGGCCGGAGGGGGAGACGACCAGCAGGCGCTCGCAACTGGCGGCTTCGCGGAGGCTTGCCAGTCCGTCTGCACCCAGCAGGGAGACTTGCTCCCAGCCACAAGTGAGCAGGGATTCGCGCAGGGTGTTTTGCTCGGACAGGGTTAAATCCAGCGGGGTTACGCCCAAGACACCCAGTTTGCCGGGCACAGTCTGGCAGGGTCTGGTGAATTTTTGCACCAGGGCAAGCAAGGCGGCGCTGGCCCCTCGGTCGTAGGCGTGGATGCCATTGCTTGCCACGGCAATGCAGGGCAGGCCGGTCTGCTTTTCGGCCAGATGTGCTAGTGCCGTGAGGTCTGTGCCGATAACGGCGGGCACGGGGGTGCCAACCAGGGCCAGGAAAGGGAAGGTTGGCGAAGCTGTGTCTGCGTCCTGCTGCAGGGCTTTTTTCACTTTGGCGAGCAATCTGTCATCCCGTCCCATGATGGCATCCATATCCCGCAGGCCGGCGCTGGCCATCACGCTGGGGGCAGGCAGGTCTGTACGCGGCTCATCGAAGCCGCAGATATTGCCGGCACAGCCGCCGGCATCGACGATAACGACCAGTCCCCCCAGCGGGTAGAGCACAGAGGCAGCGCCGGAGGTATCGGGGGCGAAGGGCGGCAGGTAGAGCCGCAGTCCTTTGATATCAGTCATGACAAGCAGCCTCCATCTGCGTGAATAATTCCTGCACGGCCTGATAGCCGAAGGGCTGGCGTTCCTCGTTCCAGGCGAGGCTCCTGGCGTGAGGGTGATAATAGACGGCGTCCGCGCCAAGGGCAAAGGTCACTTTGCTGCTGCTCTCGCTATATGAGGCCATGCTGACAGACAGGTTCGTATAGATGCGTGTCTCAGGTGACAATTTGGCAAGTTTTTTGATATAAAAGAAATCGTCAGCCTGCGGCAGCCCGTAGATTTCCGCAACAGTCAGTCCTGCGCGTGCTAGGGTCAGGGCCAGTTCAAAGGCGTTGCCGTTCAAGCGGCTGCCAATGCCAAAAATCTCATCTTTGTGACGGGCACAGAACTTTTCCTGAGCAGTGCGGGCGGCATCGGCGTAAGGGGCAAGTTCCCAGCTTGTTCCCAGCAGTTTTGCCAGGGCCTGATACTGGTGCGTAATCTGCTCCAGCCCATAGACTCGCTTTAGCTCAATAAAGGGGATTTGCAGTTTTTCTTGCATTGCTTGCGCGGCACGGCGTGCCTCCGAATTCAGCACGAGGTTGAAATTGGCTGCGGCCATTTGCTGGTATTCCTGCCAGGTACGGAGACGGCTGAGCTCGTTGATTGTCCTGAGCCCTGCTGCTTTGAGCAGGGGGGAGAGCTCGCTGGCGTCTGCCAGGGGAGCGAAGAAACCCAGCAGATTGCAGGAACGTGCATTTTTGGGAGCAGGCTCCAGCAGGGAGTACAGCATTTCACGCACGGCCACCATGGGTGGGCGGATGCTCTCCCTGGTCAGCGCGTACATATAGCAGGGGCGCACGGGGAGACCGGCTGCAGCGCTGGCCTTTCTGGCGATGCGCTCCATATCGGTGCCCAGCAGGGCGTCAACGCAGGTCAGGCAGAGCAGCACGCAGGTGGGAGGTTCCGGACGGCTGGCGATGAAAGCCTGCACAGCCTGGGGGATTTTTTGCAGGTGCCTGCCGGTGACAATATCGCTTTCGTCCAGCAGCAGGTAGGCAAAGCGCTCGCCATAGCTGACTCCCTGTGCATCGGGTGGAGCCGCAAGGGCAGCCGTATTGCGCCCGCAGCAGGCAGGCGAGATGAGCAGCATGATGCTGCCCGGCAGCGCAAGCCCGGCGCGCTTCACGCCAAAGCCCTGTGCCCCTGGGGAGTTGAAATCCAGAGCAGCAGGACTATTGTATATAAGCTGGGTGTTAGTGCGTAGGTCAGCCGGAATAGTACCCTGCTCGGCAAGTTCTTGTGCAGTTATGAAATAGGGCATATGGAATTACCTCGATAGCAGTTGTAATTCGCTTAATAGAAGAAAAAGGCTCGCAGATACACCTGCGAACCCTCATTTTTCAAAGTGGTGCCGAAGATCGGACTTGAACCGATACGTTGTTGCCAACGGCAGATTTTGAGTCTGCTGCGTCTGCCAATTCCGCCACTCCGGCATATGCTGTTTTGTCAACGAACGTATTATAGCATTTGGAGCGGCTGCCGTCAACCATTATTTGTGATGAACTCCAAGGTTGATGCAGCCCCTGTGTATACCTTGACGGTTTGACGTGAAAAGGGTATAATTTCCATATAAAAGACAGGATGCCTGACTGGGGTGTGCGCGTGAAGGAGATAGATTAAGCTGGATATGGAGCAATGGACGGTGGATACTACTTTCAGCAAAGGGGAACAATCTATGGAAGCGGAGCCGAATATCAGCAATTCGCTCGAGGAAGCTTATGACGGCATTGCCAATCTCACGGATGAGGAGATTCTGCTGGAGATTAAGGATAAAAACAACAAGGCGGCACTTGATTACCTGATAAACAAGTACCGTAATTTCGTGCGCGCCAAGGCTCGCTCTTATTTCCTGATCGGCGCTGATCGTGAGGATATTATACAGGAAGGCATGATTGGCTTCTACAAGGCCATTCGCGACTTCCGTAATGATAAGCTGTCTTCGTTCCGCGCTTTTGCAGAACTCTGCGTGACGCGCCAGATTATCACGGCCATCAAGACGGCTACGCGCCAGAAGCACATACCGCTGAATTCCTACATCTCTCTGAACAAGCCGATCTATGATGAGGATTCTGATCGCACCCTGCTGGATGTCCTCTCCGGCGCGAAGGTTTCTGACCCGGAAGAACTTGTTATCAGCCGGGAGGAATTCCTGGATATTGAGAAAAAGATGGAGGAGATCCTGTCCGATCTTGAGTGGCGTGTGCTGATGAGTTACCTGGATGGCAAATCCTATCAGGAGATTGCAGAGGATCTGAACCGGCATGTGAAGTCCATCGACAATGCCTTGCAACGCGTGAAGCGCAAGCTGGAGAAGTACATGGAGAACCGGGGCGAGGAACTGGACATCAGTACCGTTTACAAGGGGCTGTCTTCCATAAACCGCCGCCTGCGCGGCGTGACGATGGAAGATGAATATTGAATAGATACGTGGGAAGATGCAAAAGAAACCGGCAGGCAGGTACCTGGCCGGTTTTTTTGCACGCGTATGGATTATTTCTTCAGAGCCTCTTTGAGGATCTCCGTCGTGGCCTGCTGCACGACGCGCAGTACATCTTCCAGGATAGCATTGTACAGGTCGCCGCCGTCCACGACACCGCGTCCGTTCTCGGTGATGAAGAATTTCTTCGGGTGCTCGTTGGCCTTGTAAGCTTCGTTCAGCTTGTCCTGTACGAGCTTTGCAATTTCCTGTTCAGTCATTAGAGTCACCTCTTTTCATATTGACGCTACTTGTAATATACGACAGAAGCACATGAAATTCCTTGTTTCGGTGAAAAAAATCACTTCAAAAGTATTTTTTGCCCGTTTGCTTCAGGCCGCTTGCTTTTGCACAGTGGACAGTATATAATTACCTGTAAGGCAGACGGGAGCTGCCGGGGTTCACAATAGTATATTGCCTTTTAAGATGCGTACAGAGATGCGCATAAAGGAAGCCATAGACGCAATTGGTTTATCTGGAGCCAAAGAGCTTTCTTATGCTACGCATAGGATGGCTCTTTTTTGCATACAGGGCAGGCAATATCCATTCTTGCATAATTATGCAGCAGACTGTATAATTATGCCGTAATTCTGGAGAAGGAGTGACCGAAGTGGACAAAAACCGTATCTCCCTGAGAGGCAAGAATGTTCTTGGACTGGCGGATTTTTCCCCGGAAGAAATCAGGACGGTGCTGGAAACAGCGAAGGAGATGAAAAATATCATCCACCGCGATATCAAGAAGGTGCCGGCCCTCAGAGGCAAATCCATCGTGACACTCTTTTACGAGCCCAGCACCCGTACCCGCACCTCCTTTGAACTGGCGGGCAAGTATCTGGGGGCTGATGTGGTGAATATCACGGCGGGAACCAGCAGCATTGTGAAGGGAGAGAGCCTGCGGGATACGCTGTACACGGTGGAGGCCATGGGAGTGGATGCCATTGTCATGCGCCATAAGGCAGACGGTGCCGCAGAGTACGCCTCCCGCGTGGTCAGTCCTGTCATACTGAACGCCGGAGACGGTGCCCATGCCCATCCCTCTCAGGCTCTGCTGAACCTTTTCACCATCGAGCAGCACAAGGGACACCTGGAGGGATTGAAAGTCGCGATTCTCGGCGATGTGCTGCACAGCCGGGTCGCTCGTTCCGATATCCAGGGTATGCGCAAGATGGGCATGGAGGTGCATATAGCCGGGCCGCGTACCCTGTTGCCGCGCTATCTCTGTGAGGAGCCGGGCATCTTCATCCATGAGCGTGTAGAGGAGGCCATCAGGGGGGCGGATGTCATTGAAGTGCTGCGCATCCAACTGGAGCGCATGCAGGGGGGGCTGTTCCCCACCACCCGCGAATATGCCCGCATCTTCGGCTTGAACGGTGAGCGGCTGAAGCTTGCCAAGGATGATGTGCTGGTTCTGCACCCCGGCCCCATGAACAAGGGCTGGGAAATCTCCCCCCATGTGGCCTATGGGGATAACTCAGCCATTCAGGAGGAAGTGCAGAACGGCGTCGCTATCCGTATGGCGCTCTTTACCTTGGTACTGACGGGAGGAAGGCAGGCATGAAATTACTAATCAAGGGCGGTCGGGTGATAAATCCGGAGACAAGCTTCGATAAGATTGCAGATGTGCTGGCAGAAGATGGCAAAATCGTTGCAGTTGGCGATGGGTTGTCGGCTGAGGGTGCAGAGGTCTACGACGCTTCCGGCAAAATTGTGGCGCCGGGACTGGTGGACATGCACGTGCATCTGCGGGAGCCGGGGCAGGAAGCCAAGGAAGACTTCGTCAGTGGCACTTGTGCGGCTGCGGCAGGCGGCTATACGACGGTAGCCACCATGCCGAATACAAAGCCCGTGGTGGACACTGCGGCTCTGGTGCGCAGCCTGAAGCAGCGGGAGGCCGAGGCAGCAAAGGTGCATGTGGCCATTATCGGCGCCTTGACGAAGGGCCAGCAGGGGGAGGAACTGGCAGAGCTTGGGGACATGCTGGCAGCAGGCGCAGTGGCTTTTTCCGATGACGGGCATTTCGACCAGTCAGCCAAGGTCATGCTGAACGCCATGGATTACCTCCATGCCTTCGGTGACTACCTTATCATCAACCATGAGGAGGAGACTTCTCTCTGCAAGGACGGGGTGATGAACGAGGGCCATCGCAGTGCCCTGCTGGGGCTGAAAGGCCGTCCCACGGTGGCCGAGGATATTGCAGTGGCCAGGGATGTGCTGCTGGCCGAGTATGCGGGGGCACATGTGCATATCGCCCATATTAGTTCCGGCAGGTCAGTGGACATTGTGCGCCGGGCCAAGCAGCGGGGCGTGAAGGTCACTGCCGAAGTGACCCCCCAGCATCTGACGCTGACGGATGAGTGCGTAGAGCTGTGGGACAGCTCCACGAAGATCAATCCGCCCCTCCGCTCCCAGGCAGACTGCGAGGCCTGCCTGGCGGGACTGAAGGACGGCACCATTGACGCAGTGGTTACGGATCATTCACCCCATGCCGTGGAGGAGAAGGACAGGGAGTACATGTACGCCCCCAGCGGCTTCCCCGGACTGGAGACGGCGGTGAGCGTGATGCTGACGGATGTTTGCGGCAAGGGCCTTCTGGATATACCGACCCTGATTGCCAAAATGAGCTACGAGCCGGCCAAACTGTTGCACCTGCCCTGCGGCCGTCTGAGCGAGGGTGCTCCGGCAGATATTACCGTCATAGACCCAAAACTGGAATGGACGGTTGACGCAAAAGAGTTCTACACCAGGGGCAGCCATTCTCCCTTTGTGGGGCGGAGGCTCACGGGCAAGCCGGTGCTGACCGTCGTAGATGGCAGGATCGTAATGCAGGATGGCAAGATCAGAGATTGAGGTGACTTCCTTGACTATAGAGAAAAAAGGCAAATTGATATTGGAGGATGGCACAGTCTTTAGCGGGCATCTGCTGTCGGACAAGCGGGCCACAGGGGAGGTCGTATTCAATACGAGTATGACCGGCTATCAGGAAAGCCTGACAGACCCCAGCTACTGCCGCCAACTGCTGACCCTGACCTATCCCCTGGTGGGCAACTACGGCACGGCAGAGCTGTTCATGCAGTCTGGCAAATCCTTTGTGGGAGGCTTTATCATAGGGGAGCTTTGCCCCACGGGGGAGAGCAGCAACTGGCACGACGAGCACTCCCTGGCGGAGTTTCTGAGGACACAGGAGGTGCCCTGCCTCTATGATGTGGACACACGGGCCGTCACCCGCCATATCCGCGCGGCAGGTACCATGAAGGGAGTTATTGTGCCGGAGGATGCGCCCCAGGCGGAGATTGACAAATTGCTGGCAGTACCCATCAGGCAGGATGTGGTGGCGGAGGTTACGACCAAGGAAGTCTATACCCTGGAGCCTCTGGCGGCAGATGGCAAGAGTGCCGCTGGCATAGCCGAGGCGGCTGCAGCCGGACGGGGCGCAGAGCATGGGGCGGCACCCCATGTCGCCTGCCTGGATTACGGCGTGAAGCTGAATATCCTGCGCTCCATGCAGGCCAAGGGCTGCCGCCTGACGGTTTTCCCGGCGGGAGCTACGGCAGAGGAGGTGCTGGCGGTGAATCCGGACGGCATTTTCCTGTCCAATGGCCCGGGGGACCCTGCCGATGTGCCCCAGGCAGTGGAGACCATCAAGGCCCTGCTGGGCAAAAAGCCCATTTTCGGCATCTGCCTCGGCCATCAACTGCTGGCCCGGGCACTGGGGGCGGAAACCTATAAGCTGAAGTTTGGCCATCGCGGCTCGAATCAGCCGGTGAAGGACTTGCGCACGGGGAGGGTGGCTATTTCTTCCCAGAACCACGGTTTTGCTGTGAACGAAGCGTCACTCTCCGGCTTGCCCCTGGAAGTCACCCATGTAAATGTAAATGATGGCACGGTGGAGGGCATGCACCACACGGAGCTGCCTGTCTACTCCGTGCAGTACCACCCGGAAGCCTCCCCCGGCCCGGACGATAATCTGTATCTTTTTGATGAATTCATTGCCAACATGAGGGGAGAGTAAAGGATGCCCAAGAAACAAAATCTGAACAAAGTCATGGTCATCGGCTCCGGCCCCATCATCATCGGCCAGGCGGCGGAATTTGACTATGCAGGCTCCCAGGCTTGCCGCGCCCTGAAGGAAGAAGGACTGACGGTGGTGCTGGTGAATTCAAACCCGGCTACCATTATGACCGATACCCATATAGCGGATCGGGTCTATATCGAGCCTCTGACGGTGGATTTTCTGGAAGAAATCATCTCCAAGGAACGCCCGGATGGACTCTTGGCAACCCTGGGGGGCCAGGCGGGGCTGAACCTGGCGGTGCAGCTTGCGGAAAAGGGCGTGCTGGATAAATACGGGGTGGAGCTTCTGGGTACGCCTCTGCAGGCCATTGAGCAGGCAGAGGACAGGGAGAAGTTCAAGGAGACCATGGAGGCTCTGGGTGAGCCCATTCCCGAGAGCACCATTGTCGAGGATGTAGCCAGCGCAGTGGACTTTGCCAGTGAAATCGGCTATCCCGTCATTGTGCGCCCGGCCTACACCATGGGCGGCACCGGAGGCGGCATTGCCGAGAATGAAGAAGAGCTTATAGAAATCGTCATTAAGGGCCTGAACTATTCCATGATCGGTCAGGTGCTCATTGAGCGCAGCGTGGCCGGCTGGAAGGAAATCGAATACGAAGTCATGCGGGATGGCAATGACAACTGCATCACCGTCTGCAACATGGAAAATTTCGACCCGGTGGGTGTACACACAGGGGATTCCATTGTGGTGGCTCCCTCCCAGACCCTGACCGACCACGAGTACCAGATGCTCCGTTCCGCCAGCCTGCGCATCATCCGCGCCCTGGGCATCGAGGGCGGTTGCAATGCCCAGTATGCACTGGACCCTAAGAGCAATAAATACTATGTTATCGAGGTCAATCCCAGGGTCAGCCGTTCCTCGGCCCTGGCCTCCAAGGCCACAGGCTATCCCATTGCCAAGGTCTCAGCCAAGATTGCCATCGGTTACAGCCTGGATGAAATCACCAACGCGGTCACGCAGAAGACCAAGGCCTGCTTCGAGCCGGCCCTGGACTACTGCGTGGTGAAGTTCCCTCGCTGGCCCTTCGATAAGTTCGTGTACGCGGATAAGACCCTGGGTACCCAGATGAAGGCCACCGGCGAGGTCATGAGCATAGACCGCTCCTTTGAGGGGGCACTCCTGAAGGCCGTCCGCTCCCTGGAAATCGGCGTGCACCGTCTGCACATGGAAAAAATGGATGGCTGGGACGATGCCCGCGTCAAAAAGAATCTGGCCCGTGTCAATGATGAGCGCATCTTCGTGATTGCAGAGGCACTGCGCCGGGGCTGCGCGAGCATTGATGAAATCTATGAGATTACCAAGGTGGACAAATGGTTCCTCCATAAGGTGCAGCATATCGCCCGGCTTGAAAATGAGCTGGCCGGAAGCCCCCTGACGCCGAGCCTTTTAGCCCGGGCGAAGCGCATCGGCCTGGCTGACCGCTCCATAGCGGAGCTGACCGGCAAGTCCACTGATGAGGTGCGTACCCTGCGCCTTACCCAGCATCTGACACCCTGCTACAAGATGGTCGATACCTGCGCCGCCGAGTTCGAGGCCGCTACGCCTTATTACTATTCCACCTATCATGCAGAGCAGGACGAAGTGCAGGTCTCCAAGGCCCGCAAGGTCATTGTGCTGGGCTCCGGCCCCATCCGCATCGGCCAGGGAGTGGAATTTGACTACTGCTCCGTACATTCTGTCTGGGCGCTGCGGGAGATGGGCATCGAGGCCATCATCATCAACAATAACCCGGAAACCGTCTCCACCGATTTCGATATTTCCGACCGCCTGTATTTCGAGCCCCTGACCACCGAGGATGTGCTGAACATCATTGAAAAGGAACAGCCGGAAGGGGTCATCGTCCAGTTCGGCGGGCAGACAGCCATCAACCTTGCGGCCTCCCTGCAAAAAGCCGGGGTGAAGGTCTTCGGCACCTCCGTGGACGATATCGACAGGGCAGAGGACAGGGAACGCTTTGACGAAGTCCTGACCCAGACCGGGATTCCCCGTCCCAGGGGCACCAGCGTCACAAATCTGGAGGATGCCATCAAGGGTGCAGCGGATATCGGCTACCCGGTGATGGTGCGTCCCTCCTATGTGCTGGGGGGCCGTGCCATGGAGATTGTCTACAACGAGGCAGAGCTGCGGGACTATATGAGCCGTGCCGTCAAAGTCACCCCGGATCATCCGGTGCTGGTGGATCGCTATATGCAGGGTACGGAAGTGGAGGTGGACGGCATCTCCGACGGGGTGGATGTAATGATACCCGGCATCATGGAGCATGTGGAGCGCGCCGGTGTCCACTCCGGCGACAGCATCGCCGTCTATCCGCCCCAGACCCTGCCCAGCCGCGTCATTTATACCATTATCGACTACACCAAGCGCCTGGGCCGCGCCCTGCATGTCAAGGGATTGCTGAACATCCAGTTCGTAGTCTCCGATGGTGAAGTCTACATCATCGAGGTCAACCCCCGTTCTTCCCGTACAGTGCCCTTCCTGTCCAAAGTCACCAATATCAAGATGGTGAACCTGGCCACCCGCATCGCCATGGGGGCGACCCTGTCCGAGCTGGGCTGTCATTCCGGATTGGTGCCGCCACGCCCCTATGTGGCGGTCAAGGCTCCTGTCTTCTCCTTTGCGAAGATGACGGATGTGGATATTTCCCTTGGCCCCGAGATGAAATCCACCGGCGAGGTCATGGGCATCGACTACCATTATGCCCGTGCTCTCTACAAGGCCATGGTGGGCTCCGGCCTGAACGTGCCTACCAAGGGTTGCGTGCTTTTTACGGTGGCTGATAAGGACAAGGCGGAAATGAAGCAACTGGCTAAGGCCTTCTCCGAGCTGGAATTCCGCCTTGTGGCCACCGAGGGCACAGCCAGGGCTATCCAGGAAATGGGCATAGATGTGGATGTGGTGGGCAAGGTGCATGAGCGCAGCTCGGACATTATCCAGATGATTAAGAACGGCCAGATCCATATGGTTATCAATACCCTGACCCAGGGCAAGCATTCCCCGGAGGGGAAAGGCTCAGTTTCCCCCCGCAACGCCGCCCGTGACGGCTTCCGCATCCGCCGGGCTACGGTGGAGCATGGCATTGCCTGCCTGACTTCCCTGGATACGGCATGGGAAGTCCTGCGGGTGCTCTCCTTTATGCGTGAGCGCCGCCTGGTCTATTCCCTGGCTTTGCAGGACTATGTAGGAGGCGGCGATGACCTTGCCTGAGATGAAGTCAAAAGTCATGGAGGAGGCCCAGGTCAGGACGCAGAAGCGGCTGGCTGAGGGTGTCTATCGCCTGGAGCTGTCTGCGCCGGAGCACGCACGCCACGCCCTGCCAGGGCAGTTCGTGCAGGTGCAGGTCAAATCCCCCGGCGTCTTCCTGCGCCGCCCCCTGGGGCTGGCAGAAGCAGATACGGAGAGCGGCTCAGTGGCGCTGATTTACCGTGAGGTGGGCAAGGGCACTGCCGCCCTTGCCGCCCTTCGCCCAGGGGAGCAGGTCAATCTGCTGGGCCCCTTGGGGCAGGGCTTTCGCATGGACGTTCAGCATCCGCTGCTGGTGGGCGGCGGCATGGGCCTCTCCCCTTTGCTCTGCTATGCCCAGCATCTATGGAGGCATGGCGCTCAGCCGGAAGTGCTGATGGGGGGACGTACGGCAGCGGAGCTTTTCTGGCAAGACTTGTTCGCTCCTTATGCTGCTGCCATCCATCTGACCACAGACGACGGTTCCCTGGGCAGGCAGGGCTTTGTGACGGCACTCCTGCCGGAGCTGCTGGCAGAGGGCGGCTATGACAGCGTGGCCGCCTGCGGCCCGGAAATCATGATGCGGGGCGTGGCAAAAGTCGCCCAGGAGCAGGGGCTGCCCTGTGAAGTCTCCCTGGAGAGGCGCATGGGCTGCGGCCTGGGGGCCTGCCTGTCCTGCGCCATTGATACCGCCCACGGTCGCAGGAAAGTCTGCAAGGACGGCCCCGTATTTCCGGCAGAGGAGGTGTTTTGTTGATGCAGGATAATCTGCTTTCGACTTCTTTCTGCGGCATCAGAATGAACACCCCTGTGCTGACCGCCTCCGGCACCTTCGGCTTCGGCGAGGAGTTTGCTGATTTTGTGGCTCTCTCCCGGTTGGGAGGAGTCTGCGTGAAGGGCACCACCCTGGCGCCCCGCCGGGGCAATGAGGGCGTGCGCATTGCGGAAACAGCCGGGGGCGCCGGCATGCTGAATTGTATCGGCCTGGAAAATCCCGGTGCAGATATTTTCTTGCAGGAAACTTTGCCCCGTCTCACGAAATATAGCATGAATATCATCGTGAATATCTCAGGCAGCACACCGGAAGATTACGGCACGCTGGCAGAAAAGCTGGATGTGCCGGGGGTTGCAGCCATAGAGCTTAATATCTCCTGTCCGAATGTGCGGGAAGGGGGCATTGTCTTCGGCACAGACCCACGGGCCGCCGCCCAGGTGACGGCGGAGGCGAAAAGCCATACGGGCAAGCCTGTTATTGTGAAGCTTTCCCCCAACGTCACGGATATCAAGGTGATGGCCCGTGCCGTGGAGGAAGCGGGGGCAGATGCCATATCCCTTATCAATACTCTGCTGGGCATGGAAATTGATATTCGCACCAGGAAGCCAGTGCTGGGCAATGTGACAGGCGGGCTGTCAGGCCCCTGCGTGAAGCCCGTGGCCCTGCGCATGGTTTATGAGGCCAGGCAGGCTGTCAGCCTGCCCCTTATCGGCATGGGCGGCATTACCTGCTGGCAGGACGCGGTGCAGTTTTTCCTGGCCGGGGCGGATGCGGTTGCCGTGGGCACGGCCAATTTCGTCAATCCGGCAGTTACCATGGAAATTTGCGACGGCCTGGAGGCATATCTGCAGGCTAATGGCATGAAGAATATCAGGGAGCTTATTGGTGCCCTGGAGCAGTGAGCAGAAGGGAGGCAGACAGATGGCAGATGATCGTTTGATAGTGGCTTTGGACTATCATACTATGGAAAACGCACAGTCCCTGGTCAGGGCCCTGGGCGCAAGCGTTTCTTATTACAAGGTGGGCATGGAGCTGTATTACAGCGTGGGCGCGGAAATCGTGCGCTGGCTGAAGCAGGAAGGCAAGCAGGTATTTTTGGATTTGAAGCTGCATGACATACCGAACACCGTGGCCAGCGGCCTTTGCTCCCTGATGAATTTAGGGGCGGATATTATGAACGTGCATGCCTCGGGCGGCTATACCATGATGAAGACAGCCGCTGACAGACTGCGCGAGGAAGCTGCCAGGCGCGGGCAGGCTTGCCCGAAGCTGATTGCGGTCACGGTGCTGACGAGTATCAATCAGGCCGACTGGGATGATTTGGGGCAGACGGTACAGATCAAGAGTGCTGTGGTGCGCTGGGCGAAACTGGCGCAAAAAGCCGGCTTGGATGGGGTAGTGGCCTCGCCCAATGAGGCCGCCCTGATTCGCGGTGCCTGCGGCCCTGATTTCCTGATCGTGACCCCTGGGGTGCGTCAGGCAGGTGACGGCGCAGACGATCAGAGCCGTATCGCTACACCGGCCCAGGCCTTGGGTGAGGGAGCGTCCCACATAGTAGTAGGTCGTCCTATCCGCCAGGCTGCAGATCCTGTTGCCGCTGCTGAGGCCATTATAAAAGAAATTTCTGCAGTGAAGTGAGGAATCAGGCTATGACAGAACAAGAAGTGAAGGATATACTGGTAAAGACCCATGCCATCATGGATGGTCATTTCCTGCTGACATCCGGTTTGCACAGCCCCCATTATGTGGAGAAATTCAATGTGCTGCAGCATCCTGCATATACGCAGCAGCTCTGCGAGGCCATGGCTGAAAAATTCAAGGACAGCCAGATTGATACGGTCGTTGGCCCCATGACAGGCGGTATCCTGCTGGCCCATGAGGTGGGCAAAGCCCTCGGCACAAGGGCTATCTTCACGGAGCGGGTGGACGGGCATATGACATTCAGGCGCGGCTTCTCACTGGAAAAGGGAGAGCGTGTCCTTATAGTCGAGGATATCGTGACCACCGGCGGCTCCATCAAGGAGGTCATTGAGGTGGTCAGGGAATCTGGCGGCATTCCAGTGGCGGTCAGCATGTTGGTAGACCGCAGTGGCGGCAAGGCCAGCTTCGGTGATGTGCCAAGCACGGCACTTCTGCATATGCAGGTGGAGACCTATAGTCCCGGAGACTGCCCCCTCTGCCGACAGGGAGTTCCTATGACCAAACGGGGCAGGACAGGCAAATAAGTGCATAAATCGTAAAATGACCCCCACTTTTGTAAGTGGGGGTGTAATATCCTGGAACAGGTGGTGGGCATATTGGGCTATTTTTTCGGATTTCAGGGCAGGGTGGGACGCAAGCCTTACTTTGCAGCCTGGTCTGTCTCGGTTTTGCTTGAATTTATTGCCAGTGCCGTGGCCGTGGGCATGGTACTCCTGAAACCTGACATTGATAAGCTCTACCCCATTGCCCTGTTCTCACTGTTGCTGATTCCTCCTTACCTGTCCCAGCTCTCCTTTGCAGCCAGGCGTCTGCGGGATGCCGGTGAATCAAGCTATTTGTGCCTGTTCGGGCCGACAGCCTTCCTGGTCATGCTGGGGCTGGCAGTGATTTTCAATTACGGGGCGCTGGTTGCGCATTTCATAGATGTGCCCGATGACGGCTCCGGAGGGAATATCGTTTTTGCCAATACAATGATTATCAGCACCGTGCTGGTGCTGATGGCGCCTGTGGTCAATCAGCTCGTATACCTGCTGTTCCTGCTGCCGGGCACTGCTGAAACAGAAACAGTGGAGGAGAATGGCTCTGACAGCCATCCCTAGCTGTTTTTGACCAAATGCATTACGAAGCCGTGCTTTTTTTTGCATAGCACTGCTCCTTAAGGTAAAGGGAATCAAGAACCGTATCCAAAGTCTCCCGGCTAAGGGCAGGCAGGGTACGGTATTTTTTTACCATCAGTTCTTCAGCAGAGGAAAGGTGAAAGGTCTTGTCAGGGCAGGAGACTTCACTTCTGCCAAGCAGGTAATCGGTGGTCACCTGGAAGTAGTCAGCCAGCTTCACAAGAATTTCCGTATCCATATTTCTTTTGCCATTTTCCCATTGAGAGATGGTGTTCTGGGCGACATTAAGGATTTTGCTGAATTCTTGTTGGCTCATATGCCTTCCCATTCGCAGCTCTGCCAGCCTGTTCTGCAAGTCCCTGCACCTCCCCGGATAATGTGTGTTATCATTATCTCATTTAGGGATAGGACTTTCATCTTATATCTCAAATTGAGTTGACATTAAGAGTAAAACTTCATATAATCTCACTGTGAGATATAAGTGAACGTTGGTACAGAAGGCTGAAAAGGTATTTTGAAAAAGCCAGTAGAGAATAGAAGGATTTTGACCGATGAAACGAGGGGAAGAGCGCTGAAGCCATGCTACGTATATGGCGCCCAGGCCATAGCCTATGGCATTGCCAGGGCCTTGGAAAAGCAGGGTGAGCAGGTGGCCGGTTTCGTGGTCACGGATATGGAGGGCAATCCCTCCTCTCTTGGGGGAAAGCAGGTAATCCCCGTTGATAAGCTGGGTGAGGCCAGGATCTATGTGGCAGTACCGGAGTACCTTCACCCTGAGATAATCGACATTCTGGAAGACCGGAGCTTGCGGGATTACATCTGCGTGGATGCAGAGCTGGAGTACAGGCTGATGAAGTCCCTATTTCAGGCTGAGGAAAGGCTGAAATTTTCGGAGGAATTTGAGAAGCCGGTAAGGGAGGGGGCTGCCTGCCTCCAAGCCGATTTTTCCGTTTACGTGGCGAAATCCCTTCATGACAAGCCACTGCAAAGCCAGGTGTCTTTTCCCGCAGGCAGCGTAACCGTCCAGGCGGGCACTGTCCTGGGAAAGTTCATGGAGACAGACTTTCACGATAACGAAGGAGAGAATATCTCCGACATGAACGGCTGTTACGATGAGCTTACCGTCACCTACTGGGCCTGGAAGAACAGCCGGGCAGCGGTGAAAGGCATCGCCCATTACAGGCGCTGCCTGATGATTACGGCTGCCGAGAAGCAGGCCCTGCTGAGCGGAAGCCTGGACGTGCTTCTGCCCTTGCCCTTCCTGTGCTGGCCGGATACTTCAATGCAGTACAGTCGCTACAACACTCCCAAGTCGGTGGAGGCAATGCTGAAAGCTCTAGAAAACCTCTACGGCAGCGGGGAGCGAAACAGGGCAGAGAAGATACTCCGGGGGGATATCCTCTATAACTACAATATGCTCATAGCCAGAGCCGAAGCTTTTGACGCCTACTGCAGTTGGATGTTCCCCGTACTGGAGCAGGTGGAGAAAATATGCGCTCCGGAGATAAAGGCCGTGCAGCACTCCCGCATCTGCGGCCATCTGGGAGAGCTGCTGCTCACCATATACATGCTCACCCATGGCCACAATCTGAAAATAGCCCACGGCAAAAAGAAGTGGTTCCCATAATCTACTCCTTACATGTCCGCCCCCCTTGGGGGCGGGGGACCGCGTAAGCGGTGGTGGGGGGATAATGGCAATGGCAGGAAGGGGAGAGGTTGCAGCTTGGTATACACAGTTATCTTTGCCGGCGGCGTGGGGCGGCGCATGGAGATAAACTCCAGCCCCAAGCAATTCATCCCCATCCACGGCAAGCCCCTTATCATACACACACTGGAAAAATTCCAGCAGCATAGGGAAGTGGACGGCATCATCATCGCCTGCATAGAAAACTGGATAGACAGGCTCTGGGTCATGCTCGGTACCTATGGCATCACCAAAGTCATAGACATTGTGCCCGGTGGAGACACAGGCCACGATTCCATACGCTTGGGCTTAGACAGGCTCAGCAAAGATGCCGGGGCTGAAGATATTGTCCTCATCCATGATGCAGTGCGTCCCCTTATCAATGAGGAACTTATCAGCAAAAACATAGAGGCAGTCAAGGAGCACGGCTCCGCCATCACCTCCGAAAGCGTCCGGGAATCCGTGGTGGAGAGCGCGGACGGAAAGAAGATTGACAAGGTGCCACTGAGGGATCATATGTATGTAGCCAAGGCTCCTCAGTCCTTTTATTTCGGGGATATCTATGGTCTGTATAGACAAGCCCTTGCAGACGGAATGAAATTTGTAGACTCCGCCCACTTGTGCAGCACCTACGGCTTTCCTCTGCACCTTATCAAAGGTCCCAGGTATAACATGAAAATCACTGACCCTCTGGACTATTACATGTGCTGCGCCATCTTTGATGTGAAGGAGAGAGAAGCAATATGGGAAAAGTGATGGACATGCCAAAAAGTATATTCCAGAAACGTATAAACGAACTTTGGAAACAGGCTAAGGAGAGGAACAGAAAACTGTCACAGACGGAATTTTCTGAGCACTTTGGCGTCACCAGAAACGCCCTTTTAGGCTGGCTGAGGGGCACGGGGCAACCGGATGCTGACGGCTTTGTCCGCATAGCCTGCTCTGAAAATGTCTCTCTTGCTTGGCTGCTGGGAGATGACAGGCCTCAGTCGGAAAAGGAACTGCGTCGGGACGAAATAGAGCTGCTGAAAATATTTCGCCGCCTCACTAGCGAACACAAAGAGGATCTGCTGACCATAGCCAAGCAATTTCAATCTCATTATGCACAAATCATAGTTTGATGTGAAAGAGAGAGAAGCAATATGGGAAAAATGATGGACTTCCACACCCACAGGCGCATTCTTGGCATCCTGGCGGAAATGGGAGAAGACATATCAGGAGGGAAAAAGCACAAGAGCAGCAGAGCACCCGGTGAGTACCTGAACTTCTTTGCCGAGCTGAAGGCCCTCTGTCGGGAATATGATTTCCATCAGGCCCACTATGGCAAGATGCTGGAGCGGCTGACCACCACGCTGGAAAAAGCCGCCAGGAAAGGCCATTTTCCCGTGAAAAAAGAACTGCGGCAGTGCGAGGAAATGCTGTCAGAGTTAGCGGCAGGGCTGAAAAAAGAGAAAAACGTCAAAAAGGGCATAGTATTTCTGCCCTATCTTGCCTCCATGTGGGACTGCATGGAAAGCGTCTGGCAGGCGGCAGACAGTGACAAAGAGCATTGCAACGCCTACATAATGCCCATCCCCTATTGCAACATGAAGGAGGACGGCACTCCCAATGAATGGTTCCTTGACGTGAAAAAGTTCCCTCCGGGACTGCCCCTGCTGCCTTGGGATAAGACGGATTTGTCCAAGCTGCACCCGGACATCATCGTCATACACAACCCCTATGAGGACCGGGGCAAGATAAACTGCGTAGACTACCACTATTATCCCAGTGTACTGAAAAATTGTACAGACAAGCTGGTATATATCCCATATTTTATAAGCTGGGACAAAGCCTTGCAGGTCGCAGGCGGCGAGCGAGTGAAAACCCTGGCCAATGCCTCCGCCTTCTGGCACAGTGATGTTATTATCATGAACACCAAGGCAGAAAAAGAGGCATACATCAAGGTACTGGAAGAATGGCATACCAGGAAAAACCTGGAAAAGCGCATCTTTGCCCTGGGCTCCCCCAAGATAGACAAGCTGCTTCATACCGGCAGGGACAAGAAAAACCTGCCTGAAAAATGGCAGGAAATAATAGACGGCAGGAAAGTCATTCTCTACAACACCAGCATCCAGGAATTTCTGACTGCCCCCGAACTGTTCATAGAAAAAATTCGGGACACCCTGGAATATTTTCGCCGGGAAAGGAAAGCAGTCCTGTGGTGGAGGCCCCACCCTCTCCTCCTGGATTCTGTGAAATCCATGTATCCGGAGCTTCTGCCCCGGTATGAAGAAATGGTGGAAACTTACCGCGCGGAAGCCTGGGGCATATACGACGAAAGCGGGGATATGTACCGTGCCATAGCCTGGAGCGATGCCTACTACGGGGACGCCAGCAGCGTGGCAGTGCTCTACAGCATGACAGGCAAGCCAATGCTGGCCTCAAACTGCAAGATCAGGAACTGTGGGAAGGAAGAAAAACATGCGGGATAACGGCGAGAGAATCTATGCGGGACTGATGGAGCGGGAGGACATGCAGAAGCTGGAGGAGGAGAATCGTCCGCCTCGGGAAGGTGATTTCCGCTGGGAAGACGATAAGTATAAGTTGCCGGAACTGGTGGAAATACTGTTGCGGGAAAGCAAAGGAGCCTGACATGAGGCAGATCCTGATATACGGACGAGGGCTCAATGCCGAGGAATACTGTCGCTACCTGAGAGGACAGGGCAAAGGCGGGGACATTGCCTGCTTTGCGGTGACCAAACTGAACGGTCAGGGAGAAAAATACTGCGGCCTGCCCTGCCTGGAAATTGACGAAGCACTGGCGAAATTCCCCGAAGCAGAAATACATCTGGCCTTGCAGGAAAAATATCATGGGGAAGTCATAGAGCTACTGAAGGCGAGGGGAAGGGAGCCGAAAGAAGTCATAGGTCTCAGGCGCATGACAGAAATCTTGGGAGAAGCTGCCAGAACGCAGATAAAAAAGGCCCTGCCGGATATACAGATACAGCAGAGCAGCTATGATTACACCATGCAGCAGATAAGGGACAAGGGGTCGGAGGAACACTTTTCTTTTTATCCAATGACGCAGGTTCCACTGTCAGAGGAGGATTTGCAGTCATTGGCAAGGACAGTCAAAAGCTTTGCCGGCTGGTGGGGGCAGGGACTTTTCAAAGGGAGCTGTAAAGATGCAGCTACCCTGGAAGAGCAAGATTTGTTTCTGGCAGAAGCTACTTATGGAGAGGCTGCCAAAGTACATAACCCGGACAGGCCATCCTCCTGCATACACACAGTAATGGGCGGCTCTGCTCAGTTTGCCGGAAGACGTAATTCAGGCATGTACTACGATGATGAGGGGGAGAATATCTCCCGCTATCATCCGCTATACTCTGAGCTGTCTGTTATCTACTGGCTGTGGAAAAATGCGCCGGAGGCAAGGTATCTGGGGTTATGCCATTACAGGCGGCATTTTTTGCTCACGGAGAAAATTTTGGCAGGGATAAAATCCGGGGAGGCAGATGTGATCCTGACACCGCCCAGGCTGACCTTTCCCAGTGTGGAAAGATGCTTTACAGAGTCAGTATTCAGCAATGTCAGCCCAGAAGATTATGAACTGATGCTGAAGCTTATCAAGGAGCAAGATGGAAGTTGCGGCAGATTTGCAGAGGAGTTTCTGCGGGGGCAGGTGCATTTCCCCAATAATATGGTGATTGCCAAGAGGGACATCTACGAAACGTATGCGGAATTTATATTCTCTGTGCTGGAGAGGATGCGTAAGATTTATGAGGAAAAAAATATCAAGCGGCCTGACCGCTGCCTGGGATATTTGGGAGAGCTTCTGACCACCATATATTTTGCCTATCATCGCAAGGAATGGCGCACGGCCTTTGCAGATTACCGCCTGCTCACTTGAAGATATAATATACTCACTGACAAAAAAGCCTTCCCCTCTGGGGAAGGGGGACCGCGTAAGCGGTGGATGAGGTTCGCTGTAATGCGGATTTTTCTTTAACAAGTATAACTTCATGGGGACAGGGAAAGTTCAGTAGGGCATTACAGGGGAGGGGGGATGAGGTTGATTTCTGTCAAGGAAGAATTGGAAAGCTGGGGGACTGCCCATGGCCGCCGTCCCAGAATTGTGCTCTATGCGCTGAAAGAAATGAAATCTGAAGTCCTTGCTATAGCGCAGTCAGCACAGCTTCTGTGGGTATGCGTGGAGCAGGGAAAAGCACCAGAGGGATATCCGTCACTGACCATGGCAGAGCTTTCGGGCCTCTCCAATGCTGCCTATGATTTTGTCATCCTGGCGGCAGAGGGAGAGGGGAGGGCAGTCATAGGCAAGCAGCGGTTGGAGATGGCGGGCATAGACCATAGGAAAATTCTCTGGTTGCAAACGGGTAGATACTGTAAAAAAAACATTGCCATTCTTGTTTCACGTCGCCGTGATATTCCCTCTGTGGCAGTGCCAAATCCCTTGTATTTGCCGGTACGATGCGGTGCATACTACGACACCCCTGGGGGGCATATTTTCAGAGGGGATAATACGGGGGACAATATATCCCGCTATCAGCCTTATTTTTCTGAATTCACTGTGCAGTATTGGGGCTGGAAGAATCTGAAAGCAGATTATTATGGCCTGTGCCACTATAGGAGATATCTTTCCTTTGCGGACGAAATATTTCCCGTCAATGAGAGGACTTTTGTCAAGGAGCAGTTGCTGGACACGGGGGCCATGGAAAAATATGGGCTCTTGGATTGTGGGCGCATGCGGGAGGTCATAGAGGGAAATGATGCAGTGCTGAATGTGCCGGGAAGGGTAGAGAGGATTCCCATAGAGGGGAAGTATTATCAGACAGTTTGGGAGCTATGGGCGGCCCATGCGGGATTGTTCATCAGGGAGGATTCACTGACAGCGTTAATGGAGGCGATAGAGAAGCAGGAGCCGGAATATCTGGTCAGTGCCAGGGAATATCTCCATGGCAGTCTGCATCGGGGCTATAACTGCTATGTGCTGAGACGGGAATTGTTTGCTGAGTTATGCAGGTTGCAGGAGCACATATTGCGCGGGCTATTTACAAGATTCCTTCGTGATGGCACACTGAGACACTATCCACGGGTTTGCGGCTACATGGGAGAGATCCTCTACGGGATTTACTGTCATAAACTGGTGAGAGAAGACAAGTGGAGAATTGAGGAAAGGCAGATGGTGGAATTTGACGATACCCTGCTGAAGGAATATGACCGGGGAGGCAGTGCGTTGTGAAAAAGGATTACCGTGTACCGGGAGCAGAAGCATGGCGCTTTGCCTTTCCTTTTGCAACAGTGCCGAAAGGGGCAAGGGTGCTTATCTACGGCGGGGGAATTGTCGGGAAGACTTACGTAGAGGAAATAAGGCGAACCAGGCATTGCCGGATAGCAGCCCTGGCAGATAAGCGGCCCTGGTCAGTGAATTTGGAGGGAGTGAGGATTATCTCTCCGGAAGGTATTGTTTCAGAGAAGTTTGATTTGCTGTTGATTGCTTTGGAAAGGCAGGATTGGGCGGTGGAGGTGTGGAGGAATCTTCGAGAAATGGGGGTGAGAGAGAGGAAAATGCGGTGGATTGATCCTGGCAGAGAAAATAGTTAGCGCCTGTGAGAAAATTTCATTGATCATAAGAGATGTAGGTACTTATTGGGGTCATATACTTTAGCATACTGTCATCGTCAGCGTTATCTATGAGTTGAAAGCTGAGGGTATCCTCATAGAATGATTTCAAATGCTCGTCATTCTTGCATTCGACAACAACAATGCGTCCCCCAACATTTTGCCTTGCTTCAAGAATTTTTTGCATTGCAAGAAGGAAAAGCTCTTGTCCTGTTATATAGTGGTTTGCTTCATGATGAAAGTTCTTTCCAAGCTGGCCAATAAGGTAAACAGCAGCACCTAGCTTGTTTTCTCGTTTAAAGCCTGTGATTTTCTTACGCAGTGATTTGTTAGTAATGTGGCTGAGGTCAAGCACTTGGAGAGCAAGTGAATAGTAACCTACTAACAAGCGCTCATCGCCATTTTGTATAAATACTAAGCATGTGCGAGATATGCCCATGCGTTGGTTTGGAACAGCGGAATGTTTTAGAAAATGTTCAACGTCCTCATTGAGGGGACATGAGAAATCACGTACTGTGTGGTTAAAAACGGTTTCACCATTTTGTTGAAGTAAGAGTTTTGCTAGGGAAACAATCTTATATCTCTCGAGATTCATGATTTCGCCTTCTTTAGAAAATCAAGTATTTCATCATCTGGAACTTCGTTGTTCCTGGCAGGTACCCAATGAATCTTGATGTTTTCCATCTTTTCTAGCGCCTTTTCCCACAGTGGTGCTTGTTTGTCGGTGACGATGAAGTCTTTTTCAAAACTGCTGGTAGCCATAATGCTGGCCTCCTTTCGTAGAGATGGTGATGAATATTCTTAATATTATTTTATCATATAGAGATTAAATGTCAAGATGGAATAGAAGGATGTGTGATTTAGTGGGCAAGAAGGATATTAAGATTTTTGTAAGTCATAGGATTGATTTGGATAGCGTGACCATTGATAATCCGTTGTATGTGCCTGTTTATTGTGGTGCTGTTTACAAGGATAAGAGCGAGTGGAATCCTGATATTATAGGGGATGACACTGGAGACAATATATCTCAGGAAAGGGAAAAATTTTGTGAGCTTACTGTGATGTATTGGGCCTGGAAAAATCAGCAGGCGGATTATTATGGACTTTGTCATTATAGAAGATACCTGTCATTCGCTCAAGAGAAATTTGATATAGATTATAATAATAAACAACATGTGGTAGAAAACGAATTAAATGGTGATGCTGTAAAAAAATATGGTTTATTAAACGAAAAAATACAAGAAGAAATTAAAGAAAATGATTGTATAATAATAGAACCTATTGATATAACAAAAGTTAATACTCCAGAAGGATGTAAAAAAAATATATTAGAACATTGGAAAAGTTGGGAAAAATATATATCGGAAGAAGGAGCTGTGGAAAAACTTCTTAAATGTATAAGGAAAATCAAACCACATTTTTATGAAAATGTGATGGATTACTTATCTACAAGTAATTACTTTGGATTTAATTGTTTTGTGCTAAAAAATGAAATTTTCTTAGATCTTTGCGATACGGTCTTCCCAATTTTGTTTGAGTTAGACAAAAATATAGATTATAAGTATAAATCGGAAGTTCAAACAAGAACATGCGGGTTCATGGGAGAAATATTAGTTGGTGCATATATATATGGGCTGATGAAAAACAATAAGGAAAAAATTAGTTGTAAACAACTTGTATATTTTGAAAACACGAAAAAGGATATCCCTATTTATCCGAAATTTAAAGATGAGATTCCTGTAATAATAACATCAAGCGACTATTATACGCCTTATGCAGGATGCTTAATAAAATCCATAATTAATTTTTCTTCGGATGATTTATACTATGACATAATTGTGCTAAGTAAAGATATGGATGAAAAACATAGGGATAGATTGATAGCAATTGGGGAAGGTAATGCAAATATTTCTATACGTGTTCATAATCCAGCTAGTGTTACGAAAGATACAACATTGTATGTAAGTCACCCTATGTATAGTGAGGTAGCTTATTATAGAATATTAGCACCATGGATTTTAAAAAAATTCGACAAAATACTAATTTTGGATGCTGATATTATTACTAAGATTGATGTATCTTTTATTTACCAAATCGAATTAGAGGGAAAAATAATTGCAGGTGTAAAAGATGCTTTTTGGCAGGGAATGCTATGGGAAAAATATCCTGGAAATTGGTTTCATTATGCAAAAAAAGAGATGAAGATGAGAAATCCCTATGATTATATAAATACCGGGGTATTGATAATGGATTTAAATGGTGTTAGAGAAGAATATACATTGGAATATACGTTAAAATATATTTCGGAGCATAAATTTAGATTTCAAGAACAAGATGTAATTAATGTTTTGTTTGAGGATAAAATTAAATTCCTCGATGAAACATATAATTATTATGTTCAGGATAACGATATAGTTTTGGAAGCAAAAAAATCTATTCCTTTACCACAACTAAAAAAATGGGAGAAAGCGAAGCGGAATCCTAAAGTCGTTCATTATTGTGGTAAGCCAAAGCCTTGGGAAACGCCTAAGGTTTTGTTTGGAGATGTCTTTTGGAGTATAGCAAGAGAAACAGTTTTTTATGAGGAAATTGTTTCTAATATGTGTGAATTTCAAATAAATCGTAAAGTTATGGATTGCGGATGTGCAGATGAAAATTATTCAACAGAAGTAAGAGAAAATATTTATGCTAGGTTTAAATTTCCGTTTGATATTGTTAAACCTGGGGCAAGAATTATAATTTATGGCGGGGGAATCGTAGGAAAAATATTTGTTAAGCAACTGTCGCATGTGCCATACTGTAGAATTGTAGCATGGTGCGATAAAAATCCAGAACAAACTGGTGTTGTACAGTTCCCAATAATAACTCCAAGACAATTGACGGGGATTCCTTCTAGTGATTATGACATCATTTTAGTGGCAATAGAAAGACCTGATGTAGCTAGACAGATAAGGGATGAGTTACAATTCTTTGGAATTCCTAACGATAAAATCAAATGGGTAAATCCATCAGTTTATGCACGGTGAATAATATGTTGTTGAATGTTACTGACACGGCTCCCTGTCGCCAGATTGTTATGCTGCACTGTCGCCAATAGACTATGTTCCGTATTGGTGCCGAAGGACTCGTTGATGGCGGGGATGATGGGAAAGGACATCAAGAAAAACTCCCGCCAATGCGGGAGCAGTATTCACCAGTTCGCCTGCACAGCAGCTTGTGCTTCTTCCTTGGTGAGGGCGTAGCGCTTCATAAGCTGCTCTGCTGCTTGGGCAGGACTGGCAGAGAAATCCTTGAGGGTAGCAATCAAGGCAAGAATGCCCTCCTTGCGTTCCTCATTGCGACCTTCTTTGCGACCTTCTTTGCGACCTTCCTTGCGACCTTCGCGTTTACCCTTTTTTAGCATTTTTTCCGAATGTAATTCGAGAATTTTTCCACCCATGATTTCTCGAACCCCCTTTCTTGTCTTAGGCTGGTTTTTCAGCATGTAGTTGGCGATATATTGAGCAAGATTTATTAAATCTGTATGTACTTCGGACAGATCTGTCCTTTGAGTACGCTCAGCAAGCCTGGCTTTCATTTCTGCAAGCTCTGCAAGCATGACCTTGCGCTTTTCCCTGTCATCTTCCATCTCTTGGAATCGCTTTTGATACCGCATGATGTAGAAGGGTATGAAAAGCCAGAGCCATTTGTCGAAGATGCTGTCCAGGGAATAATCCTGCACATTGATGACGGGAACTTTGTAGGTGATTACCTGCCCATCCGGGAATTCCACTTCCATGGAGAGGGTGTCATGCACATTTTTGTCAGGTCGCAGATAGATCACTGCCGACATGGGAAATTTTACACGGTAAGGGGCTTGGTTTTTGTAGGCCTCTTCCAGGGCAATAGCAAAGTCATACTCGAACATGCGTATGACCATGGTTCCGTCAGGGGTGCTCTGGCATTCTATGTGATAGAGCATATCCCCAATGCGGAAGATGGAGTCGGTGATGATTTTCCCTGCCAGTTCCAGGTGCTCATTGCGAAGCTGGGTAAGGCCGGTGTGCATATCGTAGCGGGTGCCGAAAGCTTCGTTGATGGCGGGGATGATGAGGAAGGACATTTTTTGTACTATGGTGCGGTATACGTCATCAAAGATGGTAGCTTTATTGGGAGGTGGTGAAGCAAGTTTTCCTTTTGTTGCCATGGAACTCTCCTTTCCTGTAATATTCTCACTATTATTTTAGCAAATCGGGAGGTGATGTCAAGAAAAACTCCGCCAAGGCGGGAGAAGTATTCACCAGTTTGCCTGCACAGCAGCCTGTGCTTCCTCCTTGGTGAGGGAGTAGCGCTTCATAAGCTGCTCTGTAGCCTGGGCAGGAATGGCGGAAAAAACTTTTGCGGAAGCGATTAGGGCTAAAATTATTGGATAGCTTCAGAAAATAGGCTCATGTCATAGGACGGGAGTGGTCATGAACATAATGTCAAATCATTAATTCATACCCATAATCCAAACGGCATATTACTTAAAAATAGGCTGGTATCCTGTATCAGCACTCCATCAATCTGTGGGTAAAGCTGTCCTCTTAGCTCGTACAGTTTAAATTCTCTATTCAATGAAACATCCTTTGTGTCTACAAAGAAAAGACCATCCACAGTATCAAAGCCGTAAGTCATACCATAGAAAAGGGGAGCACCTAGTAGTATTGGATATTTTAGACTAGCTTCATAAGGGACAAAGGCATCAAAGATTGAAAAATTCATTTCTCCAATCTTGAAATCTTTTAGCCTGTAAACATCTCCGTAGGATTCTCCCCCAATACCGCCAATCATGTGTTTCTCAAGTATCTTCTCGGCGTGAAATTTTTCCTCTACGAGTTCAGAGGCTAGTGAGAGCATGGGAACGACTGCTCCCGTGTCAACTAAGGCCATCAGGCCATATAGTTTAATAATGGGTCGCTGATATTTTTTTATCAGGGGAATTTGTAAAAGTGACATAAACACCATCCCTTTTCAAGAAAAACTCCTGCCAAGGCAGGAGCAGTCTTTACCAGTTAGCCTGCACAGCTGCCTGTGCTTCCTCCTCGGTGAGGGCGTAGCGCTTTATAAGCTGCTCTGCTGCCTGGGCAGGGCTGACTGAAAATTTCACACGGTAAGGGGCTTGGTTCGTTGCCATGGCGTGTTCCTTTCCTGTAATCTTCTTACTATTATTCTAGCAAATTAGGGGGTGATGTCAATACTGGAATAATGTTGTGCGAAACAATAATAAACAATAAATCACTAAAGTGAAAAAATTAGATTGAGGAGGAGTAAAAATTCAATGAAAGTAGTCATCCTTGCCGGTGGTTTTGGTACTCGTATCAGCGAGGAGACCCAGAACCGGCCCAAGCCCATGATTGAGATAGGTAAGAAGCCCATCCTTTGGCATATCATGAAAACTTATTTCCACTATGGCTTTAATGAATTCATTATCTGTGCGGGTTATCGCCAGGAGTATATCAAGAGCTACTTTGCCCACTACTTCCTGCAGACCAGTGATATTACCTTTGATTTCCGGGGAGATGAAAATCATCGTGACATACATACGGATAAATCTGAGCCTTGGGAAGTGACGGTGGTGGATACGGGGCTGAACACCATGACCGGGGGGCGCATAAAGCGTGTTGCTCCTTATGTTGGGGAGGAACCTTTTATGCTTACCTATGGCGATGGTGTTTGCGATGTGCCTATTGATAAGCTGCTGGATTTCCATAGGAGCCATGGGAAAATCTGCACCATGACAGCGGTAAAGCCTGAGGGGCGCTTCGGCATCCTTGATCTTGAAGGAGACAAAATAAAGTCCTTCCGGGAAAAGAGCCAGCAGGATGTGGGCTATATCAACGGTGGTTTTATGGTGCTTCAGCCTGAGATTTTTGATTATATCGAAGGCGATGAAACTGTATTTGAAAGAGAACCACTGGAGAGGGTGGCTGACGAGGGGCAGCTGATGGCCTACAGGCACAAAGGTTTCTGGCAGTGCATGGATACCCTGCGGGATCATCAGAAACTGGAGAAGCTCTGGAAATCAGGCCAGGCACCGTGGAAAGTGTGGGAAGATTGATGGATTTGACATTTTACCGTGGCAGGAGGGTCTTTGTCACCGGACATACGGGCTTCAAAGGTAGTTGGCTCTGCCGGATTCTGCTGGGAGCAGGGGCGGAGGTCACGGGTTACAGCCTGGAGCCGCCTACCCACCCGAACCTTTTCAGCCTGGCGGGGTTGGAGGGACATATAAGGAGCATTGTGGGGGATGTGAGGGACATATCCACCCTGCAAGCCGTTTTTGCAGAGGCCAGGCCGGAGGTGGTGCTGCATCTGGCGGCCCAGCCCATTGTGCGGGAAAGCTACAAAAATCCTGTCTATACCTACGAAACCAATGTAATGGGCACAGTAAATGTGCTGGAATGTATCAGGCAGTCAGATGGGGTAGTTTCTTTCCTGAATGTCACCACGGACAAGGTTTACCAAAACAATGAGTGGGCCTGGGGCTACAGGGAAAATGAGCCTTTGGACGGCTATGACCCTTATTCCAATAGCAAGAGCTGCTCGGAGTTGGTGACTCACTGCTACAAAAACAGCTTCTTTGCGGATGGCCCTGCCATTTCTACAGCCAGGGCAGGCAATGTCATAGGCGGCGGGGATTTTTCCCCTGACCGCATCATCCCCGACTGCATCCGTGCCGTGACGGAGGGGCGGGAGATCATCCTCCGCAATCCCCATTCCACCCGTCCTTATCAGCATGTGCTGGAGCCCTTATTTGCCTATTTGATGATTGCCGCCCGGCAGGCAGAGGATAAAACTTTGGCAGACTGGTACAATGTGGGTCCGGATGAGGGAGACTGCCTGACCACGGGAGAGCTTGCGGAGCTTTTTTGCAGGACTTGGGGGCATGGCGCCAAGTGGATAGACAAATTTGACGGCGGCCCCCATGAGGCGAACTTCCTGAAGCTTGACTGCTCGAAGCTCAAGGAGGTTTTCGGCTGGCGGCCTACCTGGCATATGGAGGAAACTGTCAGGAGGATTGTGGAATGGACGAGGATTTACCTGGAGGGGGGAGATGTCCCCGGAGAAATGGATAGGGAAATCAGGGATTTTGTGGAGGGATGCAAGTGAAACACGCTATTGTCACAGGAGCCAATGGTTTCATTGGCAGTAATACAGTGAGGTACCTGGTGAGCCAGGGGGTGAAGGTGACAGCCTTGGTTCACGCCGGGCATAAGGGCAATCTGCCGAAATCGAAGTTGGTGGAGACTTTTGATTTTGAGCTTGAAACTATCAAGGATGTGCAGGATAGGCTGTCTGCAGGTGCATACGACATTTTTTACCATTTTGCCTGGAAGGGCTCTGCCGGGGCGGCCAGGGCAGATACCAAGCTTCAGATGGCCAATGCCCAGTGGACGGTGGAAGCCTTGGAACTGGCCCACGGGCTTGGCTGCAGGCGCTTTGTCTGTGCAGGCAGCATTATGGAGCATGAAACAGTGGCGGCTGCCTATACCCAGGGCAACAGGCCGGGGCTGGGCTATATCTATGGCGGCGGCAAGCTTATTGCCCATGTTATGTGCATGTCAGTGGCGGCAAAGCTTGGCATAGAGCTTGTCTGGCCGGAGATAACCAATGCTTACGGTGTTGGGGAGGTCAGCCCAAGAATGGTGAACACTACTATTCGCAAGTGTATCAAGGGAGAAAGTCCTCAGTTTACAGCGGGAACCCAGAACTATGATTTTGTCTATATAGACGATGTGGCAAGAGCCTTTTACCTTATTGGGGAGAAGGGCAAGCCCTTCCATGAATATCTTATCGGCAGTTCCACTGCCAGGCCGCTGAAGGAGTTCCTGCTGGAAATGAAGGCTTCCCTTGCGCCGGAACTGCCCTTTATCTTTGGGGATATACCCTTTACGGGCATCAATTTGCCTCTGTCGCGCTTCGATTGCAGCGAGACGGAAAAGGACACGGGCTTCAGGGCAGAAGTGTCCTTTGCTGAAGGTACTCGGCGCACCATGGCGTGGCTCAGGGGAATGGAGGAAGAAAATTGATGCAGAAATTTGCGTTCAGGGAAACAAAGATTAAGGGGCTTATGGAAATTACTCCTTTCAATGCTGACGATGTGCGGGGTTGCTTCACGAAGGATTACTCAAAGGAGATTTTTGAGGCTAACGGAATAGAATATGATCTACAGGAAGTATTCTATACTACTTCTCACAAAGGCGTCATTCGCGCCCTGCATTTCCAGCGGGAGAAGCAGCAGCCGAAGCTGGTGCGCTGCATCACGGGCCATGTTTATGATGTGGTGGTGGACATGCGGAAGGACAGCCCCACATTCAAGGAATGGCTGGGCTTTGACCTGGTGGGGGAAAAGCATAATGAAATCCTGGTACCTGCCGGTTGCGCCCATGGTTATCTGGTTCTGGAGCCATCTATTGTTTCCTACAAGTGCTCAGAGAAATTCTATGGGGAATTTGACGGCGGCATTAAGTGGGATGACCCTGATATCAATGTAAAATGGCCTTTAGAGAAGGTTGGCGGCAGGGATAAGCTTATCTTGGCCGACAAGGACAGGGATTTACCCACATTCAAGGAATTTGTGGCGGAATATGGAGCATTTTGATATGGATGTGCTGGTTATAGGTGCGGGTATAACAGGCAGTGTGATTGCCAGGGAACTGGCAGATAGGGGCCGGAGGGTGCTGGTCTGGGACAGGCGTGAGCACATCGGTGGCAATATGTATGACTATGTTGACGAGCATGGCATACTGGTACATAGGTATGGCCCACATACTTTCCATACCAAGGATAAGCCCCTGTATGATTACATCTGCCGCTTCGGACAGTGGCAGGATTACAAGCTGACCTGCGGGGCTGAGATAAAGGGGAAATTCACCCCTACACCTTTTAATTTTCATACCATAGATACTTTCTACCCAAAAGAAAAGGCGGAGGAGCTGAAAAAAGCGCTTAAATCCTATTTTGCCGGGCGGGAGTTTGCTACTGTTCTGGAAGTCCTGCAGGCGGAGGATGAGAAAGTGCGAGGGTATGGGGAATTCCTCTTTGCCCATGACTACAGTCTCTATACTGCCAAGCAGTGGGGCATTTCCCCTTCTGAGGTGGATCCCAGCATCTTTAGGCGTGTGCCTCTGCGGTTTTCATACGAGGAAGGTTATTTTGACAATGAATACCAGGTGATGCCCAAGACCACTTATGTGGATTGGTTTAAAAATCTCCTGGAGCATCCCCGCATCACCGTGGAGTTAAGGGTGGAGGCCTTGACGCGTCTTTCTGTGGAAGGAGACAAGTTGCTCCTTGATAGGGAGGCCATAGGGGTGCCTGTGGTCTATACGGGAGCTTTGGACGAACTTTTTGGCAGTTGTGAGGGTAGCCTGCCCTATCGCTCCTTGCGCTTTCAGTGGCATTATGAGGAGATAGACAGCAAACAGCCTTATCCTGTGACTGCCTACCCAGAAGCAGAGGGTTACACCCGCATTACGGAGTATAAGAAGCTGCCTGTGCAGAAGGTGAAGGGAACTACCTACGCGGTGGAGTATCCTCTGACCTATAAAGCAGGAGAGGGCACAGAGCCGTATTATCCGGTGCTTACGGCTGAAAGCCAGGAAAAGGCCGCCTGCTATAAAGCTATGGCAGATAAGATTCCCAATCTTTACCCCTGCGGCAGACTGGCGGATTTCAAATATTATAATATGGATCAGGCGCTGGCTAGAGCTTTGGCGGTGTCAAAGGAAATCGTATCAGGGTTGACTTGAGTTGTGAAAGAAAAACCTTCCCCTCTGGGGGGAGGGCTTAAGGATGAGGGACAGTTTTCTTTGAAGCCTTAAGGAAGGATGGACTTCCATGAAGACTACAAAAATTGATATCAATTACTGACGAGCAAACATCATCTCTAAACGTGGGTCGTATTTCGCAAATTTGCGTAGTTCATCACCTGTAGGCCAGCGGTAGCCGTTCATCATGTAGTTGCACCAGTCATATACATCATAATGCATGACGTATTGGGCACCGTCATAATCACGACATTTTTCTATCAACCCGCTGCCACGAATTAGCTTTTTACGCTCTTCGCGAGTATAGCCGCGTTCTTTAAGAATACGCATTATGGTGCCAAAGTATTTTTGTATTTCCATTTTAAATCCAGCAAATAGCATTATAAAACCACCTTTCTGATATTTGAGATGTTATTTACAGCATTATTGGAAAGTACGACCCATTGCCAGCCATTGGTGTTGATGCTTACTCTGTGAACAGCTTCCTCGAAAGTAAGAAGTTTTGCCCTGTAGCGAGCATACATTCATTCTGGGAAAACAGGATATGATGTCAAGGTTTGAAACTATGATAGAAACAAGCCCCGCCAATGCCTTGGCGGGGTAAAGCTTCTTCAGGAGTCAGTTTCGCCCGTTTCCGGCAGGGCATCATCATGCCTGCTCATGGGCTGGAATACCTCCGGCTGCTGGCGTGCGGCTTCCTCGGCCTTGCGCAGTTTGGCGGTGTGGCGCTCGGCCTGGTCGATGAAGTGATCCTGGGAGTTGTAGAGCTGCTGGCCCCGGCGATCCGGCCGCACGAAGGTATCTCCTTCCAGCACGCGTCCCTTCACATTGTCCTCCCACATATCCTGGAAAATCTTGTAGAGCCGTTCCCTGAGATCAGCCTGCTGCACCGGGAAGAGCAGCTCGACACGCCGGTTCAGGTTGCGTGTCATCATATCAGCGGAGGAGAGGTAGATATCCTCCGCGCCTTCATTGTAGAAGTAGTAGATGCGGCTGTGCTCCAGGAAGCGTCCGACGATGGAGTGCACTTCTATGTTCTCGCTGACGCCGGGGATACCGGCGCGCAGGCAGCAGATGCCGCGCACGATGAGCTGGATGGTGACGCCGGCAGCAGAGGCCTGGTAGAGTTTGGCAATAACTTCCTGATCGGACAGGGAATTCATCTTCATGCGTATCAGGGCGGGGCGGCCATTATTGGCTGCCTCGATTTCATTTTCAATCTTCTGGTAGATGAAAGCACGTATGCCTTCCGGCGAGATATGCAACTGATGGAAGTAGGGGGGACGGGAGAAGCCGGACAGCATGTTAAAGAGATTCGTCGCGTCTACCCCCATGGCACGGTCGCAGGTCAGCAGCCCCAGGTCTGTATAGAAGTGGGCGGTTACGTCATTGTAGTTGCCGGTGGCCAGATGCAGGTAGCGGCGGATGCCGTCATCATCACGACGGATGACCAGCAGAATCTTCGAGTGGGTCTTGAGGCCCACCAGGCCGTAGATGACATGGCAGCCTGCACGCTCCAGCTCCTTCGCCCAACGCACGTTGTTCTGCTCATCGAAGCGGGCCTTGACCTCTACCAGCACTGTGACCTGCTTGCCGTGCTGGGCGGCCTGGGCCAGGTACTTGACCACCGGGGAGCCGGAGGAGACGCGGTAGAGGGTCATCTTGATAGCCAGCACTCGCTCGTCGTTGGCTGCCTGATGGATAAAATTGATGACTGCCGAGAAGGAGTCGTAGGGATGGTGCAGCAGGAAATCCTGCTGGCGGATGGCGGCAAACATATTGCTGCTGTCCTTGTCCAGCTCGGGCATTTGCAGCTGCAGGCGATGGAAGCTGGAAAAGGGCTTATAGCGCAGATCCTCATGGCCTGTTATCGCTCTGGGCAGCTTTTTCAGGAAAGTCAGGTCGATGGGGCCGTTGATGCGGTAGACCATTGTCTCCGGTACCTGCAGGATGTTGATGAGATGCTCAGACAAGGTCTCGTCCATGGAGTCCTGCACTTCCAGCCGCATTACGGAGCCATGCTCGCGCTCCCTTAGCTGTGTCTGCACCGCCCGTAGCAGGTCAGAGGTATCCTGCTCGGCCACGTCCAGATCCATATCGCGGATTACCCGGTAAGTGCTGGCATCATCCACATGGTAGCCATGGAAGAGATTCTCGAAGAATTCACGGATGATATCTTCCAGCAGTACGAAGCTGTTCTCCGCGTCCGGCACGCGCAGGAACCGGGGGAACAGGTCGGGGACGCGCAGTGTCGCAAAGGCGGCGCTGCCGCTTTTCTCGTCAGTCAGGTGCAGCGCGATATTCAGGGAATTGTTCTGCAAAAACGGGAAGGGACGCGAAGAATCATCTGCCATGGGAGTCAGCACGGGGTAAAGCTCGTCAAGGTAATAGCGGCGCACGAACTCGTACTGGCCTTCCGTTAATTCACAGGGGCGGAGCAGATGGATATTTTCTTTGGCCAGCAAGGGCAGCAGGGAGCGGTTATAGGTGCTGTAGCGCTTCTCTACCGCGGCATGCTCCCGCAGGTTGATCTCGGTGATCTGCTCGCCGGGGGTCATGCCGGCAAGATCCAGGGAGTCGATATTCACCGCGTCCAGCTTGATGAGGGAAGCCACCCGCACCATAAAGAACTCATCCACATTGCTTTGGGAGATGCCGAGGAAGTTCAATCGTTCCAGAAGGGGATTGTCCGGGTCCCGGGCTTCTTCCAGCACGCGATCATTGAAGTCCAGCCAGGAAAGTTCACGGTTTGTATAGTAAAGAGGATTATTGAAATCTATTTTCGCGTTCTTCTTTTTTTTCTTGGCGGCGCTCATTCGGCAGCCCTCCTTTGCTTGAGTACAGGTGTCAGGCCATAGACTTCCTGGAAAAGCTTGGCCTTGCGGGCAAAGGCCCATTTCTCCAGGGCGAGATCCTGTGCAGAGTGTACGGTCAGGGTCAGCTTGTTTTCTTTCAGCGAGACAGTCAGCTTGGAAATTTTCTGCTGGTGCGAGTCGTCCAGAGCGTCAGCCAGGCGCAGGATGGCGACCAGTTTCGCAATGGGCATTTGGATGGCGGGGTCGAGATTGCGGTAGTGGGGCTGCTCGGCATCAGGAGTCTCGGCGCTGTGATAGCGTGCGATTTCCGCGATAATGCGGTTTTCCTGATCGGAGAGGCCCGTCAGGGGATTCGCTTCCATAATGTAGGCACTGTGATGGTAGTGATTATGCTGGCTGATGGCATTGCCGATATCGGCAATGGTGGAGGCCACGGAAAGGAGCAGGCGCTCACGGGGGCCGAGGCGATGCAGTTTCCTGGTCTGGTCAAAGATATGCAGGGCGAATTTCGTCACCAGTTCGCGATGATCCTTTTCCATTATGTAGAGCCGGGCAATGTTTTCCGCTGAGGTCTGGATGATGCTCTGGTAGTCGCGCTTCGTGAAGCCTAAGTCAACGCCGCTCTGGATGGCCAGGCCGTCCATGATGTTCAATCTGGTCAGGAAAAGCTGATTGGCCTGGGTGTAGCGGAGCAGGCGGCGGGTGATCAGGAAGCCGGGCACGACACGGGTCACGCGGCTTTCCTCCACATGGTAGCGGTCAAGCAGGTACTGGGAGGAGGCTTCGACAGCACTGCTCAGCTCTTCCCGGAATTTTATCAGCGGCAGTTCGGTCAGGCGGCTGTCAGGCGGCAGGTACAGATTGTTCAGCGCAGAGTTGTCCTGCAATATGAGGGCAGTATCTTCGCCGTCCTTGCCGGCTAAGTCTTCCTTCAGGTAGTCCAGTTTGCTGGCAATATAGTCGTCGATGATTTCATTCGGGTCATTGGCTGTCGTGCGCAGTGCCTGGGCAAGCCGGTTGATTTCCAGATGACCGAGGCCGATATTCCAGGCCTGCATGAAACGCTGCTTCTGGAAGTGAAAAAGCGTGACGGCAGCGGAACCGATATAGAGCAGGTAGGCCGTCTTACCGGATAGCGTGCCGAAAGTCCGGGTGTGGCCGATAAGGGAGAGGGCACGGTAATAGTTGATCTGGCTGGTATTCAGCCAGCACACCTGGAAGCCCGTGCGCACGAAAAGCTGCTCTGAAAGATAACGTGCGGTCACGTCATCTATGAGCTGCTGGCTGGCCCAGAAGCAGTGCCGGGTGACACCGTAATCCTTCAGCAGTTGGGCAAAGCCTGAGAGGGAGAAGACAATCTTGTCCAGCTCATGCTGGTAGATTCTGGACTTGTCCAGATCCTGCCGGAAATTGGCCGAGGCCGCCCGTTCCAGGACTTCGTGGGTTTTCAGGTTGACTATCATCAGTTCCAGGTTGGTGGTGGACATATAGATGATGCCGAATAGTTTTTTGACGGACATAAGCAGACGCCCTTTCTCTTGGGTTGCATTGCATTATACCCTACATTATACCATTTTTTTTGCCGTAAGTGGCAGAAAATTCCGTGAGGCTGATTTTTTTCTGTCTCATGCAAGACACAGTGGGTAGTTTTCTGTTCACAAACATCTTGACACTGAGTAAGGACATAGGCTACAATGGTTTACAGCTTGACAGATGGGGAGGCGTAAATTTTGATAAAAGTATTGGTTAATGGTGCCTGTGGGCGCATGGGCAGCATGGTTGTAAAGACTGTATTGTCCGATGAGGAACTGGAACTGGTTGGCGCGGTTGATATCAAGGGCGGTGCCGATGCCGGTGAAATAGCAAATGCAGGTAAATGCGGAGTGATAGTCGCGGAGAACCTGGGGGAGGAACTGGACAGATCCGGCGCGGAAGTGATGATTGATTTCACCCGTCCTGACGTGGTTTTCCGCAATGTGATGACTGCGCTGGAACATAAGGTTTCGCCGGTGGTCGGCACAACGGGCCTGACGGATGCGCAGAAGGAAGAAATCAGGCAGGCATCAGAGAAGCAGGGCGTGCCCGTGCTCATTGCACCGAATTTTGCCATTGGCGCAGTGCTGCTGATGGTGCTGTCGGCTCAGGCCGCCAAGTATATGCCCGAGGTGGAAATCATTGAGCTGCACCATGATCAAAAACTTGACGCTCCCTCCGGGACAGCGGCGCAGACAGCGGAGATGATTGCGAAGGTGCGTGCAGAGCACGCCCAGGGGCACCCGGACGAGAAGGAAAAGGCCGGCTGGGAAGGCGCACGCGGAGCGGACTATCAGGGCATGCATGTGCACAGCGTGCGTCTGCCTGGCTACGTCGCCAGTCAGGAAGTTATTTTCGGCGGGCTGGGGCAGGTGCTGAAGCTGCGTCATGATACGACGAGCCGCGAGTCCTTTATGCCGGGTGTCGTGCTGGCCGCCAAGCAGGTACGGAGCTTGAAAGGCTTGACAGTCGGCCTGGAGCATTTGCTGAAGTAAAATGATTTATCGGTGTTCGATCGGGGAGGATCATGCATGAAGAAATATAATGTGGCTATCCTGGGGGCGACAGGTGCTGTCGGCCAGGAATTCCTGAATCTCATAGAGGAGCGCAATTTCCCCTTTGCCAATTTGAAAATGCTGGCATCGGCTCGCTCTGCGGGGAAAAAGATAGAGTTCATGGGCAAGGAGTATACGGTGGAGGAAACCACGGCGGCTTCCTTTAAGGATGTGCAGATTGCCCTTTTCGCCGGCGGTGCCGCTAGCAAGGAATTCGCGCCTGCAGCCGTGCAGGCCGGGGCCGTGGTTATAGACAACTCCAGCACCTACCGCATGGACCCGGAAGTGCCCCTGGTGGTGCCGGAGGTCAATCCAGAGGACATTGCGAAGCATAAGGGGATTATTGCCAATCCGAATTGCACGACGGCAATCCTATTGATGGCCCTGAAGCCGCTGCATGATCTCGGACATTGCAAGCGCCTCATTATTTCCACCTATCAGGCTGCCTCCGGTGCCGGCAAGGAAGGCATGGAGGAGCTGGAGGTTGAGTCCCGGCAGCTTGCTAAGGGCGAGGCCACAGAGCCAAAGGTCTTCCCGGTGGGCAAGCTGCCCAAGCACTATCAGTTGGCCTTTAATGCCATTCCGCAGGTAGATGTTTTCCAGGAGAATGGCTATACTAAGGAAGAAATGAAGATGGTCAACGAGACCCGCAAAATCCTGCATGAGCCTGAGCTGAAGATTACGGCTACCACTGTGCGCATTCCAGTCTACCGCAGCCATGCGGAGTCTGTGGTGGCAGAGTTTGATAAGAAGGTCACGGTGGAGGAGGCAAGGGCTGCCATAGCGAAGTTCCAGGGCGCGCAACTGCGTGATGACCCGGCGGAACAGGAATATCCCATGCCGCTGGATACCTCCGGCAAGAATGATGTGGAGGTTGGCCGCCTGCGCTATGACGAGTCGGCTGAGAACAGCCTGAATTTCTGGGTCTGCGGCGACCAGATCCGCAAAGGGGCTGCCTTGAATGCCCTGCAGATTGCGGAATATATGGTTGAGCATGATATGATCTAAGGTGGAGTAGTTTGGTCAGAGGACGTGCAGACGTCCTCTTTTTTCATACCTTTAGAAAACGTTAACAAAATAGTTGACATGGGCTGATGATTGTAGTAAGCTAAAGATAAGCCAATAAGAAAACGTTTACAAAACGGAGGTACATTGCCATGGATAAGCAGGAGCAGGAACTGATTCAGAAAATGGAGCAGGCGTTTCGGGAGAAGCTTGGCGGGGATGCCAGCCAGGCACGCCGTTATTTTTCCCCAGGCCGCGTGAATTTGATTGGTGAGCACACGGATTATAACGGGGGCCATGTCTTCCCTTGCGCGATTTCCCTGGGGACTTATGCTCTGGTGCAGGATCGCCAGGATATGCAGACGCGCCTGTTCTCCCTGAACCTGGCAGACAAGGGAGTTATTGAGTTTTCCATGGAGGGCCTGAAATATGAGGCCGCTAAGGATTGGGCCAATTATCCCATGGGCGTCATCAGCGTGTTCGAGCAGGCCGGGCATAAGTGCAGCCACGGTTTCGATATCGTGATTGGCGGGACGCTGCCGGGAGGCTCCGGCCTTTCCTCCTCTGCTTCCCTGGAAGTGCTGACGGCGGTTATTCTGAATGACGCTTTCGATTTCGGCCTGGATATGGTGGAGATGGTGAAGCTCTCCCAGAAGGCAGAAAATGTCTTTGTGGGCGTGAACTGCGGTATCATGGACCAGTTTGCGGTGGGTATGGGCAAGGCAAATTCCGCCATCCTGCTGGACTGCAATACCCTGGAATACCGCTACAGCCCCATTGCGCTGGCAGGGGCAAGCATCGTGATTACAAACACGAACAAGCCTCACAGCCTGGCTTCCTCGGCTTACAATGTACGTCGCGCCCAGTGCGAGCACGCCCTGAATGAGCTTAGGGAGGTGCGTCCGGAGCTGAAATCCCTGGGTGAGCTCACCAATGAGGAATTCGATAAGCTGGCCGGTCATATTTCCGAGCATCTGGAGCGCCAGCGCGCCCGCCATGCAGTCTATGAGAACCAGCGCACCCTGGCTGCGGTCAAGGCCCTTGAGGACAGTGATGTGGCACAGTTTGGCCGCCTGATGAACGCTTCCCATGTTTCCCTGCGGGATGATTATGATGTGACGGGCAAGGAACTGGATACCCTGGCGGAACTTGCCTGGGAGCAGCCCGGTGTTATCGGCTCCCGCATGACCGGGGCAGGTTTCGGGGGCTGTACTGTCAGCCTGGTAAAAAATGAAGCCATTGAAGCCTTTAAGAAAAATGTGGGAGAAAGCTACGAGAAAGCTATCGGTTATGCCCCCAGCTTCTACGTCGCGAATATAGCGGACGGTACCCATCGCCTGTGATTTTGCAAATGGAATCTGCTTGTTTGATTTGATATATAAAAGGAGCGTTCAAAATGTCAATTTTAGTATGCGGCGGCGCTGGCTACATCGGTTCCCATGCAGTGCATCAACTGGTTAAGAAGGGCGAGGAGGTTGTCATTGTTGACAATCTGCAGACAGGCCATCGCAGTGCCCTGAACCCGGCGGCGAAGTTTTATGAGGGTGATATCCGGGACGCGGCGGTGCTGGATAGGATTTTCAGCGAGAACGAGATTGAGGCGGTCATTCATTTTGCGGCCAACTCCCTGGTGGGCGAAAGCATGGAGAAGCCGCTGAAATACTTTAATAACAACGTGTATGGCATGCAGGTACTGCTGGAGGGCATGGTAAAGCATGGCGTGGACAAGATTGTCTTCTCTTCCACGGCGGCGGTCTACGGCGAGCCGAAGCGTGTGCCCATTGAGGAAGACGACCCCACCGAGCCAACCAATACCTACGGCGAGACGAAGCGCACGATGGAGAAGATGATGAAATGGGTAAGCCGGGCAGATGGGGTGCGCTATGTGTCCCTGCGCTATTTCAACGCGGCTGGCGCGCTGCCGGATGGCTCCATAGGTGAGGATCATCACCCCGAGACCCATTTGATTCCCCTGATTTTGCAGGTTCCCCTGGGCAAGCGTGACCATATCACGGTTTTCGGTGATGACTATGCTACCCCGGACGGCACTTGCCTGCGGGATTACATCCATGTGGTGGATTTGGCTGATGCCCATGTGCTGGCCCTGGAATACCTGCGCAAGGGCGGCGAGAGCAATATCTTCAACCTCGGCAATGGTCAAGGCTTCAGTGTCAAGGAAATGATTGAGGCCGCGAAGAAAGCTACGGGCCGTGATATCAAGGTGGAGATGGGGGAGCGCCGTGCAGGCGACCCGGCCCAGCTCATTGCCTCCAGTGCAAAGGCCCGCAAGATTCTGGGCTGGCAGCCTAAGTTTACGGATGTGGAGCAGGTGATCGGTACGGCCTGGAACTGGCACCAGCAGCATCCGGAAGGGTATCAGGATTGATAGAAAACAGATAAAGGAGAGCGGCAGAAAATGTCCATCAACACTGAAATCAATCGTTTGCTCAATTATGCCTTGCAGCAGGGACTGCTGGAGAAAACGGACTGTTATTATGCAGCCAACAGGCTGCTGGCACTGCTGCATTTGAGCGAATATGAGCCGGAGGCGGTGGACGAAAAATTGCCCTATGCCCAGCCGGTGCTGGATAATATGCTGGCCTATGCGGCAGAGGCAGGCATCATCGAGGACACCGTGAATGAGCGGGATCTGTTCGATACGGCCCTGATGGACTGCGTGACACCGCGCCCGTCAGAAGTCATTCGCCGGTTCAGGGAGGATTATGCGGTAAGCCCGGAGCAGGCCACTGAGCATTATTATCAGTTCAGCCAGGCCACGAACTATATCCGCCCGGAGCGCATTGCGAAGAACCTCGTCTGGCAGACGGAGACTGAATACGGCAAGCTGGATGTGACCATCAATCTCTCCAAGCCGGAGAAGGACCCGCGGGATATTGCGAAGGCCAAGCAGGTCAAGTCCTCCTCCTATCCCAAGTGCCTGCTTTGCCGGGAGAATGAGGGCTTCCCCGGTCACGCAGGCCATCCCGCCCGTCAGACCCACCGCCTGATTCCCCTGACCCTGGCAGGAAAGCCCTGGTATTTGCAGTATTCTCCCTATACTTACTATAACGAGCATTGCATCGTGCTGAATGAGCAGCATATCCCCATGCAGGTTTCCCGTGCTACCTTCGAGAACCTGGCGGATTTTGTGACCCAGTTCCCCCATTACTTCCTGGGCTCCAATGCCGATTTGCCGATTGTGGGCGGCTCGATTCTCTCCCATGACCATTATCAGGGAGGGCATTATGAATTCCCTATGGCACGGGCCAAGGAGGAAAAGGAGTACAGCTTCGCTGGTTTCCCCGAGGTATATGCAGCCCGTATCAAGTGGCCCATGTCCGCCCTGCGCTTGCGTTCGGAGAACAGGGGACAGCTTATAGATTTGGCTGAAAAAATCCTGTCCAAGTGGCGGGGGTACAGCGATGGGACAGTGGAGGTGCTGGCAGAAAGCAACGGCGAGCCCCACAATACGATTACCCCCATAGCCCGCCGTCGCGGCACTGCCTATGAGTTCGACCTGGTGCTGCGCAACAACCGTACAACCAAGGAGCATCCCCTGGGGCTGTTCCATCCCCATGCAGAGGTGCATCATATCAAGAAGGAAAATATCGGCCTGATTGAAGTGATGGGCTTAGCAGTGCTGCCGGGGCGCCTGCGCACGGAAATGGCAGAGTTGGGAGAGCTGCTGGTGCAAGGCGTGGAGGATATTTCAGGCAATGAGCGCCTGGCCCTGCATGCAGACTGGTATCGCGGCCTGCGTGCCAAATACCCGCAGGTGCAGAAGTCTGAAGTGGAGGCTGTGCTGCAAAATGAAATAGGGCAGGTATTTGCGACAGTCCTGACCCATGCCGGTGTATTCAAGCGGGATGCAGAGGGCTTAGCGGCCTTTGACCGGTTTGTGGATGCCGTGAATGGGTGATAGCCTTCCCCTCTGGGGAAGGTGGCAGCCGAAGGCTGACGGATGAGGTCTTGTAAGAGTAATTTGACGGTTCCCCCTCCCCAGAGGGGAGAGCCATAGGAGCAAGGGAAACCTTGCTCTTTTTCTTGTGTTTCGTGTATACTATTTTTAAGAGCAGTTGGTACAGGAGGATCGGGCTTATGGCAGAGAAAGAAAATGGTGCATACAGGAACGCGACCATCGTGGATGTGGCCCGGAAATGCGGTGTCTCAGTGGCTACCGTCTCCCGCGTGGTGAACAGGAATTATCCGGTGAGCGAAAAGACCCGCTTGCGCGTGCAGGCTGCCATCGAAGAACTGCATTATGTGCCCAATGTCCAGGCCCGTGAGCTGAATCTGCGTCATTCCACAACTATCGGTGTGGTGGTGCCGGGTCTGTATAATATGTTTTTTGCGGAGGTCATTGACGGCATTGAGGCCGCAGTCAGCAACGACAAGTATTCCCTGCTGCTGTCCTGCGCCCGCAATGACCCGGCCCAGGAGCAGGCTTCGGCCCGGGAACTGATAGCCCGCAATGTGGCCGGCTTGATTGTCATCAGCCCCAATACGGAGATGCTGGAGGAAGATTTCTATAAGCAGATGGCTGTCCGTACACCGCTGATCTTTATCAATGGCTATCGGGAGATAGAGGGTGCCTCCTATGTCATGGGTGCAGAGGAGGCAGGAACCAGGATAGCCCTGCAGCATTTGCTGGAACTGGGGCACAGGCGTATTATGTTCGTGCGGGGCAGCCACTCGGACTCCTATGCTGTCAAGGAAAAAGTTTATCGTGAGCTTATGCAGGCAGAGGGGCTGCTGGATGAGCAGATGATTGTGGATATGGGTGACGGCAATACCAGCGACACCGTGGATGATACGGAATGGATCTTGTCGCTGCGTCTGCCGAAGCAAAAGCCCACGGCAATCTTCTGCTGCAACGATTTGATGGCTGTGGGCGCGCAGCATGCCTGCCAGAAGGCAAATCTTGCCGTGCCGGAGGATATATCCATTGTCGGCTACGACAATATCGCCCTGGCCCATTTCGTTTCCCCCAAGCTGACGACCATTGACCAGCAGATGTTCCGTCTCGGCCATGCAGCGGCAGAACTGGTCATCGAGAAAATCCGGGGAGGCAGGAACCGCCGTGTGGAGATAGAGAATGTGCTTGTGGAGCGGGAATCCACGGGACAAGCCCGGTGCCCGGTAAAACGCGAATAAAAAGCCTTCCCCCATGGGGAAGGGGAACCGCGTTAGCGGTGGATGAGGTCTCCTGGCAGTGCGTGAATAAGATTTAGCCTTGCGAAATCTTATGTATTCGCGTTATAATTTATCTATGCACTGAAGTTATTATAACTGGAGGTTAGAGGCGATGAGCGGTATTTTTTATGGCATCGGGGTAGGGCCGGGAGACCCGGAGCTGCTGACAATCAAGGCTATGCGTGCCATTGAGCAGGTGGATGTGCTGATTGCGCCCAAGACGGAGAAGAAGGATGGCAGCGTGGCCCTGTCCATTGCGAAGCCCTACCTGAAGCGGGATATCGAAATCGTCTATCAGGTCTTTCCCATGGTGAAGGGCTTTGCCGAGGATACCGCCGCCTGGGAGGCGAATAAGACGGAGATTCTGGGACTGCTGCAGGCCGGGAAGAATGTAGCTTTCCTGACCCTGGGCGATCCCATGTTTTATTCCACCTATATATACGTGTACCGCTTGCTGGAGCATGAGGATATTGAAATCCGCACGATTCCCGGTATTCCCGCCTTTACAGCTATTGCCAGCCAGGTAGGCCGTCCGGTGGTGGAGGGTGATGATGTACTGGCCGTAATCCCGGCAACGGCGAACCCCGATAAGATACAGGGCGCCCTGGCTGCGGCAGATAACGTGGTGCTGATGAAAGTCTATAAGAATTTCTCCGACATCGCCCATCAGCTGGCCGCTCACGGCATGGCCGAGCAGGCCGTGCTGGTGAGCCGGGCAGGCTTGGAGGGAGAGGTCGTTGTTGATGATATCATGGCTCATGCCCATGATAAGCTGAATTATTTATCCACTATTTTGACGCGCAGGCATTAAGGGGCGATTAGATGCGTAAATGGCAAAAAACGCTGGCGGCTTTTTTGTGTGCTGCCCTGGCAGCTTGCATAGCAGGCTGCGGCCCGGAGCCTGTGGAGTCGGTCAGCTTCTCCCAGAGGGAGAATGCTTTTGCTGTCGTGACTGATGATCTGGGCCGGGAAGTCATGCTGGAGCAAAAGCCAGAGCGTATAGCGGTAACATCGGCGTCTTTCCTGGAACCCCTGCATGAGGTGGGCGGGGATGTGGTGGCGCGTCCCGACTCCAAAAACCAGATGCCGGATTTTGCCAGGGACAAGGCCAGTATTGGCAAGGTCACTCAGATTGATGTGGAGAAACTCCTGGCAGCCTCGCCGGATCTCGTCATTATCAACAAGAATATGAACGAAAAGCTCATCGAGCCACTGGAAGCAGCCGGTGTCAAGACTGTGGTCGTTGACATGAAGAGCTATGAGGATGTGCAGCGCACGGTACGCTTATTTGCGAAGCTTACCGGTGAACAGGAAAAGGGTGAGAAGCTGCTTGCCGCCATGGAGCAGGAGATAGGGGCGGTCAAGGAAAAACTGCCCAAGGAGCAGCGGCGTGTGGCTGTTATCCACAGCACGAACCAGGGGCTGACTGTCCAGCTTGAGGGCAGCATTGCCGGTTCTGTGGTGCAGATGCTGGGCTGGGAGAATGTGGCGGCGGGACTGGCTCCCCTGGAGAAGAACCCGGATGCTGCGCCCTACAGCCTGGAGACACTGGTTGAGAAAAATCCTGAAATCATCTTTGTTACCAGCATGGGCAAGCTGGAGGAAATCAAGGCAGGGATGGAGAAGACCATGGCAGAAAGTCCGGCCTGGCAATCTGTGGAGGCTGTGCGGGAGAAGCGGGTCTATTACCTGCCCCAGAATCTTTTCCTGCTGAGTCCGGGCCTGCACTACCCGGAAGCCTTCAGGCTGATGGCAGGTGAGGTCTATCCGGACAGGTTCCGTTGAGCAAAAGCCTTCCCCTTGAGGGGAAGGTGTCAGCCGACAGGCTGACGGATGAGGTGGAGGGAACAGAGGAGGGAGCGTCAGCAATGGCAAGGAAATTTGCGCTGCTGGCGCTTTTTGCTGTGCTGGCTGCAGGCGGGATGCTGTTGAGCGTCTGCCTGGGCTCGGTGGAAATACCGGCGGCTGAGGTCTGGCAAATTCTGGCGGGGGGCTTGGGGCAACATGAGCAGATATTGTTGAATATCAGGCTGCCGCGCACCATCGTGGCGGCGCTGGTGGGCATCAATCTGGCTCTTTCTGGTGCTATCCTGCAGGCGGTGATGAAGAATCCTTTGGCTGATCCCCATATCATCGGCATTTCCTCCGGCGCAGGGCTGGCGGGCATTCTGGTGATGCTGGCCCTGCCGGGCTGGGCCTTCCTGGTGACGCCGGTGGCCTTTGCCGGGGCCATGCTGGCGGCGCTGATTATCTACATTCTGGCCTGGAAGAACGGCATCCAGCCCATCCGTATCATCCTGGCAGGGGTCGCCGTCTCGGCCTTTCTGAGCGCGGGCATCTCCGGCTTGATGATTTTCTACAGCGATCGGGTACACAGCGCCCTGGTCTGGCTGATTGGCGGCCTGTCCGCCCGTAGCTGGCCCCAGGTGGAATTGCTCTGGCCCTATACCCTGTGCTGCATGCTGGCTGCCTTTGCAGCGGCACGGCACATCAATATTTTGCAGCTTGGGGATGAGCTGGCCAAGGGCCTGGGCTTGCGGGTGGAACTGACGCGGCTCATACTGACTGCGCTGGCGGCACTTTTGGCGGCAAGCGCCGTGTCCGTGGTGGGACTGCTGGGATTTGTGGGCCTGATTGTGCCCCATGCGGCGCGGCTGCTCTTAGGCTCTGATTACCGTTTCCTGCTGCCAGGCTCGGCTCTGCTGGGGGCGGGACTGGTAACGGGAAGCGATACCTTCGCCCGCATTGCCTTCGCACCGGTGGAATTGCCGGTGGGTATTATCATGGCTGTGCTGGGTGCGCCTTTCTTTCTGTTCCTGCTGAGAAGGGAGCTTTGAGATGGCAGATAACAAGCACTTGCAAAGCTTTACCGTGCGGGATTTGAACGTTGTCCTGAATAAGCGCAAAATCATTTCCGGGCTGTCCCTGGACTTTGCAGTGGGCAGGCGCACCGCCATTATCGGCCCAAATGGCGCGGGCAAGTCCACCCTGCTTAGGGCTGTGTCCCGGCTGAATGAGCAATATGAAGGCACTGTGCTGCTGGACGGAAAGGACACGCGGCAACTGGGCCGCAGGGAATTGGCCCGCCGTCTGGCCATCCTGCCCCAGGGACTATCCGCTCCCCCTGATACGCGAGTGGAGACCCTGGTGGATTACGGGCGCTTTCCCTATCGCAGCTGGTATGGCGGCAGCAATGCCAAGGAGGATCAGGAGGTCGTGGAGTGGGCGCTGGAGGTTACGGGGCTGGAAAATTTCCGTCAGAGGCAGGTGCTGACCCTGTCCGGCGGAGAGCGTCAACGGGCCTGGATTGCCATGGCCCTGGCCCAGCGCCCCCAGATTCTGCTGCTGGATGAACCAACCACTTACCTGGACATAGCCCATCAGCTTGAAGTCATGCAGTTGATTGAGCGCATCAATAAGGAAATGGGCATGACAGTCATCATGGTGCTGCATGATATCAACCATGCCTTGCAGTATGCGGATGAGCTGGCTGTACTGAAGGAGGGACGGCTATATGCTCAGGGTGCGCCTGATGCTGTCCTGGATGTGGATTTGCTGCGCCGGGTTTTCGGCGTGCGGGCAGATATCTTCCGCAACAGCCACGGGGCTGCGGTGCTCTCGCCGGTGGAGCTGGAAAAGTAATTAATATTGACATTCTTTATCAATACTGTTAAAATATGCTCAGTTGGTTGAATCTTATTAAGGAGGACTTTTCTATGTTCCAGAAGACGGATTTTTGGATTGGCCTTGGCGTAGGCGTGATTGCCGGTATCTTTGGTTATCGCTTCATGCAGGAGCGTGAGCAGCAGCTTGCCATGATGCAGCAGGCTGCTCCGGCGGGAGAACTGCCCCTGGCAGAGTTGCAGCGCCAGAAGGAAGAGCTGGAGGATTTGATTGCTGCCCAGCAGGCTAACCAGAAGAAGTAATTTAACTAGGGCGTGTTGATTAAATGAGCTTAGTCCAGATTTGTGGGGATTGGCTGTCCATGCAAGGCGACAAACCGCAGGCATAGTGGTGCTATGCTGAGGATTTGTCAACGCAGCAGGGGCAGTCAAGACCCACGAAGATGGGCTGAGTGAATTAATCAACATGCCCTAAATGGCATACTGATTTCGAGCTGTCTAAAAAGGGGACTGCCATCGGCTTCGGCCCTGGCAGTCCTTTTTGGCTAAGGAGGAAGTCCCTTGAGCCTTTTGGAAACATTGCAGATACCAACGAACACTCTGGATGTATTCATCCGCTCGGTGGAGATTTCCGCTTATCTGCCGGGCAGGGTGCGGCTGTACGCTAAGAGCATGGTGGGCAATCCGTCGCTGGAGGCGGAGGTGCGCAGGAAACTCCTGGCCTTTAAGGAGATAGAGAGCGTGGAGACCAGTCAGGTCACAGGTTCCATCCTGATACTGTACCAGCCCGCTGTGCTGCGCAGGAATCCGGAACTGGCAAAAGTGGAAACGTATATCATGACGCATGTTAAGGGGAGATGATGGAATGGCAATGTCAGGAATGGGCATGATGGCCGGCATGGCCGCAGGGCAGGCCCTTGTGTCGGCACTGATGGGCGGCGGTAGCGGCGCCGTCGGCGGTATGATGGGAGCCGGTATGCCGGGGCGGGGCATGAAGGGTGCTGCGTCCATGGGTGGTTCGTCAATTCTGTCCGGCTTGCTGGGAAATTCCGGCAGCGGGATGGGACGAGGCGGCATGGGCATGCGTGGCGGCAGAGGCATGAATGGGCAAGGGAGCCAGGCCGGTGATTTTGGCTCCGGGAGTACGGAAGTGCTGCAGCGGATAGCCGGGGCAAGGCCACAGCAGACGGGGAGTTTTGAGCTTGTTTCAAAGCTGCCGGGACGCCGCCGCTATCGGGCCCTGACTCTGACAGAGGAGTTGGCGCAACTGCTGCAGGAGAAGTTGCAGCAGCTCTCTTTCCTGCAGGAGGTGCAGGTAAATGCTGCCACCGGCAGCCTGCTTTTCCTGTTCCCCCAGGATGAGCAGGCAGAGGGGCAGATGGATAAGCTGGCTGCTTTCCTGCAGGGGCGTATCTTCCGTCCCCTGCCGCGCCCGGTTCCGATGGCTGATTTGTCCCTGGAGGCACATGCAGGGCTTCTGACGAAAAGCATTCGCGGCACGGTGCGGGATTTCAGCGCCTGGATCAAATCCCATACGGGGGGCTGGCTGGATGTGAGCTCGGCAGCCTCCATCTTCTTCCTGTGCAAGGGCCTGCAGAAGATGCTGGCATCCCAGCAGCTCCCTTCCGGCTCCCAGATGTTCTGGTGGGCGGTATCGCTGATGAGAGGGTGGCAGACCGTATGAAAACACAGTCAAGCTATGGGGTGCTGAATATCAGGCTGCAGGCAAAGCTGCCCAGGGAGGAGCGCGGCTTGCTGGCCGCCCGTCTGCGCTGCTATCGTCAGGTGGCGGCAGTGACGGTGCTGGAAAGCCAGATCACCATCTACTACAAAGGAACCTTGCCGGTGCAGCTTGTCCATGCCCAGGTAGTGAAGACCGTTGCCAGGGTGAAGGAGGAATCTGTGAGCCAGGCCGATCTCCTGTCAGAATACAAACGGGATGCACTGATCTCTTTAGGCAGCTTTGCGGCGATGCAGGTACTGCAGCGGACGAATCCCCAGCTCTTCCTAAGCCTGAAGGCTCTGCGCTCCCTTTTGGTGCTGGCCATTGCCCGCAAGTTCATTCAGAACGGGGTGTCCGGCATTTTCCGCGACCACCAGCCCAACGCGGACACCCTGACTGCCACGGCGGTTATTGCTTCCGTCCTGGCCGGTAAGCCGGAGAACAGCCTGACCCTGCTGGCTCTGTCGAACGGGGCCGAGATGCTGACGAGCTATGCGGCGGAGCGGGCGCGGACGCATATTTCCGGGCTTTTGTCCCTGGATCAGCGCTATGTCTGGCTGGTGGAAGGCCGTGAGGAAGATGGCGACGTGATAGAGCGCAAGGTGCCTGTGGAGCAGGTCAAGGCCGGGGATACGGTGGCGGCCCATGCAGGGGAGAAAATCGTCATAGACGGCCGTGTCCTCTCTGGGGATGCAGCGGTGAATCAGGCTTCCATTACCGGCGAATCGAATCCGGCCATGAAGCATCCTGGCAGTCCTGTCTACGCCGGTTCCGTGGTGGAGGCAGGGGAACTTGTGATTGCAGTGGAGAAGGTCGGCCAGGATACTTCCCTTGCCCATATTGTGCATCTGGTGGAGGAAGCCCAGACCCGCAAGGCACCGGTGCAGAATTTCGCGGATCAGATGGCGAATTTCCTTGTGCCCATTTCCTTCCTGGGAGCGGCCATCGTCTACGGCGCCACCAGGGACTGGCAGCGGGTGCTGAACCTTTTGTTCATTGATTTCTCCTGCGGCCTGAAACTCTCCACGGCCACGGCCATTTCGGCGGCCATTGGCGCGGCGGCGAAGCGCGGCATTCTCGTGAAGGGGGGCAACTATATTGAGGCCCTGGCTGAGACTGATACGGTGGTGCTGGACAAGACAGGCACCATCACCATGGGAGTGCCCCAGATTTCCTTTGTGAAAACAGCCTCCGGGGTGGCCGAGAAGGAGGTAGTGCTGCTGGCGGCTTCGGCGGAGCAGCATTCCGTTCATCCCCTGGCGGTGGCCATCCAGAAATATGTGCAGGAACAGGCCTGGGAAGTGCCGCAGCATAAAAAATCAGAAACTATTGTGGCCAGGGGCATGCTGGCCGAGGTGCCGGAGTTCGAGGATTTCCAGGGCGGCACTATCCGCGTGGGCAGCCGGAAATTCCTGGCGGAGAACGGCATCAATGACGAAGAAAACCTCTCCCTGGGCCTTACCCACAAGAATCTCCTGTATGTGGCCAGGGATCAGCGGCTGATAGGTGTCATTGGCATCGAAGACCCCATCAGGCCGAACATGAAAAAGACGCTGAACCGCATGCGTCGCTACGGCATCGACGAAATCGTCATGCTGACCGGCGACTCCAAGGCAGTTGCCGCCGAGGTGGCGACCAATATGGATATTGATTCCTATTATGCGGAAATCCTGCCGGAGGATAAGTCAACCTATGTGAACAAGCTGAAGCAGCGTGGTACGGTGATGATGGTGGGTGACGGCATCAATGATGCCCCGGCCCTGGCCTTCTCTGATGTGGGCGTCAGCCTGGGGGGCCGTCAGACCGATATAGCGGCCGAATCCTCGGCGGTGACGATTCACTCGGAAGACCCGGCCAGGCTGATGGAGGCTTTGCAACTGGGCAAGCGCACCATGGAACTGGTGCATCAGAATTTCATGGCGACCATACTGGTCAATTCCTCTGCCATGCTTTTGGGGGCGCTGGGCAAAATCAATCCCCTGTGGGCGGCTGTCATTCACAATACGGCCACACTGGCTGTGGTGCTGAATTCCTGCCGCATTTTGAGGCCCCAGGAGAGCCTGTTCGCCCGTCGCAAGAGATAATAGCTGGAGAAAGAAGGAATCACCATGGCAAAATGTCCCCTCCGTACCCTGCCTCTCGGCGTGCCCCTGGCACTGGCCTCTGCAGGTACATTGGCAACCCTCTTTACAGACAATAAGAAGCTGCATATCGCCTGCGGCATAGCCTGGACTGCCCTGTCCCTGCTGCACGGCTGGCAGCATGCCGGAAAAATGAAAAAAGATCTTGCCTCTGCCCAAGCATTCCTGCGCACCGGCGTTGCCCCGGATGGCAAGCGTCCGGATGCCTACACAATGGCTCTGGCCCGTGCCCAGGCACATCAGGCAAAAGAGAAGGCATGATGAAAAAAAGCGACCGGTTCGGAGATTCCGAGCCGGTTTTTTCTTGACACTAATAATGAGATACGCTATCATTACTAGTATCAAGTATGTACTTATACTCATTATCAATTAGTTGAATTATTTGGAAGGAGGCATTATCTTGACTCTGAGAGACGGCAAGGCCGGGATGACCTTGAAGATTGAGCAGATTGGGGATTCTGCGTTGAAGGAACGCATGATGACCATGGGCCTGATTCCGGGCACTAAGGTGCAGGTACTGCGCTCGGCTCCCCTGGGTGATCCCATCGCCATCCGCATCCGTTCTTACAACCTAGCCTTGCGCCGCGCCGATGCGGAGCAGGTGCAGGTGCAGCAAGTGAATTGAAAGCTGGTAGGAAGGGAAGGATTTCAGCAATATGTCAACCTTAGCAGTCGCCCTGACGGGTAATCCCAATACGGGCAAGTCCACGATTTTCAACGAGCTCACCGGAGCCCGCCAGAAAATCGGCAACTGGCCCGGTGTCACAGTCGATAAGAAAGTCGGCTACACCCGCTACAAGGATCGCGCCATTTCCATTGTCGATCTGCCGGGCACCTACAGCGTGAACGCACGTTCCCCGGAGGAAAAGATCGTCATCGACTATTTGATGAACAACAAGCTTGACCTCGTAGTGGATGTGGTGGATTCAACGAACCTGGAGCGCAACCTGTTCCTGACGGTTCAACTTCTGGAGAAGGGCATCCCCCTGCTCATTGACCTCAATATGAGCGATGAAGCCCAGCGCCGGGGCGTGAATATCGACCTGAAGAAGATGGAAGAAATGCTGGGCATGCCCGTGGTACAGACCGTGGGCCGCAGCTCCAAGAGCACCCGCCATCTTCTGGATGTATTTACCAGCACGGTGATGGATAACTATCACCCCAGCGCCCTGGTGCAGGAGCATATCGACAAGGTACTCTCCATCCAGCAGAGCAGCCAGAGCGAGGAAGCCAAGCAGGAAGCGGTCATCGAGGCCCGTTATGCCCTGATAGATCAGTTGATGGCTGCCGCTGTGGATATGAAGAATGTGGGCCAGTCCAACTCGGAGAAAATAGACTCTGTGTTGGCTAACGGCGTTCTGGCTTTGCCGATTTTCCTCCTTATCATGTATGCGGTGTTCCAGATTACCTTTGAATGGATAGGCCAGCCCATTGCAGACTGGTTGGATGGGGCCATCAATGAGGATTTCCTGGGCTGGGCCGCTGAGTCACTTGAAGCGGCAGGTGTTGCTGAGTGGATGCGCGCCCTGATTACGGACGGCATCATCGGCGGCGTCGGTGCAGTGCTGACCTTCGTGCCCCTGATTTTCGTATTGTTCTTCTGCCTGTCCTTCCTGGACGGGACAGGCTATATGGCCCGTATCGCCTTTATCATGGACCCGATTATGAGCCGTTGCGGACTGACCGGCAAGGGCATCATGCCCCTGATGATGGGCTTCGGCTGTGCCGTGCCTGCCGTCATGGGTGCCCGTGCCCTGGACTCCAATAAGGATCGCATGATTTCCATTCTGGTGACGCCCTTCCTGACCTGCGGCGCGAAGCTGCCCATCATGGCCCTGTTTGCCGCTATGTTCTTCCCTGAGCAGGCAGCCAATGTGGTCTTTGCCATGTATGTGCTGGGGGTGGTGGCGGCCATTGTGGTGGCGAAGGTGCTGGGCTCGACCCTCTTTAAGGAGGAAGGCTCCACCTTCCTGCTGGAGCTGCCGCCTTACCGTATGCCGGATATGAAGACGGTCATGCTGGAGACCTGGGACAAGGGCAAGGGCTACCTGATCAAAGCAGGTACTATCATCTTCGTGGCTTCCGCCCTTATCTGGTTCCTGTCGAACTTCAACATGGAGGGCATGTGCGATATCAATGAAAGCTTCCTGGCCTCCATCGGCAGCGCCATGAGCTATATCTTCGTGTTCCATGGCTTCTCCACCTGGGAGGCCGGGGCGGCTGTGGTCTCCGGCATCCTGGCTAAAGAAGTGGTTGTTTCCACCATCGGTGTGCTCTATGGCGCGGAGGAAGATGCAGTCGATACGGATGATGCGGAGGGTACCGCCGACCTCTTGCTGGGTACGGGCATGGCTACGGCCTTCACGCCGCTGGTGGCGTTGACCTTTATGGTCTTCTCCCAGCTTTACACCCCCTGCGTGACTGCCCTCGGTACTGTCAAGAAGGAAACAGGCAGCTGGAAATGGATGGGCTTCTCGGCAGTTTATATGTTCTGCATTGCCTGGTTTGTCTCCCTGCTGGTCTATCAGATCGGCACGCTGCTGGGCTTCTGATTAAGGAAGGTGAAGGTTATGGCAACTGCTATTGCAGGCGCTATTGTGGCGCTGGCCCTGTTCTTTGCGGTGCGTCATATTTATCATAATTTCCGTGACGGAAAAGAAGATTGCTGCGGCAACAGCGGCTGTGGCAGCTGCCAGGCTTGCCACCACCAGCCCCAGGGCAAATAAATAAATAGCTAAAATTATCCCCCGGTCATATCAAAAGGCCGGGGGGATAATTATTTTACGCGAGTGCATTCTAATTTTGCGTAACCAGTATCTTGTCGATGCGGGCACGATCCATATCCACAACCTCAAAGGTGAAGCCGTTCCAGTCGCATTTTTCTCCTGTTTTGGGAATATAGCCGAAATAGGAGGTCAGAAAGCCGCCCATTGTCTGGTAGTGGTCGTGTTCCTCATCAGGCAGTTCCGCGATGTTAAAGCGCTTTTTGAAATCATCAATGGAATAAAGCCCGTCCATCAGCCAGGAGTGCTCATCCCTTGGTGTCATCTGTATGGGCTCAGTCTCGCCAGCCGGGGTGTAGTCGCCGATGATTTCCTGCATGATATCATTCAGGGTGACAAAGCCGATAACACCGCCGTATTCGTCCAGCACCATTGCCTCGTGCATATCGCTGTGTTTCAGCATTTCCAGCACGCGGAAGGTTTCCATGGAGCGGGGCACGAAGATGGGCTTGTGGATGTACTGTGCCAGATCCAGTGTTTTACGGGCCAGGCTGGCGTTCAGGAGTTCCTTGGCGTAGAGTACGCCGCAGAAGTCGTCCAGGCTGTCCCGGCCTACAGGAAAGACGTCCTGGGCATGTTTGCGTATCAGGCGCAGGTTGTGCTTCAGCGGGTCGGACAGATCCAGCCACAGCATTTGCGTGCGCGGTGTCATCAGGGCGTAGATGGTCTGGTCGCTCATATGGAAGATGCGGTCGACCATGGCCTGCTCGGTTTTTTCAAAGGTGCCTGCTTCCGTGCCCTGCTCGATGAGCTCCTTGACCTCATCCTCGGTGACGGCACCCTGTTTCTGGGGGGTAATGCCCATCAGCAGCAAGAGTATATGGGCCAGGGGTGTAAGTATCAGCACGCAGGGGCGTGCCAGCAGTGTCAGCAGGCTCAAAAGGCGCCGGTATTTATCTCCGCTTGCCTCGTCAAGGGCTGCTTCGTCCCTGGGCAGCAGCTCGCTGAGAAGCTGGGACAGGCAGGCAGAGAGAGGGGAGCAGGCCACAGCAGCCAGTATGGCAACCAGTGCAGCCGTGGCCAGACTGGGATCCGGATTATCCAAAAATCATGCACATCCTTTTCACAAATATGATGTCGGGAATAAATATTGAAGCACCCTTGCGGGTGCTTGATAAGACACTATTTAGGCGCTGGCGTTATCTTCCAGAAGGTACATGGAAGGGTCAAGATCCAGCTCGTGAATGAAGTGGCGCAGTTCGCTGTCTGAGATGACTATCTCGATGGCGCGGCTGCCTTCCGCCGTAGAGGCAAGGTCAATCTTGCGAGGCTCTTTCAGGCGATGTCCTTCGAGATCGGCAAAGGCAATGATGGTCGGGGTCTGGGTCTGGCCGAATTCGCAGTGGGAAACGATGGCGTAGCCGTAGATGGTCTTCAGCACCGTGCCCACAGGATAGAGGGCCACGTTGTTAAAGAAGCGCTGCAGGAGCACCGGGTCAAACTGGCCCTGGGTGACATTCACCATGATATTGTAGGCCACGTTCGGCGTGTAGGCACGTTTGTAGGGGCGCTCGCTGGTCAGTGCGTCGTAGACATCGGCTATGGCGACAATCTTGGCGAAGCGATGGATTTCCTTTTCCTTCAGCCCGCGCGGATAGCCATTGCCATCTATATGCTCATGATGCTCGGCTGCCACCGAGGCCAGCACACTGGCCTTGGGAATCTGATCCTTCATTTCCATGATGCGCAGTGCCCCGTTGCCGGGGTGCTGCTTGATGGTGGCATATTCAGCATCATTCAGGCGGCTGGCCTTGTTCAAGAGGTCGGTGGGGGTATCTATCTTGCCGATGTCGTGCAGCATCGCACCAAGGGTCAGCAGCTGCAGATCCTGCTGGGAAAAGTTGCTGTGCAGGCCGATCATGGCGGAGAGGATGGCAACATTGACGCTATGGGCGAAGGTGTATGTATCGTGCATGCGGATATCGGTGAGCTGCACCAAATTTTCGCGCCTCTCAATGAGGTCCAGGATCAGGCCGTCCGATACGGACTGCAGGGCTGCAGCGTCCAAGCGGCCGCTTTCCGTTACGGATTTGTAGGCCGTATAAACTGTCTCAATGGCACGGATGCGGGTCTTTTCCTGAACCACGTCCTCCGGAGGCTGCAGTTTGAAATTCGGGTTCGTAGAGGTGACAGCAACCTGGGGGATGCCGATTTTGGCAAGGCGGTCAATATATTCCTTGGTGATGGGCTGGCCCTTGACCAGGTAGCTGGCACCACGGCGATTATATATGCTCTGGGCAATTATCATGCCACTTTTAAGTTTCTTTATCGGCAGACGTATCATCAGAGGTTCCACCTTTCATATGATGAATTCACAGTTAATATGATACATTATTTCCTGCTTATTGAAAAGCCTTTTTAAGCTTTTTCTGGGTGTTCATTGCGGCTGTCAGCCATATTTGATATACTAGGAAGCGTGTGATTGAAAAAGCATAACAATGTGTGAGGAGTAAGTATTTATGCGAAAATCGCGAAAGCCGCGTAGTTATACAAGGGTGAAATGGCTTGCAGCCTTCTGTGCCCTGGCGCTGGGTATTGCCCTGGCCTGGCGGTTTGTGGGCCTGCCTGCTGCGGGTACAAGTGCTTCGGGGGAAGGGAACCGCAAGCCGGATGATGTGCGCTATGTACTGCTGCTGGGGGTTGACCGCAGAGCCGATGACGTGGGGCGCAGCGATACCCTGATGGTGACGGCGGTGGATCTGACCAAGGAGAAAGCAGCCTTGCTTTCCGTGCCCCGTGACACACGGGTGGAGATTGAGGGTCATGGCTACGACAAAATCAACCATGCCTATGCCTATGGCGGCCACAGGCTGACGCAGCAGACAGTGGAAGAACTGCTGGGCGTGAAGATGGATCATTATATCATCATAGATACGAAATCCTTTGAGCGCATTATTGACGCCATTGATGGTGTGGACATCAATGTGGAGAAGCGCATGTACTATGAAGATCCATGGGATGACAACGGTGGCCTCGTTATTGACCTTTATCCGGGGCAGCAGCATATGGATGGGCGCAAGGCCATCCAGTATGTGCGCTATCGCGATGGCGAGGGTGATATAGGGCGCATCGGCCGCCAGCAGAAATTTATGAAGGCCGTACTGGCCAAGCTGATTTCCCCGGAAATACTGCCGCGCTTGCCGCAGTTGGTGAAGGAAGCCGGCTCTATAATGGAGACGGATATGTCCGTGCCGGAGCTGCTGGAATTTGCCAATCTCATGAAGAGCGTGCATGACAGCGGCCTGGCTGCCCAGATGGTGCCGGGGCAGCCGGCTTTCCTGGATGAAGTCAGCTACTGGATACCGGATATCACCGACGTGCGTGCCCTGCTGCCCGAGGCGCTGGGGCTGGCAGTCGATGAAAGTGTGGCTGCCAGTGACCAGAAAGCGGAGGATCAATATCTGGCGGCTCTGCCCAAGGGCATAAGCCTGGGGGAAAAGAGCAGCGGAAATCAATCCCTACGGGATGAAAAGCATGATGAGGACAGCACTAAGCCCATGCGTCCCGAGGAAATATCGGTGCTGGTCATCAATGAAAGCGGCATTAACGGTGCGGGGGCAGAGGTGGCCCGTGTGCTGGCGGCCAAGGGCTTTATTATTTCCAGCGTGGAAACCGGCAGGACCAGTTCCAGGGAGCAGACTGCCATTACGACTTCCGCACGCAATACGGATGTGTTTTACGGCATGCCCTTCCCCTGCCTGATCATGGATGGCGGCAGCTCGAATCAGGCTGTGGTGCGCATAGGTCTGGATTACAGAAGATGAGTCATAGAAAGGATAAGAATTGGGCAAGCTGAGAGTGCAGGGGCTGGCAAAGTCCTTCGGCATAGATGTGCTCTTCCATGATGTGAATTTTGAAATCGCACGGGGGGAGAAATTTGGTTTTGTGGGCGCCAATGGCGCGGGCAAAACGACCCTTTTGCGCTGCCTGCTTGGCTTGGAGGAAGCAGATGCAGGCACGGTTTCCCTCGACACGGGTGCTGCTGTGGGCTACGTTGAGCAGCAGGCTGATTTTGGCAATGGTACGCTCTACGAGGAATTCAAGCGGGCTTTCGAGGATATTGTCGAGCTGGGCAAACGCAAGGGGCAGATGGAGCAGGCAATCGGGGTATCACCCGATGAGGAAACGCTGGCTGAGTACGGCAAGGTCGTGGAGCGTTTTGAGAGCCTGGGCGGCTATGACTATGAAAGCCGCATCCGCCGCATTGCCTTCGGACTGGGCTTCAGTGAGGCTGATTTCCGCAAGCCAGTGCAGCAATTTTCCGGTGGCCAGAAGACTCGTATTTGCCTGGCCAAGGCACTGCTCAGGGAGCCGGATTTCCTGTTTCTGGACGAGCCTACGAACCATCTGGATATCCGCATGACAGAGTGGCTCGAGGACTTCCTGAAATCTTATTCCGGTGGCGTCCTGCTGATTTCCCATGACCGCTATTTCCTGGATAAGGTGGCTACGCATATCCTGGAGCTGAGTGGCGAAACGGTCACGACCTATGGGGGCAACTACACCCATTTTATGAAGGTCAGGACGGAGCGCCGTGCAGCTTTGCAGTCAGCCTATGAAAAGCAGCAGGAGCATATCAGGAAGACTGAGGAATATATTCGCCGCTATAAGGCGGGTATCAAGGCCAAGCAGGCACGGGGACGCCAGAGCCAGTTGAACCGCCTAGAGCGCATCGTGCTGCCGCCGGAGGCAGCGAGCTTCAGCTATTTCGCGTTTAATCCTCCGGCTGAGTGCACCCAGCGGGTGGCCGAGCTGGAGGATGTGTCGGTGGCTTTCGGCAGGGAGCAGGTTTTCAGGGATGTTTCCCTGCTGATACGCCGGGGGGACGGAGTGGCCCTGGTGGGGGCAAACGGCGCCGGCAAGACCACCCTGCTGCGGGTGCTTGTGGGGGAACTCGCGCCCCAGTCCGGCCGGGTGAAGATTGGCAGCCGGGTAAAGATAGGTTATTTTTCCCAGCAGCATGAGGGACTGCATCCTGAGAATACGGTGCTGGATGAAATTATCTATGAATACGGCATGGCTGAGGAACAGGCACGCAAGTACCTGGGGGCTTTCCTGTTCCATGGCGACGAGGTGCTGCGCCGTATCGGCTCCCTGTCCGGCGGTGAGCAGTCGCGGCTGGCCTTTTTGAAGCTGATGCTGACGGGGGCGAACTTCCTGGTGCTGGATGAGCCTACCAACCATCTGGACATTCCCGCCCGTGAGGCGGTGGAGGAAGCCTTGATGGCCTATCCCGGCACATTCCTGGCAGTCTCCCATGACCGCTATTTCCTGGATAAAGTTGCAAACTGCACTTTGGAGCTAGCTGATGGCACACTGACTGAGTATGCCGGCGGCTACAGCTATTACCTGGCCAGGAAGCAGGCCGAAGCGGAAGCACAGGCGGAAGCCGAGGCAGAGGCACAGCCTGCCGCCGGAAGCCGCAGGGCTTCGCCTGCATCGCAGCCCAGGGCAGAGAAAACAGACCGGAACGGGGAGCAAAAGGCAGCCCTGGGGCGCATCCAGAGCATGGGCGAGGCCAAGCGCACGGAACTTATCCAGCGTGCGGAGGCGGAAATAGCAATGGCAGAGGCCGAGCTCAAAGGGCTGGAATTCGAGATGAATAATCCGGCAGTACAGGCTGATCCGGAGCAGAGCCAGGCCATTGCCGAGGCATATGCGGCCAAGGAGCAGGAGATCGAGGAACGCTACGCAAAATGGGAGCAACTGACGGAGGCGTGAAATGGCGAGATTGAATCAGCCAGAAGCAAACCGGCAAATGGTCCTGGCGGGGCTTGAGAAGGCGCCGGAGGAGCTGGCAGGCTTGGTGGACAGCGTAATCTTTGCGGCTGATGACGGCAATTTCTCTGTTTTCCGCCTGCAGCCCACAGGACAGAACAGCCGCGTGAGCGTCACTGTGCCCTGTGAGCCGCCCCTGGTAGGGCAGCAGGTGCATCTGAAGGGACAGTGGGTGAGGCATCCGCGCTTCGGTCAGCAGTTCAAGGCTGAAAGCCTCAGACTGGAAGCGCCGACCAGCGCGCAGGGCATAGAGCGGTTCCTGGCCTCCGGCGTCATTGACGGGGTAGGCGAAGTGGTCGCCCATCGCATTGTGGCGAAATTTGGCGACCAGGCACTGACGATTATCGAGCAGCAGCCCCGCCGCCTGACGGAAGTTGAGGGCATTGGCAAGAAGACTGCGGAGAAGATTGCCGCTTCCTATCGTTCACAGTCTGAGCTCAGGGAAATTATGCTCTGGCTGGAAAGCCACGGCGTATCCGGCGCTTATGCGGCAAGATTATTCAAGCGGTACGGCTCTTTTGCGCTGGAGGTGCTGGAAAATAGTCCCTATCGCCTGGCCAGGGAGGTGGATGGCATTGGCTTTGCCATAGCGGACTCCATAGCGGCGGGTCTGGGAGTAGAGCGGGATGATCCGTCGCGGGTGGCAGCGGGCCTTGACTATGCCCTGTCCCAGATTGCCATGTCCGGCCACTGCTGCATACCTGAGACACCGCTGGCGGAAAGGGCTGCCCATCTTCTGCATGTGGAGCGCATGCAGGTGCGCGCAGTGCTGGGTCAGCAGCTTAAGGCTGAGAGACTGGCAGCGGAGCAGATAAGCGGCGGGGAGGTCCTGATTTACCCTCCCTACCTCTATCAGGCGGAAAAAAGGGTTGCGGGCAAGCTACTTTATTTGCAGAAAAATGAGGAAGGCATGCCGGAGGAACAGGCCGCCATTGCGGTGGCAGCCTGGGAAAGCAAAGCCGGAGTGCAACTGTCGGAGGGGCAGAGCAAATCGCTGCTGGGAGTGCTGCAGCATGGCGTCTTTGTGCTGACCGGTGGCCCCGGTACAGGCAAGACCACGGTGGTGCGCGGCATGATTGAGCTGCTGGAAAAGCAGGGCCTGGAGATACTCCTGGGGGCACCGACGGGACGTGCGGCCAAGAGGCTGGCAGAGGCCACAGGTCATAAAGCCATGACCGTGCATCGCATGCTGGAGGCCCAGGGGGGCGCTGCGGGCATTAGCTTTGGGAAAAACGAGGACGAGCAGCTTGAGGCGGATGCCATCATCCTTGACGAAGCCTCGATGATGGATATTGTGCTGATGCAGCATTTTCTGGCTGCAGTGCCGGATGGCTGCCGTGTCGTCCTGGTGGGTGATGTGGATCAGCTGCCGGCGGTGGGCCCAGGGGCTGTATTGCAGGATATCCTGCGTTCGGGCCGCGTGCCTAGCGTGCGCCTGACTGAAGTATTCCGTCAGGGCGAGGGCAGCGGCATCGTGCTGAATGCCCATGCCATCAATGCAGGGCGCATGCCTGAGTGTACGCCGCCGGGGGAAGGGGATTTCCAGTTTCTGGAGTGCGAGGATGCTGAGAGGGCCGCGGCTGCGGTGGTGGAGCTGTGCGCACGCCGCCTGCCTGGGGAGGGCTATAATCCGCTTACGGATGTGCAAGTGCTGTCCCCGATGCACAGGCAGGAATGCGGCACCGAAAACCTGAATAAGTTATTGCAGCAGGCGCTGAATCCCAAGTCCCCCGAGAAGCCTGAGTTCCAGAGCAGTGCTTTGATCTTCCGCCTGGGCGACAAGGTAATGCAGACAAGGAACAACTACCAGAAGCATGTGTTCAACGGTGATATCGGTTTCATTGTGCAGATGGAACCGGCCAAAGTCAGCGTGAAATATGCTTCCGATATGATCGTGGATTATGAAAAGAATGAGCTTGCGGATCTGTCCCTGGCATATGCCCTCAGCGTGCATAAGAGCCAGGGCAGCGAGTACCCGGTGGTAGTGCTGCCGCTGACGTCAAGTCATTACATCATGCTGCAGAGGAATTTGCTGTATACGGCGGTCACCAGGGCATCCCAGAAGGTAATCCTGCTCGGCAGCAGGGCAGCCCTGGCGACAGCAGTGGGCAACGACCGCACCAAGCGCCGCTATACGCTTCTGGCAGAGCGTCTGGCGGAGCAACTGTAGCAATCATTCAAATCATTCCAAGGGGGATTTGCGATGAACAGATTTTTGGCAAAGAGTGTTTCATCTGTGCTTTTGGGTGGTTTGTTATGGGCAGTGACAGTACCGACCTGGGCCGTCCCCCGGCAATTAGTGCTGCCGGTGGGCACTTCGGGCAGCGCCAGAACGGCGACAATAGCCTACACATGGGACGATGCCTGGCTGGATAGCCAGCACAGCGGCTACAGCTATAATCATGGGCTGGCCAGGGTGGCAGGCGCCATCATGTCCACTGTCTACCTGCAGCCCCAGGGGGCACTGACCGATTTGCTGTCTGTGCTGGGCTGCGGGAGGGAGACTGTTCGCGATTATCACTATGCAGCAGTGGAGCCGGAGTTTCCCCATAAATCCGGCTATTCTTTTGCCTGGAAACAGATGGAAAACGGCGAAGCCCTGGTCTTTGTGGCCATCCGCGGCACGAATGGGCGGCAGGAATGGCTGAGCAATCTGAACATTGCGGATGCTACGCGCAAAAAGCAGCGTTACCATGAGGGCTTCGAGCGCTCGGCCATGCTGGTGCTGCATGATTTGGCTCTTTACATTGAGGAGCAGGGGCTGGATATTGCCAGGGCGCACTTCCTGATTACCGGTCATAGCCGGGGGGCAGCCGTGGCGAATCTGGTGGGCGCGTTTCTGGATCGCGGTGAGTGGGATCATCTTACGGAGGGCATGGGCAAGGCAGATCCCGGACGTCTGTCTGTCTATGCTTTCGCCTCACCCAATTCCTGCACGGATATCGCGGAGAGAAAAGCGGGGCTGTATCGCAATATCTACAACATTATCAATCCCGAGGATGTCATCACGGAGCTTCCCTTTAGGGGCGGCTCCTGGGACTACGGCTCCCTTGGTCTGAGATTCTGCCTGCCATCTGCAGAGAAGCTCAAAGGTGACCCAAAGCGCTATAAAGAGCTGGTAGCAAAGATGTCCGTGCCCTTTGCCGAGCTGACCGGCGGGCAGCGCTTTGTGCCGATGCCACGCAGCGAGGAACTGGCCAGAGGGGTCAAGAACATGCAGTGGCTGGTAGGGTCTGTGGAGCACTTCTATTCAAGTGGGGGCAAACTTGGCCATGACGCAATCGAAAAAGTGATGCGACGGGCCATACCGGTGGAGGATGATGACACCCAGCCGGAGCTTGTGGGTGCTGATGCCAGGGCTGCGAGGCGAAGATTCCCCAGAGAAGTCGATGGGGTTACGGATATGCACGGGGTTGCCACATATAATGCCTGGATACTGTCCGGCGAGCCGGAGGAAATCTACATGCGCGGCACGCCTACCGTGGTGCGCATCAGCGCTGACAGGGCGGGCGGCAGGAAAACCAGCATCAGGTTCTTGCAGGAGAGCCTGCCCTTTGCGCTGGCCATCAGCGTACCTGGAGGCAATGCGGTGGCAGGAGCAGGCTCTGGCGGGGCATGGCAGGCCCAAGGCGAATTAGATCCGGAATTGCACCTGGTCGGGGGGCATGCGGCCAGCTTCATCATCCCCGAAGGTGAACGCCTGGCCATTGAGATTACGGCCGGTCAGCAGCCTGTAGAGCTCACCCTTTCGACCCGCCTGGAGGCGAATCGCGAGAATGGACTGCCTGTAGATGGCAAAAATATTTCCGAGCAGGTGCTGCGCCTAGGCCTGGGGGAGTCGCGCAGGTTCCTGATTGCTGGCCGCAGGCCGGTGCAGGCGGAATAAGGAGGCAAGGGCATGGATGACGTGGATTCGCGCCGCATTGAAGAAGTCACTTATTTGAACACCGAGAATACCTGGCGTTATCGTGCCATAGTGCATTTCTGCTTCCGCAGGCACGAGCATATGCAGGCCTATATCTACCCGGAGGATATATGGCAGGCTCTGCAAAAGCAGCCCCAGTTCAAGGACTATACACAGGAGCAGATGGATCAGGATCTAAGCCAGCTGGTGGCCTGGCACAATCTGCAGGCTTTCCAGGAGACAGGGCGGGCTTTGTCCATCGTGGACTTTAAGCGGAAGATGCTGCGCTATCAGTGTACGCCCTACACGGTGGAGATTGAGCGGCTGGTGGAGAAGCTGAAGAAAATCGGCAATGAATTCGGCGGCTCCCTGGAGACAACTCAGTTTGACCGTATCAGGGACTCATTGGAAAAACTTTTGCAGTATGAGCAGGCGGATGACAAGGAACTGTACCAGAATTGGCAGGATTTGCAGCATTATTTCCGCACCCTGGTGCAGAACACATCTGACTACATGGCACATCTGGGCAGCCAGCGTGTACAGGAGCGCATGAAGACCTCTGAGTTCATTATCTACAAGGATAAGTTCACTCAGTATCTTAACAGTTTTGTGCTGGGCCTGCAGCGCTCCTCCTTGCTGCTGGAAAAATTGTTCAATCAGTTGGAGCCGGAGCAGGAACTGATCCTGTTTTTGCGTCTGGCCGCCCGTCAGGCAGAGATTCAGGTCACGGGGGCGGAGTTTTCCCAGAAAGAATGCCGCGATGATTTTGCTGAGAGTTACGAGGTCATGCGCGAGTGGTTCCTGGGGCGGGAAGGCCGTGAGAGCGAACTTTCGCATCTGATCAGGGAAACGGGCGAAACCATCCGCCGCATCACCCGCTTCGCCCAGCGGCTGGCCGAGCAGCATCAGGCCATGCGGAGCCGCAAGTCGGATTTGCTCTATCTGGCGGGACGCTTTGCCGGGATGACTGAGGTGGACGAGGCTCATGTCCTGGGAGCAGCCCTGTTCGGCGTGCAGGGGGTGCGGCATTTTTATGCAGAGCCCAGGGCGAACGAGGACGATTACGACGCACGCATTCAGGATGAGCCGGCTACGCCGGTGGAACTGAAGCCCAGGGTCAGCACCTATCGGGAGCGCAGCCGCCAGACGCCCATACATGACAGACGGGAGGAGAAGCAACGGCAGAAAGCGGCATACGAAGCTGCCCAGCATCGCCGCCAGCAAATGCTGGAGTCATTGGTGGTGGAGGGGGAAATAGATATGGCCAGTTTGCCCGTGCTGACAAGGGAGGTGCGCCAAGTGCTGCTGGCATGGATCTCACGCCTGCTGTTGAAACCTGCCGGCATTCGCACGGAGACAGGACTGCAGTTGAAATTGGTCTGGGACAGGCACAGTCGTGAGCGTGTGGCGGTACATTCCGAGGATGGCACTCTCTACATGCCGCCCATGAAGCTCCTGGTGCAACGTGAAGGAGGACATGAGCAGAGGAAAGGCGGAGGGCAGGCCTGATGGAAGAGGAAAAAGTGCGTGAAGAAATCCGGGAAGCCATACAGCTGCTCCTGGAGAACCGCTGGCTGCCGCGCCAACAGATGCCGGAAGAATATTTTCTGGTACGGCGCCATGAAAAGAGGGTGCGCGAATACTTTCGGGACAAATGCGGCTGGCCGCTGCTGGTGAATGCCCGCTACTACAAATTGGAAAAAATACCCGCTGAGCCGCGTCCTTTCATGGGGATTCAGGAGATGCAGTCCCCGGAGGATTATGCACTGCTTTGCTGCGTGCTGGCCTACCTTGAAGAACAGGAAGTAGAGGGGATGTTCCTTCTGGGCGGTCTCTGCGAGGCACTGCTGGATTTCTATCCTGAGGATGGCATTGCAGGCCCGCTGAATTGGGAATCCTACAACTGGCGCAAGGCCTTGATACGGGTGATGAATTTTCTGCTCTCCGAAGGCGTCCTGCAGGTCATAGAAGACGAGAGCGAGGCATTTCTGCAGAGAGGCAGGCTGCCTGACGGCGTGTACGCCGGCGAGGCCCTGTATGAGGTTATGCCCCTGGCCAGGGTCTTCCTGCGCAGCTTTTCCAGATCCTTCCAGGGGGTGTCAGTGGAGGAACTGTGCGCGACAACCCTGAGCCAGGGGCACGAGGAGGAGGGACAGCAGGGCGAGGCACGCCGTCGCCGTGTCTATCGTGAGCTGCTGCTGCAGCCTGCCTGCTACCGGCATGGGGAGAATGAGGCAGATTTCGCCTATCTGCGCAATATGCAGCGGCGCGTGCGCGAGGAACTGGAGGAACGTACCGGGCTGATGCTGGAACTGTACAATGATACAGCCATGCTGGTTTCCCATGAGCGTCCTAGCTGGTTCCGCGATATTTTCCCGGTGCGCATGCGCGGCCTGCACGATCTGATCCTGCATTTCGCAACCCAGGTGCGCTCCGGTCTGGCAGGTACGGAGGAGAGCCTGCCTGTCTGGACGGAGGCAGAGTTTCAGGCCCAGATGGAGCGGCTGAAGGCAGGGACTGGCAGTGGCTGGACGAAGGAATACAGGGACATGGGGCTGAAACATCTGGCTGAAGCACTACTGGCGGAACTGTGTGGCTGGAATATGGCGGAAGTGGATGAAGATGGCCTGATTCACGTGAGGCCGGCCTTATTGAGACTGTGCGGCAGTTATCCGTCTGATTATCGGGCCAAACCGGAGAGGGATGGGGAGAAGAAGTAAATGGCTAATAAATGGCAGGCACATCGCGCCGGTATCTTGAACTATTGGTATTACGATGAGGCGGAATTTGAATTCGCAGGCGGGCGGCTGATGCTCAGAGGCAGCAACGGTTCCGGTAAGTCCGTCACGATGCAGAGCCTGGTAACTGTGCTGCTGGACGGTGTTACCCGTGCCAATCGCTTGGACAGCTTCGGCTCCCAGTCCCGCAAGATAGAGGACTATCTGTTGGGCGAAAAAGAGTTGAGCGAGTACGAGGAGCGCACCGGTTATCTGTTCCTGGAGTACAAGCGGGAGGCCAGTGAGCAGTACGTCACCACAGGTATAGGCCTGCACGCCAGGCGCGGGAATGGGCGGGTGGATTTCTGGGGCTTTGTGCTGCAGGACGGGCTGAGGGTAGGGCATAATTTCGAGTTGTACAGGCTGGGCAAGAATCCGGAGACCGGCAAGGAGGAGCGCCTGCCCCTGACGCGCCGGGAGCTGGAAACGGCCATCGGCACCCATGGCCGGGTGGTGACAGGGCAGCGGGATTATATGGCGCTGGTGAACCAGCAGGTATTTGGCTTTCAGGATATACGCAAGTATGAGGAACTGATGAAGCTGCTGATTCAGTTGCGTTCCCCAAAGCTGTCCAGGGATTTCAAGCCGACAGTCATCTATGAAATTCTGGAGGCTGCCCTGCCTACACTTTCCGATGATGAACTGCGCCCTCTGTCGGAGACACTGGAGAATATGCAGCGCACCAAGCTTTCCCTGGAGCAGCTGCAGCGGGAAAAAGAAGCCTTTGATCGCCTGTGCGCTGCCTATGATGGCTATAATACCGCGCTCCTGGCTGAGCGCGGCCTGGCTGTGCAGAAATACCGGGAGATTAGGGAGAGGCTGGCCAGGGAGACAAAGCAGGGAGAAGCGGCGCTGAAAGCGGCAGGCGAGGAACTGGATGAGGCTGTGGCCAGCCAGCAGCGTCTGGCTGCGGAGTATGAGTCACTGGAGGCGGAGCGGGAGGCCCTGCAGGAAAATGAAGCCTACAAGACCGCCGAGCGCCAGCAGCAGGCCAGGACTGAGCTGGCCGGGCAGCAGCTCATGCTGGATAAGCGCACGCGCAAATGCCAGGAGCAAAGGCAGAAGGAGCTGAGCCTGCTTTCCCAGCGGGAGGCAGATGACAGGCGGGCTGATGAGCAGGAGCGCCTGGCTGCAGACATCATGGCCGAACTCAGGGATTTGGCTGCGGAGGCTGATTTTCAGGCAGACGCGGCTTTGCAGCGGGAGTTTGACCTGCAAGCAGAGGACTATCTGGAGCAGTTGCAGCTCTGGCAGAAGCAGAGCCAGGATTACGGCAGGGAACTCAGTGCCAGGCGCAGGGAAATTGCAGCTTTTGAGCAGCGTTGCGCAGAGGCCGTGCGGCAGGAGCATGCTCTGGGCGAGGCGGATCAGCGGCTGGATGCGCTGCGCCAGGAGCAGCAGAAGCTGCGGCAGATGTTCGAGCAGATGCGCGAGGAACTGCTGCGGGCCTTTTATGAATGGCACGCCACTTGGCAGGAGGCCATGCCCTTGACGGAGGAGCAGGAGATGCGTGTCAGCAGCCTGCTGCGCTCCTTGTGCGAGGATTGTGACAGCACGGATGTGGGCCTGGCCCTGGATGAAATTTACGGTCAGCAGCAGGAAAGTCTGTCCGGTGAACTGGGCCGCCTGGAGGCAAAGCTGAAGGAACTGGCAGAAGAGGTTGCTTTAGAGCAGTCTGAGCTGGAGCGTCTGCGGTCGGCGAAGGAGGCCGAGCTGCCCTTGGCGCCGCCCTATGCGGAAGCCAGGGAGCGCCTGCGGGAAGCATCGGTACCCTTTTTGTCCTTCTATGAAGCCACGGAATTCAGGGAAGAACTGGATATGGCCACACGGGAACGTCTGGAGACTGCCCTCATGGATGCGGGCGTGCTGCAATCGGTGATCCTGCGGGACAATGAGGCTGCGGCAGCCCTGCCGGAGGATGCTTACGGCAGCGTGCTGCAAGCGGGAGAGACGGTTTTGCTGGCACCATCGCTCCTGGATTACCTGCAGCCGGCCCAGCTTCCCCCTGAGTGCGGCCTTAGCCAGGAGCGTGTAGCCGAAGTGCTGGGCAGCATCATTGTTTCAGAGGACGGCAAGCTGTCCCAGGCAGGCGGCTCGAATCTGGTGCTGGATATTTCCAGCGGAGCATATGCAGTGGGCCCCCTCTGGGGCCAGACAGCACCCAGGGAGCAGGCTCTCTACATTGGCAGGCAGGCCCGCATGGCCTATCGCCGCCAACAGATTGCGGAGCTTGAAGCGCATCTGGCAGGGTTGCAGGAGGAGCAGGCCAACAGGCTGGCCGTGAAGCAAAAACTGCAGGAGAAGCGGCAGCGCCTGGCCGAGGCCAGGCGGGAATTCCCCTCCTGTCAGGAGCTCATGGAGGCCTTTCAGGATGTACAGGCCAAGGACAGCTTTATCGGGCAGCAGCAGGAGCTGGTCAGGCAGCTGGATGGAAAGCTTAAGGAACTGCGTCTAAAGCTTGCTGCCTGCCGCCAGGCACTGCAGCAGCGTTGTGGTGCCAGCGTCCTGCCCCTGACCCAGTCCGCCTATGAGGAGGCGGAAAAGGCCATGCAGGAGTACAGGCCGCAGCTCGTTCGTCTGGAAAGCTGTGTGACCGGCTGCAGGCATGCCAGGCAAACTGCGGCGCGCATTGCGGAGGATATAGAGGAACTGCGCCTGGAAATGGCGGAGGCCAGCGGTGAACGCACGGAAACGGAAATGGCCGTGCAGAAGCTGCGGCAGTTGCTGGAAGCCTTGTCCCGCCAATTGGAACAGATGGATGCTGCCGGTGTGGAGAAGCGTGTAGCGGAAGTTGTTGCGCGTCTTTCTGCCTTGCCACGTGAAAGGGATGCGGCAGTCAGGCGTGCTGCTGCAGCAGAAGCCAGGCAGACAAGGCTGAAGGAGGAACTAATTTCCCTGGGGGCACGCAGCCAGCTTTATCAGGGACTGCTGTCAGGCTGGCAAAGACTCCTGGCTGCCGAGCTGGAGCGGGGCTTTGTCTTTTCCGGCCAGGAGGCGCCTACGGAGGCGCAGTTGCAGGCTTTGTGCAGGGAGTGGCAGGCCAAGTCTGCTGAGGGCGAGGGGTTGGCCAGGGCCTATAAGCATATGACCAATCAGTTCTACAACGAGCAGAGCCTTTTGGCAGATTATCGCATGCAGCTGGAAAACATCGGCGATGAAACGGAGGCTCCCAGCCAGGCTGAGGGGCCGTGGGAGGAGCTGTCCCTTGAGCAGTATGATCAGTTCCAGGCAGCCTGGCGTGAACTGCGTGCCCAGGGGGAACGTGCCATCATCCGCATAGAAATGGATGGTCGCAGGGAAACCCCTTATGCTCAGCGTGCCTGGCTGGTAAAGCACATCGCTGAGCAGCAGAATCTCCTGTCGGAGCAGGACAAGCGCATCTACAAGGAAATCATCATGAACAGCATCGGCCGTGCCATCAGTGACCGCATTTATGCAGCGGAGGACTGGATTAGGAAGATGAACGGACTGATGCAGAAAAGCGATACCTCCAGTGCCCTGAAGTTCCGCCTGGAATGGAAACCATTGCGGGGGGAGACGGATGATGAGCTGGACGCAGCCGAGTTGGTGGAACTGCTGCATGCAGACCCCGAAACATTGCGGCAGGAGGATATGCAGCGTCTGGTGCAGCATTTCCAGACCCGTATCGAGCGTGCCCGGATGGTATCTGAGGGCGAGGAACGGGACAGCGAATCATTCCAGATGGCCGTGCGCGAACTGCTGGACTATCGCCACTGGTTCCGCTTCCAGCTTTTCTATGACAAGGGAGAGCAGATCAAGCGGCGGGAGCTGACGGACAGGGCTTTCTTCAGTTTTAGCGGCGGCGAGAAGGCCATGGCCATGTATGTGCCCCTCTTCTCGGCAGCCTATTCGCGTTACATGGATGCGGCGCCGGATGCTCCCTGCCTGATTACTCTGGATGAAGCATTCGCGGGGGTAGATGAGCAGAATATGCGCGACATGTTCCGTCTGGTGGAGGCCATGGGCTTTAACTACATCATGAATTCCCAGGCTATCTGGGGGGACTACGATGTAGTGCCGGAGCTGAATATTTACGAATTGTTGCGCCCCCTTAATGCAAACTATGTGACCTTATACGGGACTCATTGGAACGGCGAGCGCAGGGAACTTTTGGTGCCGGAGAAGGAGCAGGGAGACGATGCAGAGGAGTGAGCAGCCGGGAGATAATGAGCATGCGCTCCGGCGGGAGGCCGGTGCCTACCTGCATTCTCATCCCGCTATACTGGAGCTGTGCCGCAAGTTTGCGGAAAAATACCGCTCCCTGGGCCGCTGGGGCGGTTCTGTCAGCCTGGCAGGACTGGCACCGGAGGAACGGGCGGAACTGGCAGCCTTTCTGCGTCAGGCCCCCGAGGGCAGCCGCCTGTCTTTTGAAGCATTATGCAGGGCCTGGAGCAAGACACGCTTCGGCAGCTTATCCCTGCCCAGGGTTGTTGCAGAGGTGCAGCCGGATTATCTGCAGACCAAAAAGGAAGCAGCCAGCATCCGGGAGCAGTCCTGGCGCAGCGAGGTCTTGACGGTTTACCGGGCTTACCCTGAAGGCAAGGCCGGCAGGTGGCTGGAAGCTATTTTGCTGGGACATTTCCGCTGGCATGAAACCGGTGCAGAGGCTGTGTCAGCCTTGCGCCTGACGGCTCTGGCCCTGGCTTCTCTGCCGGTGGGCAAGCGGTATGAGCGTCTGCCTTTTTTTGCCAATCGTCTGTGCGGTCAGCCCCATGCCCTGGATGAAAACACCGAAGCAGGAAAACTTTTCTGCAGGGCTCTGTCCTATCTGGGCGGAGGACGCCTGTCCCCAAGCCAGGCCGAGGCCAGGACGGAACTGCTCTACGAAGCGCATATTCTGCGGGATGACCTGTTGAATCAAGTGACGGTGTACGGGCTCAGAGCCTTTATGCAGATGGAGGAACCGGCAGGCGGCTGGTGTGAGCGCTTGTATTGGCGGCAGGCTGCGCAGGATATGGCACCTTTGAATGTGCCGTTGCGGGAAATAACAAGGGCAGATGTATTCTGTCCCTGGGAGAAAGGCTCAGAATGTAATGCCAGGCTCTTGGAGACAGGCAAAGCGGCAGATGCAGGCTGGCCCTGCTATATAGTAGAAAATGCGGGAGTATTTTCCGCTTTGCTGGACGAACTGCAAGAGAGGGGCTTGCGCAAGCCTCTCATATGCTTGCACGGGCAGCCCAAGACTGCTTCCTGGGCTTTGCTGGATAGGCTGACAGACAGCGGCGCCAGGATATATTACTCCGGTGACTATGACCCGGAGGGGCTCAGCATCGCGGACAAAGTGCTGATGCGCTGCCCAGGCAGCAGGCTCTGGCACATGGGGACTAGCGAATATGGCCAGACAGGAGAGAAAATCCCTGTCCGCCGCCTGAGCCAGCTACAGGGCTTGCAAGATCAGGCTCTGCGAGAACTTGCCGTTAGGCTACGGGAGTGCGGCACAGCTTTCTATCAGGAAAGCCTGCTGGGAGCATTGCTGGAGGATTTGCTGGCATGAAAGAGAAGACCTTGCGGCTTGCCGATTACCGGCAGGCTGCAAGGTCTTTTGATGCGCTTGGTATTTATATCAAATGGTATGGTTTTTCCCCCTTCTTCGCCCGGCTTCACTTTCCAGTCGTTCAAATTCGACCGTATCAAAGAACTCCCGCAGGGTGATGTGGAATCCCTCGCAAATCCTCTGTATGGTCACTACGCCGGGATTCTTGCTTTCATCGTTCAGGATGCTCTTGATGGTGGCCTGGGAGACACCTGCGATATGGCTCAGGGCGTTGGGCGTGATGTCCCGCTCCCGGCAAAGCTCCCGTATCCTGCGTGTGACAGCTTCCTTTGTTCTCATGGCAATCCCTCCATGCACAATTATACTCGATGGGAGCATGATTTTCAAGTGATACTTCACTTGAAAATCATGCTGTACTTTGTAAGTGAAACCTCACTTACAAAGGGATTACAAAAACCTCCCATCGCCTGATTTTACTGGGCTGAGGGAGGTTCATTTTACACAGATTAGCGGTCTGTAAATCATCTATTGTTTTCGTGAAGTAGGATACTTCACGGTTTGCCCCCTTGAGGCCGCGCCAAATCTGGCTTGGGCTTTTTTTGACGGCTTGTTCTGACGGCTTATAAGGTTCAGGAAAGCAATTTCTCCATGTTATGTCGCTTCAACTCCATCGTGGGATGCACATAGCGATTCATGGTAATGCTTACATCGGAATGACCCAAAAGTTCGCTCAAACATTTCACATCAAAATTTGCCTCCACGCATTGTGTGGCGAAGGTGTGCCGAAGCGCATGAAAGTTTGCGTCGGCGATACCTGCTGCATTAAGCACGGCCTTGAAATGGTACTGCATGATGCGGGGCTCCAGGAATTTCTCCGTATCTCCGGTCAAGAAAAAAGCTCCCGGCTGCCAAGTCGGCGCGAGAGCGGAACAAAGCTTGTCAGGAAGCGGAATCGTGCGGATGGCGCAGTTACTTTTTGGAGCCGTGATTACAATCTTGGTTTTTGCGCCGGAACTTTCATCATCGCGAATCCGCTGCAAAGTCCGGTGTACATAGATTTTTTTCTCCTCCAGAGAAATATCGTCCCATTTGAGAGCACAAAGCTCGCCGAGCCGGAGTCCCGTGGACAGACAGAGCAGAATGCCAAGATGTCTGCGGTTTTGGCTTTCGTCCAGATAGGTATGCAGTTTCTCCCGTTCCAGCGGGCTGAACACACGGAGCGGTTTGGCTTTTTGCTTGATTCCCAGACATTCTGCCGTGTAGCCAACGACTATTTTTCTTAGCAGCGCAAACTTCCGCAACTGTTTCATGACACGAAAGATTTCCGAAACGGTCTTGGTAGAAAGTCCCTGATTGTTTGCACCACCATTTTCCAGCAGGTCAACGCAGAAGGCAGACAGTATCTCGTCGTTGATGTCCGCCATATTCGTCTTGCCGAATCTTGGGCAGATATAGCAGCGCAGATAGTCCCTGTACTTGGCAACGGTAGATTCCTTGAGAAACGCCTCAGATTCCTTGAGCCATGCATTGCTGATACCTACCAGCTTAGTTCTGTTGTGCTTTGCCTCCGATAAGCCCTCTTTCCATTCATATTGGGCGGTTGCAAGCTTAGCCTTGGTTTCCCGGCGCGTCCTTCCAAACACCGATCCGAAGATAGTGCGACCGTTCCTGCGTCCCTTGACATAACGCCCTTCCCATCGACCGTCCTTCCTTTTGTAGATGTTGTCCCCTGCTCTTGGCATAGGTATCCCTCCTAAAAATCACAAAAATTCAAAAAATTTCAAAATACAATATTGACAACTGCTGTCAAGTAATGTTACAATACGAAGTATGATATTGCATGGAGGATGCAAAAAAGACCACATATGAGTGTTACAGCGGCATAGGAAGCCTTGGCAAGCTGACACCTGGCTATACGGTGCTTAGCGAGATGCGTGCTTCGGGCATGCGTCAAAAGCTCGGTATGCCTATCGTCTATTACGAGCTGGCCATACTGGATGCGCTGACCGCCATCAAGGGACGCTGGGGGATTCTGCGAGACACCTTGAAACGGCTGGCCTCTTTTCACGAAGGCTTTACCAAGGAGGACAGGACATATATCTACACTGTCCTGAAATGGAACAGTGTCTACGCGGCCATCCTGCAAGGGGAGGACTATGAGGAGCCGAACCTGGTGAAGGACTTGCCGGTGGACAAGCATCGTCTGAACAACTGGCTCCGCCGCCAGACCCGCAAGCGCCTGGGCAGGATACAGGTGATGCGGGAGGCCGGTTTCACAATATCGCCTAAAGCAGGCTACTCCTACAAGAACGGTGTCATGCGGATTGCCGGACGGCAGCCGCGAAAACGCATGGAAATCCCCCTGCGGGACGGGCGGCAGTTCAGTCGCCAGCTTCATGTGGAGGTCAAGGAAGATTATATCGTCCTTACAGCACCCGTGACCAAAGAATCATCCCTGCCGCATCGTCATCACCCATCCGTTCAAGGTGGGGAAGGGCGGCAATCTGGCTAAGACCGCCCAACGGAAACTGGCCAGAAGCTTCCGGGGATTCATCAGGGAACGCCTGGGAGAAAAATGCGAGGAACGCTCCATTGAGCTCGTCAGAATTCCCTCCAAGGGGACAGGGCTTACCTGCTCGGTTTGCGGAGCGACGGGACAAACAACCGCAGGCAACCACTTCAAGTGCCAGCACTGCGGCTATGAGGTGACGGCATCCCTGAACGGCGCCAGAAACATTGAGAAAAAATACCGTATGGAACATGGTTAAGCTGTCGGAAGTTGAGGACAAGCTGCCTGCGGGCAGTTTTACCGCAAGGGCCGAAACGGATGGTATTGACATAAGGCAAACAGTCGGTCTCAGACAAGCGCAAGCTTCCGGAGAGGCCAGGACCACAGCCATGATGCGGAGCGAAGCGGGATGTTTTCTCCCGCAGACTTTCTGCCGCAAGGGCAAGAAAGTTCCGGCAACGCTTATGATGAGAATAACAGCTTTATCGCTGTGATATACAGGCGGGGTAGTCGCTATCGCCAAGCCACAAGTCCGCCCCCCCCATGGGGGCGGGGAACCGCCGAAGGCGGTGGTGGGGGAATTCCCTCGCTGTAAATAAACAAATAACACTGACAATCTCACATACAAGGGCAGGGAGCAGCATGGAAAAACTGAGCAGGGAGCAAATTCTGGATCTCTTGGCAAGAGCGGAAGCAGAGTTATTGCGCATTCGCATCTCCCGCCAGCCCCAGCTCCTGAAAAAGCCCCTGGGATTATTGCGTAAAGCAGATAGTGCCTGCAGTGATGTCATGCCCAGGCAAGTATATGAAACAAAATGCCAGCAGTTTTTATTGACCTTGTCCCAGGCAATGGAGCAGGCCATAGAACAGGATGACCGTAGTAACCTCAAAGAAATCACGGAACTGGTGGCATCCATCCTGAACCAGCTCTACACGAATCTAAAAGACGAGCCCGCACTTTCCCGCTTGGCACGGCAGAAGAAGGAAATAGTGTTCCTGCTGCCATACAAGGCCAGCATGTGGGACAGCCTGGAATCCATCTGGAAAGCATCAGTTGCTGACCCGGAGCACTGCCACAGCTACGTCGTCCCCATTCCTTACGCCGACAGAAATCCAGACGGTACAGCTAAAGAATGGCATAATGAGCGAAATCTCTTTCCCAGCTATGTGCCCACCTTGGATTGTGAAACTTTCGACTTGGAGGCACTACATCCGGATGTCATTTTTATACATAATCCTTATGACAAATGCAATCAATTTACCGTGAATCCGATACAATTCAGATTATTGGACGGATGCCCGAAACCCCTTGATATAAGAGGTTTCGGGGATTCTTCCAAGTTTCCAATCAGTGCATAGTAGCGAAATGACAATAAATTTGCTACAACTCATTATTGCGGCGGGTGTAAATGGGTGCAACTTGGGTGCGTCCGGGTGCAGATGGGTGCATTTAGATGCATCCACCCAAGAGAAGCGAAGGTGTAGCAGTAGATGAGATTTCCACTGAGTAGCTTTGTTTGCTGTGATACATAGGCAGGGCAGTGCGGATATTTTGCGGGCAAAGGCAGGGACACGTCATGGAACAACTTAGCAAGGAGCAGATTCTGGACTTGTTGGCAAGGGCAGAAGC